>CANFKC010000039.1 GCA_947447265.1 Chitinophagaceae bacterium
CTTTCACAACAAAATATTCAACAGCCTTGATGACGTCGAAAATACTCTGAACAATGCACTCGCTCAATATCACATTAGCGCTTCAGATATCAAGCAACTGTCTAAAGGATATGCTTTTTAATAAAATTGATAGCGGTTTATTATTAGTGCAATATTTAGCCCGTACAATACGGCACTAAAAAAGCCGCCCATAAGGACGGCTTTGTAAATCTATTTAGTATTAAATCAGTTTTGAGGGGCATCTTCAGCATTTGCCTCTGCCACTACTTCCGGCTCTCTAGTTTCAGCAACAGGTTCCGCTACTTCGGCATGAACTGCAACCTCTTCTTTTGGTTCTGCTGTTGCTGTACTACCTTCTTTTTCTTTGGCAGCTGCTGCTTCATCTTTCTGCTTCTTGGCGCGCTCTTCTTCCTGTATATGCTGCAGTTCATCTTCGCCTGCTGCAAGCTTTTCTTTCAGGCGCTTCATCCTGGCGTTGCTATCACTTATCAGCACTTCGAGGTGGGTGCGTAATTCGTCAGCTTTTTTACCCGGTGTAACGTTATCAAGTGCGTTCTTAAAGTCAGCCAGCTTTTCTTCTTCAACGGCTATTTCTTCGCGCATTTTGTGCACTATGGTATAAGCCTGCTCCATACGAGCTGACTTCTGCGCTTCTGCAAACATTTTGCGTTGATCGCGGTTAGCATCTTTACGATTGAAGAAGTGTTTGCGCGCACCTAAAAACGCATCCCACATGGTGTTGTTGTGTTCGCGTGGTACCGGGCCAATTTTCTTCCACTCATCAAAAATGCGATTCATTTCGATGGTAGTCTCGCCCCAACGGTTTGAATTTTTTATTTCCTCAGCCTTCTTCAGCAATGCCGATTTCAGGTTAAAGTTATTTTCCATCGCCATGCGGGTGGACTCGGTATGTTTCTTACGTGCTTCAAAGAATTGTTCCTGCGCTTCATTATATCGCTTCCAGAGTTCTTCGCCTTTATCCGCAGCTATACGGCCGGTCTTTTTCCATTCTTCCATTAGGCCGGCAAAAGCAAGCGCAGTGTTGTTCCATTCTGTGCTTTCTCTTAGCGCTTCTGCACGCTCTACAATAGCCAGTTTTAAAACGTAGTTGGCTTCCTGTTCGCCCTGCACCATATTATAGTGCTCCTTCTTACGGTCAAAGAAAGTGCTGCGGGCAGTCATAATACGCTGCCAAAGTTCTTCGTTCTTTTTCGGCAGGGTGCGACCAATTGTTTTCCACTTTTCAATGATCTGCACAAAGGCTTCTGTAGCAGCTTTCCATTCGCTGGAATTAGCCAATGCTTCCGCCTTTTCGGCCAATTCTATCTTCAGGTCAAGCGTAAGGAAAAGGTCCTTCTCCTCGTCTTCCTGATGTAGCCTTTTACGGTCGGCGAAAGCCTTGCGCGCAGCTTCAATGCGGTTATATAATTTATCATTACGGCCCCTGTCAATGTAGCCGGTTTGTTTCCATCTGTCCAGTATTTCTTTAAAGGCCTGGTTAGTTTCCTTCCAGTCAGTGCTCTCAGCAAGTGCTTCGGCTTGTTCCGCCAGCTGCGTCTTTGCCTGCACATTCACTTCAATCAGTGCCTTAATGCCTTTGTCCCAGTCAGCTACAATACCCATTGGCTTTTCAAAATCGCCGATAGCCGCAACATGTTGCAGGTAGTCCTTTAGTCCTTCCACTTTATCTGCAAGCTTCAGCTTATCATCTGTTGCCTGCCACTCTACTTCCGCTTCCCGCATCCTTGATAGCACCGTATCAAATTTCTCTACAAGGTTTTTGAGTGTGGCATCGCCATTTTCAGCGGTTATCGTAGCAATAGTGCGCTCTGTGATGTTTGGTTTTGCGCATAACACCAGGTCGCCGCTTTCTTCCAGTTTAAATAATTCTTTGCCAGAGAATGATTGTTGTTCCCACCATAAGTTTAGGTCATTAGCCTGTTCCAAAGTCATAGCCATCTGTTTTAAATAGTACCAATATTAAATGTTAGAATTCCAAAGTTCTGATAACCATGTACGTACCTTTTATTTTACATTTTATTTTATGCCCCACCTACTTAAATTAGTGATAAAACAATCACAGAAAAGTGTGAGGACAGCTGAAAAAACGAAAAAATACAGGGCCATATTATGGCATTTTATTGTGCATGTTCTACATTGCAACGATAAAGCTAATATTTTATTTGAAAGATTGGTAATGTTCGGCGCATGAAAAATAGCCGTTTTATTAATTAACTGCAATTCACCCGCTATAAATTCGAAATATATACCTCGCCAACTACCAATAAATAATGTAAAAATAACCCATTTCAACATAAATAATTAGCGCAAATGGGTGCCAGTAACAATGGTATATTTCAATAACTGCCAAAAATCGAATAGTTTCGCAGCCGCAAAGCAGCTATTATACTATGGGCGAATTAAGACATAACTGGACAAAAGAGGAAATTAAGGCTATCTACGACCAGCCTTTACTTTCATTGGTGTTGCAGGCCGCAAATGTGCACAGCAAGAACCACGTTTTTGGCGAGGTGCAGATAAGCAGCCTGTTATCTATTAAAACAGGTGGTTGCTCTGAAGATTGTGCTTACTGCCCTCAGGCTGCACGCTACAGTACCGGCGTACAGGTGCAGGCGCTGATGAAAACCAGCGAAGTAGTGAGCGCGGCTGTTGCTGCCAAGGCCGGTGGAGCCTCCCGCTTTTGTATGGGTGCCGCATGGCGCGAAGTAAGGGATAACAGTGACTTTGACAGGGTGATTGAGATGGTTAAAGCCGTGAACCAAATGGATATGGAAGTATGCTGTACCCTCGGTATGCTGAATGAACACCAAGCGGCGCGCCTTGCGGAAGCTGGTTTGTATGCCTACAACCACAACGTTGATACATCAGAAGAGCATTATAGCGAAGTAATTACTACCCGTACTTACGACGACCGCCTGAACACGCTTTCTAATGTGCGCAAAGCAGGCATTTCGGTTTGCAGCGGTGGTATTATTGGCCTTGGTGAAAAAGAGGAAGACCGTGTAGGCATGTTGCTTACTCTGGTTAACCTGCCACAACACCCTGAATCAGTGCCTATAAATACATTGGTACCGGTTGCAGGCACGCCATTATCTGAAAACAGCAAAGTACCGTTCGATGAACTGGTGCGCATGATAGCTACTGCACGTATTATTATGCCGCATTCCGCTGTAAGGCTTTCTGCAGGTAGGTTGGCGCTATCGGTTGCGGAGCAGGCTATGTGCTTTATGGCCGGAGCCAACTCTATTTTTGCCGGCGACAAATTGCTTACCACGCCTAATCCGGGCTTCAGCAGCGATATGGACATGTTTAAGTTACTGGGCCTTGCCCCTAAAGCTGCATTTGCAGATGTGAAGGAAAAGAGCCAGGAGAAAGTAATGGAGCATGAGCCCGCTTGAGCAAGCCCTGGAAGCTAAGCTGAGGGAACGGCAGGCCACAGGTAACCTGAGGAACCTGACCCTGCCCGGCAAGGGAACTGACTTTTTTTCAAATGACTATTTAGGCATATCAGCAACCGGCTTATTACATAAACTGGTTGCTGATAGTTTTTTAATGGCAACCGGCTCCACCGGTTCAAGGCTCATATCTGGCAACAGCGCTGCTTTCGAAACCCTTGAAGCAACCATTGCGGCATTTCACAAAGCTGAAGCGGCACTGATATTCAATTCCGGTTACGATGCCAATACGGGGCTTATCTCAGCCATTGCCGACCGGCATACTACTATACTTTACGACGAGCTTTGCCATGCCAGTATTATTGATGGCATACGGCTGAGTTTGTGCGCCAATAAATACCGTTTTGCACATAATAACCTCGATGCACTTCGTGAAAAACTGGAACAGCAGGCTGCTAAAACCGGCGCAGTTTTGGTTATTGTAGAGTCTGTCTATTCCATGGATGGCGATATGGCGCCACTCGCAGCTATCGTAACGCTCTGCAAGCAATATGGTGCCCAGTTAATAGTAGATGAAGCCCATGCCACCGGCGTATTTGGGGCACATGGCGAAGGGTTGGTTAATGCCCTGGGGTTGGAGGACGATGTATTTGCAAGGGTACACACTTTTGGCAAGGCAATGGGTTGCCACGGGGCGGTGGTAGTGGGTAGCCAGTTGTTGCGTAACTACCTTATTAACTTTGCCCGCTCGTTTATATATACAACAGCATTACCGCCACATTCTGTGCAGCTTATCGCCGGGGCTTACCAACACCTTGCGTCGCCAACATTCACCAATCAACCCCTGCACGACCTCATCGCTTATTTCCGTCAGCGCATCAGCGAAAACAATATGCAGGGATGGGTAGATAGCACCAGCCCTATACAGGCCCTTGTAATTGGCGATAACGATAAAAGCCGGACTCTTGCATCCAGATTACAACAGCAAAATATACACGTAAAAGCCATCCTCCGCCCGACAGTACCCCTGGGTAGCGAAAGGCTACGCATTTGCCTGCATACATTTAATAGCAGGGAGGAGGTGGATGAATTGCTGGGGGTGTGCAAGAAAAGAAATATCGGCCTATAGCATACGAGATTGTTCAAATTAATAATTACCAATCCTTTCGCAACGCTTTTTCCAAATTAGTCGTTAAATAGTTACTTTTGAATTTCAAATCATTCAAGCATGAGCGAAAGTATTGGGCATATTTCAAAAGTTGAGATCAATGGAATGTGGGATAAACATAATATTGAATGGAATTTATTATCTGACGTTAACATCCTTTCTGGAATAAATGGAAGCGGAAAAACTACAATCTTAGATTGTGTTTGTGCACTAGTTACTTTGGGTAAACTTCCTGATTTTTACTTAAAGATTGTAAAGAATATTAAGATTACTTTTAACTCTGGTAGATATATTTCACTAGAGCATGTTAAAATAAAAGATCGAATAAAAAACATAGAAAAACAAGCTAAGAACAATAATAATTATGAGCAATTAATAACTGCACTAAAAGAACAAGAGGGGGAGAATTATAAGAAAATTAAAGAAGTTAGTGTCGAGTTTGGAGTGGTTTCATTTGATAACTTAAAAATGACGGTAGCCGAACTCAATCAACTACTCCAAATCGACGTTGTTAGCACTTTTGATACTATTTTGAAACAATCAGATGCTGTAAAAAAATTATCAGATGATACAGTCAAAACAGAATTAGATTGGCAAATTTTTCAGTTGCAAAAGAAATATCTTGATTACCAATTAAACATCGGTAAAAAAGCATTTGATGCGATTAAAAAAAATGCCGTAAATACTGATGTAAAAAAAATCGAAGAACCCAAAAATCGATTTTTAGATATTATTGATTCTCTTTTTTCACAGACTGGCAAGAAAATAAACAGAAACGAGAATGAAATTAGTTTTTTGATAGGAAAACAGAAACTTAGCCCGTTTCAATTATCGTCAGGGGAAAAACAAATGCTTGTTATCTTGCTTACAACTTTAGTACAAGACAACAAGAATTCAATATTATTTATGGACGAGCCCGAAATTTCATTACATTTCGATTGGCAGAAAAAATTGATAGGGTATATCACAGAATTGAACCCCAATGCTCAAATAATTTTGGCAACGCATTCTCCAGCTGTTATTATGGAAGGTTGGTATAGCAATGTTTCTGAAGTTAGCGATTTGGTAAAACCTAACCCGAAATCAAGAGTACATGCAGCCTAGTAAACTAGTTGATAATATTAACTCAAATTACATTGAGGCCCTAAATGCAATTCTACCTAAAACTGATCCTTTTAGAATTTATGTTTACGTAGAAAGTGAGGAGGATATTGCGTTTGGGAGAAACTTACTGGCTGAATATGAAAGCGAAGTAATTACATTTGATATCCAAACTCCTTCAAATAAGGTGAAAGCAAAAGCAATTGAAAAAAGTCAGGAAATACTCTCATTTGAAGTGGGCAAGTATTTGATAGTTTGTGTAGATAGCGACTATGACTATATATTACCCGACCTGACAAATCAGGCGAAGTTACTCAATGAAAATCCCCATATTTTTCAAACATATTCCTACTCAATCGAAAACTTACAATGTTATGAGGATAGTTTACATGCAGTGTGCGTTCAATCAACCAAATTTGACAAAAGGATTGTGAACTTTAGTACTTTTTTAAGAGAGTATTCGAAAATCATCTATAGTTTGTTCTTATGGAACGTTCATTTTAGAAAGGTCGACGATCATACAACATTTACAATCGCGGACTTTTGTTCAGAAATAAAACTAACTGACAAAGTAGATGTTGCAGATAATTTTACAACTGCCTTGGAAGGTTTAAAAAATAGAGTTGAAAGTAAAGTTTCATTTTTCGAATTGAATTACTCTCAAGTTAAAGAGGAAATCAATGTGTTGAAAGTCAGTCTTGAAGCGCTTGGCTTAACCGAAGAAAACGTTTATTTATTTACTCAAGGTCATACGATAAAGGACAACGTAGTAATGATGATATTAAAGAGTGTATACTCGGCCTTAGTAAAAGAAAAAGAAAGTCAGATTAAAATTCAGTATGCAGAAAATCACCCACAAATGTTAAATGAAATGGGATACTACAAAAATCAAAAACAGAACATTTTAGTTGTTCTAAACTCTAACACGGAGTTTAAAAAGTGTTTTTTGTACAAAAAAATAAAAAAAGATCTAGACAACTACATTTCCACATTCAACTAATTTAGATCATTTATTGGAACACTTCATTCTGTCATGATATTGACCCATTTATCAATAAGCATGATTGAAACAAACTTCAGCTACGAAAAAAATGAGATGCGTTTATGCCATTAAAAAAATTATGCATTCCATACCAAACTCCACAGAAACCGAACAACAATATGAAGACGCACTTTCCCGCGTCTTTTTATTAATGCAAATAAATATCGAGCAGGATTCTAAAGAATCAAATGAGCTAGAATTGCTTTCAAAACTCATCAAGGAACACGAGCAGGAACACTACTCCATCCCCAAACGTTGATACCCATCAATGGTCATAACTCACGACCCTAGTTATTTGCCATTTGTTACCCGTCTTTTTCCAGATCATCAGGAACTTAAAGATGCCAATTTCTTCCCTGCCATTTTCCATGTGGCGGAACTGGTGAGTCCCAATTTCTATAGCGCCGTAATTTTTAATGGGATGCACTTCTAAGGTTTTTTTCAGCAGCTTCCTGGTAAGCTTATTCTCTTTCTTAAAATTGTTTTCGAAATTCATGAAAACGGTATCATAGCCGATAAGCCCACCATTATCCTGAAACCATTCAAGGTCGTTTGAAAAGTAGCTCTTAAAAACGCCGAGATTTTGTGTATTGAATGCAGCGAACATCATGCTGTCCTGAGTAGCTATCTCACGGTATAATGCCGGCGGGGTGCTGGCAACCTTCTTTTCGTGGGCTAGCCCAACATTGGAAAATAGCAATATAGTTGCAACAAGAAAAAGCGCATATTTCATAGAATTGATTTTGGAGACCTCTATTGCAACCAAAAGTAGCACGTAGAACGGGAATTTTACTAAATGCTCTGGTGATAACAAAGCGATAAGATGCTACAGTCTGCACACCTGGTCCACAGTCCAGGCGCAATTGAATATATGAGAAATTAATACATTTAATATTTATTTCAACAATGGCGATGGTTGACTAATTGCCAGGTGGCTTTAGACCGTGGATCAGCGCATGTGCAATCCGGCTTTAGCCAATCAATCCGGTATCGCTCCCACGGTCTGAAGACCATGGCAATTCAAAACTGGATTTGTCTTCCACCCCCACCGCTGTTTATTTGCGTAATTTTTGTATTATTGTACTTAATATTGTTTTATTCAGGGCAATTATGTTGCTTTGACAACTCTTTTTTTTAATTTTAAGCCGTGTTCAAAATATCATCACTATCGCTATGCATAGTGGTGCAAACAATATAAGTATGAAACTAAATATGGGATCAGAAAATACACAAGTGGAAGAAACAGGGTTGATGCATAATGTGTCGCGCCGTAACTTTCTTCAGCTTGCAGGCGGCATTGCAGGTGCGGGTATATTAATATCCTCTTGCCGCAGAACCCCTCCTGACACGGTTT
This sequence comes from Chitinophagaceae bacterium, assembly GCA_947447265.1. Lineage (GTDB taxonomy): Bacteria > Bacteroidota > Bacteroidia > Chitinophagales > Chitinophagaceae > Flavipsychrobacter. The sequence continues at coordinate 8,082 of CANFKC010000039.1, forward strand.
ATGTGGGTAAGGGCGATGTAGCTTTGCTCAATTTTCTTTTAATTGTTGAAGAGGTACTAGCCGCAGTTTATACACAGGCCAACCTTACCGCATACTATGGTTTAACCAAAAGCGAGCTTGACCTGCTTGCCGATATGCGCGACCACCAATATGCACATAAAGTGTTACTGAAAAAAGTTTTAGGCACCAATGCCATCACTGATACTACAACAGTACTTGCAGCGGTTACCTATGCTGACAAGACCGACTTCCTGAAAAATTCTATTTTGCTCGAAGACCTGGCTGTTGCAGCTTACAATGGTGTTGCAAAACGCTTTACCGATACGAATTATGTATTGCTTACCGCTAAAATGGCAACCCTTCAGGCGCGCCATGCAGCTTATTCTCGCGAATTACTGGCGCACAACTCTCTGGCAGATACAGTTATTGTAAACACCAATGGGCTTGACAGGGCAATGGCGCCGATAGAAGTGTATAATGCACTGGCACCATACATACAAACCAAATTCGACATCAGTAATTTACCTGCTTAATTCCGGCGGTATTCATTAAAGCAGAAGCGGGCATTGCCCTATTCTACAAACAAATAACAAAAGCATGAACTTCAAAAATATTCTGCGCGAAATAGAGCAAGCTGATCCCGGAGTGTATGAAAAGCAAAGCGACCGCCGTAACCTGCTCAGGAACTTAGGTTCGAAAGCAGCTATGGCAGCAGTGCCATTTGCATTGGGTTCTTTATTTACTACCAAAACTTACGCAAAAACAACCGATAGTATTCTCAATTCCCTCAATTTCATTCTGGAGTTGGAATATTTTCAGTATAATTTGTATCATACCGCACTGGCTACAGGTTCTAATTCCACAACCTACCTTATACCACCTGCGGACCGTGACGGCTTCCTGATGATAGAAGGCCACCAGAAGGCGCACATCACCTTCTTGCGCAATGCTATCGATCCTATGGGCGCGGTACCGTTTACACCTAATTTGTATACGGCTGACCCTGTTACAGGCAATCCGTACACACCACCTTCCTACGATTTTACTGCACATGCCAATTTCCGTATCTACGAAAACTATGACGCATTTCTTTCTTTAGCTCAGGCTTTCGAAGATATGATGGTACGTGCTTACCAGGGCCAGCTCAGCAATTTGCTTGCCAATACCAACGATATACTTACACAAGTGCTGCAAATGAGCACTGTTGAGGCTAGGCATGCTGCTTACATCCGCAACGTGCGCCGCGACAGGGGGGCAATAGATATTCCTAAACCATGGGTAACACTTAACACTGCACCGGAAATAAGGCTCATAAACTTCTACCTGCAGGAAGATAATGTTATTCAGAAAGGTATGAACATTACTTCCCTTACTGATGGCACAAGAACGGTTAACGCAACTGCAGCATCAGAAGCATTTGACGAGCCGTTTACACAGGCAAATGTGACTACGCTTATCGCACCATTCTTACTCTAATTAACGAACCATACTTATTGAATAAGGGCCGCAAATTGCGGCCCTTATTGTTTTCGTAATCCTTTATATTGATGAATATATTGTTTATATAGCCAATTCCTGCCTGCTGATTTTAACGCAATGAGCGCAGAGGATCCGCAAAGCAAGCGCAAAGCCAATGAGATCTATGCTGGTTTTTGAAGTGCAATTAGTATTCCTACATCAGCCAATGGGCATCTACCTGTAAATCAGTACTTCGTTCCTGCCGTCATTATCTTTGCAGCCACGATACATACCTTCGCTGTTAAACGGCATGGCAATGTTACCATGTTTATCAATAGCTATCAGTCCGCCTTCACCCTCTATTTTCACCAGTTTTTCCATTACGACCAGGTCGCAGGCAGCCTGCAAAGACATGCCTTTGTATTCCATAAGGCATGAAATATCATAAGCCACTACAGAGCGTATAAATAGCTCACCCACACCGGTGCAGGAGATGGCGCAGGTATTGTTATTAGCATAGGTTCCGGCACCTATTACCGGACTATCGCCTATGCGGCCAAATTTCTTATTGGTAAGTCCACCAGTACTGGTAGCAGCAGCAAGGTTGCCATGTTTATCTAAAGCAACAGCACCCACTGTACCGAACTTTTTATCGGTGTGATCCAGTTGCACTTTATCTTCTTTAACGGCACTCTGCCATTGGTTGTAGCGTTGCAGGGTGTAAAAATACCCATCATCTTCCATAGGCAGGTTACGAGCCCTGGCAAACTCTTCTGCACCCTTGCCTCCCAGCATTACATGGCCGCTGTGCAGCATTACTTCCCGCGCAAGGAGCACCGGGTTTTTTACATGGGCTACACCGCATACCGCACCTGCTTCCAGGTTACGGCCATTCATAATGGCGGCATCCATTTCATGTTGCCCTATATGGTTAAACACTGCGCCCCTGCTGGCATTGAACAGCGGAAAATCTTCCAGTGAAGCCACTGCCGCTGCAACTGCATCCATCGCCGAACCGCTATCCCTTATTATGGCATAACCCGCATCCATTGCGGCTTGTAGCGCACCTTCGTACTGTTCCTGTAATTCAGGTGTCATTGTACTGCGTAAAATGGTACCCGCTCCGCCATGAATGGCTATGCCTGCTCTATCTGCCATAAATTGTAAATTAGTGAACTGCAGCAAAGGTAAGCGCAGTAGCTGAAGAAATGGTGAACAGTGAAGGGAAAGAATATAGCTACTTCCTCAGCTGCCTGTATTCATTATTTGAAATGATCTTGTAGTCTGCCGGCAATTTAAAAATGCTGTTTTCAACCGGTGAAATGTTCACTGTCTCTGCTTCAAACTGCATACTGGAGCCACTCTCATCGGTATAAGTGTAACTTAGTGGAAGAAATTTTGCGCCCGGAAAATGATCGTAAACTATGCTCTTATCCGGGTACCAGTCAGGGGTAGAATATATCTCTGATACAGATCCGTCGGTATAGGTTACGCGGCCCTTAAAAACGGTATAACCTGCAATTACCTTACCGGTATTCTTCTCTTCTTTCAGCGCGAAACCCTCGTATTTACGCTGGCTATTTTCAAGCTCCTCGGTTTTCAGCTGCACGGCATACTTTTTACCGTTGCGGGTAATCAGTGAATATGCGCTTTTACTGGCGGTATTAATAAGCAATACGTATTGGTAGTTGTTGCTGAGTCTTAATTCCTTTTTTATATTGCCGCCCTTTATGGTAAATGTAAATTGGCCATCATAGTAATGCTTATCAGGCGTTGCGAGTTTGACTCTATATACAATCACGCCTTCCACAAACGGTTTTTGCGCAACTGCCGGGGAAGCTATACATAACAATAACGCCAGAACAATGCCGGCATTAATTTTCAAGACAGAAGAGAGGGGGTTTGCCATTTAGCTAAACAAACATATTTGATACAAATTACGAAAACGGTGTGATTCTTAACGTTTTTTGGGAAATTATATTTTCCATAGCATTTTAAAAGCATTACAATTCGTACATTGCTTGTTGATACTACAAGGCTCATAATATGGTTTTTTGGAATAAGATTAAGAAGTACAGGGGTTTTATTGCAGGTGCAGGACTATCGGCTGTTGCATTCATGTTCATACATGCTAAAAGCAACAATGACCCTTATTTTGAAATTGCTAAAAACCTGGACGTCTACGCCAATTTGTTCAAAGAACTCAACTCTTACTATGTTGACCCGATTGAACCCGGCAAACTGGTGAAAACCGGTGTAGACGCCATGCTGGAAGACCTGGACCCTTATACCAATTACATTACCGAATCGGACATTGAGGAATATGAATTCATGATGACCGGCAGATATGGCGGCATTGGTGCTAATATGCACCGTAAAGGCGATGAAATATACATTGGCGACGTTTATGAGAACAGCCCATCGCAAAAGGCAGGATTGCATCCCGGCGATGCAGTTATATCAATTGACAATCAATCAGTAAAAGGTAAGAGTATTGATGACCTGAGTATTATGCTTAAAGGCTCTCCCGGCACTCAGCTTACCCTAAAAATAAGAGATGCTTATACCGGTGTTGAATCGCAAAAAATGATCACGCGCGGTGAAATAGAAATTTCAAGTGTGCCTTATGCTGCGCTGATAGGGCCGCAAAAGGATATCGCTTTTGTAAAGCTAACACAGTTTACCCAGGGTTGCGGCCGCATGGTGCGCGCAGCATATGACAGCTTGCAGAAAGCACAACCAGCACTTAAAGGCCTGGTGCTTGATTTGCGCAATAACCCTGGTGGCCTGGTTGATGAGGCTGTTCATATTTGTAACATATTCGTAGACCGCGACCAGCTTGTGGTAAGTACCCGCGGTAAGATACCCGACATGGATAAGGAATATAAAACCAATGGCGCCTTATGGAATAAAGATATTCCGCTGGCAGTGCTGGTTAATAAATCATCCGCTTCAGCTTCCGAAATTGTTGCCGGCACTATGCAGGATATGGACCGCGGTGTAATTATTGGCGAACGTTCATACGGTAAAGGTCTTGTGCAGATAACACGTCCGCTGGGCTTTAATTCTCACCTTAAGTTGACCATTGCCAGGTATTATACCCCAAGTGGCAGGTGCATACAGGCACTTGACTATGCCCACCGTAATGCAGATAAGAGCGTAAGCGTAATAGCCGATTCACTGAAAAAGGCATACAAAACAATGAATGGCCGTACTGTATTAAGCGGTGGTGGTATAGAGCCTGATGTAAAAATTAAAGACGACCCGATGCCTATGATAGCGGTAGCATTGTACACTAAAAACTACCTGTTTGACTATGCTACTGATTATGCCGGCAAACACCCTAAGATAGCTGACCCAAGCACTTTCTCACTTACGGATGCAGAGTTTAACGATTTTACAAAGTGGGTAGATAAGAAAGATTACTCTTACAAAACAGAAACTGAATATGCGCTTGATTCACTGAAAGCACTGGCTGTTAAAGAGAAGTATTATGACGATTCCAAGTCAGAATTTGATGCCTTGAAATCGAAGCTGTCTCACGATAAAAAACAAGACTTGCTGAAGCATAAAGACAATGTAAGGTACATGCTGGAAAATGAAATTGTTTCCCGCTACTATTTTACCCGCGGCAGGATAGCACAGAATATGCAACACGATAAAGAGCTGGATAAAGCACTTTCTATTTTGAAACAGCCAACAGAATACAGCGGCATTTTGAAGGTTAAAAAATAAGGGCAGAGGACGTGAGGGAAATCAATCCTGCGCTCAACTTTTGTTGGTACAAAGCCTGAGTTCACTATCTACCTGTTACGTACCATTGTCATTAACCGCATACTTCAGCACTTTTAGTTGCACCTCTTAAATTTTGAATAACATCCAAATTGCGACTTTGCGGCTTTGCGCGCAACCTCTTTTCTTTAAGTTAATGAGCTTGTACTGCGTACTATAATTCTATTTTTGATGTAGTTTGCAACGCCAATCAGCATAAGAAATGAAATCAAAAATTGCCACTATAGCCATATTGGTGTTCATGATACTACCCGTGTCTTTCGCGCTGATAAGCCGTTGCAACGAAAAACGGGAAGGTAATGACGGGGTAAAAGCCACCCCACCCGATGTAAAGGTTTTGAGTCACGACCCAAAACTTAAGGGCTATGTGCTTTCAGCCCCATATACTTTACTGAAATGGAATAAAGGTCAATTACTCATCACTGACCTGGATGGCAATGCAATTGCAGAACGCAATGCACCGGGTGCAGTTTATGATTTCCGGCAATGGAAAATTAAAGGCAAGGTATATTATACCTACATGATCAATGACACCAATGCCTTCCACATCAGGCGTATAGCTTTAACGGCGGGCTATGCTGTATTGCTAGACGCTGCACTGAATGAAATAAAACAAATGCACCTTTTGCCGCACAATGACATAGTGCTGGACAACAGACAGGAGCTGGATATGCACGACTTCATATTGCTATCAGAAAACCACTACATAGCCTGCGCATCATACGAAAAGAAAGTAAACAACATTCCCGGCAACCTGAAACCAGATAAGAATCTGAAAGTTGCGGCAAATATTATACAGGAAGTTGAAAATGGCAAGGTTATTTGGCAATGGGATGCAACACAATACCCTGAATTTTATACAACGAGTAGTGAGAAAAATATTTACATATCGGCTGTAATGACGCAAGACTACCTGCACATCAATTCGATGATTATAGACCCGCGCGACAGTAACCTTATCTGCTCTTTCAGAAGTACGGATCAGGTTGTGAAAATTAACCGGCACACCGGCAATATCATGTGGCGGCTGGGTGGCAAAAATTCTGACTTCCCGCTAAAGGACAGCATGGTATTTCAGCGGCAGCACCACGCTACTTTAAGTGATAATAATAAAACCCTTTTATTGCTGGATAATGGCGACAGTACCAAACGAAAAATTTCGCGTGTACTGGAGTTTGGGCTGGATGAAAAACACAAAAAAATAATCTCGTTTAAGGCATTTACAATACCTGCTCCGTACAACCAATATATGGGCAGTGTAAGCAAACAAAATGGCCATTATTTTATAGGTGGTGGCACCGGTAAATATGCGTTGGAAGTTGACCCTAAAACTGGTACGAAGGGTTACGAATCGCGCAATGAAAAACTCTCTTACCGCCAATATTTGGTTGAAAGTATTTATGGTTTGGAGAAGGGCGTCACAAAGTAAATTAATGGGCGTTTTTGCGTGCAATGCTTGCTGTGGTTAGCTTTGACAACTTTTTTGAAAGTTGTCAAAGCGGTTGATGTATAGCAAAAGAATAACAGAAGATTCCCTAAGTTTCGATTTGACAACTTTCCAAAAAGTTGTCAAATCGAAACTTAGGCGAGTTCATAAAATGGGCAGGGCGCGATGGTTAGCATACCAAATCTATTGACCTACTGCTTCAATACTCTTTCTGACCAACCTCCGAAAGGTCCGGTTAGTTTTATGAAGTAGAGGCCTGGTGCAAAGTTGGTGAAGTAAACGTCCACCAGAGGCGACAATATCGGTCCCTTAACGAATACAGATCCATCCATACCAATAACCATGTACTGGTCAAAATTACCGGGCACTGTTTCTATAGTAACCTTATCGCTAGTTGGGCTAGGGTAAATATGTACGAGGCCTTTTTTCACACTATCTGCCGGAATAGTATAACAGGAATCGACCACCAGCATTTTCAGGGTAGTAGCAACACCGCACACTGTAGTCAGGGTGTAAGAGATAATATCGATACCTGCATGCACACCGGTAACTACGCCATTATCAACCGTTGCAACATCGCTTTGTGATGCCCAGGTGCCACCAGGAACATCTGCCTTTATTCTAAGAGATTCGCCAATACAAACATTGGCTGTACCGGTTAATTTCGCGGTATCGGGTAATGCGTATATAGTAACAGGGTGCAGATCGAAAGCCGTGCCGCAAGAGTTTACTACCGTATAAATTACAGTATCAATACCGGCGGTTATCATTCTTAACACACCATCATTAGTAATTTGCGCATGTGTGTTGGTTACGGTCCAGGTGCCATTTGCCGGTGAATCAAACAATAACGCTGTATCGCCCGGGCAACCAAATGATGCTCCGAATATTACACCTACGGTTGGCAACGGATTTATTACAATCGTGTAGGTCGCGGTGTCAGTACCACAGCCTGTAGTAACAACATAGCTTATGGTATCTATGCCTGTCTTCAGCGCAAATATGCCGCATGAAGTGCCTATTCCGGCAATAGAAAGAGTGTTGTTTGCGGTGAACCAATTGCCGCCTGTTATTGCAGCTACCAGAGTATTGCTCGCCCCCAAACAAATGCTGTCAACGCCAGTAATAATACCCGCATCCGGCAGTGGTATTATAGTAATTACTTTTGTAGTTACATCGGTTCCGCAACTGTTGGTGTAAGTATAAACTACAGTATCAATACCTGCATTTATTGCAGTGATTGCACCACCGGCTGCTACACTAGTTACGATTGCATTAGTATTGGTTGTCGTCCAGATACCGCCGCTTACAGTATCTGTAAGGGTATCCGTTGCACCCTGGCAAATTGAGGCAGCACCGTTAATAATGCCCGCATGTGGTAACGGGCTGACAGTAATAATATGCACAGCGGTGTCGAATCCACAAGAATTAATTACGAGGTGCGTTATGGTGTCCGTTCCTTCAGTTAGGGCCGTTATTACACTACCACCAGCAATTCCATAAATAGCAACGTGCCCGCTGCTGGCAGACCAGATACCACCAATAACGGTAGTGGTAAGGGTATCCGTAATGCCAGGGCATATTGCGGTTGTACCACCAATAACGCCAGCGTCCGGCAATGGGCTTATGGTCAGGTTGTGAGTTGTTGTTGCCGTGCCACAACTATTGGTAACTGCATATACTATGGTATCAGCCCCGGTATTAACACCGGTTACCGCACCTGAAGCATCTACCGTTGCATTCGGGTTTGCGGCTATCCAGCTGCCGCCACTTGAGCTGGCTGTGAGCGTTATAGTGCTTGCCGGGCAAACTGCACCCGGGCCGCTTATAGTGCCGGCAAATGGCAACGGATTAATTGTAACAATGTGCGTTGCTGTATCGAACCCGCAAGAATTAATAACCAGGTGCACAATAGTATCTATGCCTGCGCTGAGGCCGGTAATTACGCTACTGGCTCCTGAACCATAAATAGCTGAGTGGCTCCCAGTGGCTGACCATACACCACCGCCTGTACTCGCAAACAATGTATCGGTAATGCCCGGACATATAGCTGCAGCACCGGTAATGGTTCCGGCATGCGGTAAAGGGTTTACGGTAATTATTCGGCTTACTACATCCGTACCACAATAATTGGTATAGGTATGAATAACGGTGTCAATACCAGCGCTAACTCCTGTAATGGTACAGCCCCCTGCCGCTACTGAAACCGTTGCATTGCTGTTGGTAACCGACCAGATGCCGCCGCTAACCGTATCTACCAACGAAATTGTGGCAGCTTCGCACAGCACCGCAGGGCCACTAATTGTCCCTGCATCTGGCAACGGATTTACAGTAATTACACGCGTGGCTATATCAGTACCACAATAATTGGATACCGTGTAAGTAAGTGTGTCCAGCCCGGCGGTAGCGCCTGTAACAACACAACCACCTATAGCCGTAAACACACTTGCATGGCTATTGCTGAAAGCCAAAATTCCGCCACCGGCAGTGTTACTAAGCGTATCAGTACTGCCCGGGCATACTGTTAAAATGCCTGTTATGGTTCCTGCATTCGGTAGTGGGTTTATGGTAATGGTTGCTGATGTGGTTGCAGTACCACAGTAGTTGGTAACGCTGTAAATAACTGTATCCATACCCGCGGTAACGCCCGATATTATGCTGCCTCCGGCAACCGGAAATACTGTGGCATTGCTATTAGTTGTCAACCAGGTTCCTCCGGTCGCAGTATCAGTTAAGGTATCTGAGCTGCCGGGGCATATTGTAAGAACACCGGTAATTACACCCGCATCAGGCAACGGATTTACAGTAGTTATCCAAGTGGCTATATCTGTGCCGCAAGTATTCGTAACCGTATAGCTGATCGTATCCATACCCGGCGCAACTCCCGTTATTAGCGCACCACCACCTATACCCGTGATGGTTGCATAACCATTGCTTGCAGCCCAAGTACCGGTAGTAGTAGTATCTGTAAGCGTATCGGTTATGCCCGGGCAAATAACAGCAAGGCCGGTAATACTGCCTGCATGTGGTAGTGGGCTGATTGTGATGGTATCAGAAACGGAATCAATGCCGCAAAAATTACTAACTGTATAGGTTAGCGTATCTGAGCCCGGCATTATGCCGGTTACCAGACCTGATGATACGGTTGTGTTGCCGGTTACATGGGTCCAGATGCCGCCAGTATCCGTTACACCGATCGTAATACTGCTGCCTTCGCATACAAAGCTCGCACCTGTAAGTGGCCCTGCATGAGGATAGCGGATCACGGTTACATAAAAGGTGGTGGTATCGCAGGCATGTCCGTCATTAACAGCAATAGTAAAAGTATCTGTGCCAGCATATGCGGTGTCAGCCCTGTAGGTTAATCCCTCCGGGCCTATTACAGCGCCAGTTGAGCCAATGGCATACTCACCGTTTAACACACCATGTGCAGGACTCTGTATTACATTCCATGTTAGCGTCTGGCCCATATCACCGTCGTTAACTATAAGTGCACCATCTATAGTCGTGGTATTTGTATCGCAAATAGTAATCGACTGGCTGTGCCCCGAAACAAAAGCTGGTGCCGAGGTATTGAAGAGTATTTCTCTTACCCGGTATGCGCTATTGAAAAACACATTACCCAGTTTATCAGTGCACAATCCGTAAGGCGACGCAATACTTACCGAGGTAGCAGGCGCACCATCTGTACTATAGGCACCGGAGCCGGTTCCACCAACTGTATTGATGAATCCATTCGGATAAATTACCCGTATGCGGTTATTCTGCCGGTCAGCAATGTAAATGTTTCCGGCATCGTCAAATGCGATGCCATCTGCCCTGTTTATTTTTGCAGCAGTTGCAGGCCCTCCATCTCCACTGAATCCCGCCGTTCCTGTGCCGCAAATGGTTCTTATAATTCCTGTCACGCCTATTTTACGTACGCGGTTGCCACCATCAGAAAAATAGATATTTCCAACCCGGTCAATGGCTAATTTATTCGGATGGTTGATACCCGCCACCAATGCCCTTAGCCCATCGCCTGAATGCACTGGGGAACCATTGCCTGCAATGGTTTTGATCATTCCATTAGTATCAACTTTACGGATACGGTTATTACCATTATCGGCTATGTACACATTTCCATACATATCTACGGCCACATCAGAGGGCGTATTCAGCCGTGCAACAGCTGCCGGACCAAGATCGCCACTGAAACCAGGTATGGCACATGCCCCTGCCAGTGCCTGCAAAATTCCTCCGGCATCTACCCTGCGTACTATGTGAGATCCGTTGTCTGCAAAATATATGTTCCCTGCTCTATCGCTGGCTATGCCTGCGGGCCTGTTCACATTAGCAGAGGTAGCCGGAGAACCTACGCCTGGCCCCAAACAGGAGATGCTGCCATTACCTGCATATAACGACATGCCACCTGTTACATCTATTTTACGAACGCGACCGTTACCATAATCCGCAAATACCAAATTACCTGTTGTATCGATAGCGATATCCATGCCCATACCCAGTAAAGCAACAGAAGCCGGATACCCATCACCACCATAGCCCGGCACACTGGTTCCGGCAAGTGTTCTCACAATACTTGTTTGAGCTTTTACCATGAACGGCAAGAAAATCAAGGTAAGTATTATTTTTTTCATATAGAGTAAATATAACGTGCAATATACATATTAATCATCGCTCGGGCAGTATGTTTGCGCTGTGTTGCGCAGTATAATGCAATAAGCGCATTATTTATCGTTGTTTCCCCGCACTTTTACTGCAAATACAATTATTTTTGCTTTATGACGTCATTCCGTGTGCGGTATCCTCTGCTTTTTTGTTTGCTCTCTCTTTCGGTTCTTGCAAATGCCGGTCCTAAAAAAGACCGCAGTGCGGCACCATCGCCTAAAAAGCTCTGGATTGACAGCGTTTATAATTCGCTGTCGCAGGAAGAACGCATCGGGCAGTTATTTACTGTAAAAGCTTTTTCGGGCGGCAAAAACCTTAACGAAGAAGCCATTAATAAACTTATCGATTCCCAGCATATTGGCGGAATCACTTTTATGCAGGGTGCACCTGTTCGCCAGGCCATGCTCACCAATAAATATCAGCGCCGCAGCAAAGTGCCCCTTATCATTTCCATGGACGCGGAATGGGGATTGGGTATGAGGTTGGACAGCGTGCGTAATTTCCCTCGACAAATGATGCTTGGCGCCACCCGCGATACAGGGCTGGTTTACCGGATGGGTGCTGCAATCGCAGCCCAATGCCGCCGCCTGGGTGTGCATATTGATTTCGCTCCCGATGTTGATGTGAACAACAATGCAGCTAATCCCGTTATTAACTCCCGCTCATTCGGCGAGAACAAATATTGGGTTGCAGAGCTAGGCAAGGCATTTATGCGTGGCTTGCAGAATTTTGGCATTATAGCCTGTGCTAAACACTTTCCCGGCCATGGCGATACGAACATTGATTCGCATAAAGACATGCCGCTGATATCTAAAAGCATGGGGCAGCTGGATTCACTGGAATTATATCCTTTCCGGGAGATGGTTGCGGCGGGTGTAAAAAGTGTAATGATCGGGCATTTAGAAGTGCCTGCACTGGATACTACAACCCATGTACCGACCAGCCTTTCAAAGAATGCAGTTACCACTTTACTTAAAGATAAACTAGGCTTTAACGGGCTGATAGTTACGGATGCGCTGGTTATGGAAGGTATTACCAAGTACTTTGGTTCCGGCGATGCAGATTTGCGTGCATTTGAAGCAGGTAACGACATTTTGTTATTTTCAGCGGATGTGGCAACCGGACTGAAACGCATAAAAAATGCGCTGGACAGCGGCATGATACCAGAGATAAGGCTGGAAAAAAGCGTGCGTAAAATATTGGCCGCAAAGTACGATGCCGGACTATCTGCCTTTAAAGATATTGACACTACTAACATAACCCGCGACCTGAATGCCGCAATAGATGATATCCGCACCAGCACGGCCCGTGAAGCTGTAACCCTGGTAAAAGATGACAACCAGATTCTGAACAAACTGAATGAGAATATGAGCGTTACCTATGTAGGCATTAACGCTAACAACACCACGCCTTTTTACGAAAGCCTGAAACAGCAATACCCTACCCTCAAAGCTACCTGGCTGCCTAAAGGCGGCTCCACTGAAGCATGCCAGAACATATTGGCCAAATCGGCACAGTATGACGCCGTAATTGTAGGCATACACAATGTGAGCTTTACACCGGGCAGCAACTACGGCCTGAGCGATGAGGCCATTAATTTTATTACCCAGGCTGGCTGCAAAAACAATGTAATGATAGTGCTGATGGGTAATGCCTACGCCAGCCAGTTCTTCTGTGGCAGCGCATCGGTAATGGTTACTTACGAAGATGACAGCCTCACAGAATTAGTTGCCGCTGATGTATTGTTGAAAAAAGTAAAAGCCCGTGGTAAACTACCTGTAACTGCCTGTGTTGATGGCAAGAGTATTTGCCCTGCCCCTGCAAGGCTTCCGGTTGCTACCAAAGAAACGCACCACGAACTGGAAAAAACTTTATTCCCTGCTGATGCTGGCGTTATTGATGCCACCGCGCTCGACAGGCTTAATATGTTTATACAACGTTGTGTGGTTGATGGCGTGTTTCCCGGCTGCCGCATACTTGCTGCACGCGATGGCAAAGTATTTATAGACCGTGCATATGGTAGCTATACCTACGAGAACAAGAACATAAAGGTGGATACCAACACCTTGTTCGATATGGCATCGTGCACCAAAATGCTGGCTACTAACCTGGCCGTTATGCGTTTACAAGAACAAGGCAAACTGGATATTAACAAGACGCTCGGCGACTACCTGCCTTTGGCAAAAGGTACTGACAAAGCAGGCTTGCTTATAAAAGACCTGCTGATGCACCAGGCTGGCCTGAAGGCGTGGATACCTTTCTATAAGGAAACACTTACGGAGAAAGGAAAGCTGAAAAAGGACCTTTATAAAAAAGAAAAGTCAGACGAATACAGCGTGCCTGTTGCGGACCATATTTACATACGCAAAGACTATAAAGACACCATCTGGAGCCGCATTCTAAACAGCCCGCTCGACAATAAGGGTAAGAGCGTATACAGCGACCTTGATTTTATTTTCCTCGGAGCGGTTGTAGAACAGATTACCGGTAAAACGCTTGATAAATATGTTGAAGAGCAGTTTTACAAACCTTTGGGCCTATCGCATATTTTGTTCAACCCACTTGCACGTTTTGACACTATGCAGATCGCGCCAACGGAGATGGACTTCAGCTTCCGTAATGAGTTAGTACACGGTTATGTGCATGACCCCGGCGCGGCTATGATGGGTGGTGTTGCCGGCCATGCGGGTATTTTCTCTACTGCGCATGATGCTGCTGTTATTTACCAGATGTTGCTTAACAAGGGTGTTTATGGCAAGACCAGATTCTTTAAAACTGCTACGGTCGATATGTTTACTGCATACACCAGTGCACTCAATCACCGTGGGCTGGGTTTTGACAAACCTGCAACCGACCCTGACGATGGTGGCCCTGCGGGCAACCGTTGCAGCGGCCAGGCATTTGGCCACCAGGGTTTTACAGGAACCTGCACCTGGGCCGATCCGGCTACCGGCATAGTTTTCATCTTCCAGAGTAACCGTGTTTTCCCAACCGCCGAAAACGTTAAAATTAACAAACTTAACGTGCGCACGCTGGCACAAGACTATATTTACGAAGCGTTAGGCGTACCCGTAAATCACACCCGCGAAGACTTGTACAAAACCCAGGTAATGAAAAAATAAGACCGGCATAGCGCAAAAGACCGTAATTTAACTTTCGTCCGCAACCGGAGTCTATACCTTTGTAAATTCCTGTTTGTTAGCGGACAATAAAATGCAGCGTATTTGAAAGTTGTCAGTGCCTTATTTCTCCTACTATGGGTTGCCTGTGCACCTTTCGCGGCCTGCGCCCAGAAGGATATTCATGCATTTACTGACCGGCACATTGACCTGATAGACCTGGTTGGCCATTTAATACACAAGAACGGAGTGCAGCGCACTGATTCGCCCTCAAAAGACCCTACTAAACTGCGTATTTCAGGCGTGCCTGCGGCAGGCTATACCTTGCAAACCGGGTTTGCCGGCCTCGTAACTGCCAATGGTGCATTTAAAACCGAAGCAAACGCCAATACATCTATCATAACAACCAGCCTGACCTATACCGCCCGTAAACAAATCATCTTCCCGCTGCTCAGTAATATCTGGACCAAGGATAACAAGTACAATTTCAGCAGCGACTGGCGCTATGTCAAGTTCCCCTCTTACACCTATGGGCTGGGTGGCTATACAGCATTGCTGGATGGTTACCTGATCGACTATTCCGGTTTTCGGCTGCACCAGAGTATGCTTCGCAAAATTTCCAAGAATATGTATGCCGGCATAGGTTATAACATCGACTACTTTTACAATATAAAAGAGCTTGACCCACCCGCAAACAGGCAAACTGACCTTCAGAAATATGATAGTGTACAACCCACAGAGTTCGCATCGGGCCTCACTTTTAATTTCTTGTACGATGACCGCAAAAATGCAATAAATGCCGATGGCGGCAATTTCATTAATGTTGTATACCGACCCAACCTAAAGGTGTTCGGGAATGAAGGTACCTGGCGATCGTTAGTGGTTGATGTGCGGAAGTATTTCAAATTTTCAAAGAGCTCAGAAAATGTGCTGGCATTGTGGAATTATGAGTGGCTTACACTTAGTGGAACAGCCCCTTACCTGCTGCTACCCAATACGGGCGGCGACCCTTACAGCAATACCGGCAGGGGTTATATACAGGGCCGTTACCGAAGCCCCAATATGGCATATCTTGAAGCGGAATACCGCTTTAAGCTTACGCACAACGGCCTTATTGGTGGCGTAGTGTTCGCAAATGCGCAATCTTTTACCGAATTCGCTTCCCGGAAATTTGAGACGATAACTCCGGGCTGGGGAGCGGGTGTGCGCATAAAATTGAATAAATATTCCCGCACCAATATTGCCATTGATTATGGCTACGGCCTTGGCGGTTCGCAGGGGCTTTTCGTTAATCTGGGCGAAGTGTTTTAATAAATTATACCTTTGTCCTGTTATTTTTTTAAATACCCAATACATGATGCCCTATAAATACTTTGTGGTTATTGACTTTGAAGCCACCTGCGATGAAACTGTAAAACCTGTTCCGCAAGAAATTATTGAGTTCCCCGCAATTCTTATTGATGTTGAAAAACGGATGGTTGTTGATACTTTTCACACTTATGTGAAGCCTGTATTTCACCCGATACTTAGCCAATTCTGTACCTCTCTTACGGGTATAGAACAGCCTACTGTTGATGCGGCCGCAACATTCCCGCAGGTATGGGAAAGTTTCACGACCTGGCTGGCGCCACTTGAAGCATCCAGTTACTGCATGCTAAGCTGCGGCGACTGGGATATGAAGACCGCATTACCTCGGAACCTGGACGCCCATGGCATTGACGGCAAGCGCTTTTTACAGCATATAGCCAATGTAAAGACCATCTTTTGTGATTCCAAGCCCGGCTCAAAACCAGCAGGATTAGGCGCCATGCTGAAACATTTGAAAATGCAGTTTGAGGGGCGACCACATTCCGGCATTGACGATTCTAACAACATAGCCAAGATAGTGCTGTGGCTGCTGAATAATAACGGGAATTTTAAGTCGTTGCCAGCTATCCGATAGTTATCGTGACAGGTTGGAAGTTTGGTGTTGAATAAACGGCTTGTGCCGAATTATCTAGCACGTTTGTAGGACCTAAATTTCTTCTGTTAGTTACTTGTTAACCGGTGCCTGAAAAAATGAAAATACTTTTGGCGGTATTGTGTTGCCGGCTTGTTAACTGCTGCCTGCAAAATTCAAAAATATAGTGTTGCTTGTTTACTGTTGTTGCTTTTGCTGTGTTGATAACCGGGTGTTTCATGTGGTAAAGTTGCAGGAAAAGCCTGTTATGAAAAAACGTTATGCCCATAGTTTTCACGGTGTGAAATGTAGGGGGATAGCCCTGCTGGGGCATTGTACAAAAAGCTATACAATTTACTACAAACAGATAGCCCCTACGGGGCATTGTGCAATTCCGGGAATTAGTTTCTATACTGAAGCGGGACGCTTCAGTATGGGGGGACGAAGCGGACGACACTAGTGTTCGAAACACTGTTTCTAGCACATTTTCCTACCAGATATTGGGTAGTCCCTATGGGACATGAGCCCATTATTGTTACATTTTGCTACAAAGCGGTAGTCCCTAACGGGACATTTCCGATTACAATGACGGCTTTCGAACACTAGCGGCTGGACGCTTCAGCATGTAGGCACGAAGCGGGACGCTCGACCAGAGGTATTCGAAGGTCTGAAAGACCGAAATATATCAGCACAGGGTGCAGCCCTGTGATACAGATTTTAGCATTGTACAAGCCCTGTAAGGGCGAAATATTATTGGTAATTCCTTTATTCAATGACGTTGCCCTACTCGGGCAATATTGGATAGCCCCCGATGGGGCATTGTACAAAAAACCAGACAATTTACTACAAACAGATAGCCCCTACGGGGCATTGTGCAATTCTGGGAATTACGTTCTAGACTGAAGCGGGACGCTTCAGCATGGTGGGACGAAGCGTGACGCTTCGACCAGTGTACAATCTAAAACTAGTCCTAAGCGTCCCGCTTGGTCTTATCATGTGCAAGCATCACACTTGCGAGCACACAATTTCATATTGGACTGAAGCGGGACGCTTCAGCATGGTGGGACGAAGCGGGACGCTTCGACCAGAGGGATGGATGGACGAAGCAGATGCTTCGACCAGTAGGACACGCAAATTATATTTGACTGAAGCGGGACGCTTCAGCATGGGGGGGGACGAAGCGGGACTTCGACCAGTAGGGGGAAGCGTCCCGCTTCCAGTAGACATTTTTTTGTAGCTGGTCGCTTCCGGGCTGGTATAAAACAACAATGGCCCCCTTTGGGAGCCATTGTATAAAATATCTTAGGTTTTGCTTAGAGTTTTATGATGTCGTCGGTTTGGGCATCATAGAAATGGTATTCGGTGAGGGGTGAATTGTTATCGGCTACAATTTTCATTTTTACTTTGGTGCCCTTCATCCATTTTTTTGATATCGATGGCTTGAGGATGGAACCCTTGGTAAGGTATGCCTCCAATATAGGGTGCACGTGCAACGTAAGGTTGCGGTGGCCCTGGTTGATGAGGTATTTAAAATCTTTTTCAATATCGTCGGCCAGTAGTATTGACGGGCCTATTTTGCCGGTTCCTTTGCAGGTAGGGCACAATTCAGCAGTAGAAATGTTGAGTTCAGGGCGCAGGCGTTGGCGCGTGATCTGCATCAGTCCGAACTTGGAAATAGGTAGAATTGTGTGCCTTGCACGGTCGTTCACCATAAATTCTTCCATGGCATCGAACAACTGCTTTTTATGGTCGGGCAGCTTCATATCGATGAAGTCGATAATGATGATACCGCCAAGATCGCGCAGGCGCATTTGCCGTACTATTTCAGCTGCGGCTTCCAGGTTGGTAGCCAGTGCATTCTGTTCCTGCCCGGCTTCGCCGTGGCGGGTACCGCTGTTTACGTCAATAACATGCAGCGCCTCGGTATGCTCAATAATGAGGTACGAGCCGCTTGACATATTTACCGTTTTACCAAAAGATGATTTCACCTGCTTCGAAATACCATAGGTATCGAAAATAGGTTGCGGTGCGGAGTGCAGTGTTACAATATCCTGTTGGCCAGGAGAAATTCGGGAAACATAATCTTTCGTTTCCGTCATTATCTTTTTGTCGTTCACTACTACTTTCTGAAAGCTTACGCTCAGCAGGTCGCGGAGTATTGATGTAGTTTTATCCTGTTCACCCAGCACCATTGCCGGCGCTTTCGCACCTTTCAGGTTTCGCTGAATGGTCTTCCACATTTTTTCCAGTT
This sequence comes from Chitinophagaceae bacterium, assembly GCA_947447265.1. Lineage (GTDB taxonomy): Bacteria > Bacteroidota > Bacteroidia > Chitinophagales > Chitinophagaceae > Flavipsychrobacter. Next base: position 26,756 of record CANFKC010000039.1, read on the forward strand.
CCAGTATATCGGCATGCAGTTCGGCTGTGTTCTTACCCTCAGCCGCTGTGCGCACAATTACACCAAAATTTTTAGGCTTAATGCTTTCTACAATTTTCTGCAAGCGTTTACGCTCGTCAGCCGAATGTATTTTGCGGGAAATAGCAACTACATCGTTAAAAGGAGTGACTACAACAAAACGACCGGGTAAAGATATTTCGCAGCTTAACCTCGGACCTTTAGATGAAATAGGTTCTTTGAGTATCTGTACCAGTATTTCGGGCTTACCGTTAAATACCTCAGTTATCTTACCATTCTTCTGTATTTCAGTTTCATTCTGGAAGGCTCCGAAATGCTCGCCCCAAGCTGTGTTACCATCAACCGATTGCTTACTGAATTTAATGAGGGAGCGCAGGTAAGGACTTAGATCGGTATAGTGCAGGAAGGCATCTTTTTCGTAACCGACGTCAACAAAAACGGCATTCAGGCCGGGCATCAGTTTCTTGACCCTGCCGAGGTAAAGATCACCTACGGCAAATTGGTCTTGTCCCCGCTCAAAATGAAGTTCGACCAGCTTTTTATCTTCTAATAAAGCTATTTCTACACCTTCATCAGATGCATTAATAATAAGTTCTTTGTTCATTATTCCGTCTTTAAACCATCATCATAGTCCGTAAACGGATATTGACAACATAGCAGCATGACGTATTAACTAGCGGGTAGCTTTAAATTATTTATTACAGAACAGGCTTAACGCAAAGTGAGTGTGGCAATATTCCTATAAATACAGTAAGACCAGGATAGAAAATCAAATGGCTGCTAAACGGCCAACCTTTCTTTTTGAGACAATTAAAATAGCGCTGCAACACATTTACAAACAGGCAAAAAATGCCGGCAGTGCAGTTATGTAACAACACATTCACACAAACGTATCGCAATGTGTTGCAGATACAGTTGTGTGAATGCAAATAATAGCATCAGAGAAAGCTGATTAAGGTTGTGATTACCTCTTATTTCTTCTTATGACGGTTTTTTCTCAGGCGCTTTTTGCGTTTGTGAGTGGCAATCTTATGTCTTTTTCTTTTTTTACCGCAAGGCATGTTTTAAAATTTTTAAGTTACTTTAATGTATTAATATGTTGATCAATTTCCCTGCTAAATTCAGGTTTATTTACCAGCTCTTTGCATTTTTTCAAAAGCTCTATCGCTTTTGCTTTGTTACCCAATCCTTCATAACTCTGTGCTAAGAAATATATAGCTTCCGAATTATCGGGTTGAAGTTTTATTATAGTTTCAAACCTTTTTACCGCTTTATCATATTGGCCCGATTGTATTGACATACGCCCGAGTAACATGTTTGCAGGTATATCGTCAGGGTTTTTAGCTGTGATTCCTCTCAGTATCATTACCCCACGCATTGGCTCACCAGTCCCTTCTATGTATGCTGATGCAAGTGCCAGTTTTGTATCTTCGTTAGTTGAATCTATCCTTAGCGACTGCTCCAGGCAACTCACTGCCTCTGCTGCTTCCCACACCTGAACTGACGGGGAATGTTCCTCCTGCATCAGTTGCAAAAATATTTGGCCTGCAAAGGTAAGCTTCTTTCCTGAATTCTCCAACTTTGCTGCCTTGCTATTATAATAAGTGGCAACAAGTATTTTTTTATTGCGCTCCCAAATGCCTCCGAGTTTGGTAAAAACAACAGCCATGCGCGAAGAATCGCGGATGGCTGCAAGTTCGTTCTCAATTATTTTTATAGAATCGTTAGCTGCTTTCGGCAGGCCTGCTTTTGAATTTACAACAACAGAATCAATTGAAGCCGGCTTTACCGTTGTAGTTGCCTGTCCCATTGCTCCGGGGCGGGCCTGCGTATCAGCACTCGGTTTTTTGGCAGGTGGAATCGTATTCCCTCCCCAATATAAAAGTGCCGTTAACGATATTGCTCCCGCAATGGTATAATAATGTACTGCCTTCAATTGACTTTATATTTTTTTGCAAAGGTAGCAAAATCGCATTGCCTTCCGTCATGCGTTGCCTACTCCTTATCGCTGGCATCTACTTCGCTATGCTCTTTCAGCTCGTGCTTAGAGTCTTTCACTGCAACTGAAAATTCTTTTGCCGGCTTAAATGCAGGGATAAAATGTTCAGGAATATCAACAGCAACATTCTTCTTAATGTTGCGGCCAATTTTTGCTGCACGTTTTTTCAGAATAAAGCTGCCGAAGCCCCTTACGTAAACAGGTTCGCCTTCAATAAGCGATGTTTTCACTTCTTTGAAAAAGGTTTCCAATGCAACGAGTATATCCACTTTAGGTATTCCCGTTTTTTCTGCAATGCTACCTACAATATCTGCTTTTCTCATGGTGGTTGGTGATTTTATAATATAAAATTAGAAAAAATATTTTTCAGGCAAATCAACTACATGTCATTATGTGCTACAACTACAACATGCCTCAATTTCCGAATACGCGTTTACTACAATGTTGTGGCATATATTACCACCCGCAAATGTAAGCATATTACTGTTTTAGTGATAAACTGCAGCAAGATATTCACCCCATTTTTAAAATATTTATAGTTTCTTTACCTATATACTGAGGTTCAAAAGAGCAATGTAGCCAAAAATACTCCAATAATTTGTTAAATTACATAATGGAGCGAAATTTTATTCTACATGATAAAATTTGTTATAGATAAACGTCATTTTATATTTATCAGCTACGTACCTGCAAGCCAAATAGTTTCATTTTCATTGCTCTGCATGCGGTATTTAATATGGTAACCTTACCTTTGCAAAAATTCAGTTTCGTTTTGGAACAAAGAAAGAGAAATGCTGTTGCCTGGTGGTTACTTGCCGGCGTAGCAATGATAATTATACAAACACTGCTAGGTGGTGTTACGCGCCTTACCGGTTCCGGCCTTTCAATAACCAAATGGGACCCGATCTTCGGCATTCTTCCGCCATTAAACACCAAACAATGGGAAGACGCATTTAGCAGCTACAAGCAAATTGGCCAGTATAAATTTGTAAACAGTGCGTTTACCCTCAGCGACTTTAAGTCCATCTTCTTTTGGGAATGGCTGCACAGGGTTTGGGCACGCATGCTGGGCGTGGTATTTGCAGTTGGCTTTGTCTACTTTTTATTGAAAAGATCGTTCGATAAGCAGATGATACGCCCGTTTGTAGTGCTTTTTATACTCGGCGGTTTACAGGGCGTTGTAGGTATACTGATGGTAAAATCTGGTGTGAACCCTGAAGATGTGCATGTAAATTATACGTGGCTTGCGGCACACTTTATTTCAGCAATGATACTTGCATGTTACACACTCTGGTTTGCTTTGATTTTACTGATACCCGCAGAAAAACGCGTGGCGAATAAAAATGCCAACACGTTTACCCTGGCCACTATAGGCATCCTTTTTTTGCAGTTAATGTATGGCGCATTTATGGCCGGCTTAAAGGCAGCCAATGCCGCATCGACCTGGCCGGATATTAATGGCAGCTACCTGCCGGATACCGTATTTAAGAATGGTTTATTAAAAGATGTCAACCTCAGTGCATTGATGATAAACGTTCATTTTATGCACCGTACTATCGCTTATATTTTACTGGCTATGGTTATTGCATGGTTTGCATACCTGCGCCGCAATGTGAACCTGGGCACACTAAAAAGCGTTATTAACTGGCCTTTAATGCTGGTGCTGCTGCAAGTAGTAATGGGCATTATTACCGTGTTGGTATCGCCAAAAATAGTGCTGGGTAAATTCGGCATTTTTGAAACCTTTGCACAGGTGCACCAGTTGGTAGCTATGTTTCTGCTTATGGCACTGGTGGTGAATTTGTATGTGGTGAAGCGGAGGTGAGTTTTTAGTAAATAGTAATTAGTAGAGAGTATTTAGTAGAGAGTCGTTAGTAGAGAGTCGTTAGTAGAGAGTATTTAGTAGAGAGTATTTAGTAGAGAGTCGTTAGTAGAGAGTATTTAGTAGAGAGTATTTAGTAGAGAGTAATTGGTAGAAAGTAATTAGTAGAAAGTATAAAGCTGTGATGTAGAAGCAGATTATAAAATGCTTTGATGGTTAGCTTTGACGACTTTTTTAGAAAGTTTTCAAAGCGGTTGATGGGTAGTGTAGGTATAGTATTTGTGTATGTCCGAAAATGACTTTGTTGGCGATCCTTACATATTTTTTTGTAAATAAACGGCTATTTTTACCCACAAAATCTTAATTAAAATTCAAATTGCCATTTTTTCAAATTAATTCATATCTTTGCACACTCAAAAAGTGTCGTTTATTTAAAAATTTTGATGCAAATGTCTCATTTTACTGCTGAAAAGAAAGCAAACATTTTTAAAACCTTTGGTGGATCAGAAACCAATACAGGTTCAATAGAAGCTCAGATCGCTATGCTTACAGAGCGTATCAACCATATCTCTGGCCATATGAAGGTTAACAAGAAGGATTTTTCTTCTAACCGTGGTCTTATTGTAATGGTAGGTCGTCGTAAACGTTTATTACAATACCTCAGTAACAATAACCTCAGCTCTTATCGTTCGCTGATTGAAAAGCTTGGTATCCGCAAATAAGTGTTTGCCAACCGACTGTTCCCAACTAGATATGGTTGGGAATTTGTTTTTTTATGACATTCTAAAAATACTTATGTATGATCCCAAGTCCTATTTCCGCGTCTTATAAACTAGCTGACGGTCGTGAAATTTCAATAGAAACAGGCAGGATGGCGCGGCAGGCTGATGGTGCTGTAGTGGTGCGTATGGGCAATTGTATGATACTTGCTACCGTCGTAGCAAATAAAGAGCCTAAACCAGGCCAATCATTCTTCCCCCTTTCTGTTGATTACCAGGAAAAATTTGCTTCTGCAGGCCGTATTCCAGGTTCATTCTTTAAAAGAGAAGCAAGACTTAACGATTACGAAATACTTACATCAAGGTTGATTGACCGCGCATTGCGCCCACTTTTCCCTGATGATTATATGTGTGATGTACAGGTTTTAGTTACCCTTATCTCTTCTGATACTGAAGTAATGCCTGATGCATTGGCTTGCCTGGCATCATCTGCCGCATTAGCTGTTTCTGATATTCCAATACAGGAAATCATTTCTGAAGCACGTGTTGCACGCATTAATGGCGAATTTGTCGTTAATCCGGGCCGCACCCAACTTAAAGAAGCTGACCTTAATATAATTGTTGCCGCTACCGCTAAGAATATTATGATGGTAGAAGGTGAAGCTCACGAATGTGACGAAGCCAGCCTTTTGAAAGCTATTGAGATTGCTCATGACGCTATCAGGGAGCAGGTTAAATTGCAGGAAGCGCTTCGTGAAAAAGTAGGTAACCCTGCTAAACGCGAATACAAAAAGCCTTACACCAATACTGAACTGGAAGCAAGAATTGAAGCTTACGGTAAAACAAGGGTATATGATGTAGCTAAAGGCGCATTAGGCAAGCACGAACGTGGTGATGCCTTCAAGCAGATCCGTAAAGATTTCGAAGCGGAATTTGCGACTGCAGATCCGGCTCCGGCTGCTGAAGATGCTGCTTTGATCGGCATGTATTTCCACGATCTTGAAAAGAAAGTTATCCGCGATATGATGCTCGAAGAGCGTGTGCGCCTTGATGGCCGCAAGCTTGACGAAGTTCGTCCGCTTACTATTGAAACAGATGTATTGCCTTCTCCACACGGATCAGCATTATTTACCCGTGGTGAAACACAATCATTAACTACAGTTACTTTAGGTACTGTTGATGATGAATTGCTTTCAGAAACGGCTGCTACATCCGATTACGTTAAATTCATGCTGCATTATAACTTCCCTCCGTTTTCTACGGGTGAAGTGAAAATGATGCGCGGCCAGAGCCGTCGTGAAGTAGGCCATGGTAACCTGGCTATGCGTTCACTGAAGCAAATGCTGCCTGCTGAATACCCTTATACGGTTCGTGTGGTATCTGATATTCTGGAATCAAATGGTTCTTCATCAATGGCTACTGTTTGCGCAGGTTCTTTAGCGCTTATGGATGCCGGTATCCCTTTCCCTAAGCACGTAAGTGGTGTGGCAATGGGCCTTATCTCTGGCGAGAATGGCAAATTTGCTGTATTGACAGATATACTTGGTGATGAAGATCACCTGGGTGATATGGACTTTAAAGTAACCGGTACCCGTGACGGTATCTGTGGTATACAAATGGACATTAAAGTTGATGGCCTGAGCATGGAAATTATGATGAGCGCTCTTGAGCAGGCTCGTCGTGGTCGCCTGCACATTCTTGATGCGATGTACAATACCATTGAGAACCCACGTGCTGAACTGAAACCACAAACTCCACGTATTGAACAACTGAATATCGACCGTGAATTCATTGGCGCTATCATAGGCCCTGGTGGTAAGGTGATACAGGAAATGCAGCGTGAAACCGGCACTAAGATCAACATTGAAGAAGTTGGTAACGAAGGTATCATTAAGATATTCTCTGCTGATAAAGCAAGTGTTGATAAAGCCCTTACCTGGATACGCAGCATAGTTGCTATACCTGAAATTGGCGCTACTTACGAAGGTACCGTTAAGAGCATTGTTCCTTTCGGTGCGTTCATTGAGTTCATGCCTGGTAAACAAGGTTTGTTACACATCTCAGAAGTGAGCTGGAAGCGCCTTGACACCTTAGATGGTGTACTTAGCGAAGGTGATAAAGTAAAAATACAATTGGTAGGCACTGACCCTAAAACGGGTAAACTGCGCCTTAGCCGTAAAGTATTGATGCCAAAGCCTGATGGTTATGTAGAGCCAGAAAAGCGCGAACGTCGTGAAGGTGGTGATGACCGCCGTGGCGACCGTAACGACCGCCCAAGAAATGGCGGTGGTGGTGGCAACCGCAACGACCGTGGCGATCGCCCACGCCCACAAGGCGACAGGCCACGCCCGGAACGCACCAACAATGACGCAAATAATAACAATGAAGCAGCAGCTGAACAAGCAGCGCCAGCAGCCCCACAAGGCAACGGCGGCGATGATAGCGATATGATGCTGTAAGATTTAGAAGGAATATTTTTTTGCAACCCGCTCTTATGAGCGGGTTGTTTGTTTTATGTTCACACCGGGCAAGTATTTTCATTTCACCACTATGCTAAACTCTTTCAGCCTGAGGGATAATTTACATGGGGCTTGCCTGTACATCTTACCGTAGATGCTTCCTGCGTCAGCAGGACAAAGGAAGAGTAGGACGCAGGTTAACCGAGTGACACGAATAAACCCGAGCACGGGGTTCTATTTTCAACGCCTGATATTTTCTATTTTATCCTTACAGGGTTTTGCCCATTTTAAAACACAATGTTCTACAATCATGCCAGCCTTTCGGGATTTTAACAGCAAATGGGGAATTTCAATGCATCTCGTAGTTACACTTAATAACAATGAATATGTTATACTTTAACTATAATCTGTTGCATCATTCCCATGTTGAGAAAATAAGGTGTTAATAAATCACGAAAAAATTAAAATTTGTAGGTCTCTTTTGGTTCAGATAAGCGGTTAAACCCTACCTTTGCACAAAATAATTAATTAACTAAAAAAACTGAAAAGTCTATGAAATCATTTCGTCTCATTGCGTTAAGCGCTTTAATGACAGTAGGTACATTCTCTACCGTTGTGTACACATCTTGTACTAAAGATGCCTGCAAAGGCGTAACCTGCCAGAATGGTGGTACTTGCGATGGCGGTACTTGTGTTTGCCCTACTGGGTATGAAGGTTCTAGCTGCGAAACAGCATCACGCGAAAAAATACTAAAAACATGGACTGCTTCTGACACTAAAGTTGGTGGTGCGGCATTACCTACTTATACTTCTCCAATTGTAGCAGGCACTGGCATCAGCGATGTTAAAATCGGTCATTTCTCTGATTCTTACTTCACTCATGACGTTAATGCTACTCTTTCAGGCAACACACTAACAATTCCTACTCAGATTCCAGATGCTGATACTTTCGCTGTAGCAGGTACTGGTACTTATGATGCTGTAACCAAGAAAATTACATGGAGTTATACTATTTCTCACGTAAGGCTTGGTGTTATTAACTACTCTGGTACCTGGGCACAATAGTCTAGATATTTTATATTATTGAGCCCCTACTTTTTAAGTCAGGGGCTTTTTTATGCCCATTTATCATCGTTGTAATACCAATTCAACATCAATAAACGGCACAGCTATAACGTTCAACCCCATTTGGGGTTGGCGCTATACTATCCCTATCCCGCGGGTTTTGACCCACCGTAATTCATATTTAAGCCCTTCGGACAATGCTGAATTTTTATAGTCAAATGGCATAAGCGGTTTACTATAAGGGCGAGGTACTATTGCAGTTATTGAAAAACAAAAAAAAGGGCGCTCTTGAATGAGCACCCCAAATATTATTTACTAGTGAAACCTGACAAACTACTATTTAAACCTGTCAGCTTTTTTATCTGAATTGGCTTTCTGAGTCTCTTTTGCAGCCTTCTCATCAAAACGACCTGCTTTAGGATTTGATGGTGGAGGAGGTGGAGTTTCAGTTTTCTTAGGAGTAGTTGTTGTATGCTTGGTTGATCCAGCAGGGTGCTTAGCATGATCTTTCGATACTGCTTCTTTAGCTATTGCTTCTGAATCAGCTTTTGCCTTTGCAGCAGCAGCGATAGTAGAATCGTTTACAGCCTTGATTTCTGCTTCTTTAGCAGCTGATGCAGCACTTGCAGCAGAATCAATCTTACGCTGGTTTGCAGCCGCATCTTCAGCAGCTTTGTTGTCGTTTCCGCAAGATGCGAACATTATTGCACAACCGGCAAGAAGTAAAAGTTGTTTTTTCATTGTAATTGTTTTATTTGAGTGCAAAAGTAGGCCTATTACGCCAAACCATGCAAAAATTATGCTGTAAAACCCACAAATTAGCAAAATAGTAACTATTTTGCCATCATTATTACAAGTTGATGCTCTTTTGACACTGCATTGTTGCCACCAGCTGCTGTAGCTATACGACCAGCCTCAATACCCTTCTTAACCAGGTAAGCTTTTACGTAGGCGGCCTCTTTTAGTGCAGTTGCTGTTCTTTCTGCTGGCTTACCCATGTGTACATAACCCTCAATTACCAGGCGCTGGGCAGGATATTCCTTCAGCAATTTTGCAAAGCGGTCCAATACTTTACGATCATGCAGGTTTGGCTTTGTTTTGCCATTGTGCCAGTTAAGCGCACTTTTGCGAAGGTTCACCACATCTTTGGTAGCAGCATGTGCATCGGGACAACCGCGATTTTCTGCGGTACCTGCAACAGCCGGGCAGGCATCTTCCGAGTCCGGTATGCCATCGCCATCAGTGTCTTTAGCATCCTGCAACTCCAGACCGCTTGCTTCAGGGCAATTGTCTGCAGTATCTTCTTTTGATGGGCAACCACGGTGCAACCATGAACCCTGTTCGTCAGGGCAGCGGTCACGTTTGTCAGAAACATGGTCACCATCGCGGTCTTTAGGTTTGTTTTTATGGAAGGTAATTGAAGCACCTGCATAAACGTTGGCGCCATACTGGTGCTTCGTAATAAATACCAGCATATCGTCACTGCCAATAAAGAAGCCTTTATACCTGGCACCGATGCCCAACTTAACATTACCTGCCAGTGCACTGTAGGTAACAGGCATAGCCACACTATAATTGCGGGCATCAATACGCGGAGTAATGCTGAATTGGTTGTAATAAGAATTGCCGAAGTTCTGCCTGTTTACAATATTGCTGATAAACAGTGCGTTTACGTAAATCCGCCTCCAGGCGTGGTAATCTGCACTCAGCATAAAGGTAGCCGGCATGTATAATTTACTGCTCACAAAACCCGTATCGGCCTTAAAACCTTTTGACTTTGCGTAAGCGCGGAAATCATCGAAATTCTTAACGTTGCTCAACAGATCTTTACCGGTAAGGTGGCCACTGCCTGATACTGACAAACCATAGTTATTGGTTTGGTTATACCTGATGTAACCTAAATCGTTAATTGCTGCCGAAAGCCTGAGTTTGTAGCGGTTCTTCGACTGGTCAGCCAAACCGGTTTTGCCATCCATATCGTAGCGGTCAGCTGCTGTATCCTGTATATAGTCATATACTACACCCAGGTCGCCGCCAATGCCACCACCCTGCTTCTTGCCAAAGAACTTAGTGAAGAAGTTGGTGCTGGATACACCCAAAGCACCTTGTGCTGTAAGTATATTGCTGGCATACTGCATGTTGAGGTTATCAGCATAGAACGAGTCTGCACCCTTAACATAATGCGCATCCAGCGTGCCTTTTAAACCAAGGTAACCAACACCGGCCAGATAGCGCACTGTCGCGCCAACTTTTACCAGATGATGCCCTTTTTCTAGAACTACTGCACCTACTGTAAGCCCGGTTTCAGCCCATAAGTGAGCGGTCCAGTTAAAATCTTTTGAAACGAGATCAATATTTCCGTTAGAAACATAGCCGGTATCCAGTATGGTACGATAGAGGGTCTGATCGAAATGGTTAAACTGGTTAAAGCCCCTTAACCGGGTAGTAATGGCAAAACTGAACCGATGGTTAATGCTCGCCATAATTGCAGGTCCGCGCATTTCGAAATATGGCGCCTGCAGGCTGAATTCTTTTTTATTTGAAAATGCAAATACAGAATTTACGTCGGTATTGTCGTCTTTAATGAACTTGGATATATCGCGGATAGAATTGATCTTGCCAAGGCTGTTATCAATACCAGCATTCAGGTTCAGCACATCAATAACCAGACGGTCTTTGTTATCAGCAACATTAGCAGGATTAAGATAAACAGAAGAAATGCCACCCCAGTTACTGGTAGCGACACCCAAATATTTTTGTGCATGGGATGCGAGCGCAAAAGACGCCAATAAACCCACCGTGAGCAGACCTTTTTTCATTCAGAATTTGTTTGTACCCGCAAAGGGCAACTATACGGCACTAAATTAATAAAGTTTCTCTAATATTATAGTAAAAAGGCCGCTAAACAGCGGGCGAAAACACAATAATTCCAGCGATTACCGAGTAAGTGTTGAAATACCATCAAATATGGGGTTTAACCCTTTTCGGGTTTGGTGCTGTAAGGTATAGCTACCCATGGTGTTAGCAAACGCTTTTTCCTGCGTTTTTAGTTCTTACTTTAACCAGTTTCCAATAGAGCAGATTATTACAGTTTATGCTAACAATAGCCACGGCTTTTAAGCCGTGGAAATGAGAAAAACAAACCGGCTTTAGCCGAAAGATAAAGCAGGGGCTGCCAATGAAATAAAAAGTAAATGAATATCGCCATGAAACAAACACAAACAACCCCACAAATAAGTGACAGTGAGCCGAAGTGCTTATGTTTAACAACTCCAATTTCAACATTATCAACCATGCTGAGTTGAGATTCCTTACTTACTGAGCTATACGTAGAATCAAAATTGCACAAAATTTCTGTTGGATGGGTGCAAAACAAAGTCTCAACTTAACGTTTCCTGACATGAACTCCCGCAATTAAGCTACTCGAAATAAGCAATAAAAAAGATAGTATGATTATTAGTCTCGCCAAGAAAATCAGTTGAAAACTATAAAAGCAATTCTAATCAAATCACCAATAAATCATTTTGGATGGAATAAATTCGCAAACAGTTATATCCGCATCAGTTTCTATAAATACGATAGTATACTTTTTTTGTAAGGAACACATTTATAGCCAATCATTGCTCTTCCCGGCTCACGGCATAGCGCATGGTTCCTTCGGGAGTCTGAGAGCTTGACCAAATAATCGTAAACGTCGTCTGCAAATTGCTCGGCTGTCGCAATGAGACCTTTTGATTCAAAATACCATGCAACTTGTGCGATGCTAGTAGCTGCAGATTCCTTTACAACTATTTTTCTGCTGCCCACTTTCTGATCAGCTTTTTACTGTGTGCCCTGGCCTCTTCAATAGTTAACACTTTCTCAGGCCGCGATTTTAAAGCTGCTTTTTTTTGCAGCGCCTCGTAGCTCTCCACAGGCATAACCACGTAAGACTTATTGTCAATAACGACAAGATTCATTTTCTCTATTTTAAACAAATATACGAAATACTATCTACATTACATTAAACCACAGACTGCCAACTGCCTGCTGTAGACTGCCCACTTAATTAGTGTGCCTGCAACCAGTTATCACCCGAACCTACTTCTACATTTGATGGTACGCCATGTGGTAATTCCATGGCAGATTCCATACAGCGCTTTATGATAGGCTTTACAATTTCCAGCTCAGCAACCGGAACATCAAACACCAATTCATCATGCACCTGCAGTATCATTTTGGTTTGTAGTTTTTCTTTCTTCAGCTCCTTGTGAATGGTTATCATGGCCAGCTTTATCATATCGGCTGCAGTGCCCTGTATCGGCATGTTGATGGCGTTACGCTCTGCATAACCACGTACGGTGAAGTTGGCAGAATAGATGTCCTTTAACCAACGTTTACGGCCCATAACTGTTTCTACATAACCATGTTCTTTCGCGAAGTTGATGGAGCGGTCCATGTATTGTTTTACAGCAGGGTATTGCGCAAAGTAATTATCAATAATGGACTTTGCTTCTGTCCGGCTCACGCCAATATTTTCTGATAGCCCGAATGCCGACTGGCCATAGATGATGCCGAAGTTTACAGCCTTGGCCGCACGGCGCATAGTTGATGTTACAGCGCTTTCCTCTATGTTATAAACCTTGGCTGCGGTTGCGGTATGTATGTCTTTATTATCCTTGAAAGCCTGTATCATGTTGGCATCGCCGCTAATGGCTGCAACTATGCGTAATTCTATCTGCGAGTAATCGGCAGATACCAATACGTGGTCGGAATTACGTGGTAAGAAAGCCTTTCGTATTTCCCTGCCGCGTTCGGTGCGGATTGGTATATTCTGTAGGTTGGGGTTGTTACTACTGAGCCTCCCGGTTACCGCTACAGCCTGGTTGTAACTTGTATGCAGCCTGCCTGTGCGCGGATTGATAAGGCCCGGTAACGAATCGACATAAGTACTCTTCAGTTTGGTTAGTTCGCGATAGGTAAGTATGTCCTCTACTATCGCATGCTTGTGACGCAGTTTTTGTAAAATATCTTCGCCTGTTGCGTATTGTCCCGTCTTGGTTTTCTTCTGGCCTGCATCAATTTTCATTACCTCAAATAATACCTCGCCCAATTGCTTTGGCGAACCAATATTGAAGTTAACTCCGGCATGGGCATAGATGCTGCTTTCTACCTGCTTAATGTCTTTATCCAGGTCGTTAGAATATTCTTTCAGGAAGGTAACATCCAGGTTAACGCCTTCGAACTCCATATCCAGCAACACTGGCACCAATGGGTTCTCTACTTCATTGAATACACGCCCCACTTCCTGTGTTACCAGCAATGGATCGAACACCTGCTTGAGTTGGAAAGTAACATCAGCATCTTCAGCCGCATACTCTTTAACCTGCTCCAGTGGCGCATCGCGCATAGAAAGCTGGCCCTTTCCTTTTTTGCCTATCAATGTTTCAATAGATACCGGCTGATAGCTCAGGTACTTGGCACTAAGCATATCCATGCTGCGCTTACCATCTGGGTCTATTACATAATGCGCCAGCATGGTATCATAAATCTTTCCCTTTAGTTCAAAGCCGAGCCATTTCAGCATCAGCATATCGTACTTCAGGTTCTGGCCGACCCACAAAATATCTTCACTCTCAAACAACGGCTTGAAGCGGTCAAGAATCGCTATTACAGCTTCTCTTTCAGCAGGCAGCGTTACATAATAACCGATGCCCTTTTCCCAGCTAAAACTCATGCCCACAATATCTGCAAGGTTAGCATCCACATCGGTGGTTTCCGTATCGAAAGCCAATTCTTTTTGTGCAGATAGCTTTTGGATAAGTTCTGTTATCTCGCTGTCGGTTGTTACCAGATGGTAGGTGTGCGGCGTTGTTTCTATTGATGTGAGGTGAGTCGGGACATCAGCCGCATCGTCAATTGCCGTTTGTATTTCCTGCGCCTGTGTTGGTGCGGTGTAAGCTTGCTTTTGCTGTATTACGTTACCAAAAAGGTCTGTCGACTGCGGCTTTTCAGCGCCGGCAGGTTCGCCCAATACGCGTTTTGCCAGCGTCTTAAACTCCAGTTCATTAAATATGGCGGTAAGGTCATCAGCGTTCTTTTCCTTGATGCGGAAATCTTCTTCGTGGAATGCAATAGGCACATTGGTAATAATGGTGGCCAGCTTCTTGGACATCATTGCCGATTCCCTGCCATTCTTTACCTTTTCGCCCATAGCGCCCTTTATCTTGTCGGCATTGGCGAGTATGTTTTCTACGTTGTCGTATTCAGCAAGCAATTTTGCAGCGGTCTTTTCGCCTACGCCCGGTATGCCGGGAATATTATCTACCGCATCGCCCATCAACGCCAGCATATCTATTACCTGGTCTATGCGTTTGATGCCCCACTTTTCGCAAATCTCTTTTTCACCTAAAATCTCCGGGGCATTGCCCTGGAAAGGTGGCTTGTACATGTAAATATTTTCGCGAACTATCTGCCCGTAATCTTTATCTGGCGTTACCATGTATACGGAATAACCAAGGTTTGCGGCTTCAATAGCCAGCGTACCAATAATGTCATCGGCCTCAAAGCCATCCAGCTCCAGGCAAGGCAGGTTAAAACCTTTAATAATGCGTTTAATATCCGGTAATGCATCGCGCAGGTCTTCAGGTGTTTCCTGGCGGTTGGCCTTGTAGGCTTCAAAGTCAGTATGGCGCTCTGTAGGTGCCGATGTATCGAACACCACTGCAAGGTGGGTAGGCTTTTCTTTATTGATGAGATCGAGCAAGGTACTGGTGAACCCAAACTGGGCATTGGTATTCCGCCCTTTGCTGGTTATTCTCGGGCTGCGAATTAAAGCGTAATAGGCACGATATATTAACGCTAATGCGTCTAGTAAAAACAATTTCTTTTCCGGCATGTTGCTAAGGTAATACAATATGCAAACAGGGCAAAAAAGCCATTTAGGTGATGCGTTCATCAACCAAATGCTAAAACTTATGAGATATTGGTGCTAAGACCACAAATTGTAGTTATTTTACGATTGATAACGAGGCTGACCAACTATGATGAAGAAACTATTGTTGCTTTTATTACTGATTGCCTGCTGTGCGGTTAACTATGCCCAGGAAACTCCGGCCGCAGAAGCACCTAAAGATACTTTGCTGTATAAAAAGTATCCTGACCTGCCGGCATTTAACATCCGGCTGCTGGATAGCTTTAACGTGCTGAATACCTACAACATACCTAAGGGCCGCTATTCGCTATTGGTACTTTTTGAACCCGACTGCAAACACTGCCAGGATGTGACCCGCGAAATATTGCGGGGTATGGACAGCCTCAGCAATATCGACTTCTATTGGGTTACTCCAGCCCAAAGTATGACCCGGCTGCGCGAGTTTTATAAAGAATATAAAATGGCCGACTACAAGAATATAAAAGCTGTCGGCCGCGACTATGAGTTTTTCTATATTGATTATTTTGGTGTGAAGTCGTATCCCGATTTTGCGCTTTATGATGAGAAGAAGAAGTTTGTAAAGCTTTTTCTGGGCAGGGTTACCCCGAAAGAACTTTGGGATGCGACGCATAAATAAGGGCAAAAACCCAACTAATAAAATAACCTTTGTTCAGTTATAAAATTTAGCCTTCCTTTGCAGCCACAGCGCGAGGTAGAGCAGCGGTAGCTCGTCGGGCTCATAACCCGAAGGTCATAGGTTCGATCCCTGTCCTCGCTACACTACAGGGAAATACAGCTAAAATGTTGTATTTCCTTTTTTTATGCCCGTTAAGGGCATTATCAATTCAACGACAAATCTCAGCGACAGTATTCTCGCCTCTTTGCGCCTCCATTACCACCATGATTTTCTCTTCAGATGTGAACTGCGTTTCGGTATTACGGCGGATTGTCTTAATAAAGTTCTCTGTGGACTGTTTCTTTTTTGATTCCATGTTTGTATTTTTTAGGTTAACACTGGAAACTTCCATAAATTTATCTCAAATCTGGACCACTTTATGTTGACGATTTACAAAATTATACTTAGGCTAAACAATATTCATCCTTCAGGATTTATGAAATACACTTACTACAAGTAAAACTTTTAAACGATAATTGATGAAAAACGTCTTATACGTTGAAGATGATGCTATTACAAGAATTTTAATTAGAAAGTTGCTGGAATTAAACGGCCATACTGTTCTAGATGCAGGAGATGGCGCCGAGGCGCTGAGTATTATACAAGAAAATAAGGATATAGAATATGTTTTACTAGACCTTAACATGCCAGTAATGAACGGATTTGAGTTTCTCAAAATAATAGAACAAAACGCAGCCTTGCACTATCTCAAAGTAATTATAACATCTGCTATTCCAAGTGACCGTTTTAAGACACTTTCTGTCTTAAATTTCATAAGTCAAGACAGCATAATAGGATACCTTGAAAAACCTATCCACTTTCCCGACCTAGCAGAAATATTGTTAACCAATTAATTACAGAAAACTTGAATTTTTCAGAAAATTTTTCTTTCACACGGGAACAATTTTCCACTTTATTGCCGTACCACTTAAGTATTGACCCAGATGGTGCCATAACCTCATGCGGAGCCGGCATTGCGGAAGCCTGTGGTGATTGCAGCGGCGGTAGTTTATTTGATCTGTTCAGTTGCAAAATAGCAAACACAAGCGAGATAGTTTTAAATTTTAACCCAAGCATTATCGGCTGCCAAGTAATTTTGTGTGCGAAAAAGAATCCTTTTTTATATTTTATTGGAAAGTTCAACTTACTATCTGACGCTCAAACATACCTGTTAGTATGTGAAGCTCATTCGTTCAATAGCGAACAGATGCCAATCTACTCGCCGTCTCAATTGCAAGCGACGTTTCTGCTATTTATAAAAGAAGTATTCTCCAAGCAAAATGCAGATTTAGATTGGCAAATGTTTTCGGAACAATTTCTTGAAAGCAAATACTTGACCGTAAATAATAGTGTTAATGAAGAATATGGTATCACTGTATCAACTGCAGATGGCAGTGTAATTTGGTGCAACAATACCTTTGAAAAATTAACTGAGCGCCGGCTAGATGAAATTGCCGGAAAGCGTCCACGGGATTCTATATATGGCGAGCACTCGGTCTACATTGATAACAATTACGTAGATAGTAACATTAAAACCGGTCAGCCGTTCTATTTTGAGAATATTGGCACGTCAAAAACAGGCCGCGAATTTTGGTTTGGAGTAACGGTACAACCGGTATTCGACAAGAACCGCAATGTAATAGGGAGGGTACATTACATAAAAGACATAGACACGAGGAAAGTAAAAGAGCTGGAACTAGAGGAAAATGAGAATCTTCTGATGCTAGCGGTAGAGGCCGCAAAAGCAGGACTATGGGCTTATGACATGGTAACGGGTGACTTTAAAGTTTCAAAAGAATATAAAAAAATACAAGGCTATGATATTCAGGAAAATCTAACATTTGAGATGGTGATGGAAAAATTATACCCTGACGACGCCTTGCAACTCAGGAACGATATTTTGCCTTACCTAAATATTGACAATCCAAGTTTTGTTTTCGAGCATAGGTTGATGGTTGCCGGTACTTACAGATATTTTAGTGCAAAAGCGAATAGCATTAAATTCACTAGTGATGGTACACCGACCAAAATAGTAGGCACGTTAAGAGACATTACCAATGAGAGGGAACAACTATTGGAGCTAGAGCGGCAAAAGCAATTTTACCACGACATACTTGATAATATCCCGGCCGATATAGCGCTGATTAGTCTCGACCATAAATACTTGTACGTAAACAAAACGGCAGTAAAGGATGATGAGTTTCGGAAGTGGATAATTGGAAAAGATGATTTTGAATACTGTGAATACCGAGGGCTCGACAAAGCACTCGCAGCAGGCCGGCAGACCAAAAGAAAACAAGCCGTAGACCAAAAGAAAACAAGCCTGTTTGTTGAAACGAAAAGAAACAAAAATGGGGAGCAGCACATTAAGCGTATGTTTTACCCTAAACTGAACAATAACGACGAGGTAGACGTAATAATTGGTTATGCCATGGACGTAACCGAACAAATACAAAATGAACAATATGCCCAGCTTCAGGAAAGGAGGATGAAAACTATCCTAGATATGTCAAGCGATGGCATATTCAGAAGTGATGCTGATGGTACTGTAATCATGTGCAACGATTCATTCAGGAAGTTATTGAATACGAAGGAAGGAGAACCTTTGAATATCTTTAGTGTTATATGTGACGATGACAGAGCGAAATTTATACAACAAACGCAATGCGCAATAGAAACCGGGGAAAAGCAAACCGGCATGTTTATTTTAAGGAAAAGGATCAACAGCGAGCAACGACACTTTGAATATTATCTTACAAAAACGGTCATAACTAATGGTAATGCCTTCAGTGGCAGGATCTCTGACGTTACTGAAATAGTAATGAAGGAGCAAAACATGCAAAAGGCAATAGATGATGAGATACAGCTCAACAAATATAAAACTCAGTTCATTCATATTTCATCGCATGAATTAAGAACGCCATTAACGATCATACAGTCCAATACAGAGCTTCTGCAACTCTGCCTAGGCAATCCAGCACTTAGGAAAAAGAAGGACCCCGACATTATGATAGGCAGGATCATAAAAGAAGTAGAAGTAATGACAGAAATACTTAACAAGTTGATGCTGGTAAGTAAAATAGAAAATGGGGAAATTGAAATAGAAAGGAGCCCTGTAAATATGCGCCAATTTATAAATAGTGAGGTAATCAGCATATTCAATCCGTATTCGGATGGCCGCAGAGTGCAACTTAACATGCCAGACGATGTGTTTTTTTGGGACATAGATGGAAAAATACTACGCCATGCATTAATAAACCTTTTGAGTAATGCTTTTAAGTATTCTTACGGCAAGTCTGCACCAACTCTTACAATTTCAAAATCAGGAGATCAAATAACATTCTATGTAGAAGATAAGGGAATAGGCATTCCCGAAGACGACCAAAAAAAGCTGTTTCAATCATTTTACAGGGCATCAAATGTTGGCGTGGTCTCGGGTACCGGGATAGGACTAAAGGTAGTGGAATATGCTGTAAAGAAACACAATGGCACCATTAGCATAAAAAGCGAGGCCGGGAAAGGATCAACATTTATTGTAACAATACCCAAATAACACAAGATGAAAATTGACAAAATACTTGTAGTTGAAGACGACGATAACCTGAGGGAAGCAATTTGCGATTTTTTAGAATTTAATGATCTGGAATACATATCGGCGGCGAATGGGAAAGAGTCCCTTTTCCTGCTAGACAATGAAACAGTAGATCTTGTAGTTTGCGACATTAACTTGCCCGACATATTAGGCTTTCAAATACTAGAGTATGTTCGGAACCATGATAAATTATATCGCATACCATTTATATTCTTATCTGCTTTCGCCGATAAGAAAGACATTTCTAATGGAATGAACCTTGGCGCTGACGACTATATTACAAAGCCATTTACACAAAAAACGCTAATCGACGCGATAAAATCCAGGCTGCATAAAGCAAAGTTGGATAATACATACTTCACAAAAGAAATGAACAGCCGAGTGTTGGAGACAATTAGCTCCAATCTAACACATGAACTGATAACGCCATTGAACGGAATTATAAATGGCGCATATTTCATAAACAGCGTATCCGAATCAACAAGGGTAAGTGATATGAAAGATGCCTTTTTATCAATGTATGCCGCCGGCCTGCGAATGAAAAGGAACATTCAGAATATGATACTCGTATCGGTAATAGAAATGAAAAATGGTATAACAATTGATCAATTTAACTTCTCATCAAAAATAAAAATAGATCAGAAAGTAACGGATATTATTGACCAATACAAAACTATCAACCCGAAGACAATAATTGATCTAAATATAGAACCAGTGTCAGCTATTGGCTCACACAAGCATCTGCGTATATTATTTACCGAAATAGTTGATAATGCATTTAAATTCAGCGATAGTAAGCAGCCAATATTAATTAATTTATCCCCCGCTGAAAATGGATTCTTCTTCCAAGTTAGCAATAGTCATAGCGAGGGGATAAAATTTGAAGCGAACGAAATCGGACTGTATAAGAAATTTCACGTCGACGACTCAAGTAATGGACTGGGTCTGGGATTGTTCGTCAGTAAAAGTCTATGCAAAGAAATGAATATTGATTTTACGGTAACACAATACCCCGGTAGCACCCAAATTACGCTCTTATCATTGGCTGATAAACTTGAATAGCTATATTTTAATGCCAAATATTTTTTCAGCATCCATTTCATAGATCAAAACGGTCATTATACTTTTCTATTATTTTAACCCAGATTTTGCATTAGAGAGGAGAGGTTAATTAACCAATAAATAGAATTACTGGGGGAATCACAAACCGGAGTACTTATGTCCAATATACACATTGAATTGTATTTACACGTATTGATCTATATATAGATAAATTGATGTACATATAATGCATTTTTATATAAAAGGCTGATTCGCATAATCAACAAAAAATGAATTTCCTGCCAGCCTGATTTGCATAATCAACAAAAAAACATTTGCCGTCATTATCACCTGCTTCGCTGGCATACTTCACTTTGAACACCTTCAGGCACAAAGCCCCCCCTAAAAATAGTAGTTTTGGCATGGTGAAATTCATCTACTAGCCAGCTTAAAGGTGGCGGTTTGCTACCCACACCAACACATGCGAATGTAGGCGAACAAACAAGCGACTATGCTGAAACGCTTGTTACTAATTAATTCTTGCCAAGTGTCGAATCTGATTTTACTTTTCCAAAGCAAAACATTCATAGATCAGCTTAAATTTTTGTTTCAAAAGGTTCAATAATGGCACTGTCCTCGCTACGAATGAAAGGAACACTCAGGTGTTCCTTTTTTCATTTTAGTCTGTTCGGGAGTGAAATTTTCACATTATTAGCTTCTAAAGTGTTTGAGCGTAAAATCAGAAGGAAACTTCCTTTTTTGTAACTATTTCGCAGTATACTCCGTGCTTTCCGTACATAAAAAATACTCTACTCTAAAAAGCAGACGACACATAAAAAACTATAATCGGTTGTTTTCTATGCCAAAATATAATTACCTTTAATTTCCTTTTGTCAAATGGATTTGTTGTGACGATTTTTGTGTCAAATCACAGCCTTTTTTATTATTTTTGAAAA
>CANFKC010000040.1 GCA_947447265.1 Chitinophagaceae bacterium
AATTCAGCATAGTCCGAAGGACTTAAATAGGAATAGCCGTGGGTGAAAACCCACGGGATATGGACATTACTGAGCCAACCCTGAAAGGGTTGAACTTCCTATCTGTGCCGCCTTTTTACGTTGAATTGGTATAGCTACTTGATCCTGCTTTTATCTAAAAATGAAATGGTTGTCTTGCTCCATTCTTTCCTGTAGTTGAGCAAAAAATTATCGTGGCCCGCCTGTGGGTAAATAGCCAGTTGCTTGCGGCCTGAAAGATTCTTATATACCCGGTCAATTTCGTTGCGGCCAACACGTTCATCCTTTTCCCCATACTGTAAGAGTGCCGGACAATGAACGTTCTTCGCATAATCTACCGGGTTGTGCTCAGATGCATTAAAGCCATTTTCCAGACCGCCCCAAAACAACAATAGGTTGGCCATCGGGAATTGTGGAACGCCCAGGGTTGTAAACCTGATCCCAACTGTTTCTTTCATTGTGGCAAAAGGGCAATCAATAATTATTCCGGCGGGGTGCACCTGTTTATCATTAACTGCCTTCATTATAGCGACAGCACCCATTGAGGAGCCATACAGAAAAATGTTCTTTTCTCCTTTTTGCTGAATGTATTTATAGCAGTCTGCCACTTCCTGCGCTTCTTTAAAGCCAACGGTCGTGCTGTTGCCGCCAGAGCCACCGGAGCCCATAAAATCGACCAGCAGGCAATTATAGCCACCTTGTATATAAACCTGCGCACGGTCTAACAACAGCGCCTTACATGACGTATAGCCGTGGAAGAGCAGCACGGTTCCCTTTGGCGATTTCAGCGCGGGCATATACCAGCATTCTAAGTTTACATTACTCTTTATGTTTACAGTGGTGTATTGATGCAGGGGCTTATAAATGTTGGCAGGCCTTGGATTATCGACTCCTGTAAGCAGCAAACGTAATTTTTCAGCCGTCGATAAGTTGAACGATTTGGGTCGTTCGCCGCCGGAGCTGAAGTGGGTAAATTTGTAGGCATGCATCGCCGCGACCACGTTCGCCAGTACAAATAAAAACAATAGCAGCCATAGGGTGCGCTTCAATATTTTAGTGGCAGAGCGTTTCATACTCCTAAAGTTCAAATATTGTTTTGTAATGGAAAGGTTAAATAAAGTGAAATTTTAATGTAGTTTTTTGAATGCCTTCGAGCTTCAGGAACTTAATTGAATTTAAAAGCAATGGCGGCAGTGGCTGCGCCGGGAAGGTGCAAAGCCGATGAAATTTATGCCGGGTATTATGTATAGCTGGTATTATTTGCGCCTCTTAAATCATGAATCAGCCGGGCATAACGGCTTTGTGGATTTGCGCGATACTTTTATTTAAGCGCGTGTTACATGATCTTTTTTACCATGCCGGGTAAAATACCATAGACGGTGGTCTGCTCGTTGCAGGGCATGCTGTAAAGGCCGGTAAGTACGCCAAAGGCAGGCAGTATCATAAGGGACGGGCTGATGTGGAAACAAGGTAGTTTTATACTTTGCCTCCCTGCACCTGAAAGGACTATTCCGGGATGGATGTGGCCTACAATATTTAGCTTGCCGTTAGTAACATCGGTTAACGGTTCATGCGAATAAATGAAATGATCATCTTCAATAGTATCCGTAACTGCTATGCAGATTTGCCTGAAAAGGGCTTCGTCAATAAGATCGTGATTACCCCTTACCAGCGTGAATTGAATGTGGGGAAACAGCGCGATGAGATCGCAGAAGTTATGCCAGTCGCGGTTAAAAGTGCTATGAAAAAGGTCGCCGAGAAAATATACTTTGTCGGGCTGTATCTTAAGGAAGAGCTTTTCCAGGTTGAGGTAATCGGCTGTCTGCGCCTGTGTTGGTATGGATATGCCTTCTTTTCGAAAATGGCTTGCTTTTCCCAGGTGCACATCTGCAATAATTAAAAGCCTTTCATCCTGCTTGTACAGTGCTTTTTCGGGCAGTAGTGTAAAAGGTATTCCGCGTAATTCTATAGTCATAATCCCCGCCAGGCGGCACCTATAATTGTTCTAATTGTGCTATCATTTTATTAACCCGATCTTCAATAGATTCATTGCTGAATTTCTCTTTGAACCGTTCTGTAAGTATCGGGAAACAGAAGGGCGTGAACCGTTCCAGTTCCTTAATTACAATTTCCTGCCTTTCCATGCGGTTCAGTGCTTCCACCATCCTGGCTTCTTCCATCTGGAACGTCATCACCTCATCGTAAGCTTCCTGCAATAATAGGTTGTTACTTTCATTTTCTGAAAACACAGAGAAAAATAACTGCGAATTGGCCTGCATATGCCTTGTTTTTACTTGCTTGCCCGGGTAGCCGGTGAACACCAGTCCGGCTATGCTTGCAATATCCCTGAAGCGACGCTTGGCCATTTCGGCGATATTAATACTCTGGTAGATGTCAGCCGTTATGCCATTGGTGTCAAACAGCGCATTGCCCAATGCTTCTTCCAGCGGTATCTCCTGGTCGCTGAGCAGTTCAAAGCCATAATCGTTCAGCGATATGGAAAACGTAATGGGGGTTACCTGCGCTATACGATAGGAAAATAGCATGGCCATGCCCTCATGTACATTGCGCCCTTCAAACGGATAGAAGAACACATGATAACCTTCCTTGCTTTTTATCTTTTCTATCAATAGTTCATTTGGCCCGGGCAGATGAGAGCGCCTTTTCTGCTCTTCAAATAAACTAGCCAATGCTTCAATTTCAATGTCTTTTTTCCCTGGCTGGTCGTGTTCATCCATCTTCTGCCTGATTGTACGGGTCAGCTGGCTGGATAGTGGCATGCGGCCTCCCTGCCAGGAAGGAAATGCACCCTTGCTGCTGGTACTTTTCCGCACAAAGGCCACCATATCTTTTACCCGTATCAGTTCGAGGTTCTTGCCGGCAAACCAAAATGCGTCGCCTGGCCGCAGCCGCGAAATGAACCATTCTTCAATTGCGCCGATGCGTGCCCCACCCAGGAATTTAACCTGCATCATGCTTTCGCTTACTATGGTGCCGATGCTTAGCCTGTGTCGCATCGCTATGCGCCTGCTCGTTACTTTATATACCCCATCTTCCACAACCACCTTATGGAATTCGTCATAGGCATCAAGCACATCGCCGCCGCGTGTAATAAACGCAAGGCACCAGTCAAATTCTTCCCGGCTAACTGAGGCGAAACAGTGGGTTTGTACTATTTCATCGTAGATCTCATTTGCCCTGAACCCATCTGAAATGGCTATAGTTACCAGGAATTGTATCAATACATCGAATGACCGTATGTAGGGTATGCGCTGTTCAATCTCGGTATGGGTTATGGCGTGCCGGAGCGCACTGCCTTCAATAATTTCAAGCGAATGGGTGGGCAAAAAATAGATCTTACTGGTAGCGCCGGGCTGGTGGCCGCTTCGCCCTGCCCGTTGCATAAAACGGGCCACCCCTTTCGGAGAGCCCACCTGTATTACTGTATCTACTGGCCGGAAATCTACACCCAGATCAAGGCTGCTGGTGCAAACCACTACTTTGAGTATGCCATCATGCAGGGCATTTTCTACCCAAACACGCATTTCTTCGCCCAAAGAGCCGTGGTGCAATGCCATAGCTCCGGCAAGCGAAGGGTCGCGCTCCAGTAACTTCTGGTACCATATCTCGCACTGCGACCGGGTATTGGTGAAGAGCAGGGTAGAGTTGTTTTTATGAATGATGGGCAATACCTCATCAATCATTTTTATACCGAGATGGCCACCCCAGGGGTACTTTTCAATTACCGTTGGCAATATGGTTTCCACATCAATTTTCTTGCTCAGCCTGGTGGTGACCATAACATGCTCGCCCGGCAGGCTGCCCAGCAATATTTCTTTGGCTTCTTCCAGGTTGCCTATGGTGGCTGATATACCCCATATTTTGAGATTCGGGTTAATTGCTTTTAAGCGCGAAACGGCAAGTTCCACCTGCACGCCGCGTTTGGTGCCCAGCAATTCGTGCCATTCGTCAACAATTATAAAGTCGAGGTTCTTAAATGTATCGTGATAGCCTTTCTGCGCCATGAGCAAATGCACACTTTCAGGTGTGGTAATGAGGGCATGGGGCATCAGCTTTTTTTGCCTTGTGCGCTCAGTGATTGATGTGTCCCCGGTGCGTAAGCCAATGGAATACTCCAGGCCAAGTGATTCACTTACCCTGTCGGTAGCGAGGAATATTTCTTTTGATAGTGCCCGGAGTGGCGTTATCCAAAGGCAGTGCAACCCATTTTGCTTTTTCTTTTTATCATGATAGTTTTGTAAGACCCCAAACCATATGGCATACGTTTTGCCAAAGCCGGTAGGTGCATTCAATAAGCCCGAATGACCATCTTTTATAGCCTTCCAGGTGTCGCGCTGAAAGTCGTAGGGTTTCCAGTTGTTTTTGCTGAACCATTCTTTCGCTACATCCCTATTTGTCTTTGCCAATTGAATACATCTTTAAAAGGTCAAGCAGGTCGGCCCTGGTGATTGGCGTCTTCTATACTTTTATCCTGCCGCCAACGCAATATACGGGGGAAACGCAATGCAATGCCTGATTTGTCCGTCGGGGACGGATTAATTCTTTCAAAACCAATTTCGAAAACGAGTCCGGGGGCACACTGCGTACCTGCCCAAATTTATTAATTGTATTGTTCTTTACCCAACGATGCTCTGCAATAGAATTCGAGCGATAGAATCGGGCAGATACACTATATTTGATTGACCATGTTTAACGTTCACCTTTACCCGATGCCGAATAATTGGAAATTGGTTTTTATTTCCTTTTGTTTAGTGCTTGCAGCGGCTTGTGCGGCCCCGGCATTGCATGCTCAGGAAAATGTGCCTGACACGGTGAAAACCGGTATTTACATTAACAGCATACACGATATTAATTTCAAGGAGAAAGAATACACGATCAGCCTGTGGTTATGGTTGAAATACAAGAACCGGAAATTTGATTTTATGCAGAACCTGGAAGTTCCGCAGGCGAAATCTGTAACAAAATCGTTTTCCACCATCGATTCGAGTGGCGAACAGGTGTATATGCTCATGAAGTTGCAATGTGTAATGAAAGATGCGTGGGCAATCAATAATTTCCCTTTTGACAGGCAAAAGCTCCGGTTTGCCATTGAGAATTCGCAATTTGATTCCCGTTCGCTTGTTTTTACCTGCGATACACTCGGCAAACATTTCGATGAGCGGTTTACCTTGAGGGGATGGCGCATTGACAGCTTGAATATTTCAGCCGGCACTAAAGTCTACCAAACTACTTTTGGAGACCCGGCACTTACAAAACCGCGATCTGAGTACAGTACGTATAAAGTAAAGCTTCAAATTGACCGTGATGCTATGGGGCTTTTCTGGAGGCTGTTCCTGGGTATGTATCTGTCATTCCTGATAGCCTATATGAGTTTTTTCATTCATTACGATAGCATTGATTCCCGGTTTGGACTATCCGTAGGTGCGCTTTTTGCGGTAGTCGGTAACAAATACATTGTTGATTCTGCTTTGCCTGAATCAAATACATTTACGCTTGTAGATACTTTACATGGAATTACGCTATTTTTCATTCTGCTGGTTATGGCGTCTACTGCCTATACTTTACGACTGGTGAAACTGGAGAAATTTGAGCAAAGTAAAAAGTTTGATTTTATTTTTGGCCAGTCTCTAATGGCAATTTACGTGTTGCTCAACTGTTATTTTATTTTTATGGCAGTTACCGGCCATTAACTTCCGATGGACATTTACTACTTTTAATAGTTATGAGCATGCAAGTATCTATCCTGTTTTGTGAAAATCCGCTGGAAAAGAATGCAGTGGAGCCCGACTTTGCGCGCGAATATGCTGCGGCAAACGAAGCTGGATTTGTGACACTTTTGCTTAATTATGACGATCTGCTGATTGAGGAAAGGCAGTTATTTGCACTTAAAAGAATAAGACCCGCTGAAACCGAAACGTTGGTTATTTACCGTGGATGGATGTTAACCCCGGAACAATATGCAATGTTATTTGGCATGCTGCATGCCAGAAACTATACACTGGCAAATACAGCAACAGAATATCAGAATTGCCATTACCTGCCCGATAGCCTGCAGTTCATAGCTAGTAAAACCCCTGCTACCATCTACCAGCCTATTGTTGATAAGAGCAGTATTGAATTGCTTATTGATAGTGTAGCGCAGTTTGGAGCGAGCCCTGTAGTTATTAAGGACTATGTAAAATCGGAAAAGCATGATTGGGAAACAGCGTGCTTTGTGCCAGATGCCAGTAATAAAGAATTCCTCAGAACCAGTATCAACAATTTGATAAGACTCAGAGGTGACTACCTGAATAAGGGAATCGTAATTCGCGAGTTTGTAGCCCTACAGCCCATGGCAGTGCACTCTAAAAGCGGAATCCCACTGATGGAAGAATACAGGCTGTTTTTCCTTTTTAATAAACTGGTAGGTGTATATGATTATTGGGAGGAAGGGGAGTATACTGCAATAAGGCCCGATATCGTCGAGTTCGAAACATTGGCACAACGCATAAAAAGTAATTTTTTCAGTATGGACATTGCCAGACAGACAAATGGTTCTTTTACTATTATAGAACTGGGTGATGGACAGGTCGCGGGTTTACCTGATAGTGCTGGTGTGCACGATTTTTATGGACGGCTCAAAAATATCATTACTTCAAAATAGCTGTTTTTCTGACCATTGCAGTTCTGCGGGCAGACCTTTATTGCTGAATTCGATATGTATAACCCTGCGTCTTTTTTGATTGGTGGACCTGCCGGATGCATGTAGCAGCAGGGGTTTCATTACCATAATTCCACCTGCGGGCACGGCGCATATAGCTTCCGATTCAGTGTTCCAGTCTATCGTTTCCGGGCGATATATTCCTTTCTTGTGAGAACCGGGAATCACCTTTAGTGCGCCATTGCCTTCATCCGTATCATCGAGGTGAATCCGGATAGTTACTATGTTTTCCAGATAGTCCAGCGGCGGCTGCACTGCGAACTGGTCTTGTTTTGCGGTCCAGGGGCCGAAGCCTTCGATATCGGTCCTCTTGTCAACTGAAATTGTTAGGTCCTGGTGGTAGGCGACGAACCAATTAGATTGTTCGGGCTTATCGAAATAAATGGACTTTACCACGAAATAATTATTGCCGAGCAAATTTGTAACAACGTCAATAAAAGCTTTCGTAAAAATCAACGGGATAACGCCCGGCACTTCTTTAAATAACTGACGAATTGCAAATAAGGCCTCCGATTGCCGGAAATTACGGTTTGACCGGTCAACCATGGCTATACCATCTGCTATTGACTTTACAGTCTCTGCCGTAAAGACACCAGGAACAGCGGAATAGCCATTTTCCTCAATCTCCTGTTTGTGCACTGCTACATCAGGTATTATCATTACTGCAAAAGTAGAAAACTATTAATGGTAGACTCCATATTGGCAAATTATGGTGCATTATTTATGTGCAACAAAAACCGGTATTTTATGTCGGTGCACCACTTCATTAATAAAACTGCTCTTAAACATTTCAGATAGCATGGAGCGGTGGTGTGCCCCTGCAACAAACAAGGTATCGCCATTATCTTCAATCCATTTCTCTATGTCTTTTTTGTCTGTTATTTTTAGCTTGGTAATAGTTACAGTGTTATAGTGCGCCTCGAGGAAGTTAGCTATCTGGGTACGTTCAGGTATTGGGTCGCTGTTTTTACTAAAATACGCGAGCAATACTCGCACCCCTTTAAACTGCGGAAATAAATAGGTAAATTGTTTTATAGCGTAAACCGATGCTTCGCTGCCATCATAACTTAATATGATATTATCAGGAAGCTGGAAATTGTCAGGTATCAGCACTACCGGGCATTCTGACTTGTGCAGCACATCAGCAATGTATTCCTCGCGGGTGTCGTCATCCAGGTTTCCATAAAACGATTTGGCGCTAAGCACCAGCAGGTCGGCATAGCGTGTTTCATCAATAACAGCCTGCGTCGCTGGTCCGGTAGCATCGCTTAATATTTCATATTTTATATTGTTCGTTTTGCACGACTCTTCAAACAACGCTATGTTTTTAAGTAAGACTGCATCATCTTTCTTCACTACCTCTGTAACGTACATTGGCCCTGCAAGCATGCCCCCAAACGAATATAGCAGTTCAACATAGTCAACAGCGGGTAAAAAAACACCGATTACTGATATTGGCGACTGGCTGTTCAGGTGCCTGGCAAACTCAAATACCTGTTCGGAAAAATGCTGACCGTCAAATGCTAGAAGAACCCTTTTTATGTATTTAATTTTGAATAGTAAAGTTAACCTTTAATTACCCACCCAACTGATGATCGCGGTCATTTAATTCGCTACTTTGCATCACGGCAGCGCAAAGGTTTTGATTTATTTTTGCTGCCCCAAAAAAATACCAAAGTTGGAATACACATCGCCCGCAAACGCGGTTCAGTTAGTAGAAAGTGGTAACAGGGTTTTTATACATGGCGGCGCTGCAACCCCAATTACACTAATAAATGCACTATTAGATAGGGCCGGCACTGTTAATAATGTAGAACTGGTTGCAATTAGCACTTATGGAGATATAAACTGGAACAGACCAGAAGTATTGAAAAGCTTTTACCTGAATTCGCTGTTTGTATCAGAGAACGTTCGGGAATGGGTAAATTCTGATAGGGGCGAATATATACCTGTATTTCTAAGCGAGATACCGCAGTTGTTTGACCGGCAGATATTACCTATTGATGTGGCCCTTTTGCAGGTATCGCCGCCAGATGCTCATGGCTTTTGCACATTGGGGTCATCTGCCGACATCGCCATTAGTGCTGTCAGGAACGCTAAAAAAATTATTGCTCATGTTAACCCCAGGATGCCCCGTGTACTGGGCGAAGGTTTATTGCATATTTCAAAGATAGATGCAATGATATGGCAAGAGCAGGAACTGTTTGAAGTGGATTACGGCGCAAAAACAGATGCCTGTTCTGTACTTATTGGTAATAAAGTAGCGGAACTGATTGAAGATGGTTCGACTCTACAAATGGGGATAGGCGTAATACCCAATGCAGTGCTGGCAGCATTAAGCAACCATAAAAACCTGGGCCTGCATACTGAGATGTTTAGTGATGGGGTAGTGCCACTGGTGGAAAATGGGGTCATCAATAATTCGCAAAAGAAAGTAGCGCGCGGGAAAATTGTGAGCACATTTGTACTCGGTACCCGTAGGGTATATGATTTTGTAGACAACAATCCTTATGTGAGCTGCCTGGACGTGGCTTTCGTAAACGATGTGAGTGTTATTCGCCAGAACCCTAAAGTGGTAGCAATAAACAGTGCGATTGAAATAGATATTACCGGTCAGGTATGTGCAGATTCTATTGGTACCTACCAGTTTTCTGGCATAGGCGGGCAGATGGATTTTATGCGTGGCGCTGCTCTTTCTGAAGGTGGTAAACCTATTATTGCAATGACCTCTGAAACAAGTATGGGAATTTCCCGGATTGTGCCGCTCCTCAACCAGGGCGCCGGCGTGGTAACAACCCGCGGGCACATTCACTATGTGGCCACTGAGTATGGAGTGGTAGATCTGTTTGGTAAAAACATGGAGCAGCGCGCAGCATTACTTGCTACCATAGCGCATCCAAAGCATAGGGAAGTACTAGAACGGGCGTTCCATCAACGGTTTGGACGTATGATAAAACAATTGTAGTTCAGCACTAGAAAAATACAGCCATTTCCTTTTGGTACTTGATAGCCTCCTCATGCGCCTTACCATCGAAATATGCGTCATTGCCGGCATAAATAATGCGCCTGGAAACATTGATCAAGATTCCGCCATCTTTATTCATGGTATTTCTACAAACGGTATCAACATCGCCACCCTGGGCGCCCACGCCGGGCACCAGAAAGAAATGATCGGGTAGCATAGCCCTTACTTCTTGCAACTGTTCTTTGCGGGTAGCACCGATAACAAACATAATATTGCCGGGTGTGCCCCAGGAAGCTACCGTCTTCAATACTTTCTGGTAGACGAGTTCATCACCACTTGGCTGCAGTTGAAAATCGGCACTGCCTGCATTTGAGGTTAGCCCGAGCACAATAGCCCATTTGTCTTCAAACGATAAAAATGGTTTTACACTATCACTTCCCATATAAGGTGCAACAGTAACACTATCAAACGGATAGGTATGAAAAAAGGTGCGTGCATATTGTTCTGATGTATTGCCGATGTCGCCGCGTTTGGCATCAGCAATGGTAAAAATATCTTCAGGAATGTATTGGAGGGTTTTTTCCATGCTTACCCAGCCGGCTAAGCCCTGCGCCTCGTAAAATGCTGTATTCAGTTTGTATGCCACCGTATAATCTCGTGTAGCATCAATAATAGCTTTATTAAATTCAAATACCGGGTCTTCCGTTTTCAGCAGGTGTGCGGGTATTTTGGTCAGGTCTGTATCCAGCCCAACACACAGTACAGACTTCTTCTTGAAAATATTAGCTACTAACTGCGAACGGTTCATTGTTACTTAGTTTTAAACCCATATCGGGTACATCAATTCAAATTAATATTCCTGGTCTTCTTCCTCTTCATCATCAAATCCCATTTGCGATACATCAACTTTCTTTCCTCTTGCGGGAATTGAAATAACATTAATGCCCAGCCCATGCCTTTGATTAATAATGTCTAACGCAGCTTTACGTTGCAGGTGTTGTTCCAAAATTGTTTTAATGTCTTTGCCTGCCTGGTTGAGTATGTCGTTCTTAAGGCGGATTATTCGTGCCATTCGGCCGATAATAAGTAGCAGTAATGCGGCGGCAGTGGCGATGCCATAGCTGGCTAAAATATAGTTATTCAGGTTTGGGCTGCCGACTACATTGCTTATTTCCTGGTTGTGGTAGATAGTATTCATTACCGAGAAAGGAAGTACGGTATGCGCCATTGCCATAAATATTAAACCAGCAACGAACAGAGCGTAGCATACATATTCGGTAATAAAAAGCGTGGTTTCGCTTATAAGCCTTTGTGCCGCAGGCCGGCGCAGCGATGTGCCTAAAGGATCTAGCATTTTCATCTGAGAGCCGATCATACTGCATTCCTCAGTAAATTCCTGCAGCAGATCTTCTTTCAAAGTGGTTAATGCCATGGTTGAGTGTTTATGGCGCAAAAGTACCACAGAATTTCACTCGTCTACCTGCAAACTTTCCACATGGTGGGGAAAGGATGGCATTAATTGCAGCCATTGGTACATTCAGCGTGCTACGAGGTGAAGTATTTCGCTTAATTTTTCTACACGGAAAGGTTTTGTAATAATACCGGTTACATGAGGAAAACTGTTTGCTCTGTCGGCGTCTTTTTTATCCACTGATGCTGTCAGCATATAGATCATCGGCCTGGTTTGCATTTCCGGCACGAGTTTGGCGTATTCTATTAAAAATTCCCATCCATCCATTGCCGGCAGATTGATATCCAACAATATTAGTTCTGGTAGCGGCAATTTTCTAGCAACCAATTCTTTGAATTTCTCCAAACCATCTTCTGCAGTTTCGAACGGAAATACTTTGAAGCCTAAGCCAATAGAGCGCAAAATAGACCTGTTTACAAAGTTAGAAAGTCGGTCGTCGTCTATAAGAAAAACTTTATTTGATTCTTCCATTGCTAGTTGTGTTTTGGGTATGTTAATGGCGCTTATAAATGCTTAAATAAAAAATTTGAATGCGAAGATAACAAAAAACTAACAATGAGGCGTTTTATTAAAAAATATATTTTCAGGAGCAGCATGATGAAGGCTACACTCGTCCGCGTTTGTAATGCGGATGCCACGGATGATCGTTTGTAACGCTCGTTCTAAAATTAGTTTAGCGAGCATTATTTTGTGTAGGTAACAGCTGTTGCAAAACCGCTGCCATTACACTATTGATATGGTGCTGAAAGAGAGGAAGTAAAGTATAAAGTGCGTAAGCGTGGCTATTCATCCACCCCATAATGTATGCCGGTTGCGGCAAAAAATTTGCGTAATTCGTCATATTTGCATCGCCTCATGTCGCCGATGTTGAATTCTTTCGGGCGTTGTTTATACCCAATACACGCAAAACATATTTCCAGCTCAGCCACAATGTGGTTCGTATTGTCAAGGAATATAATGGCATTGCGCGGTGTGTAGCACGCCATCCCTATTAAAGGGCCATTACCGCAATCCAGATTATAGAACATATCTGCAAGGTGCTCAACATCTTTTTCGCTGAGCGTTTTAATCTCTCGTACTTCAATGTGTCCAAAAGTGTCCACTGTTCCAGCAAGTTTTTGTTTAAAAACCGGCTTTGGGATATTATTGGTGTCGCCATTCCAAATAATTCCGGGGTCAATCCCTTCTTCAATAACAGTAAAAGAAATGAGCAATACCCTAGCAGCCTCACTAAAAGGGAACTTCTTCTTTATTTGGCTATAAGGAATCTTATGCGGTGGCCGCGCATAGGTTGTCCGCTCTACTATTCTTGTTGGTGGAGGTGGAGGTGGTTTTCTGGATTGCTTCCTTTGCCCCTGTGCGGCAATTGAAAAAAGTAAAACCAAAATACACCATGCATACTTCATAGGGTAAGTGTTATTGCAATAAAGTTAGAGGAATTGAAGGATTTGTAGTCTCCGACCTCGTCCGCGTTTGTAACGTGGATGCAACGGAAGAGCGTTTGCAACGCTTGTTTTAAAATTAAGATTTCCAATGAGCCAACTACGAACCGCGGTTTCTTCACCTTGTATAATAGGTTGTGGATAGCCTTACTGCAAGGCCACTTGCATTATAATATCTGAAATAAATGGTGTCGTTGGCGTACCGTATCTCAGGAGAAAAATAGGGAAGATCGTTGTAAAAGCTTGTTGTGTACTGAAAATAGGGGATGGACTGCCCCCAAACTTCTAATATGCTATCACTTAAAGCTGTAATAGCAAATGTAGTATCGTTCAATGCCCAAGAAGTATCAATGCCACTTACCTCGTGACTTTCGCAACGCCCTCCTGTCCAGTGGCGATTTCCTTCAAAAAACTTTGCCTGAGGGGTGATTTTAATTGTATTCGTCGCAACAATGCTGCCACCATTAGTTGCGACCGTAACTAAGTAGGAGCCGGTTGTTCTGTAAGTATGTTGCGGGCTAGCGAGACTGGATGTAGTTCCATCGCCAAAATCCCAGGAATAAGAACTGCCGCTGGCATTGGTAGAAAAAAGAACCGAACCATGTGGCATAAGCTTGCCGGAAACAGCAATATTATAGCTGGCCTTATTCTTTTTGCAGGCATTAAAAACAAGAAATGCGCACACAGATACTGCCGTGACAAGAGTGATTTTTATGATTACTGATAGCTTCATAGCGGTATAGTGAAGGTTGAAGAAATTAATATTTTATTGCTCGTACTGTGGAATAAAGATAAGAAATTTTTAATGACATACTTAAACCTAGTCCGCGTTTGTAACGCGGATGCAACGGATGAGCGTTTGCAAGGCCGTTTAAAATTGATTAAAAAGCTATAAAGACAGGGAGTATTCTTCAAATTCTGTCAAATGCAGTTCCGTCTTTCAGACGCGATAAAAACTGCTTAAAAGTGCCTGATGGGATAAAATCATTTTCGTCTCCTATGCTTGGCAGCAAGCCAAAACTAAACGGTGTAGTGCGCGTGTCCATTACAAACATTTCGAGGCCTCCATTACCACCAATATAAATAGTCCATGGAAAAAACTGGGTTGAACTCTCTTTTGTGCACTCAACAATTCGTTCAACAGGCTCAAATACCACATAACTTTCTCCAATAACTCCCTCGTACCCATTCATCGTTAATAAGAACGTCTTATAATCCTGCGGCAGAACTAATCCAAGCTCATTTTCCAATGCTGCGATTTGTTGTGCAGTTGCAGGAGGATTGAAGCCTTCGCCTTCTTCGTTAATAAAGTACTTTTCGATAAAACTCAATGTTGAAAGTAATTTGGTTGCATAAAGATACTTGTTTGGTTAGATGCCTTTCTCCAGTCCATATGTCGTAAGTAGTCATTATAATTAGGAACAGCAATCATTTGGCTATATTACGATCGGTAACGGACCTAGCTATTGGTTGAAAGTTCATAAAAGTTATCCATAATTCTCTTGGTAATTTCATTAGTTCTCTCGACTACTGCTTGAACTTCTTCTGGGTTGCTTTCCTTCCACCTGCTAAATAAATTTATGCCTTCGTTACCCCAAAATTCAATTTGTGCATTGAACCACCTTTTCATTGATTCACGGTTATCCAAAACACCTATCAAGTTACTTAAGAAGACTCTTTTTGTGTATTGATATTGATTATCCCAAAATGCGTCATTTTCCGGGAGTGTTTCTAAAAATGTTTTTACGACGTTCTCTGGTCGTTCGTTACCCGGAAGGAAAACAACATTATTATTTTGATTTTGCGGAAAGCCGGCAACGAAATCACCGTCTAGAACAACAACGTTTCTAAAGAACTCCTCGAAGCCCTTTTCAATCAAGCTTTTATATGTACCACAACTAATACTCAGATTTTTGTAGTTGTTTTCGCATCCAAAATCAACTCCATCAATTATACTTTTATAGAAGAAGCAGGCTTCACTGTCTTCAAAATAGTAATTGATTTTTTTCGGTTTTATTGTTCTCATAGCTTCATGATTTAAATCGGCCAGTAAGCTAGTTAATTCAGAAAAGCCTTCATTGACAGTAACAATTCCTAGCGAATTTGACAAGCTGACAAAATTTGTAGAATTCTTAAAGTTAGAGGCATTTCTAGAAGATAGAAAATTCAATAAATCCGATGAATGTGTAGTAAAAACGATTTGCAGATTGAGTTCGTTTCCCTTTCTTAAAAGAACTTTTAAAAGGTTTTTTTGAGCGGCTGGATATAAAGTTGCATCTATTTCATCGATAAGAAGTAATCCGCCAGAATATGTTGGATCACTTTGCTTTAGTTGAGTGAACGATAATAAAGCAAGAATTATATGTCCTATATTATCTTGCCCTGCAGAGATGCCATGTGCATCGAATTTTTCGGTAGTAGGTGAAAATGAGTTTTTATTGTTTGATTTAGTGTGTACAGGCACGATACTTTCCATAACAGAAAAGATTTCGTTGTAGATTTGACTGTATTCGGAAATGAGGTCATCACCTAACTTTTGGGAATCCAGTTGAATATACCTTTCGTTTTCCTGGGCTAACGGCAACAATCGCTTTAAACTTAAGAATACTACAGGTTTTGTGATTTTACCACCGCCTCTAACTCTGCCCCCTACGTCAATTCTGTGTCTAGTTCGTCCATTTTCGCTAGTTATTCGTAATTCACCATTTCTGTGAACATTATTTGCAAAAATCAGTTTATAAGAATATCCGCCGGCAAGATCATGCCTAGATGAAAAACGAAAAACGGCGGAGTATTTTGTTTCAAAGCGTTCGCCGAATAAATTCCTGTAAACATTTCCAAATTTAAATACATGACCAATAATTCCGAGTAACGAAGTCTTACCTGTTCCGTTACCTCCTGCAATTACGGTAAGAACTCTGCCAAAATTAAATTCTATTGCATTTAAATGTCTAAAATTCGCTATTTATATTTTTTTAATGTCCATGTATTTGGCTTGAAGGAGAGTGCTTTGGAAAAGCAATTATCCACTAAATGTACAATAAATGTGGTAATGTAAATTCTAGTTAATTTGTAACAAACGTCAACACTTGACTTTTTCCTTTCCCATCCCCAAACATTAAAATTCCATTCCTCCTTCTTTTTTCGGAACTTCGCACACTTTTGTTTCAGTACATAGTATTTAGTACATAGTAGATAGACGGTTCTCCGGCGTGGAAACAAGCCTGCATCGGGTACTCTCTACTAAATACTAACGACTAATTACTCGCTACTATGTACTAACGACTAAATACCAACTAATGAGTTACGAAAAAGAAATAGCTAAACGCAGAACCTTTGCCATTATATCGCACCCGGATGCGGGTAAAACCACGCTTACTGAAAAGTTGCTGTTGTTTGGTGGTGCCATACAGGTGGCGGGTGCTGTAAAAAGCAATAAGATAAAGAAACACGCTACCAGCGACTTTATGGAAATTGAACGCCAGAGGGGTATCTCTGTGGCTACTTCCGTAATGAGCTTCCAGTATAACGATACTTTAATAAACCTGCTGGATACCCCGGGTCACAAGGACTTTGCCGAAGATACGTACCGCACGCTTACTGCTGTGGATAGTGTGATACTGGTAATTGACAGCGTGAATGGTGTGGAAGACCAGACCCGCAAACTGGTGGAAGTATGCCGTATGCGCGATACCCCGGTTATTGTTTTCGTCAACAAAATGGACCGCGACGGTAAATTCCCGTTCGACCTGGTTGATGAAATTGAGAAGGAACTGAAGCTGTCGCTACACCCGCTTTCCTGGCCTATTAATATGGGTAAGGAGTTTAAGGGCGTGTATAATCTGCACAACAAGAGCCTCAACCTCTTTACTGCGAGCCAGAAATCAACCGAGGAAAACACAGTGCCAATCAACGACCTGAACGATTCTTTGCTCGACGATAAAGTAGGGGAACGCAATGCCAATCAGCTTCGCGAAGACGTGGAGCTACTGGAAGGTGTTTATGGCGACCTTGATGTAGCTGCTTACCTTGATGGCAAAGTTTCGCCGGTATTCTTTGGTAGTGCGGTAAATAATTTCGGGGTAAAAGAGTTGCTCGATACATTTATACAGGTGGCGCCAATACCACAGGGCCGCAATACCGACAAGCGCTATGTTGCGCCAACCGAAGATAAATTCACGGGTTTTGTATTTAAGATTCATGCCAACCTTGATCCTCGTCATAGAGATAGGGTAGCGTTCCTTAGGGTTTGCTCGGGTAAATTCTCCCGCAATACCTACTACAAACATTGCAGGCTGGATAAAGATGTGCGCTTCAGCAATCCATATTCGTTTATGGCCCGCGAAAAAGATATTATTGAAGAAGCCTATCCCGGCGATGTGGTGGGTTTGTTTGATACCGGTAACTTTAAAATTGGCGACACGCTCACCGAGGGTGAAGTAATGCAGTTTACGGGTATACCAGTATTCTCGCCTGAAATATTTAAGGAACTGGTGAACAAAGACCCAATGAAAACCAAGCAATTGGAAAAGGGTATCCGCCAGCTAACCGACGAAGGTGTTGCGCAGTTGTTTACGCAGCATGGCGGCAACCGCAAGATCATTGGGTGCGTGGGTGAGCTCCAGTTTGAAGTAATTCAATACCGTTTGTTGCAGGAATATGGCTCTTCGTGTTCGTTCACGCCGCTATCATTCTACAAAGCCTGCTGGATAACCGGTGACCGGAAAGTAATAGATGATTTTGTTCGCTTCAAGCAAAGCAACATTATGGAAGATAAGGACGGCAACCTGGTTTATCTCGCCCAAAGCGAATGGTTCCTCAATACCGAACGGCAGAATAACCCGGGTATTGAGTTTCATTTTACCTCGGAGTTTAAGACGGCTATGGCGAAGTAGGGCTGGGAATAATTTCGTATTTTTGGGTATATAATGGTTTGACATGCATTTAGCTGATCTCGATTTAAATAAGGCTTATAGCTATGCCGACTACCTTAAGTGGCATTTTGAGGAAAGGCTGGAACTCATAAAGGGTAAGATTTTTAAGATGAGTCCGGCTGCGACACCTCGGCATCAAACAATCGTTGGCTTTATATTCGTAGAATTAAGTGTACACCTTCGCAAGCAAACTTGTAGAGTGTATACTGCGCCTTTTGATGTGCGGATACCACGCAAAACAACCGAGGACAAAGATATTATTACCGTCTTGCAACCTGATATATGCGTTATTTGCGACCGGAGCAAAATAGACAGGAAAGGTTGTTTAGGGGCACCAGATATAATTGTTGAGGTACTTTCGCCGGGCAATAATGCAAAGGAGCTGAAAAACAAATATGATGCATACGAGGAAGCGGGAGTAAAGGAGTACTGGATCGTGTCGCCGCAAGACCAGACTTTCACCATTAACTTGTTGGTGGACGTTAAGTTTCAGCCTACTAGGCAGCTAACTAATGGTGATACGGTAACCTCAACAATACTGCCAGGCTTTTGCCTAAATCTTACCGAATTGTTTGAATCACCATTGCCAGAAGAGGGTTAATTGCTGCGATTACTTATTTGATTTCTAAAACCATTGCCGGATTATCGAATTGGCAAATTGCCAAATTGACGTACTTTCGAGGAAGAAAAATGTTCAGACATGAAAATTGATAAAGTGCTCAGCAAACTGGGTATAGAAAAAATAAACGAAGGCGCCTCTACAGGTACAAAGTGGATAAAAGCGGGTGGTGAAAAACTCGATTCTTTTTCGCCGGTTGATGGCAGAAAGATAGCCTCCGTTACCATGGCTACAAAGGATAACTATGATGCTGTTGTAAATAAAGCGCATGAAGCATTTGCTGAATGGCGCATGTGGCCAGCCCCTAAACGTGGCGAAGTAGTACGTCAGGTGGGCGATGCACTCCGCAAGTATAAAGAGCCATTGGGCATACTGGTGAGCTACGAAATGGGCAAAAGTCTGCAGGAAGGTTTGGGCGAAGTTCAGGAGATGATTGATATCTGTGACCTTGCAGTGGGTATGTCGCGCCAGCTATTTGGTCTTACCATGCACAGCGAGCGTCCTTTACACCGCATGTATGAGCAATGGCATCCACTGGGTGTTGTGGGCATCATCAGTGCGTTTAACTTCCCGGTTGCAGTGTGGGCATGGAACAGTACCATAGCATGGATATGCGGTGATACCTGTGTTTGGAAACCATCGGAGAAAACACCACTTTCTGCTATAGCCTGCCAGAACATTATTTCAGAAGTATTTAAGGCTAATCAGGTGCCAGAGGGCGTTTGTGGCCTGGTAGTTGGCGACCGTACAACCGGCGAACTGATGAGCAATGATGCCCGTATCCCATTGGTATCTGCAACAGGTTCTACCCGCATGGGTAAGGCGGTAGGTACGGCAGTAGCTGGCCGTTTAGGTCGTTCGTTGCTGGAATTGGGTGGTAATAATGCCATTATCATTACTGAAAATGCTGATCTGGATATTGCTTTACGTGCTGCTATCTTCGGCGCTGTAGGCACAGCAGGCCAGCGTTGCACAACAACCCGCAGGCTTATTATACATGAAAATGTGTATGAGATATTTAAAAAGAAGCTTGTTGCAGCATACAAACAACTGGTTATTGGTAATCCGCTTGATGAGAAGAGCCATGTTGGTCCGCTTATAGATGTGGATGCTGTTACAGCATATACTAATGCCATTGCTACAGCTAAGAAAGCTGGTGGCAAAGAAATAGTGAAAGGTGGCGTATTAACTGGCGAAGGCTACGACAGTGGTTGCTACGTTAAGCCATGTGTTATGGAAGCGCAGAACGAATGGCCTATTGTGCAGCACGAAACCTTTGCACCTATTCTTTATATAATGAAGTATAGCGCAATGGAAGAAGCGATTGCTATGCAGAATGGTGTTCCGCAGGGCTTATCGTCATCAATAATGACGCTGAATATGCGTGAAGCTGAATTGTTCCTTTCTGCGAAAGGCAGCGATTGCGGCATTGCCAATGTAAACATTGGTACCAGCGGCGCTGAGATTGGTGGTGCATTTGGTGGTGAAAAAGAAACAGGTGGTGGCCGCGAAAGTGGCAGCGATAGCTGGAAAGCATATATGCGTCGTCAGACGAATACCATAAACTATAGCAACCAGTTGCCATTGGCTCAGGGAATTAAGTTTAGTGTGTAATGTGGTTCGGTTGCAATTTCACGCAAAGGCGCCAAGTCGCAATCTCCGCGTAATGTAGCAGTCAAGATTTAGGAGGCGCAGCTTTCATTTTTTTGGAGCAAACGCCTTAAAATATAAAAGTCCACCAGTAATTGTTACTGGTGGACTTTTTGTTTGGAATTGTTGTAAAATACGCGCCTTTGAAATCTTGAATGAATAATCCAGAACTGCTTCTTTGCGCGAAACTTAACGTTACCTATCTATGCTCCCTCCTCTAACTTAATGCCAGTTTGGGTGAAAGAGATCAGGCGCTTTTTATAAAGTGCTCCGGTGGTCATTTTAAAAGTCTTTTTGCTGACGCCGAAAAACGCATAAATAGCTTCCGGGTCTGATTTATCGTTGTATGGAAGGTAGCCGTCACTAGCTTTCAGCAGGGCTATCATACGCTCTTCTTCTGTACCCACTTTTTCGTATCCTTTGGTACCTAACGAGACATCTACCTTATTATCAGGCCTGATGTTTTTTACAAAGCCTTTTACTTTGTCGCCGGTTGCAAGGTCTTGAAACACCTCGTTAAAGTGCAACACACCGAGGTGTTTATTGTTGATAATTACTTTGTACCCGATATCAGTTTTCTGGAAAACTACCATGTCAACTGTGTCATTTACAGCAATCGTCATGTCGTTATTACTGAGGTGGCGGTCTATCTTTTCTGTGGCGGTTACGCGGCCGGTTTTTTCGTCAATGAATAGCAGCACAAAATACTTATTGCCGGGTATCATTCTAACCGACATTTGTGAATTGGGTACAAAAACATCTTTCATAATGCCCCATTTCATAAATGCCCCGTGAGGGGTAATATCCGCAACTTCCATCATCACTATGTCGCCAACCTGCCCTAATGGCTGTGCGGTAGTCGCTACCAGTCTTTGCTCATTATCATGA
Organism: Chitinophagaceae bacterium; assembly: GCA_947447265.1. Taxonomy (GTDB): domain Bacteria; phylum Bacteroidota; class Bacteroidia; order Chitinophagales; family Chitinophagaceae; genus Flavipsychrobacter. The sequence continues at coordinate 20,709 of CANFKC010000040.1, forward strand.
TACACAAAAACAGTGATCTCATCATCTACTTTTAAACCTGCGGGTATATAGCGCTTGGGCAGCAAAATCTCGTCTTGCCCGCCATCAAGATACATCCCGAAGTTTACCTCTTTTACTACTTTAAGCGTATTGTACTTTCCTACTTCAACCATGTGTAATTATTCTGTGTTACAAAATACAGTATTTTGCCGGGTTTCACGAAGAAGTCCTGCAACTTTCGGGGTGCAGGAATATATTCTGTGGTGTTTTATACAATAAAAAAAGACGTGTCAGACACGTCTTACAATGATTTAGTGCAAACAGCTACATTATATTAATGTAACGTTGACTGCATTTAAACCCTTCTTTCCGTTTTGCACATCGTAGGACACTCTGTCCTTTTCACGAATCTTGCTAACTAAGCCTGATACGTGTACGAAAATGTCAGCGCCACCGTTAGAGGGCGTAATGAAGCCAAATCCTTTGGTTTCATTAAAAAATTTTACTGTTCCTTCTTGCATTGTACGTGTTATAAAAAATTAGCAATAAACAAAGCTATATTTTTTTTTGAAAAAAAAGAAATTCTCCCATTTTTTTTATTGTAAGTTAATAGATTACCATTTATGTGCCATACTGGCGCATTTTTTTCATAAAAAAGGTGCGACCAGGTTAGTGTATCTAACTGGTCGCACCTTACTCATATTTCTAGCTTAAAAACTATTTCGCTGATACTAGTTCCACGTCAAATACCATTACGGTATTTGGCGGTATTGGGCCGCGGCCACCCGGACCATAACCGATGCCTGAAGGAATGTAGAGTGTAGCGCGGGTGCCTGGGTTCAATAATTGTATGCCTTCATCCCAACCCGGAATCACCTGTCCAACTCCTAATACAAATTGAAATGGCCTGATGTTTTTAAAGTTGTCATCAACATTTGCATCAAATTTTCTGCCATCAAGAAATTTGCCGAGGTAGTTCATTACTGCAGTCTGGCCTTTTTTAGCATTTTCGCCGCTGCCTTTTTTGGTAATTACATAGTAAAGTCCTGATACTGTTTTGGTAGCTTTGATCTTGTTCTTAGCGAAATACTCTTTCAGTATCTGGTCATCCTTTGTTTTCTGGTCCTGGGCAAAACCCGTAAAAGAAAGTAGTAGTGTGCATACCAGTAGTAGGCTTTTAAGTGCGTTGTGCATGTTGGTTTTTTGTTTTAAAAATGAAAGTTAGTAATAATGAAAACAAGCTGCTATTCACTGCCGGTAAATGTAATTATTAAATAGATCCGGATTCTTATTAAAATCGAAGGTGCTTAACCGTAAGTCCGTTATTAATAAGTTGCTTCAGCGACTCTATACCAATTTTCATGTGGTTGTCCACATACTTTTTAGTAACTGCAGTATCGCTTGCTGCGGTCTTCACGCCCTCTGGAACCATAGGTTGATCGCTCACCAATAATAATGCACCGGTGGGTATTTTATTAAAAAAGCCTGTGCAGAAAATAGTGGCAGTTTCCATATCAATGGCCATGGCTCTTATTTCCCTCAAGTATTCTTTAAACTCTTCATCATGCTCCCAAATACGGCGATTGGTAGTGTAAACTGTACCGGTCCAGTAGTCCATTTTATTGTCGCGAATCGTGGTCGATATTGCTTTTTGCAGCGCGAACGAAGGCATTGCCGGTACTTCAGGCGGAAAATAATCATTGCTGGTACCATCGCCCCGTATTGCAGCTATTGGCAGAATAAGATCGCCTACATTATTCTTCTTCTTCAGGCCGCCACACTTGCCGAGAAAGAGCACTGCCTTAGGGCTTATTGCCGAAAGCAGGTCCATCATGGTTGCGGCACCGGGGCTGCCCATACCAAAATTGATAATGGTAATATTATCTGCGGTAGCACATTGCATTGGCCTGTCCTGTCCAACAATCGGAACCTGATGCAGGTCAGCAAACAATTTTACGTAATTACTGAAATTGCATAACAGAATATACTGTCCGAAGTCTTTAAGTTCCTGGCCCGTATACCGTGGTAACCAGTTTTCAACTATTTCTTGTTTTGTCTTCATGGTTTTCGTTGCAAAATTAAGAATTAAACAAATCCGGTTGTGTTACTAATTTATGCTCCGGCTGTAGGGAATAAGACGTGAACATATACACTAATTTTTTGTGGCCAACCTGCTGTTCTTAAACCCATATAAAAAGTAAATGACCAGCCCTACCAGCAGCCATAATAAAAAGCGCTGCCAGTTTGTGGTTCCTGATTCGCAAAGCAGGTAGCTACAACACAAGAAGCCAAGTATCGGGATAAGCGAAAAACGCTTCACGAACGAAAGAATTGCCGTTAATAAAAACACCAGTCCGAAGCCTATGTAAGGCACTTTTTCTGATAAGTTCAGTACCAGTGTAGGCCCCACTTTATTTTGTAAACTGAAAAATGCCCGCAATCCATCAGGATTAAAACGAACCAGCAGGCAAATAGTAGCAACAAACATCAGGGGTACTATCCACCTGCCACTTACATAGGGCGCTTTAAATTTCGACTCCGGGCGATTTTTATCACTATGGAATTTCACAATACCGCCGCATACCAATACAAACGCAAATAGCGTACCAACACTGGTTAGTTTAACTACTTCGTCCAGGTTCAGGAATAGGGCAGGGACACCCACTACAAAACCGGTCAGGATAGTGGAGAAGGAAGGCGTTTTGTATTTCGGGTGCATTTTAGCAAAAATGGGCGGTAATAAGCCGTCGCGGCTCATACTCATCCAAATACGCGGCTGGCCGAGCTGGAATACTAACAATACACTTGCAGTGGCAATAACCGCGCCCACTGAAATGATAATGGCCAGGTAATGTGCAATCACCGAGTGGCCGGCAACTTCACCAAATACAAAAGCCAGCGGGTCTCCAACGTTGAGTTTTGAATAGCTGGTCATGCCGGTAAGTACTAAAGCAATCGCCACATAAATAACGGTGCAGATGATGAGTGAATAGAACATGGCCTTGGGCAGGTCACGCTGTGGATTTTTACATTCTTCAGCCGTCGTCGAGATGGCGTCGAAACCGATGTACGAGAAAAATACGGCAGCCGTTCCACTCAGTACGCCTTTAATGCCATTGGGCAAAAAAGGATTCCAGTTGTTGGTATCTACATAGAATGCGCCTGCGACCATAACGAGTATTATAATGGCAATTTTAAGTATTACCATGGCATTTGTAGTTCGCTTTGATTCTTTAATACCAATGTATATAATCCAGGTAATAACTATTGTTATTAAGAACGCGGGCAGATCGCATATTAACCTGAATGAACCGATAGCCGGAGCGTTTAGCCATGCAGCCTGACCTTCAGTGCCGGCCTTTAATGCGCATGATTTGGCAGTCCAGTAATCGGTTGAAAGGTATTCGGGAAAGTGAAAATAGTGTTTGCCAATGTGCAACCGGTTAACAAGCGACGTAAAGTAGTCGCTCCAAGAGATGGCCACTGCAATATTGCCGATAGCATATTCCATTAGCAGATCCCATCCAATTATCCAGGCAAATAGCTCTCCAAAAGCAACGTATGAATAGGTATAGGCACTACCGGATACCGGCACCATGCTGGCAAACTCGGCATAGCATAGCGCGGAAAAACCACAGGCTACCGCAACAAACAAAAAGAGCAATATAATTCCCGGACCGCCACCGGCGCTGGCACTGCCGATCGTTGAAAAGATACCGGCACCTACAATTGCCGCAATGCCCATAAAAGTAAGATCGCGTGTGGTAAGTATGCGGTGCATATCCCTGCTTCCGCCTTCATGGCTGTCGCCATAACCTGCTTCTGCCTCCCTGATTATAACCTCAACTGACTTTTTACGGAATAGATTCATTGATTTCAAAAGTAGTAAAAAATGCGAATGATATTTTATAAGCCTGTAGTTTGTCTTAACCAGAAAGTGGTGGGCGCATAGTTTATAAAATGTTATGCTTTTTTTATGACGAATGTTCGTCTGTAAGGGTAATTGATATTTGTATAGGAGCGGTCAATTTTGAAATTGACCATACCTCCTCACTAACTAATAATTATAAAAAAATGGCTTGCCGCGCAATGGGGCAGTACTTTTCGGCTGTAAACCGCGCCAATGTTTGTGTTTTTGAGTTTTAGTAATTACTTTTGAACCAAGGCGAATTTTAATTTGCCCACTATTTAGTTCATATTTAAACTCCGTTTTGAATTTTAACGATAATGAAGAATACTCTCAAGCCAATATTATTCACAACAATTATTACCCTGTCTGCATTTTTTGCTATTGTTTATAGTTCTTGCAAGCAAGATAAATGCAAGGCTATTGCGTGTGCGTATGGTGGTGTGTGTAATGATGGGGTCTGTAATTGTCTTCCGGGTTACGAAGGACCGAATTGTGAGACCGTTACCAGGACAAAGTTCTTAGGCAGATATCAGGTTTATGAGCAGGGTACTATCACTCCTTCAAGGCAATATCCGCTGGCAATTGAAGCTGATGCAGATGTGAACTATGTGCTGATAAAAAATATGTACAATTATTTTTCTGGTCCTAGCGTAAGGGGAATTGTAAAAGGTGATTCAATTACCATACCTAACCAGCAAATATTGGGTAAAGTAGTTTTTGGTAAGGGGTATATTTATTCAACCAACGGCTATGGTACCGGTACTAAAATTACCCTTCGTTATGAAGTTGTCGATTCTGCCAATAACCTTATTGTAGATGATTTCGGCTTTTATGCTGATGTATACCACAGTTCTCCATCTTTGTGGGTTAAGTAATATTATTTGGAAAATACGTTGCAAATACTTATTTTTCCGTTAATTTTCTAACCATTAATCTCACCAACTGAAATGAAACTCAATATTAAAGGCCTGCTGCTTTCTGCAATGCTCACCTGCATGGCATTTTTATCACTGTTATACGTTTCATGTAAAGGTAAAGATGGTAAATCAAGTCCCTTTAAAGACCAATGCGCTGCAATATCCTGCGCTTATGGTGGTTACTGCAGCGAAGGTAAATGCGTTTGTCCATCTGGATACGAGGGAGATAACTGCGAATTAATTACACGCGACAAATTTTTAAGCAGCTGGACAGTAAAAGAAACCGGCACCATAACCGTCGCCCGCGAATATGCAATTGCAATTGAAAAAGATGTAGCTACCGCACCGGTTAATAGTGTATTGGTTAAGTTATTGTATAATTACTTTTCAATTTCAGTAAGGGCCAATGTGGTTAAAGATTCTATCTTTATTCCTAATCAGCAGATAATGGGAAAGATCGTATTCGGTAAGGGTTATATTTATGCTGATACACTTGGTCAGCCTAATGGCAGGATCAGTATGAGGTATGAAGTTGTTGATTCGGCTAACAATAATATTGTTGACGATTTTGGCTACTATGAAGATGTTTACCACAGTAAACCAAGTAGCTGGACTAAGCACAACTAATTTTCTGCTTTTTTCAGTATGCCTGGCTAATAGATTTACTTTACTTATTCAAAATAATAAACAACTGTAATGAAAATTACGACTAAGACTATTCTTGTTTCTGCTCTCACATCATTGTCAGCCTTCTTTGCGGTTTTTTCCGTTTCTTGTAATACTGACAGATGCAAAACCATCGTTTGTGCCAATAGGGGTATATGCAATGCTGGAAGCTGTACTTGCCCTGAAGGTTATGAAGGCACCAATTGCGAAACTGAGACCCGTAAGAAATTTACCGGCAACTGGCACGTTTTTGAAAAGGGTAGTAACAGCCTGGCAAGGTCTTACGATATCACTATCGTAAATGGCGAGGGCATAACTTTTGTGAATATCTATAATTTTTATAATAAATACGATACTACAGCGGTTCGCGCCTATGTTGATGGGTTGAGGTTAATTATTCCGGTACAACGTCTTCAAGGCAAGGTGCTATTTGGCGACGGTGAAATTTTTTCTACTACGACTTACAACCAGTATAGCGGTCTTACTATGCGCTACCTGGTGCAGGATTCCATTACTAACATTAAGGATGATTTCGGATTTGAATCAAATATTGATTTCAGCGAGCCTTCTCAGTGGAACAAATAATAAGTACGAATTCTCTTAAAATATAAATGGCTCTTCATGAGCCATTTTTTTATGCAATAAAGTGTTGTAATTTTTGAAGCCAGTTTTAAACCCTACTAAATTTCAAAACACGGTATAAATCTCGTTCCCTCTGCGCCTCCTTTACGTGCGCAAGACGTTAATCGCATTTGAAAAATTAAGCGAAAATTTCCAGCCTACGGGTGATGATCTTCAATTACGACACAGCTTTACTCAATGCGCGTTCTTTCACCCAACCAATTACTTTGTCCAGCTGCTCGTCACGCGTCATAGAGCTATTGTCTAGCAAAATTGCATCAGCTGCGCGGTGCAGCGGACTTTCTTCGCGTGTGCTATCTATATAGTCCCTAAGTTCCAGGTTGTGGCGCACCTCATCTATCGTAATGTGCGGATTGGTTGCGTACATTTCCTTAAACCTGCGCATAACACGCACTGCCGGGTCGGCAACCATAAATATTTTAAGTTCGGCATCAGGGAAAACTACTGTACCTATATCGCGGCCGTCCATTACAATCCCTTTTTTACGGCCCATACGTTTCTGCTGCGCTACCGCAAATGAGCGAACTTCCCGTATTGCCGCTACCGGGCTCACCTTTTCAGAAACAAGCATGTCACGAATAGGCAAAGAAACATCTTCATCATTCAGGTGAATGTCTGAACTCTGTGAGGTTTCATTAAAAACAAAGGAGAGATTAATATCTGCCAGTGCAGCTAATACCTCATCGGTATTATTATAATTTACACCATTGCGTAAAAAATACAACGTAATAGCACGGTACATTGCGCCACTATCAATGTAGTTGTAGCCTAGCCTTGCAGCAAGCTGCTTTGCTATCGTGCTTTTGCCACATGATGAGTAACCGTCAATAGCTATTATTATTTTATTCCCCGCCATGGGTACAAAGTTAAGGAATGGCAGTAAAATAAACCTATCAATTTGCCCGTAGTTTTCAGTTTTATTACATAAGAGCAAGTCTAAAGTTCGGCTTGAGTAAAAACGGCCAGGGCCGCAATTACCCTTTAAGGTTTTCGTTCTTTACCAGATTGATTATTGGGTACTAGCTAGGCGCAATCAGTTTTCATAAATCGTGTCTCGGGGCATTTCTTAAGGATTTATACTGAAAAATATTGTATAACTATGATTACATTAGCATCGTTAAAGCCACAAATTGCTGGCAGATAGGATTGTTGCAGCAATAGCAGGAGGGTTTGTTACATGCTGTTTACAGCAATGCATAACGGTCAAAAATATACTCAGATGGGCTCATGGAAAACTATTGGGTGCAGCGTACCCGGCACCAGTCACGTATTGGCCGAAAAGCCTTGTGAAGATGCATTGAACTATACTATAGTGGCTGCCTTAAACCCGGTAATGATAGGTTGCGTTTGCGACGGTGCGGGTAGTGCTCAATTTGGCGGGTTTGCTGCAGCTCTTTGCTCAGGTTACATCTTAAAAGCGCTAACTAAGGTGGCCCGTGAAGAGCATGAGATTAATGAAGAAGTGATCTACGAAATACTGGAATGTGCTTACGATGCTTTGGTTACCGAAGCCGAATTACAGGAAGTTGAACTAAATGAATATTCTTGTACGGTATTGGGGTGCTACATAACCGCTGATCGTGCTTTGTTTTTCCAGATTGGAGATGGTGCAATTGTACGTTCTGACCAAAGTGGTTACTACCTGCCTGTGTGGATGCCACAAAATGGAGAGTACCAAAACTCTACCTCTTTTTTAATTGATGATAAGAGCTTCAGTAACCTCAGAATCAGCATAGTAGACGAAAAAATTGATGAGGTGGCACTATTTACTGATGGCTTGCAATTGCTGGCATTAAACATGGAAGCTGAAAACGTGCACCAACCATTTTTTGCTCCACTATTTAAATATTTAAGACTTGCCGACGATGGCGATAAAATAGCAGTTCTGCAACGCAAACTAGCCGAATACCTGGATAGTGCGCAGATAAATGACCGAACAGACGACGACAAAACACTTTTTCTAGCTACAAGGCAGGTAACTTTGCAACAAGGTAACGCTGGTATACTGCATTAATTCCAGCGCAAAAAACACAAGTATCACGTGCATGACATTGCAAGGTATAAAAGGGGAACATTATAACATTGGGCGGGAACTCGGCAGGGGCGGGGAAGGGCAGGTGTTTGATGTAACCAACCATACTAACCTTGTTTTTAAAAAATATAATGAGCCACCGGGCAGCAGCCAGCTTGCAAAACTGCAGCAAATGGTGGCGATGATAACTCCGGCTATTGAAGCCTATGCAGCCTGGCCCCGGGATATAGTACTGAATGAGCAAGGTAAACCATGTGGCTTTGTAATGCGGAAACTTACGGGTTTTGTCCCGTTACACATGATATTCAGCCCCATGGACCGTAAGAAAATGTTTCCTGATAAAGGCTATAATTTCCTGGTTCATGTGGCGCGCAATCTTGCAACTGCGTTTCATAAGTTACATGAAGCAAACCTTATTGTGGGCGATGTTAATGAGGGTAATATCCTTATCAGCGCCACGGGCTTGGTATCATTCATCGATTGCGATTCCTTTCAGTTAAAAGGCCCTTCAGGCTTCTTTTTTTGCGAAGTGGGTGTGCCGCGTTACACACCGCCCGAACTACTGCAATTAGGGTCTTTTGAAAGCGTAGTAAGAACGGTGAATACGGACAGTTTTTCGATGGCTGTATTACTTTTTCAACTGCTGTTTTTGGGCAGGCATCCCTTTGCCGGTCGTAACAATACTAAGAAAGATATTGACGAAGAAACTGCCATCCGGGGTCGTGAATTTGCTTATTCATTGAATAATACCAAAAAGAAACTTACCCCTCCTAAAGATAGCTTTGATATTGCCGGTTTGTCTTTTGATGTGGTTGAAAATTTCCATCAAGCATTCGAAGGAGAAATCAGGCCAACGCCGGCCGAATGGGTGAAGGCACTTGATGCGCAACTAGTTGACATCGTCACTTGTGCTGCGTCTGGGTTACACTCTTACCCCGGCAAGCTGCAGGCCTGCCCCTGGTGCGCATTTAAGCGCGAGCGGGGTATTATGTACTTCCTTGATGATAGCCATCTTAAATCGAACTCCTATACCGGTGATATAGGCAGGTTCGTGAATGGTTTTAGGGTAGAGCAGTTACAGATTAAAAAATGGCAGGCAAAGCCTGCGCCTGCAAATTTGATACCGTCGCCTGTTCCTATAGAATTCAGGCAACATAAGCGGCGCCTGCTGGGTAACTACTTTACGCTTGCGGTAATTCTTGTAATGATCGGTATAACGGTGCCTGCAACTTATACACTGGGTGGCTCGCCATTCCTCTTCATTGGTATCATATTCTATAATTATTTCTCAGGCCGGAAAGGTAAATTCAAGGTGGAAGCGGAGATTCGCGCAAGTGAAATTCAACGCCGGATACAGGCCATGTCGCAGCTTATTGCGGAACACGACAACCCGCCTGACCTTGTAAGGTATGCGGCGGCTACGGCTCAGTTGCAGCGCATGGTTGATGATTTTAAAGGCTTGCCGGAAAAACAAAAGCAGCTTAGGGAAAGCATGGAAGAGCAGTTGTATAACCAGCAATTAGATTACTACCTGGTCAGGTTCCGCATTGCTGACTATGAGATACAGTCAATAGGTGCAGCCCGAAAAGAAGCGCTGCAGAATGCCGGAATAAGAAATGCGGCAGATATAAATATGCTGGCAACAGTAAAAGTGCCCGGTATTGGTGCGAAGTACCAGCAGGTGCTCTACAGCTGGCGCAGGCAAATGGAATCGGGGTTCACGTATATTCCTGAAACTGCGAAAATTGATGCGGGTATGTTGCAGGTGGATGACCAGATGCAACGCTATAAACTTCAACTGGAAACAGATATACGGCGAGAATACCAATCATTGAACTACCTGAAACTAAATATTAATAACCGTGGACTGGCGCTGGAAAGGCAGATAGATGATCTTGTAGCTGTCATTAACCAGGACGAAGTGGACCTTAAAGTGTTTAAGAAATTCGCCTGGTTATGGTAAAGCAATTTTTAATAAAGGGGCTGCTGTTAATAGTATTAGTGTGCTGTGGGGATTGTACTTATGCAAAACGTAATATTCCCGCAAAACCGACTGCAATAAAAGTACAATGGGCTGATAAATTAGTCGGCGATTATTCGTTCAAAAATAAGTGGGACTATCCGGAAGGTGTTTATAGAAATACCTTCGGGCAATTGGTCTGCGATGGTATTTGTCCGGAAGGCATTGAGCAAATGCTGGATAATGCTGGAAGAATTTATCCTGACTCATTGCGGACGTATTATACGCTGGTTGATACTATCCATCAATATCACTCTTTTGTTTCATCAACATCAGCTCCGGAATGGGCTGGCACTGATTATATAGAGGCAGATACCTTATTGCAAGCCAAACCCGGAGCCCTGACAACGTTTCGTTGCCACACACTGTGCAACGCGGCAACACACAGCAGCCTCTATCTTTCAATTGTAGGAGGTTGGTGTTATGCGGAGATCAAGTACAATAGCATAATGCCGACCGGAAAGGGCACTAGTGGGCCGACTATTTATGTTTGCACGAGTGGCAGTTTTGTTCTAGATAAGGCATATTGGGCAAGGGGTATCATGAAGGCTGACTTCAGCTTGAGTTTTGCTCCTGCCCCCGGCAGCAGCCATAAAATATACTGGAAGGGTAGGATCTATTGCAAAATGGTAGCGCAGTAGGTTAGGTAATGGAATTTTCCAGTTCTTCTGCCATAGCAAGTGCCTGCGGTGTATTCATGGCGCGGAAAGTGGTAATCATTTGGCGCTTTTCGGCAGCGGTATACAATTCCGGTTCCGGAATAATGCTTTTTTGCGGGCAATTCTCACTACTGAAAATATCGCGCATCCAGTCACTCACCTTACAGTCTATCACTAAGTGTATTCTAGCTTCCGTTCCATTATTGGCTAGCCTGTGCCTGAGGTTAAAATTCATGTACCAGCATTCTCCTTCGTTCAATATTACCGGCTCATTATCCAGGTAAAACTCCACTTTATTATTGGTAGTTATGGGCACATGTATGCGGGCCTCACCATTTTCAAAATTGAGGTGGGTGTCTTTATGCTCTTTAATTATCGCACCTGGCTGCAACTTTAAGAGCCTTACCGTTATTTTCTCGCAAACTATCGAATCTACAACTTGCTTTATGTAGGGGCACCTGGCCATTAAAGGGGTATCCGCAAATTGAGCTGCATCACCTCCATCAACCATAAGATTAGTAAGCGACCCACCCAATGACCTAAGGGGCAGCGCGCTCCATTCCCCCTCATACTGGCTTTGCTGGTAGTGTAGTTGCCAGTCAGTATATATAGCCATCACTTCCTGTTGCATTTTGGCAACGTCAAAAAACAAGGGCAATTGCAGGTATTTGATAACGGTTTTCATAGCAGCAAATTAAGCATTTAGCACAATAATTACTACCTGGTTTTATGCAGAATTATAAAAAATAGTAGTGCTTCTTCTTTTTAATTTAATATTAGGTATTATCATTAAAAATCTCAATCTTGTGAAATAATTACTGTAAAAAGGACAGATTGTTTGCGCATTAGCGTGATTGACTTAGTGAGGATCAGGACCCTTTGTAAATATATCCGCATTTAAAACGCCACCAAACACTAACTATTATAGCAATGAAGCAATCAATTCCACAATTAGCAGCGGGTACGCTCGTACTCGGCCTTTCGTTTTTCTATGGCTGTAAGCCTAAGCCGGTAGTAGAAGCTAACCGTTTACCGCAAGACGTAAAAGTATCTTGTGTATTGCCTGATTCTACTTTCAATAGCTGGTTCGGCGGTACCATAACCGAAAATGGAATGGTACAACCCGCAAACAGTGTAGCCTTCCCGAATGGCGGCAACTGCGACTTTTATAACTGGAGCGAGCAAATGTTTCTGTGGATCACTTCTCCGGTTCATGGCGGCCCCTACGGAGGCAGCAAAACAGTAATGGAATCAGAAGTATTTTTTACTGTTGAAGCCGATTCTATTGCTGATGACAATCAGGGTAGACTGCTGATTCCACATACGCCCGGTACCACCATCAGAGCTTTTGCAAAAGGTATAAAGCAGGTAGGTCCCAACGGTTTACCGGTAATAGCAGATAAAAAAGGACATTTATTTGAAGTGGAGAATGCTGACCGCAACCTGAATAATATAAAACCAGCAATGGTAGCTGGTGCGCAGAATGCCCCGCTTATGGTGCATCACGTGAACAGCGACAACAATGGTGCAAACGTTTTCTTTGATGAGCACAATAATGTTATTGCAAACCCAAAGGCGGTAATAAAACACAGCAAGAACCGGGCGAACATAGTGCAGCATTTTGTTACAAATTCCGGCAAGCATGTATTACTCGATGCTAATAGTAAACAGATGGATGCGGAATCAGCACAGGCTACTGGTGACGTATTGGTAGCACAAAACGGCTCGCCTGTCTATTATATAACCATGGTGAACGACGTCTATGCCTACTTTGTGAGCGGTGCCAGGAACAAGCAATTAACCGATACTACGCTTTTCCCGACCACCACCGGTGCTCGCGATAGCATTTGTGCTTATGCAAGAAACGCGTATGGCAAAACATTGCCCGATTCTAACGCCCTTGCAATGGAAATTAAAACATCATGGGTGGAGGCAGTAAATCTGCCCGATGCCGAGGGCAGTTACTTTACAATGGAGGCGATTATTCCAACCTATAAAAAAGTTGACAGCGCCAATAAATGGGTACTTTCAAAAAGCAGAAAGGCAAAGCTTGCCCTCATAGGCATGCACGTTGTAGGCAGTACTTTGGGGCACCCTGAAATGATATGGGCTACTTTCGAACACCGGAAGAATGCACCAAATGCAGCTTATAAATATATTGCGGCCGACGGTACTACCAAAACAGTTGCGGCAGACACAGGCTCTAATTGGCTGTTATCTAACAACGGCGCAGATACTGCACCAAATGTCACTCACCAGCACTGGAGCAACGATACCATTGTAGGCACTTCATCAGCAATGACGCCAAGCAATTCTTCTTTGGTGTTCCCTTGGGGTACAGCAATGGATTCTCTATCTAATCCGCAGGATACAACTTCGGCAGCATCTAACAGCGAAGTCATTTCTATCAATAACCAGGTCTTCAATATGCTGAAAGGCAAAGACATCCGTAAGAACTATATGTTGATAGGCGCTACCTGGACGCAAAAAGGTACAGCTCCGAATGGTAACAATTATTCCCGTGCCAATATAGGTAACGATAGTGTTGCGGTAGGCACCAATTGCCTGGCCAACAGTACAATGGAAACCTATATACAGCAACCAACAGCATCATGCCTGTTTTGCCACAACAGCAATGGAACCCTTAACCCTTACGATTCGTTTGGTTTAAGCCATGTGTATGTGTTTATAAAACCATTGCCACAAAAGCCAAAAGCTATGGAGAAAAAATAGAATGTTGAATTTGGTAGAAGTAATAGAATCGTCATTGATTAGATTTTTTATTCGCGCCACTTAAATCTTGAATGGCATTTGTATTGCGGCTTTGTTCCAACCTTTTGTCGGGGCGTGTCACTTTTCAATATGGCAATAACAGGGAAGGGCATATGTACTGTAACCAGTGGATATGCCCTTTTTTACACCGTTTATTCCCAATAAAATTATAACTTTTAGATAATTGGCTTCTGTTCGGTGAGGGTTGTTACAATTTTTATATTTTTGGTGAAAACAGTACATAAATTTCAGCTTTGGTCTATTACATCGGCATCCCGTTTATTTATTTGCTGTCGCTATTGCCATTCCCGGTATTGTATTTTATTTCGTGGCTGATTTACGGTCTGCTATACTATATAGTGGGATATCGCAAGGCGGTAGTTATGGAAAACCTCCGCAACTCATTTCCCCAAAAAAGTGAGCAGGAGATCAAGGCTATCTGTAAGGCATATTACCGTTACTTATGCGACCTGTTTCTGGAAACATTTAAAACCCTGACTATTAGTAAAGAAGCCATGCTGGCCCATTGTAAAATGAGTCCGGAGGCCAAAGCCATTTTTGATAAACTCGCGGCAGATAAGCAGAGCGCAATACTGGTTTTGGGGCATTATGGCAACTGGGAATGGGCAGGAAATACGTTCAGCCTCACCTGTAACCAGCAACTGTATGTTATATATCACCCGATTGGTAACAAAAACTTTGACGAACTGATGTATAAAATGCGTACGCGTTTCGGTACAAAACTCATTTCCATGAAAAATACCTACAAGGAAATGCTCGGCCAGAAAGCAGAACTGAATGTTACCGCCTTTATTGCTGACCAGACCCCTTCATCGCAAAACGCATACTGGACCACGTTCTTAAACCAGGACACCCCCGTTTTCCGCGGCACAGAAACCATTGCTAAAAAGCTGGATAGGCCAGTGGTATACATGTCAATTGACAAAGTAAAGCGCGGTTATTATGTTATGAACGCTGAAATGCTTTGCACCAATTCCACCGCCATGACCGAAGGCGAAATTTCAGAATTACACACCCGCCGCCTTGAAAAAGACATCATAGCCCGGCCCGAGACCTGGTTATGGTCGCACCGGAGGTGGAAGCATAAGCGTAGCTAAGGCTCACTTAATTGATCTCGTATTTCTCGTCCGCGTTTACAACGCGAATGCCCCGGATTGGCGTTTGTAACGGCAGCACAAAACACGCTGCGTGAACATTGCATAATACTATTTCCCGTTTCGCATATCTCGCTTACTTTTGCACAAATTTTCTTACATGGCTCCCTTCGAAGCTTCACTTGCATTTGCCCAAAGTTTAGACCAGGTTGATATATTATTTCCATTCCGCGAGCGTTTTTTGTTCCCGCAACATGATGGTCGTGACGTAAATTATTTTTGTGGTAATTCACTGGGGTTACAGCCAAAGGCTGTTTCGTTCCTGATGCAAAATGAATTGGAAGACTGGGCGAAGTACGGTGTTGAAGGGCATTTTAATGCCAGGTACCCATGGTTTTCGTACCATCATTTCTTTAACGAAAGGCTAGCTGCAATAGTTGGGGCCGATAAAGACGAAGTGGTGGCAATGAATACGCTTACGGTAAATCTGCACCTGCTCATGCAATCATTTTACAGGCCGGAAGGTGGCAGGTATAAAATACTCATGGAGGCAGGCGCATTTCCAAGCGATCAATATGCCATGGAAACGCAGGTGCGCATGCATGGCTTCGATCCGTATGATGCCATAATTGAGATTGCTCCAAGAGAAGGCCAGCACACAATTGACGAGCAGGATATTTATGATGCCATAACTGCAGCAGGCGATACGCTTGCGGTTGTAATGATAGGTGGGGTCAACTACTATACCGGACAATTTTTTGATCTGGAAAAAATTACGGCTGCTGCCCATGAAGTGGGCGCCTATGCAGGGTTTGACCTCGCACATGCCGTTGGCAACATACCCCTGAAATTGCACGACTGGAACGTTGATTTTGCATGTTGGTGTTCTTATAAATACCTTAATTCAGGTCCTGGTGCTGTGGGTGGGGTCTACGTGCATGAAAAATATGGCAACAATCCTTCTTTCTTCAGGCTTGCTGGTTGGTGGGGTAATGATGAAAAGACCCGTTTTAAAATGCAGAAAGGTTTTGTGCCTCAAAAGGGCGCGGCCAGCTGGCAAATGAGTAACGCACCGGTTTTTAACATGGTTGCGCTTAACGCTTCGCTCGATATTTATGAAAAGGCAGGCATGCCAGCCTTACGCGAAAAAAGCGAATCACTCACCGGCTACCTTGAATTTTTATTGAAAAAATTAGATAATCTTTCGTTCGAAATAATTACGCCAACCAACCCTAAACAACGGGGTTGCCAGGTATCGATGCTGTTTAAAGAAAATGGTCGGGAAGTATTTGACCGCCTTACAGAAAATGGCGTTATTGCCGACTGGCGCGAACCCACTGTAATCAGGGTTGCCCCTGTGCCGCTTTACAATACCTACGAAGATGTGTATAAGCTGTACGAAGTGATGGCAGGTTTTTAGTGCCTGCCAAGCTGATCCAAAATAAAACCAGGCACTCGTCCGCGTTTGTAACGCGGATGCCACGGACCGGCGTTTGTAACGCCAGTACAAACTCCAGGCGTGTAACGCGGATACCCCTTCTGCTTCCACGAAGGGCAGTGAGGGGTCCCCTTAATCTTTCGTTATATTAGTGTGCCAGTCCTACGCCTGTCGCGTTCGTCGCTTCATTAATCATGACAATGGCGTAAATTGCACAAAAAAAACATCATTGTGCGTAAGGCCATTTTTCTAATAATATTCCTGTTCATTGTTAATTCCGGTCGAGCCATAGAGGCCGTTATGTCGCATTCCATCTTCTACCTGGCTGACCCGATTTACGATGGCAACATCAACCCGCTCATGGAAGCCTACTGGCAGGTAAACGCTAAAACGGTCCATTTCAGCACGAATAGCGAAAAAGGTATTATTGCACGTCTGCTGGTCGACGTTTCCATTAAAAACGATACTGGCCGTATCATTAAAGAAGACAATTACATTTACCAGACCAGGCCATGCGCCAATGTAGCAGAACTGGCTGACCTGAACATACTGGAACTAAAGCGTTACCTGCTGACACCAGGTTTCATGAAAGTAGTGATTCGGCTTACTGACCTTAATGACACCACAAACCGGATTACCCTGACGGATACCTTTACCGTGCCCAAAGTAACCAAACAGCCTTTTTACAGCAGCGTAGAACTTATTGATTCGTTTTTTGATTCTGATGTCAGAAGCCCTTTCCGTAAGCATGGTAAACAGTACATACCGCTTTGCGAATCATTCTACGATGCCTACAGAACTTCGCTTAGTTACTATATAGAATCTTACCAGCTAAAGAATATTGATAAGTCCGATTATCCGTTGATACAATCCGTCTTTATTTCAAAGAATGACAAAGGGCCTTTATCAGAGTCGTATCTGCGCATAGATACAATTACGAATCCGGAAACAGGATTTATTTCCGGCAAGTTCGATATCCATAAACTGGTCTCCGGTAATTATTATGTGAATGTAATGTTAGGCACTAAGCTACATAAGACAATTGCTTCAAGATCAATCTTTTTTCAGCGGTTGAATAATTACAAGAATACGGAACAAGTGGTCGCGCAGAAGGTGGCTATGGATACCGGACTGGAAAAAGTAAATGTGGTTGACCTCAACAAAACTTTCCTGGCCAAATACAAACTGCCGCAAATTACGGCCATACTCAAAATGTTATTGCCGGTTGTTGATGCTGCTGGAATTAACACTATCGAAGGCTTTTTAAGCAAGCCTGATGAAAATTATATGCGTTACTTTATTTACAATTATTTCCAGACGATCGATGCAAAAAAGCCTGAAAACGCATGGAAAGAATATTCTGATAAGGTAACCGAGGCCAATAAAAAGTACAATAGCCATGGTAAGCCGGGCTATGAAACGGAGCGGGGTTTTATGTTTTTACGTTATGGCCAACCTTCAGAAATTGTCACACAGCTGCATGAAAAAGGTTCCCGCCCTTACGAAATCTGGCAGTATAATATATTGAAAGACAGGCAGGGGAGAGACCTGAATAACCTTGTTATTCTGTTCTTCAAGCAGGACGAGACCGACTTTGACTTCCGGGTATTGCACAGTAATATCAGTGGAGAATTGCATAATGCAGCATGGCGCACCTACTTGTACAATCCGCAAGAGGGTACCAGTACGGACAATGTAATGAGCGCCGCAGAACAGTATATCGGTACAAAATAGCTGTCCCTTATTCCTCTACCGAAATATGTTAAGTATCACTCGTCCGCGTTTCTAACGCGGATGCCGCGGAATGGCGTTTGTAACGCCTGTATAAAACCGCTCCACTGCAAAATATGCGGTACTCGTCCGCGTTTGTAACGCCAGTATAAAACCTCAGCCCTGCGCCACGGTGCAGACTTAAATTTCACCCTTCTCCTTTGGAGAAGGGCAGGGGATGAGGTCCCTTACTCAATAACAACCTTCCTCACTTCCGTACCATACGTGCAGTTAATGCGAACAATGTACAACCCATGTGCCCATGATGCAGTGTTCAAAGAGGCTTCGTTGCTAGTTGAGTTAAGTGTAGAAGTGGTAAACAGAGCCTGCCCGTTAATATTCAATACAGCAATACTGCCCACTTCATTGTCAACTCCATTTTGCCAGTTGATAGATAGGGTGCTGTTGGCAGGGTTGGCATTTATGTAAATATATTGGTCAGTAGGTGTTACTTCACCAATTGCGTTTACACAGGTGGTTGTTCCCCAGATGCAATCTGCAAACTCAGGGTGATCGATAAATGGGTTGCGGTTATTTTGCAAAGCATAGGCTTTATTATTCCTGTTAATTTCTTTAGCGCTAACCGGGTCGTTATGGTGCCATTCCAGCAGCATCTGTATTGCCCATGGCTTAAAGCTGATACCGGTAGCCATTTCCCAGCTAATAAAGTTGGAACTGTCCGCTCCATAATAGCACGTCGCCATATAGAAATAAGTTCGGGCAATATCTCCCTTAAAAGAATCGAGCGGCTCATAGCAATTGCCAGATGGTGCGCCAGTATAAGTGTTAGGGCCTAGTTTGCTGCCATTGGTAAACGTAAGGCTAACAGAGCCACCCACAATACCGTAGGGTAGGTCGCCGCGCTGGTTATTTACATAGTAATCGGTTGGTATCACTTCAAAAAGGTCACTTACCATCGGGGGCAACCTTGAGAACTTGCTTTGTGGCCAGCAGTGTTCCCTATTGTAACAACCACCTTCTGCGCTTGGGCTGCTACCGCTGCATTGGTCAGTACCCAAAGTATATTGGTAGGCAGGAGTACCGCCGGGGATGTCAGAATACATGTCCCATAGCTTGCCGCTTGGCTTTACATCAGTGGTATAGTAGGCATTCCATAGACCCGGTGTGTATGTTAATTCGGTATGCGGCCTTATTATGTTTCGTAGTGCAACCCTCAATGTGGAACCAGAACCAATAGCTGTGTTATAGTAACCAAGCGGGATTTGTGCAACAGCTAAAAAGGGAATGCAGAATGACAGGGAAAGGATGATTTTTTTCATGAATTGCGTTTCAGCAAAAGTAGGGGATAAGTGGTAAATAAACTGCTTGCGTGCAAAGCCTTCCTGTGTTAAGTTGCTGGTGCCTTAACTGTCATTCTTACCTTATTATTAAAACCAATAGTGAAATAGGTATTTATTCACTAGATAAAGTGATATTTGCAGCCACAACTGCAATATGAAAATAGGTATAGTTTGTTACCCCACCTTCGGTGGTAGTGGTGTTCTAGCAACTGAACTTGGAATGGCTCTTTCTGACAAGGGTTATGAGGTGCACTTTATTACCTATGAACAGCCAGTTAGGCTTAGTCAGAGTTTCCATCCCAACATCTATTTTCATGAAGTGAAGGTGCCAACATATCCGCTGTTTGCATTTCCGCCTTACGAAACTGCTCTTGCCAGTGCCATGGTCAATGTGATCATGAATAACAAACTCGATCTGTTGCACCTGCATTATGCAATACCACATGCCTCGGCTGCGTTTTTTGCCCGCCAGATACTTAAAAAATCCGGTCTCGATATACCTTTTATCACCACGCTGCATGGTACTGATATAACATTGGTGGGCAAAGACCCGACCTATGCACCTGTAGTTACTTTTTCCATAAATGAAAGTGATGCTATTACTGCGGTATCCGATAGCCTTAAAGAAGAAACGCTCCGTTCGTTTAAAATAGAGAAGGAAATTCACGTAATTCCCAATTTTGTTGATGTAAAACGGTTCCACCAGACTGATAAAGACCACTTCAAGCAAATGCTTGCACCTGATGGCGAGCGCATACTGGTGCATGTTTCTAATTTCAGGGCGGTAAAACGGGTAGCTGATGTAATTCATATCTTCAATAATGTCCGTAAGGAAATTCCGTCGAAACTATTAATGATAGGCGACGGCCCCGACAGGCAAATGTCCGAAGACCTTGCTCGTGAACTTGGTATTTATAACGATATCCGTTTCCTGGGCAAACAAGAGCAGATTAGCGAAATCCTCAGCATTTCAGACCTGTTTCTGTTACCATCTGAAACAGAAAGCTTCGGTCTTTCCGCACTGGAGGCTATGGCCTGCAGTGTGCCCGTAATTTCTAGTAATGCCGGTGGTCTGCCTGAAATCAACATCCAGGGCAAAACTGGCTACCTTAGTGATGTGGGAGACATTAATGATATGTCAGCAAATGCATTACTTATATTGCGAGACGATGCGCAACTTAAGCACTTCAAAAAGGAAGCGATTGCTCAGGCACGCAAATTTGAAAGGCAGCACATCATTCCAATGTATGAACAATTGTATCACGACGTGGTGCAGAACTGCAAGCAAATGCCGATAGAGGAATAATGTGTGCTTTTTGAATGACAAACTACTGAATGTCAGTTCTTTAGACTATTTTTTTTGAAGTGTTTTCTCTATTTATTTAATTATCCCAGAGAAATTCTCGCCACTTTCCACTTAAGGTTAACTTAACGTCTTGGTAATAATTTGATAACATCGGGGAAACATTCACGCAAGGTTGTGTGTATAATTTCGTGCCAAAAAAAATAATGTCTAAACTTTTCCTTTTTCTTCTCTCCCTTTTTCTCACAATTAATGTATTTGGCGCAACAATAAAAGGTACTGTTGTTGATAGCAAAAATGGCGCTCCTCTTGTAGGCGTTATAGTAACATTCCGCAGCACTGACACCGTTAACGGACCCAAAGGCGGCGGTATCACAGACATTGATGGTAAGTATGAAATTACCGTGAAAGAGGGAGATTATAGATTTACCTTCAACTACTTCTCTTATACTGCGGAGGTTGTTTCGGTTAAAGCTGAAAAAGGCAAAGACCAGACCGTTGACGTAAAGATGAAGGAAGTTATCGCGGAGCTAAAGACTGCTGAAGTAAAGGCTAAGCGTATTACCAATACTGAAAACGCTGTTATCAACGAAATTAAGCAAAGCAATGCAGTTGTTAGTGGAACAAGTTCGTCGCAGATATCTAAATCAATGGACAGGAATGCCGCTGACGTAGTTAAGCGTATTCCAGGTGTATCTATTCAGGACGATCGCTTTGTAGTTATCCGTGGTTTACCAGACCGTTACAATACAGTTTGGTTGAACGATGCGGGAGCACCGAGCAGCGAGGCTGATAAGAAATCGTTCTCATTCGATATTATTCCGAGTGGTTTGATAGACAGGGTATTGATATTTAAAACACCTTCCCCTGAGCTTCCGGGCGATTTTGCCGGCGGTATGGTTAAAGTATATACTACAACATTACAAGACAAAAACCAGCTGAGCATAAGCTTACAAACGTCTAGCCGCACAGGTACTACAGGTAAAGAATTTAAATACAACGAACCATCGAAGACTGATTGGCTGGGTTATGACGACGGCGGCAGGAATCTGCCGGCTGGCACTCCTGAGAGAATAAATAAGTCAAGTGCAACTGAAGATCATATTGCTGTTTCAAAGGCATTTAAAAATGACTGGGTTATTAAAAATAAAACAGCAGCGCCAGATAAGCGTTTTGCAATGTCTTATACGGGTGGTCATAAATTCAAAAACTTTAAGTTTGGCAATACACTTGGTCTTACTTACACAAACACTAATACTTATATATTGGCTAACCGCCAGGATTGGGATTCTTCTGATGCAAGAAACTATGATTATAACGACCATATCTATACCAATAACGTAAGTGTCGGCATCTTGGAAAATGCTGGTTTTTCAATGGGCAATACGAAGATAGAATTCAAAAATCTCTACAGCCAGGTTGGTAAATCAAGTCTTATCATCCGTAATTCAGGTTTAGATACTACACAAACTCCGGAAAAGAGTTACGCGATGGCTTACGATAGTAAGGCTACGTATTCTTCCCAACTTGGTGGTTCACACAAAAGCAAAGATGATGCCCGTAAGTACAACTGGACATTGGGCTACAACGACGTATTTAAGAACCAGCCGAACCTTAGGAGGATAAAGTACACCATGGCCGGAAGCGATACTGTTTTTAAAGCCGCAGTTACTTCGGCAGTTGACGCTAACTTTGGTGGTGGCAGGTACTATGCTTCTCTTTACGAAAAGACATACAGCTTCAATCATCAGTTTTCTCAGAAGATCAATCTGACAAAAGACTTTAGTTTTACAGTAAGTGCTGGTAACTATATCGAACTAAAAAGAAGGGCGCTCAACATCAGGAAATTCAGTTATACTATTAGTAAAATTAGTAATGGAGCGCATGCTGATTCTCTGCTCAAGCTACCAATCAACGAAATATTTGCTGATACTAACGTTGGTACTAAAAAGAACTTTGTAATTGATGAAGGTACCGACAGCTATGACAAATACACCGCTAAAAACGACCTGATAAGCAGTTTCGTTTCTTTGAATGTGCCAATAGGCAAGCGTTTTAACGTGGTAGGTGGTGTAAGGCAGGAACATAACGTTCAAGCCATTGAAAGCTTCCTGAGCACAGATACGCTGAACAGGGAATTTAAAACCAATTACTTGCTGCCTTCTGTAAACATTACTTACAATTTTACAGATAAGAGCCTTGTACGCGCAGCATATGGTAAAACACTGAACCGGCCTGAATTCAGGGAATTTGCACCGGTAGTATATTATGATTTTGAAGAAGTAAACCTTATTAAGGGAGCGCTTTACCAGACAAATTCATCTCCTAACGGCGATACATTAAAGGTGGCTGAAATTCACAATTTTGATGTGCGTTACGAATTTTACCCTAATCCGGGTGAAATGATACATGTTGGAGCGTTTTACAAGTCGATTTCTCATGCTATTCAAAGGGTAATCGATTTCGGTACAAGTGGTGACAATAAGACCATTACATTTATTAACGGAAGCACAGCATATTGCGCAGGTCTTGAACTGGACGTTCGTAAAAACCTCGTATTCATTGATAATAAGCTGGGTACCAAATTCTTCAAGGATATCAGTTTTGTAGGAAACTTTGCAGTATCTAAGAGTGAGTCGCGTATTGATACGACCATCAAACATTTTCAGATACCAACAGCCACATTGCAGGGACAATCTCCATACCTCATCAACCTGGGTGCATATTATCAGAACGACAAAGTGGGCCTGAAAAGTTCTTTACTCTATAATGTTTATGGTGCGCGCTTATATGCTACTGGTACAACCGAAAATTCCGGCGAAAGTATTGGTGAAGTTCCATTCCAGTCTTTTGATTTTACCGTATCTAAAGCATTCAAAAAACATTATGTACTGAATTTTGGTATCCAGAACCTGCTTGATTCTAAAGTCTCTTTCCTGAAAGATATTAACCGCGACGGGAAATTTGACCCAAGTTCAGTTGACAGGCAGTACAAATTATATAATCCGGGTAGGTACTATACTATAGGTTTAAAGGTGAATTTCTAATCAGTTTACATTCCCTTAACAATAGATTGATTTTAGCGTAACATTCGCTTCATTATGTGGTAACACACTGAAAGTAGCTTTGCTGAAAATTAATCAAAAGCAATTTTTATGAAGAAAGTTTTTCTCTCTATTTGTTTGTTAGCCGCAGCATTGAGCAAGTCGCAAGCTTATTCTGTTGTTACTGTTCAGGACAGTATCTCTACAAACACGCACTGGACTTGTGATAAACAATATCTGCTTAAAGGATATGTTTATATTACAGCCGGAGCTACCCTAACAATTGATTCTGGTGTTATCATCAAAGGTGATAAGCCAACAAAAGGTGCTTTGATTGTTGAGCGTGGTGCTAAATTAAATGCGATGGGTACAGTTCACCATCCAATCGTATTTACATCTAACCAACCTGCAGGCAGCCGTTCTTATGGCGACTGGGGTGGTGTAATACTTTGCGGTAAATCAATCGTTAACTGGAGTGCAGGTCAGGCACAGGTTGAAGGTGGTCCACGTTCTTTCTATGGTGGTACAGATCCTAACGACAATAGCGGTGAAATGCACTTTGTACGCATTGAGTTTGGTGGTATTGCATTCTCTCCAAATAATGAGGTGAACGGTCTTACTTTCTGCGGCGTTGGTAACGGCACTCAGATTGACCACATCCAGGTTTCTTATAGCGGCGATGATAGCTATGAGTATTTCGGTGGTACTGTTAATGCAAAATACCTTGTTGCAGCAAATGGCTGGGACGATGATTTCGATACGGACAATGGTTATTCTGGTATGAATCAGTTCATCGTAGGTCTTCGCGATCCTTATGCAGCTGACCAGAGTGGTTCAAAAGCATTGGAAAGCGATAGCTACTTAGGTGGTACAATCAGCGGAACTTCTGATACTTTACATGCTACAAAATGTATTTTCTCTAACGCTACTTTAATGGGCCCGATTGTTAACCCAAGCTCTACTGCTTATGACGCACAGTATGTTGCAGGTGCACATATCCGTCGTGGTAGCTCAATCAGCATTGTTAACAGTATTTTGGCTGGCTGGCCTTGCGGCGTGTTGATCGATGAGTCATCTTCGGCTTATGGTTCTACAATAGCTAACATCAGCTATGGCGGCATGCAGTTCAGGAACAATATCATTGCAGGTACTTCTACCAACTCAACTCCTAACCCTAAAGATGTAGTTTTCGTAGCTAATGGCGCACGTTCTTTGACTCCTACTACTGCAAACGCTGATACTACAAGCTCAGGAACTGACTGGTCTTCATTGGCTGGTGTAGTTGGTCCTAAAACCTTTATTGCAACACCTTCTTTTGGTAACAAAACATATGGTACAGTTTCTGCAATACAGTTGAACAACCCGTTCAGTGCAACTAATCCAAATCTTTGCCCTAACAGTACTTCACCTATCGTTTACGCTACAAAGAACTTTGTAAGCTGGGGTAGTGCAGTTGATACTTACGATCCAAACTTGCCTATCAGCTATGATACTACTAGCCCTGCTACTTACAACGTTCCAGGCGTTCCTCCTAATTTCTCTACTACAAAGGCGGTTGACGCATTCTTTACAAGGACTAACTACGTAGGTGCATTTGGCCGTACTTCAGCTGGTAACGACAACTGGATGTCAGGATGGTGCGAATTCGATCCATTGAACGAGCCTTATGATACTATTTGCTACACTGCTCCAATTGACAGCAGCTGGTTAGGTGTTCATAGCACTCCAATGGCTACTTCACAAATCGTAAAAGTATTCCCTAACCCTGCTCAGGAAAGCGCTACTGTAACTGTTGATGTAAATCATTCAGGTATGGTTAAGGTTGACTTGTTAGACCTTTCAGGTAAAGTGGTAACTAACATTTTCCATGGTGCAGCTGCTCCTGGTACACAATCTTACAACTTTAATACTGCTGACATCGCTAACGGTATGTATATCATATCAGTAATGTCTGACGGTAAACACAAAATTATCAGGTTCGCTGTGGCCAAATAATTTCTTTACTAATTGTACAAATAAAACCGGCCCGGAGCAATCCAGGCCGGTTTTATTTTTATGGGTCGTGGCATCATAATATTAAAATTCAGCGCCCCATCAATTCAGCCATTGAGCCATCAATCTATCGACCCATTTCCCCATTGAGCCATCGAGCTATTCAGTCATTGAGCATTATTAATATCGAGCCATCGAGTCATTAAGTATTAACCCAATTGAGCCATCGAGCCATTCAGCAATTGAGCATTAACCTCAATTGTGCAATTTTAAATAGACCTATTTAGAATTATTAACCTAAAATTTCGCTGCTAAATATTACTTTCGCATTCTAATCTTTCCAGATGGTACAAACAGATTATATACACGTCCCCTACGGTAGAACCGTACATGGCGAAGACGAAGTGGCTGCAGTAGTAAACGTATTACGCACCTCAACCCAAATGGGTAAAAATGTTCGTGAAATGGAAGAGCGCGTCGCGGCTCTTTACAATAAGAAATACGGTATCATGGTAAACAGCGGTTCATCTGCCCTCTACCTTGCTGCCGACCTTATGAATTATGAAGCGGGTGCCGAAATCATCACTCCGGCCCTGACCTTTTCTACAACCGTAGCCCCATTGGTGAAAAAAGGCTGGATTCCTGCGTTTATTGACGTGGAAGAAGGTACTTACAACCTGGATGCTAATAAGGTTGAAGAAATGATAACGCCAAACACAAAGGCAATGGTAATACCCAACCTGATGGGTAACCTGCCTGATTGGCAAATGCTTCGCGAAATCGCTGACAAGCACAACCTGTTTGTATTGGAAGATTCTGCCGATACACTGGGCGCTGAAATAGGCGGACTGTCTTCAGGCAGGTTCACTGATATGAGCACAACCAGCTTCTATGGCTCGCACATTATTAACTGTGGTGGTAATGGTGGTATGCTTTGCGTTAATGAAGATGCACATTACGACCGCGGCCGCTTATTACGCAGCTGGGGTAGGTCATCATCATTATTCGTAGAATCAGAAAAAATAGAAAACCGCTTTAATGTTGAAGTTGACGGTATCCCTTATGATGCTAAATTCGTTTTTGAAGAGCCTGGTTACAACATAGAGCCTTCTGAAATGGGTGCTGCATTTGGTGTGGTTCAGTTGAACAAACTGAAGCAGAACATCGATACCCGTACTGCCAACTACATTCGCATGCGCAAATTCTTTGAACAATATGAAGAGTTCTTTATATTGCCAAAGCAATTACCTGATTGCAGGACCGGTTGGTTAGCATACGCTTCCACTATCCGTGAATCAGCACCATTCATTCGCCGTGACATGCAGATATTCCTTGAAAAAAGGAATATCCAGACCCGTACTGTATTTACAGGCAATATCCTTCGCCAGCCTGGCTTTAAGCATGTACCATGTAAGAAAGCTGCAGGCGGTTATCCTGAATCAGATAAGGTTATGCGCGGTGGTATGTTGTTAGCTTGTCACCATGGCTTAAGCGAAGAGCAGATAGCACATGTTATGGAAAGCGTAACTGAGTTCATGAAGAGCTTTAAATAGTTAATAGAAATACTTATTATACAGGTGT
>CANFKC010000041.1 GCA_947447265.1 Chitinophagaceae bacterium
GTGAACGAATTAACCACCGTTGTAACTGCCGCCGATATCAGGATGTTCCCGAACCCGGCTACTGCTACCATAACCATTGAAGCTCCGGTTAAAGTGAATGTATCGGTGTATACAATGGATGGTAAGGTCATTACAACAGTGAAAGATGCTACAACAATAGACGTCAGCAATCTGCCTAACGCTATGTACATGATCCTGATTTACGACACCGCAAACACCCTTATTAAAACTGATAAGTTTGTGAAAATGAACTAACGAAAACAGGGAATAAATACCATAAAGCGGGTTGCCAAAAGCAACCCGCTTTATTTTTTTACGAGAACACATCATTTGCTAAATATATGTTAAGTCGGATAGCAAAGGAGTACTGAAATTTAGAATTATCAAACCTGATAGTAATTTTACATCGTCATTTAACCGACGACATTATGGGAACCATCCCAAACGAAATACCCACCCAACCTGCCTTCTTTTTTACAGAATTTCTCTCTGCAAAAGTCAAGCCCGTTTCTACAGCAATATGTTTCCATGTCAGCGAAAACATGGTGAACTATCACAAAATGATCCACCCACCCAGCCTCTAGTCATTTAGCATAACGCAGCCCTGCCTGCAGTGCTGTTGTATGCCCTCCTATTTTACTGCCAACCGGCAGTGAACAGTCATTTCTATATCCAATTTTAACCCACAAAAAAATAAAAACAAATCGTATGACATTTACAGACTTCATGGTCCACTACGGGTGGATCATCCTTTGCATTCTTGCCCTTTTATTGTACAAATTCATCCTGCGCGTATTTTTCGGCATGGTAATAGTACCGGAAAGTAGCCTCGGGCTCGTTACAAAAAAATTTACACTCTCATCAGAAAACCGAATGCCGGACGGAAGAATCCTGGCTACAAAAGGCGAGGCAGGTTTCCAGGCCAAAACCCTTGCCCCTGGCCTTTATTGGTTTATGTGGCCATGGCAGTATAGCGTCAACCTTTCCCCCTTCACGGTTATTCCCGAAGGTATGATCGGCCTTGTGCTTTCAAAAGACGGCGACGAAATACCAACTGGTAGAATACTGGCGCGCAAGGTAGAATGTGACAACTTCCAGGACGCGGTTGCCTTTCTGGATAACGGAGGACAACGTGGCCGACAAACCGCATTTATTACCGCAGGTTCTTATCGTATTAACAGGTTCGTGTTCGAAATAAACCTTGTTGACCAAACCCTGATAAAAGAAAGCATGGTAGGTATAATCACATCAATGGACGGAGAGCCGCTTTCGCATGGACAAATTGCAGGCCCAATGATAGAAGGCCACAATAACTTCCAGGATATTGATACGTTTCTCAAGAACGGTGGCAGCAGGGGCTTACAGCCGCAGGTAATACTGGCGGGCTCTTATTACATCAACACCTGGGCTGTACAGATAGAGGAAGCATACATGACCGAAGTGCCTATAGGCTATGTAGGTGTTGTGATCAGTTTTATTGGTGAAGATGGCGTTGATGTAACGGGTGAATCATTTAAGCATGGTAATATAGTTAGCCGCGGGCAACGTGGCGTTTGGGTAGAGCCATTCGGACCGGGCAAATATGCGCTGAACAGGTATACCATGCGCATAGAACAAGTGCCAACCACCAACCTGGTACTGAACTGGGCCAATGCACGGAGTGAGGCACATGCGCTGGACAAAAACCTTTGTACAATCACGGTAAGATCGAAAGACGGCTTCCCTTTCAACCTTGATGTTTCACAGATCATTCATATCCCTGCCAACGAAGCCCCAAAAGTTATCGCCCGTTTCGGTAGCATGAATAACCTAGTTTCGCAGGTACTGGAACCAACAATCGGTAACTATTTTCGAAACTCAGCGCAGGATAGCGATGTCATCTCCTTCCTTACTACCAGGAAAGAAAGGCAGGACTCAGCTAAAGCCCATATACGCGCAGTGCTTGAAGAATACAACGTAAATGCCGTTGATACACTAATAGGAGACATTGTACCTCCTGAAGCATTAATGAAGACGCTTACAGACCGTAAAATAGCCCAGGAAGAAGAGAAAACCTATGAGACGCAGCGCATGGCCCAGGAGAAAAGGCAGGGCATGGAAAAAGAAACAGCCATCGCTGATATGCAACGCGAAATAGTTAAGGCGCAACAGAGCGTGGAAATATCGCAACGCACCGCTGATTCGGTAGTAAAGAAAGCTGAGGGTGATGCAACCAGTCTGAAATTGCAGGTGAACGCCGAAGCAGAAGCAACAAGAATGAGAGCAACTGCTGAAGCAGAAGCGACTAAATTAAGGGCTGGCGCACAAGCTGAATCTACCAAGCTGAATGCTTCGGCCGACGCTGAAAGAATTTCAAAGACAGGTAATGCGGAAGCCGAGAAAATACTGGCTATAGGTAAGAGTACCGCTGAAGCTTACCAGCTGCAGGTGAGCGCTATGGGCGGCGATAACTTTACCCGATTCAAGATAACTGAAGAAATAGGCGTGAATAAGATAAAGGTTATACCTGACATCATTATAAACGGCGGTAATGGTACGGACGGATCGATGAATGGACTAATGGGCTTAAAGTTGATGGAAATGATGGGAGATAAAAAGAAGAATGAAGAGTAAGGGTTAAAATTCCATTGATCAAATTCCAAATCTTAAATTCCAAATTCCAGATTCCAAATCTTAAATCACAAAATCCAGATTCCAAATCACAAAATCCAAATTCTAATTCTAAGAGTAGCATCTTAAACAATCAGAGCAAAAAAATTGCGGGCCTAAAGTGTAGGTCCGCAATTTTCTTTTTGACGTATCGTTACTTTTCACCCTTCTGCCCTAGCGAAAACCAGTTACCGGAATCGTCTTTAAAAAGAGCTTCAGTTCCGTAAAACTCCTTGGTAGGTGCTTTCACAAATTCTACGCCTTTGGCTTTCAGTTCTTCGTAAGTGGCATAAATATGTTTACATTCAAAAACACCCGGGCCGAACATTCACCTCTTCACCAAACTTTTCATTTGTTCCGCAGTTTCTTTAGGAACCTTGATAAAGTACACCAACTGCCTTGTCCTTGTATTTCGTAGGTGTTTATCTTTTTATAGTTATTAATGAGCACGAAACAGTTCTCGGATTTCCACCTCGGATACAAGAAAATAATTGCTCCATTTGGTATACTTTGTTTCACCAACGTTCCTTGTAAAGATATATGCGGGGATAATTCCGCATGAAAAAACGGCCGTTAATAAGATAAAAATACAAATACCACCTTAAAAAGCGGTAAATACAAACTAATTAATAAAGGAAAAACGTTACTTTTACACCTGAAAACGGAAGTTTTGCGGTAATAAACTCTTTTTCACAATATTTTTTCTATTTTTTCTTTTTTGTTTTAAAGTTATTTCCTTACCTTTGCACTCCATTTAATTTTTTACTTAAAGCAAGAAATGCCAACCATACAACAACTAGTACGCAAGGGCCGCGAGATAATGCGGACGAAATCTAAAAGCCGCGCATTGGACGCATGTCCTCAACGCCGTGGTGTTTGCACCCGTGTTTACACAACAACTCCTAAGAAGCCAAACTCTGCGCTTCGTAAAGTAGCAAAGGTTCGTCTTACCAACAAGATAGAGGTTATCGCCTACATTCCGGGTGAAGGTCACAACTTACAAGAGCACTCCATTGTATTGATACGTGGTGGTCGTGTTAAGGATCTTCCAGGTGTACGTTACCATATTGTTCGTGGCGCTTTAGATACTGCGGGCGTTAAAGACCGTAAACAGAGCCGCTCTAAATACGGTACTAAGAAAGAAAAGGCGAAAGCAGGTGGCGCTAAACCAGCTGGTAAAAAATAATTCTAACTAATTTCATTAATAGTAAGCAATGAGAAAGGCACAAGCCAAAAAGCTTCCGTTAGCACCGGATCCAAAATTCAACGACAAACTGGTTACCCGTTTCGTTAACTGCCTTATGTGGGGTGGTAATAAAACAGTAGTTTTAAGTGCATTTTATGATGCATTGGATAAAGTAACAAAAATTTCAGGCGAAGAAGGTTATGAAGTGTGGAAACGCGCTTTACAAAACGTAACGCCTGCGGTTGAAGTTCGTAGCCGCCGTATTGGTGGTGCTACATTCCAGATACCTTCGGAAGTACGCCCTGACCGTAAAATATCTTTGAGCATGAAATGGTTGATCCGTTTTTCACGCGAAAGGAACGGTAAGACTATCTCTGACAAGCTGGCTAACGAAATAATAGCAGCAGCTAAAGGTGAAGGTGGTGCTTTCAAAAAGAAAGAAGACACGCATCGTATGGCTGAAGCTAACAAAGCGTTCTCTCACTTCAAGATCTAACAAAGTAATATTATTATATGGAAAAACCGTTCTGACTAACCGTCGGGACGGTTTTTGTTTTATTGTGCCTTCAATTACCTCAACTAAATTTAGTTTCCTGTAAAAAATCATACATTTGATCAATTGTTTAAATAATCAAAATAAGTTTACACTAGTGAAAAAACCGATTATTTGCTCTGTTATATTTGGAATATTTTTCCTTTATACAAGCC
The DNA here is from genome assembly GCA_947447265.1 of Chitinophagaceae bacterium. Taxonomy (GTDB): domain Bacteria; phylum Bacteroidota; class Bacteroidia; order Chitinophagales; family Chitinophagaceae; genus Flavipsychrobacter. The sequence continues at coordinate 4,544 of CANFKC010000041.1, forward strand.
AACTTGTATGTGCGCAATGCAACACTATCAGCACCTATGCGGGAAACGCCACAACAAGTTATGGTGGAGATGGAGGCCAAGCAACGGCCGCTGGATTAAATACCCCTACGAGTCTCGCTCTTGACGATGCTGGCAATTTATATATAGCAGATATTAGCAATCAACGGATTCGTAAAATTACAACCGGAGGGATAATTACAACTATAGCTGGTACCGGAGGGATTGGATCCATAGGAGACGGCGGACCAGCAACAGCTGGTAGATTTGATAATCCACAGGGAGTTACGGTTGATTCAGCAGGAAATGTGTATGTAGCGGATTTGAATAACAATAAGGTACGCAAAATATCAATATCTGGGACTATTACTACAGTCGCGGGAACTGGGAGCGCAACGTTTAGTGGAGATGGAGGCCCCGCAAGCTCTGCCACCCTAAATCATCCAAGTGGCGTAAAAATAGATTTCTTGGGAAATTTATACATAGCAGATCGTTATAATCATAGAGTCAGGAAAGTTTCACCTAGTGGAATAATAAGTACAGTAGCTGGTATTGGAACAGGTGGCTTCAGCGGCGATGGAGGCCCCGCTACAGCTGCAAAAATTCAAAATCCGGTTGATGTTGACGTTGATACCTGGGGAAATTTATTTATTGCTGATTTAGGGAATTATGCAGTTCGAAAAGTAACTGGAACAGGTATAATTACTACAGTTGCAGGCAACGCAACAATGGGCTTTAGTGGTGATGGAGGCCCAGCTACTGCGGCGCAATTAAATACTCCCCATGGAATTGGCTTAGATACTTCCGGCAATCTGTATATCGCCGACTGGAGTAACGGTAGGATACGCAGAGTATCAACTGGGGGAGTCATTACTACTGTAGCAGGATATGGTCCGGGGGGATTTACCGGGGATGGAGGTCCGGCAACCGCTGCAACGTTGTGGTTTCCGGCTGACGTTGCAATGACATCCAGCGGAATTATGTACATCGGCGATGGGTTCAACTATCGGGTCCGTAAAGTTACCCCAAGAAATCCAACAGTTTCTGCTATCTTGGGCGCACCATCAATTACCGTTGGTTCCACCACCACTTTTACCGACTCTACCACTGGTGGCACATGGAGTGCTAGCAATGCTGCGATAGCCTCCGTAGATAGCAGTACTGGCGTGGTGTATGGTATATCAATTGGAATCGCTACAATAAGCTACTCTGTTACTGACAGTTGCGGCATAACTGTTGTTACAAAAAACATTACGGTTACAACGCCATCGTCTGTATTAGACACCAAGGCAACCTCACCATCAATTATTACATACCCTAATCCAACTACAAATAATATGGTTGTAATTGCCACTCATTTCAATGGTAATAACTTAAATATCAGTTGCTATTCTCTAATTGGTGTACTAGTACTCAATAAAAAAGCATCGCTTGACGATGGCACCACCCAGGTAACACTAGATTTAGACAATTTACAAAAAGGAATTTATCAGGTTGTTGTACAAGATGAAAATGGAATGCGATATGTCAGAAGTATTGCAAAAGAATAACAGACCTCAACTGCTGGTTAAATCAATTGCAACACCCGCTGGCTTCCAACCATCTGCCATCGCTTGAATTCACTATTACTGAATAAAAAATCTCATCATTTTCTCGCTATCTTTAACTTAAAGATAGCCTGATGAAGTACCTGATAGTTTTTTACCTCCTATTGGTCGCCGGCAGTGCCACTGCACAAACCATTGCCATGCAGCTGGATAGGATGGATGTGATCTACGTCGGTATAGACAACCCGATTACCTTAGCCGTAGAAGGCTATTCCAACGACTCCATATTTCTTACAGCCAGGAATTGTACTATTACGGGTGGCAAGGGCCATTTTATTATCAATCCCACCCTACCAACAACTTACATACCTGTTGACGTTATGCTCAAAACCGATACTGGCATAAGAAAGCTAGGCTACCGAACATTTCGTGCGAAATGCCCTGAGGCTACTGCCGGTGTAGGGATAATGGGCAAACGAGCAGGTAAAATCAGCTTAAGCTACGTTCGTAAAGCCATAGGACCAACCGCATGGTATGAAGGATTTGAATACGACAGCCATATCATAATAACTAAGGCAACAATAGTCATTTCAAGGAACAATGAAGTGCTCTTCGATAAAACACTCCACAATGGCGGTGGAGTTAGGTTTGCTGATGACGAGGAGACAAAAAACGCTATACAGTCATTACAGCCCGGTGACCACTTATTACTGGATAATATGACTTATTCGCCATCCACAAACTGTCACAGCTCGCTGCAACAGATCAACCTTATTATCGTGGAATAAGTCTGTAAGTGCACCACCTGGCGGGACAAAACGCACTCCCTATTTTATATAATGCTGCAAATCTTTTAAGGCGTCGTCTGCGATACCATACTTACCCCTGATAATGCCTTGCGGATCTATCAGGAACAACTGTGGAATACCCGCAATGCCATAGGCGTAACAGGTCGGTGACTTCCATCCCTTGAGGTCGCTCATGTGATACGGCCATGTATAACCCTCTTGAGTAATGGCCTGAATCCATTTTTGCTTATCATCGTCTAATGACAAACTAACCATAACAAAGCCCTGCTCTATGCCGCCAAAAGGCCTACCCTTGCAATCATTATATATCTTAACGAGCGTCGCGCTACCCGCCTTGCAAGGGCCACACCAGGAAGCCCAGAAATCAAGCAGCACATACTTGCCTTTATTGATGTCAGCTAACTTCAGCATTTTGCCTGATGGGTCCGTCTGCTGAATTTCAGGTGCTTTACTGCCCACTTTTACAGCTTTCTCGCCGTACTGCCCGAACGAGCGCAAAATTCAATTAAGAACCAGCAACAATAATAAGAGCGTACGCTTCATGGACAGTAAATTAATTGTTTAAAGATAACACTATCAACCACTCTTTAGCGGATACAATTAATTATGCAGGAAAATGAACATTGTTGGTAGTAGGAAATATCCTTTTACTCAGCGCACCTGGCGATATCCGCTTCTGCTTGCTCTATGCTGCTGTAACGGCCAATAATGCTGCCTTTAGGATCAAGAAGAAACGCCTGGGGAATGCGTTCTACTCCGTATAATTTACATACCGGCGAAGACCAGCCTTTAAAATCGCTGAAGTGGTATTCCCATACCAGGCCATCTTTGTTTATGGCTTCCTGCCAACGGGGAAGGTCAAGATCGAAGGAATAGCTTACCACCGTGAAGCCTTTAGTAGCGCCTTTGAATTGCTTCTTCGAATAATCGTTGTACAATTGAACCAAGCGCGGACTGGATGCCCTGCAAGGTATGCACCATGATGACCAGAAATCTAACAATACATACCGGCCCTTGTTGATCTCCGAAAGTTTCAACACTTTGCCTGCCGGATTGGGGAATTTCAGGTCAGGCGCCTTCTGCCCTATTGCAACCGGCTTTACAACAGTTTGTGCGGTAATATGCATGTGTGCACAAAACAACAATATCAGTGCGAAAAGAATCTGTTTCATTTGCTATGAATTTCTCTGGTAATAAGCATCTGCTTTATTCTTTGCCTGCGATCACTACTACTATTTCGCCCTTGGGTGGGTGCGCTTCGTAGTGGGCGGCAAGCGCTTCCAGTGTACCCTTATTGGTTTCTTCAAACATCTTAGTAAGCTCGCGGCAAACAGCAGCCTGGCGTTCCGCACCAAAGTAGAGGGTAAACTCCTGCAACGATTTTGCCAGTCTGTGCGGCGATTCGTAAAGGATAATGGTCCGCTCTTCTTCTGCAAGCTTTTTGAGCATGGTTTGCCGGCCCTTTTTAGGTGGCAGAAAGCCCTCAAACGTGAAGCGGTTAGAAGGAATGCCAGATTGCACTAATGCCGGCACAAATGCGGTAGCACCCGGCAGGCATTCAACCTTAATATTGTTCTTTATACATTCCCGCACCAGCAAAAACCCCGGATCAGATATACCCGGAGTACCGGCATCAGTAATTAGTGCAAAAGTTTTACCTGCACTCATCTGGTCAACCAGGTGCGGTACTACTTTATGTTCGTTGTGCTGGTGGTAAGGCGTAAGTGGTTTTTGTATGTTGTAATGCTTTACCAATACAGAGCTGGTTCGGGTGTCTTCGCACAAAATACACTCCACGCTCTTCAATATCTCTACCGCACGATAGGTGATATCGCCCAGGTTCCCTATTGGAGACGGAATGAGGTATAATGGCATAGTTGTAAAATTTAAATATTTAAAACGCAAATTCCAGGACAAAATTCCTGATATCCCCGAAGCAATCTCAGATGCTTCGTATCGTCTTGTGAATTTGCTTCGTACCTCGCAATGACCATGTAATTTTTGCAATCCTGGAATTTAGCGAAGCTTAGCCTTCTGTAACAGTAAAAGTAAAGGCTTCCATAACCTGGTTTGCCAGTAATTTTTTACACGCTTCTGTAGTTGCTTGCTCAGCGGCGGCCTGGTCAGCCGCCTCAATAGCAAGCGTAACATGCTTTCCAACCCTGGCACCCTGCACCTGAGTGAGGCCCAGATTGTGAAGGCTGTTAGTTACTGCCTTACCTTGTGGGTCAAGCAATTCTTTAAGTGGCATAATGTTGATGTGCGCAGTGTATTTCATTATATGAGTTTGTTATGTTTTATTATTGTATAGCTGGTTTTTCCGGGTATTGGTAAACAAGTGAAAGTACCACGTATAAAGCGAATGCTACCAGCATTGCGGCATAACCTAAAAAAGGTATTGATGCGGCAGTTCCCAATACTATTACCAGCTGTGGCCAGCTGTAAGCCAGTTTAAGGCTGGATGGCATCAGCTTGAAAAATCTGATTTTAGATACCATTAACCAGCAAACCAACCCGATGATAACATACAAGGTAAGTCTGTAATGGTCGTGTATAAACGCAGGGAATTTCAATTGTCCCTTCCAGATAATAATGGGTAAAACACCTACAAACATGCCCACAGCAGGCGTTGGCATGCCGATAAAGTGGCTCTTCTGGGTATCGGTAGTAATATTAAATATAGCCAGCCTTAATGCAGCAAAACACGCAATGAGGAAAGCAGGCGCCATGGCGAGCATATTTACATCCTGCGTATTCGGCAATTGCATGGAAGCATCCCAAAGGCACTTAAACATGATCATAGACGGTGCCACACCGAAGGAAACCACATCGGCGAGCGTATCCAGGTCTTTACCAATAGGTGAAAATACTTTTAAGGCCCTTGCTACAAAGCCGTCGAGCATATCACATACTCCGGCAATAACAATAAAGATACTGCCCATATACAATTGCTCCGTGCCCATTATCCATTGTAAGGATCCATCGGTCATGTTATGGTAAACAAAAGGCTGAGCGGTAAGAACGTAGGCTATGGCCAGACAACCGCAAAAAAGATTCCCAAGTGTTAAAAGGTTGGGCAAATGCTTCATATAGGGTCAAAAGTAAGGATAATGCGGCAATTGTTCAATAACAATTCATCTTCCCGGAAAACTTGCACTTATTCCTGTGCAAAAAATAAAAAACAAAACGTCCATCAGCAATTCTTGCAGGAGAAACAGCCTACGCCCATCCCTAACTTCATGTTTAGTGTACGGCTACCCGCAATGTGATTTTTGACATTTTACGCATCCTTAGTATCTTCACGCATTATGGCCACTTCAGCTCATTTTCCAGCCGACCCTGCTAATCCGCAAAAGGTTAGCAATACCCCATTTGCAAGCACGCAAGACGATAAATTGTGGCGCAATATTTTGCTCGCCAGTTTTGCGGCTATATTTATACTGATGACCGTTATGAGCTTTTCTTACGGTCTTTCGGGCGATGAAGTAGATATGAACGAATATGGTAAGGCCATTTTGAAATACTTTACTTCATTTGGTAGCGACCAAACTGTTTTTAACATGCCAAAAGAATTTAACCGCGATGGTGTTATACAATACTATGGTGGCTTCTTCGACCTTGTTTGTGCGGCTGTGAACAAAGTATCGCCATTGGGCGAATACCCTACCCGCCACGTACTGAACGCATGGGCAGGGTTCCTGGCTATTCTGTTCGCTGCGAGAATTGCGGCGAAAGCATTTAACAGGCAGGCAGCTGTTTTTTGTGCCTGGCTCATGTTTCTGGCCCCGTTTTTTCTTGGTCATGCCATGAACAACCCTAAAGATATTCCATTTGCGGCTGCCTACATTGCTGCCATTTTTTACACGATTCGCCTGTTTGAAAAACTACCGAAACCAGCTGTTAAAGATTACATCTTCGTTATACTGGCAATTGGCATAACCATTAATATTCGTGTGGGTGGTATTCTACTTATACCTTACCTTTTTGTTTTTGCCGGACTCACTTATTTTGGCAAAAAGTGGTTCCAGAAAGAAAATATTGACCTGAAAACGTGGATCAAGCCACTTGCCATAGTAGCTGTCGCTGGCTACCTTGCCGGCAGTTTGTTTTGGCCGTACGGGCAAAAGAACCCAATAAGCAATCCGCTCACTGCTTTGCACGAAATGAGTAATTTCCAGGTGAATCTGAACCAGTTATGGGAAGGGACAAAAGTATTCTCCAACGAACTTCCTTCTAACTTCCTCACTAAAAGTTTCCTTATTTCAAACAGTTATGTACTCATCATTGGCCTTTTGCTGATGGCGGTATTCTTGCTAAAAGCACGGAAAAGCCCTGCGGCACCCATAATTTACTTTGTTGTATTCACTGGTCTTTTCCCTGTTTTTTACATCATATACTCTAAAGCTAATGTTTACCATTCCTGGAGGCACATCTTATTCTCGTTCCCTTCGCTGGCTATCGCGGCATCCGGTGGCTGGTACTTCCTCTCGCAGGCACTGGAAGAAAGGAAATTTAAGTTCGGGATGGCTGTAGCAGCAGTTTTGTTGCTGGAGCCTGCAGCATTTATTGTTTCTTCTTACCCTAATACGGTGTGCTATTTCAATGGGTTTGCAGGCGGCGTTAAAGGTGCATACAGCAATTACGAAATGGACTATTACTATAATAGCATAAAGCAGGATGCCGATTACATTATTAAAAACGTAATTCCGAAATATAAGCCTACTGATACCATTGTTATTGCCTGCAATGCTGCGCACCTGTTATCGAAATACCTTGTCGATTACAAAAATGTACAGGTACCCTATGTTCGTTTCCGCGAACGCAACCAGAAGCAATGGGACTATTCTGTTTTCCATATTGCGCTGGTGCCTGATGATGAAATAAAAGCCCGCACATGGGTTTCAAAGTTCACCGAATTCAAGGCGCAGGTAAGCGATTGCCCGCTTTCGGCTGTTTCTAAAAGGCCGTCTTATGATGATGTTAAGGGTTTTGCCTTCCTGCAGCAAAATAATATCGATTCTGCAATGGCGCACTTCAATGCCTATATGGCCGTTAGCCCAGATGATGTGGGCATGCTTAATTACATGGCGAATATTTACCACCAGTTGAAGCGTGATGATATAGCACAAAAATATGCCGAACGCGCTAATAAGCTATTGTCTGTAGCAGAGTAATTGCAAGCGGAACAAGCACTTCTGATACACCAACTATAATTGGTGCGGGCTATGTATGCGTAGAAATTCATGTCATTAAACGCGGCAATCTCAACCTATCTCAACGAGAAAAGAGATCATGGCACGTAATCAAAGGAGCAAGAAGCTAGCCACACATCAATTTTGAATTATCAGCAAATTTTCTAGAAGTGGATGGATACTACTTGCCAAAGTAACTGCCTGAAAAAGGAGATTTTTTCTGCGACACTTGCTTTTCCTTGTGGGCAACGTACTGCTTAAATTGGTCAGGGGTAAGTACGGCTTTGATCTGGGCCTCTTTATTCTGTTTTATTTTATTTCTACCTTCTTCGCGGGCGCCCTTGCTTTTCACTCTATCTAAACTATCGCATTGGAAGGCATAGGTGAGGTTTATTTCATTAACCTTATCGTATTGATCGGTACCAAGGGTAAGGTTTTTATACATCCACCTCGTTTGTTCCCTAGCTTTCTCCTCTTCAATCGAAGTTCTTTTAGGCGGTTTGGGTTCGGTTCTTACCTGAGCATAACTGGTGGCAAGTGTCATAAATAACAACAAAAAGACGCTGGAGCATCTCTTCATTATTAATTTATTTGTCTTTACGCTATGCCTCATATTTGTTAATAAAACAATCCTAACAAAAAATATCTTTATGCAATTTAGAGCTTTTCAGGTGAAAATCAAAATTAATTTTCGCCCTAAGAAAAGGCTACTTATACTTGAAAGTAACTTCAGTTGCACCAAATCCATACCTGCCGCTCCACTCGTTTTTATAGCGGCTAACCTCTGGTGTGCGTTTCAGCATGTTGTGCACCTCGTCTTTCAGCTTCCCTTTTCCTAAACCGTGAATAATAATCATTCTATCCTGCCTATGTACAATGGCTATATGCAAATAACGTTCGAGCGTATCCAGTTGCCGGGTAATAATCTGCGCATTAGTTAGGCTGGCGTGGTCTTTGGTTAATTCTTCAATATGCAGGTCCAGTTCATACTTAGGCTTTTCAATATTGTGGCGGGTAATTAAGCCCTCTACGGGTGGCGCGGGCATAGGGGCTTCATTATGCTGTGGCAACTTTTTTATAACAAAGTCCTCCACCAATAAATAGCTGAACGAAGCGTCGCCATTGAACATTACATTATTCACGTGTTCGAATAATTTAGCAGGCTTGATGCGCAAAACACCTTCTTCCGGCGCCATCTTATCGCTGCTGATGTCCGTCAGTCTCCAATGGAAACGGGGCTGGTCATTCATATCGGGATAAGGAACATTGTGCAGGTAAAGGTTACCAAATGAATGCAGCATACCCTCATGGCGGAAAACACTTTTCTGATCTAACTTCAGGTCATAAGCAAAACGAACATCAACGGGTAGTTCGTTCAGTAAGTGCACTTTCAAAAAATCTACCTGCTCCTCCATCCCCTCTATCTTAAATACCGGGATGAAACTGAAATAAATACCCCTCGCAAGACGCTGTTTACGTTCAATTATCTTCTCTACCGGAACTACTGGCGGCGCCATTTTCTTTTGCGGCTTCTTTTCAGTAAACCATTTAAGATAAGGATGGTCTACATCATCCATATATACAGGAAACGAAGTGCCACCAACCTCAACTTCGAGCATTTGCTTATCAATAAGCGCTATCACCTCGCCTTCTTCGCCGGTTCTTTTTAATAATATTTTATCACCTACAGTAAACTTCATATATCTTGCGGGTATAGTTACAAATCAGTTCAAAAATAGTTCATTCCGGCTTCGTTTCAGCACACTATTATAAGGGAGGCAATATGGCCTATTCGGGCAAGGACCGGATTTTCAAAAACTCCACCATTTTTCTAATCGCTTTTCCCCGGTGGCTGATGCTGTTTTTCACCGTGAGTGGCAACTCACCAAACGTAGTTTCATAGCCATCCGGTACAAATATAGGGTCGTAGCCGAAACCGCCTTCACCCTGCTTTGCCTCAATTATCCGTCCAGTGCAAATGCCTTCAAAATAGTATACTTCATCATCCCACACCAGGCATATTACAGCTTTATAATACGCTGTCCTGTCTGTAACATCCTTTAATTCGCTGAGTACTTTCTGTAAATTAGCCTCATCGTCGCGCTTACCTGAATAATGAGCGCTGATAACGCCAGGCGCACCGTTCAACCCATTTACACAAATTCCGCTGTCATCAGCAAATACATTTTTCCTGGAAAAGGCAGCAATTGCAGCAGCTTTAGCCAATGCATTTTCTTCAAAAGTGAAATAAGGTTCGGGTATATCTTCAGTGAAGCCTATGTCCTTCAGGGCAAGCACCTCAACACCCTCCAACATCGGCCTTATCTCCCTTATTTTCCCCTCATTATTAGTCGCCATCACTAATTGCTGCATAATATACTGTATTAATGTTTTCAAAAATAGACTTACAAGCTCCCTGACTCTCCCAGCATAAATGACACTGCTGTGTCCGAATGAATAAGCGTGGTATCAAAAACGGGGATGGTTACGTCGCTTTGCTTAATGAGTAAAGGTATTTCAGTACAACCTAAAATCACGCCCTCTGCTCCCCTGCTTTTCAACTCCTCAATTATTGCAACATAACGTTGCTTTGTCGCTTCTACAACTATTCCCTTACCCAATTCTTCAAAAATAGTTTTATGCACAAAGTCCCGGTCGGCCTCCTCGGGAATAATAGTTTGTATACCCCTGGCGGTCAATTTATCTTTAAAGAAATCGCGCTCCATGGTGAACTTCGTGCCAAGCAAACCGACCTTCTTTAGTCCCGCATGCTTTATTGTAATGGCTGTAGCTGTCGCAATATGAATCACCGGCAAATTAACCTCCTGCTCTAATCGTTCCGCATACATGTGCATGGTGTTGGCACAAAGCACTAAAGCAGTTGCTTTACCGTTTTTAAGGTGCATAGCGGCAGCTAGCAGCAACTGATAGGTGCCTTCTGTATCGCCAGCATTGTTTTTAGCAATGAGTTCCTGGTAATTAAAAGAATAAATAATGCATTCTGCAAAATTATTTGCACCCAGCCTGGCATTAATACCCAGGTTGATATACCGGTAGTAATCAACGGTTGATACCCAACTTATACCACCAATGAGACCTATCCTTTTCATGCTATTACGTAATTAAGAGTAGTCGCAAATTTAAGCGGCATTTTTATTGTGCGTGCCATTACAGCAACGTTGCTTAACTTTATTTTTCAAAACTATCATTATGGCCTGGGAAGAGAAAAACGATTCACTATACCGTTGCTTTACATTTAAAGATTTCAGCGAAGCATTTGCGTTTATGACGCGTGTCGCCCTTATTGCAGAGAAACAAAACCACCACCCTACGTGGCAAAACACCTGGAATAAAGTGGAAATGTGGCTTAACACACACGACAAAGGCAACACTGTTACCGATATGGACAGAAAACTGGCTGCAGCAATTGACAAACTGGTACCTGCAACTGCCTAAAACTAAAACAGCCTTTATCAAAAGATAAAGGCTGTTTTGTAAATATGATTAAGCAAATAACTGATTGGCAGGTATCTGATTACTGTTCAGTGTGCGTGCGACCGTGAGTCTTAAAGCGGTAAGATGCACCGAAGTTAAACAGACCTTTATAACCAAGACCTAATTCAACAAAACCGCCTAACTTACGACCTATCCTCATACCAAACGGAGTGATGTGGCCAGTAACTTTAGCACCAGACTCATCGGTATGGTGAGCATAAATATCACGGTAAACAAAGAAATCATCAAATACAGTCATACCCAAAGAAGCGCCACCATATAATTTCACGCGGATCCGGTCCTGAGGATTATCGAAATATGTATAGGTGAACTCTGGAGTGAATGAAAGGAAACTACCCCAGCTGCTGATGTTTTCATAGCCAAAGCCCATACCAATGGTCAGCTTTTTAGTAAGATAGTATTTGTAGTTCAGCATACCCACGCCCGAAGAATTAGTGTACGGAGGCCTGCTGCCGTTTGCATGGTCAACAAGAGAGTATGCGCTGTATAAACCGTAAGCAACTGATATTTCACTTTTTCCCTTCTGCGCCTGGCTGAAAGGGATAAAGCCAAACATAGAAAGCGCAAGACAGAAAATGTAGATCTTTCTTTGCATCATAAAAATTGTATTTAGTGCGATGAATATAATTGGTTATAAGGGGCTAAAGATATAGTAAACTTTTAGTACTCCAAAACCTTTGTCATATTTTCCGCTTAAGAATGCGTAAAACACGGCGTAGACTTGACTGGGCTATCAAAATCACATGCATTACAGCACGAATGCCAGGTCTGTGCTAAGCAAGACTAATCGGTAAAAATGCTGTGGCCCATGACCCGTTTCTTAAATAACCAGGTATGTAACGCCACGTTTTCCTCGCCTCGTGCGGGCACCCGCAACGGATCATAAATATTGCTCAGTACCAAAACAGAATCGCCGGTAAACGCATACCTATACTTGCCCTGAAAGTGATGGAAATTCCCACCATTATACTCATAGCGCACCCATTTAAAGTTAATTATATACTTCGTCCTATCTACCTCGTATTGCACAAATCCGCGCGGATTGGGTGTCTGTTTACTATATTCGCTGTAAGTGAGTGTAGGCATAAAGTAGGCTTTGAAGGGTATGAAGCTTACTGCGCTGTCATTTACTTTCTCGCCCGCAAGCACCCATTCATTAGGGTGGTTGTGGTACCAATCGCCACAAAAATCGCTGTTCGTCTCCCTGAAATGGTAACGCTTCAGGCCAAATGTAACCGATACGGCTACCAAGGCAACCACCTTAACGATTGTCCAGATTTTAAAAGTAGCAAAGTGCTGACGAGCGCCGGAAATGATTGCCCATAGCGCTTTTACCTTTCCCCATTCAAAAACTACAATGAGTAAATTGAGCAACAGCAGCACAGCCGATAGTGTATGGGTAAACTCCCATAAGTGTAGCGCCCGGTTAACAAGGAATATTCCGAGAGTTGCAGGCAACATTAAGATGCCACCGAGAAAGCTGGTACGGCGGAAAAACAATAAAACTGCAGGTACAAATTCCAGCACCCCCAATAAAAACTGGAACCAGCTTGAATAACCGAGAAATGCCCAGGTTAGTTGCCCGCCGGGTATATTTTCCAGCGGATGGCGCCAGGCGGAAAAAGGCACGACCGTGCACTGGCTCAGCATCAATTTCAGAACGCCATAGTGAAGCATAACGGCACCAAGCGCATAACAGCAAAGTGCATAATATGGCTCCTTCGTTTTTAGAAATGGGATTATTTTTTTCATAAAAATATCGAAAGGCTATCGCTCATTTTCTTTTCGGTGCGACTAAACTAAATGAATGCTCTATCATTTCTTTGAGCATGCGGGTACTTAACGTGCCATCTGCAATAATCGTATTCCAATGCTTCTTGTTCATATGGTATCCCGGCTGCACACAATCATATTGCTCCCTCAATTCCAGCGCTCTCTCCGGGTCGCACTTCACATTAAATTGCAACGGATCGGCATCCATACTCACTAACAAAAAGATTTTGCCTTTCACCTTAAATACCAACGTTTCATCTCCAAACGGAAGGCACTCTTCCACCTCACCGAGCGATAACGCATATAAACGAACGTCTTCTATATTCATACCGGAAATTATTGTTTGAATTTAACCGTAAACGGAAAGTAAATTAATGCATTAAAACGTTAGAATTACCTACGCTCATATAATGCACTTTAATACATGATTGCAATCCACTATAACAATAGCTAAACTGTTGACTATCAAACGTTCGCAATAAGCCATTATTATTTTCTTAACAATTTTGCGTTATTTTAAAAAATCGGCTCATTTTTTGTACTAGAATCAAAAACGAGACGTTATTATTGCAAACTCTATTCTATGATAAAGCTATCTTGTGTCATAATTACTTTTAATGAAGAAAAGAACATCGGCGCCTGCATTAAATCGGTGCAGCATGTAGTTGATGAAATAATTGTTGTTGATAGTTTTTCTAACGACAACACCGTAGGCATTGCGCAAAGCCTGGGCGCTAAAGTATTTTACAAACGCTTTAATGGCTTTGGTGAACAAAAGGCTTATGCTGTAGACCAGGCATCTCACGACTGGATACTATCTGTTGATGCTGATGAAGTGCTTTCTACCGAATTACAGACCAGCATCTTAGAAGTGAAGCAACACCCGGTTTTCGATGGTTATGATATGAGCATCCTCACTAACTATTGCGGAAAATGGATTAAGCACTGCGGATGGTACCCGAAACATAAATTGCGCCTGCTCGATAAGACGAAGGGACATATTAACCTGAATAAAGTTCACGAAGGGTTTGAAATGAATGCCACCAACTCGCCTATTGGCCTGTTGAAAGGCGACTTACTGCACTATAGCTATAAAACCATTTCTGAACATAGCCGAAAAATTCAACTCTATACCGAACTCGCGGCGAAAACTATGGCGGAGAAAGGAGCATCAATACCGCTGATTAAAATAATATTGGGACCTAAATGGACCTTCTTCTACCTCTACATCATCCGTCTCGGTTTTCTTGATGGCTATTGGGGCTATGTACTGTGTAAAAACATTTCTTATGAGAGCTTTATCAAGTACACTAAAATAAGGCTATACACTAAACAATATAAGCTGGAACAAAATCAGATAGGGGATTTTTTAAGACCGTCTTCATTAAGTAATTAGTCGCTATTTTTGGGCATATGAACTGGAGTTGGTTATTGCCATCAATTAAAGGTATCCCTGTACTGATGTACCACAAGGTATGGCCGGGTATTAGTGATGACCTCACCATAACTCCTGAGCATTTAGCACAACAATGGGCCTTTCTAAAACAGCAAGGGTACACACCACTATCCCTGCAGGAATTTAGCGCCATAATTGACACGAATACGTCGTTCCCTGAAAAATCGTTGCTGATTACTTTTGATGACGGCTATCTCAACAACTATGACTACGTCTATCCCTTGCTGAAAGAAATGAACTGGAAAGCGACGTTCTTCATTATTGCTGATACATTGAGCGCCCCGCAAACAAATAATAAAACGCCTGACACTAAAATGTCGCTGGAGCAACTTAAAACTTTAGACCCACAAATAGTGCAATTAGGCTTGCATGGCCTGCATCACGAACATTTCAGCAGCCTGAACATTGACGAAATAGAACAGGTCATGCAGCAATCAATATCACTGTTTGACAGCAGCGGACTTACCTACCACAAAGTGCTGGCCTACCCCTACGGCTCAAGGCCGAAAGATACCCGGATTAATAACCAAATGAAGGCGTTCTTTAATGAAGCAGGTATACAAGCTGCCTTTAGGATAGGTAACCAGGTTTGTAAGGTACCTACCGAAGATAAATATGAGCTTCGCCGCATTGACATAAAAGGCACTGACTCGTTGGATGCTTTTAAAATTAAACTAACCAAGGGTAAGCTGAGGCCATTTTAACTCATGCTGTTCTAGTTAATAACGACGGTGATAGACTGCGAAAAACCGTATAGCAAATTATGCACAGGAACTACAGGTTGGGTATCGTAAACAGCCTCGGCATTGGTAGCCAGTACTACTTTCCTGGTTAAAGGCAGATTCAGCTGGAATGCAAGCGATGTGCGGCAGCTAAACTGAGATTTATATATGGTCGATTGGTTATAAAAGCGAGTTACAAAATCATACTTCTTCATAAAAGTACGCGCATATTTTGCGGTTAAATTCAGGCGGGGGTGTTCCACATCTATATCAACCGGGTTAACCGGTATTTTTTCGGCAGATACCCCTGAATAATTCCAGTGCTCATGTTCGTAAAACACACCGATTCCTGTAAAAAAATCAACGCTATCATTGTTCACCCATTGCTGTATGAAGTTTGTGCCCGCAAGGCTTCGGTTAACCAGCCCCCACGACCCATTCCATTGGTATTGCACAAAGTAGTCCAGGCTAAATTTCTTCTTCGTTGCAATACGGTCTCGCAGCTGGAAACAACCGGCATCCTGTATGTGCTGGCTACCATCCGTAAGCCTGTCAATTTTACCATAAAAAACATATCTGCGGGCATTATGCTTGTACGATACATCGCCGGTAAAAAAGATATCGAGCACATTATACTTCTGCTGGTCGCTCGATAGCGTCAGGTTGAGATTAGCCAGCCATTTCTTATCCTTCTCCCCAACTTCATTTTTATCTATATTCAGTATCTGGCAACGTCCTGCTGCAGATGCGAACACTAACAGTATAACCAATAAACTAACTTTCATAAATTACGGAGCGTTATTCGCCTGGCATTACAGGCAGCAGAATTAATACATATTAGCTTATAAAAGAATGATGTAAATTAGAAAAATCTTATAATTTTACGTCAAAATCTTTAAAGTGTTAGAGACTATAGTCACCTTTATTTATGAAACATTTCAGCACCACAAAGCGCACCTTATTTTCATTGCCATAGGCATGGTAGTGGGCCTTTTTTCTCAGATGATATTACCGGGCCGCGGCTTTGGCTTGTTGGCAACCCTTGCTATAGGCATTGCCGGCTGCTATATCGGCGATATGTTCCTTGGCGACTATGTAACAGAGTATGTAACCTTTACCAAAAACGCAACGATACACAAAATAATAGGCGGCGTAGTTGGTGCAATGGCGCTCTCGTTCATTATCAACCTCATCAGGGGTGGCAAAGACAAAGACAAAACAGCTTACCGAAATAACACCTGATTCACTTTCACAAAGAATTTATAAAAACAAACCGGGTAGTAAGCAACGCTTTTCTACCCGGTTTGTTTTTTTGTTACTATGAAAGTGAAAATTAGTTCTTCTTAGCTTCTTTCACTTCACCTGCAATATGCACCATCATTGGCTGTTGCTTTGCATTAGAAACGATAGTCACATCTTTATGAATCTGGCCTACCCTGCCTTTTGAATTGAAGGTAACATGTATTTTACCTTTTTTGCCTGGTGCTATCGGCTCTTTAGGCCATGTTGGCACTGTGCAGCCACATGAAGCATGAGATTCCTTTATGGTAATAGGCTCTTTGCCGACGTTCGTAAATTCGAAATCTGTTTCTACTATCGGACCTTCTTCAAAAGTGCCGAAATTGTGGGTTTCTTCTACAAATTTGAACTCACCCGCATTAGGACCAACCGGAACATTATCAACAGCCGGATCGTATGGACGAGGAGGTGCTACCTGGCCAGGCACCGGAGGTGGCAAATGGTTATGACCATCATCCGGACCAGCAGGTGGCATTGGTGTAACCAACCCTTTACCTTGTCCCTTTCTCATTGCCATCTTTTCTTTAGGCGTCATAGGCGCACCAGGAGGCATCACCCTTGGCGGCGGAACTGCATGAGGATCTATTGGCGGGGGGATAGCTCCCTCAGGCATTGGCACCGGAATTGGGGCAGGCAAATTTCCAGGAGGAGGTGGAGGTGGAACATTGCCAGCAGTATGGGAGTGGCCTTTAGTGGCAGTTTTTGTTTTGGTAACTGTAGTCGTCTTTTTAGTAGTCGTCGCTTTCTTCGCCGTAGCTGCTTTTGGCGCCACTGGCGCTTTTTCCTGCGCATTTACACTGGCGGCACTCATGAAAAGGCAGAAAACGAAAATTGATAGTTTTTGCATGTTTAATTGTTGTTTCGATAAAATTAAGTATAAAAAATGATTAGTTACAACAGCTTTAGTAGATTAAGAAAATTTTTAGCTTTTATATCTTCCAGAAAAGAAACTACCTGACTGTCCTTACACTTATAAATGCCTGTTGAGGTAAAAGGGTTGCATGCCTCGAAAGAAAATTTCAAGTTATCTGATACCGATTTTTGAAGTTGAATTACATATAATTTGCGCCAAGGGTGGCTTATAGGGGCAAAAAAATGGCCGCCATAAGGCAGCCATTCCAAATTCTTTAGTAGCAAAAAACTATGCTTCGCCACCCAGATCTTCTGTTGCAGCAGGTGCACTTGGTGCATCAGCAGGAACATCAATATGAGCTTCGATTGTTTCTTCAGCAGCAGCCAGAGGTGCAGCTGTAGTAGTAGTTTCAGCTTTTTTAGCGCTTGATGAACCACGACGGCTACGACGTGTTTTCTTAGCAGCAGCAGCTTCAGCGTCTTTACCATAAATCTCGTTGAAATCAACCAACTCAATCATAGCCATATCAGCAGCATCACCCATACGGCGAGGCAACTTAATGATACGGGTATAACCACCTGGACGATCAGCAACTTTATCGCTGACAACACCGAAAAGCTCCTTAATAGCTTCCTTATCTTGTAAAAAACTGAACACAATACGACGATTGTGCATGTTATCCACTTTACAACGGGTAATCATAGGCTCAGCAAAAACCCTTAATGCCTTAGCTTTAGCTAAAGTAGTAGTAATGCGTTTGTGCTCTATCAACTGGATAGTAAGATTACACATTAACGCCATCCTGTGGGATTGGGTGCGGCCTAAATTTTTGATTTTGTCTCCGTGACGCATGACATTGTTGTTTTAATTTCCCCCATACCGTGTCAGGATTTATGAGGTACTCGTTGAAAAATAAAAAGTAAAAACTTAAAAAGTAAAATGCCCGTGTTAAAATAAAAAAGTAAAAACTTAAAACTCAGTTGCAGTGAGCGGCATTTTGTAAAATAGAAAAAAGCAAAAATTAAACGGGAGTTTTTCCTTTTTAACTTTTGCTTTTTAATTTATTAGTTCAGGTCTTCTCCCCTGCGGAATTTGTTGATGTCCATACCGAAGTGTAAACCACGTTCGTGCAACACCTGCTCAATTTCAGAAAGTGATTTCTGTCCGAAATTACGGAACTTCATCAGTTCTTCCTGTGTATACTGAACCAATTCGCTCAGTGAGTTGATCTTAGCTGCTTTTAAGCAATTGAAAGCACGTACTGAAAGTTCAAGATCTTCAAGCGGAGTGTTCAATACTTTACGTACCAGTAAAGTTTCTTCGTCAACAATGCTTTCTTTCTCTTCTTTGCGTGTATCCAGCGAAATGTTCTCATCAGTGATGATCATCAGGTGCTGAATAAGTATGCGAGATGCGTCTTTTACTGCTTCTTCAGGGTGAATAGTACCATCGGTAACTACTTCCATTATCAGCTTTTCAAAGTCAGTGCGCTGCTCAACACGTGTATTTTCAATAGTGTATTTTACATTCTTGATAGGTGTGTAGATAGCGTCGATTGCGATGAAGCCCAAAGGTGCATCAACAGGACGGTTTTCTTCGGAAGGCACATAACCACGGCCTTTACCTATGTGAATTTCAATCTGGAAAGTAGTGCCAGGGTGCAGGTTGCAAATGATAAGATCAGGATTCATTACCTGGAAATTAGGCAATGCTTCACCAATCATACGGGCAGTGAAAACCTCTGTACCTTTAATTGTAAGATCAATTTTTTCAGACTGGAAATCATTGTAATCGCCAACTGCTTTAATACGAACTTGCTTCAGGTTAAGGATAATTTCAGTAACGTCTTCCAAAACACCTTTTAACGTAGCAAACTCGTGGTCTGCACCAGGTATCCTGATAGCAGTGATTGCATAACCTTCAAGAGAGGAAAGCAACACACGACGAAGAGCATTACCTATAGTAACACCATAGCCCGGTTCAAGGGGACGGAATTCAAACTGCGCTTCAAAATCAGTGGTTTTTTGAAGTGCTATCTTATCCGGCTTCTGAAAATTCAATATGGCCATATTGATCTATTTGTTTGTTTTATTTTTGATTAAACTTTGTTTGTAGCAGAAATGGGCAAGTAATTAACTATTACTTAGAATACAATTCCACTATCAATTGCTCCTTAATATTCTCAGGAACTGATTCACGCTCAGGGTGTGTAATGTAAGTACCCTTCATGTCTTTTTCACTCCAGTCAACCCAATTGATCTTTGGATTCTTACCACGGATGAAGCTGGTGATGGTCAAATTCACTTTGCTCTTTGGTTTCAGTTCAATAACGTCACCTGCTTTCAATGAATAAGATGGGATATTTACTGTTTCGCCGTTAACCATAATGTGCATATGAGAAACTAACTGGCGTGCAGCAGGGCGGGTTGGAGCCATACCTAAACGGTAAACGGTATTGTCAAGGCGCGCTTCAAGCAACTTGATAAGGTTTTCACCGGTTGCACCTTTCATACGTGCAGCCTCAACATAAGTGTTAGCGAACTGCTTTTCAAGAAGGCCGTAAGTGTATTTAGCCTTTTGTTTTTCTTTTAACTGTACAGAGTACTCACTAGCTGTTTTGCGCTTGCGTGTACCACCGTGCTGACCCGGAGGGTTGCTGTTTTTCTGAAGGCTTTTGCCTGATCCGAGGATTGGTTCTCCGAAGATACGGCAAATCCTGTTTTTTGGTCCTGTATAACGTGCCATTGCGATTTTTGTTTAGCTGTCCCGTCTCCTTTAAAAATCGTAAAACCCGATCCGGAACAGCACTTTTTATATTTGTTAATTGTAAATAATTAATTGTAGATAGCCTGAGGCAATTAAAAAAACACCACCCTCTCGTAGGAGAGGGCCGTGTAAAGTTAATTAAACTCTTCTCTTTTTAGGAGGACGACAACCATTGTGCGGTAAAGGAGTAACGTCTTTAATCGATACAACTTCTATACCTGAATTGTTAAGGGCGCGGATAGCACCTTCACGACCAGAACCTGGTCCTTTAACAAACACATCAGCTTTCTTCATACCTGCATCAGTTGCAACTTTCGCGCAATCCTGAGCAGCGGTCTGAGCTGCATATGGTGTGTTCTTCTTAGAGCCACGGAAGCCCATTTTACCCGCAGATGACCAGGAAATAACCTGACCTGTCTTGTTGGTGATACTGATAATGATGTTGTTGAAGGTTGCATTAATATGCACATCTCCATGAACATCGATCTTCACGACGCGCTTTTTCGCGACGGTTTTAGCGGATGCCTGAGCTTTTGCCATTTTTGTTCAAAATAAGGTAATCAATTAATAAATTAACCGGCTTTCGCCAGCTCGCCCACTCCTACCCTGCGCAGCATGCAGTATCCGGCAGTGGTGCTGTTACTATTTCTTAGCTGCTTTCTTCTTACCTGCAACGGTCTTACGCTTACCTTTACGGGTACGGCTGTTAGTACGTGTACGTTGTCCGCGTAAAGGCAAACCTTTACGGTGACGAACACCACGGTAACAAGCGATATCCATCAGGCGCTTAATGTTCATCTGCACTTCTGAGCGCAGCTGACCTTCAACTTTGAACTCACTGTTGATGATGTTACGAATCGCGGTTTGTTCGTCATCGTTCCATTCAACGGCTTTCTTGTCATAGTTGATGCCTGCCTTGTCCAGTATGTGCTGGGCAGTGCTACGGCCAATGCCGTAAATGTAAGTGAGCGCAATCTCACCACGTTTGTTCTTCGGAAGATCTATACCAGCTATACGAGCCATTAAGATGTAGAATTTTAAATTGAAAATTTAAGTTTTGGATTATCCCTGCCTTTGTTTAAAACGAGGATTCTTTTTGTTGATAATGTACAGCCTGCCTTTGCGACGAACTATCTTGCAATCAACGCTGCGTTTTTTAATAGATGCTCTTACTCTCATGATTAGTATGTTGTTAAAATAAATTACTTTTCAATACCTTCACCTTCGGCTCAGGGTTACTTATAACGATAAATAATCCTACCACGACTTAGATCGTAAGGACTCATTTCAACCCCCACTTTATCGCCGGGAAGTATACGGATGTAGTGCATACGCATTTTGCCGGAAATAGTAGCCAATATCTCGTGGCCATTCTCCAACCTTACGCGGAACATGGCATTGGATAATGCTTCAATAATAGTTCCATCCTGCTTAATTAGAGACTGCTTTGCCATATTTTTAAAGGAATGCAAAAGTAGGGAAAACTTTTGAATAAAAGTCAAAAAAAATTATTATTCACTGTTTTTAGCAAATTTTATGCCAAAAAATCCCTCCCTACTGTTTCAAGAAGGGCAAATTTACAATATTATTTCTGATTTTCAGAAATAATTCTATTTTTGTGAAAATACTTGATGGTCGTAATCTCTCAGAAAATAATTAATGAGTTTGCAAATAAGTATCCTCTTTCGGCATATCCGCTGAACAGGTGGTATAAAGAAACTATTAATGCTGACTGGAAAGACCATAACGACATAAAACAAGTATTCAACACTACCGATGCAATAGGAAACGACCGGTATGTATTTAATATTGGAGGCAATAAATACCGATTGGTAGCTTTAATACATTTCACTAAACGAACCTTGTATATACGATTTATTGGTACGCATGCTCAGTACGATGAAATTTGCAAAACAGGGGCGATAAACACTATTTAACTATGACAATTATAAACAATCGGCAGGAATATCACGAAGCTATGGTTGAAATAGAACGATATCTTGCTAAAGGAGTAACGAAATTAACACCAATGGAGGAAGAAGAACTCGAAAAGCTAACTGACCTGGTGAGGCAATACGAAGCTATTCATTTTCCAATGCCTGTAACTCATGATCTCACCACGCTGATAGAAGCATACATGAACGAGAACGGCCTTACTAAACAAAAACTTGCCGCTTTCCTCGGTGTGGGCAATTCAACTCTAAGTGAGATCATGAATAAAAAGCGCCCAATGACGCTTGATCTAGCAAAGAAAATGCACAACAAAATGCATTTCGATGGCAATATGCTACTTGAACTAATATAGCCCTAAAATTTCCTCACGAAATCCATATCAAAATCCTCCAGGCTGCGGAGTTTCGCATCAGCCAAGGCGAACCGCGGGTCATCAAAATGATTAACATCTGGCACAACTACCACCTTCATTCGGGCCGCCTTACCGGCTATCATCCCATTAACCGAATCTTCCAGTACCAGGCAATCGTGGGGCTTTGAACCTAATGATGCCGCGCAATGCAGAAAAACAGCAGGATGTGGCTTTCCCAGCTCAACCGCATCAGCGGATGTGATTACATCAAAATAATGCGTGAGGCCGAAATGTTCAACCAACGCATCTATCATGTGTTTGGGCGATGATGAAGCCAACCCTATCTTAAAATTGTGTTTTCTCAGCAATTGTAGTGAAGCTTCTACACCTTTAAGTACCATTCCACTCCTTTTTGAGGAAGCGATAATGTCTTCCAATATCTCATCGGCAATGGCTTTGGGTGAATTGCCCTCCCAAGGATAGTGTATAGCCCAATGGTCGGTCACCTCATATATACGAAGGCCGGTTGTCTCTTTAAAGCGTTCGGCAGTTATGGGTATTTTATGCTTGTGGGCTATGCGCAACATACTCTCTCCCCACAATGGCTCTGTATCCAGCAACAGGCCATCCATATCATATAAAACAGTCGTGATCATTTGCGGGCAAAGGTAAGCTAAATGAACTTGAAGCCTCCTCTCTTCTATTTATGATAACTAAAGGAACTTTGGCGCTGGCGGTAGCAGCGTATGCAGTGCGTCGTTTTGCAGTGGAACATAATACACTTTGATACCATTATCTGAAGGTGCATAGATTCTGACGCAGTTTATATTCAGCATATCGAGCACTTCAACAAACTCACCATATTTTGAACACGGTCCAAAATGAAAATCGATACCATGCACGGAATCCTCATTAGCATACAATTCATGTATGTATAATTCGCCGAAAGCAATCCGCACTTTGTCGGAGTCAATGTTTCCAGTCAATGTGATATCAAGGAATTTTCGGCTGGGAATCTTAAACCCGCGACCTAGAAACTTGTACTTATCAAAATATGTCTTGTTATACCAGTTTACCTCCATAGTATGGTAATGGGGCATCTCTGCAAGCCTTTTCCAGGTAAAGAAGACAAAAAGCAAGGGCACGGCAAGCAGGCTTATCATGCCCGGCACATAGCGTAGTTGTTTCCTTTTAATAGTCTCATTTAGCAGCATATCTCTTCTAAGATTCCCAATGTGCCCGGAATCCACAAATAGCTGCAAATAAAACTGCCCCGCTACCCTCCTCGCTCAAAAGCTATTACCAACCCTTATATTTGTGAAGCAAACGACTGAAATTATACCTTTTGAGAATTTTAAACATATTTGAGCCAAAACCCGAAATTGACGAAGTAGTCCGGATAAAGCTTTCGGAAAAGAAATACATTACCGGCATACTGGCGGCTACAACTGCTTGTACACTCTTTTCTGTAGGAATACTCAAACCAGGCAGTCTTTCCATAACCGACGCTCCATTGCTTTCTGGTATTATCCTGGTGGTCGACCTGCTGGTCTATCTATTACTTAAGGTCTATTTTAAACACATTGCTAATCGGGTCTATATTGAGATAAACCAGACCGGAATCGCTTATAAAGGTGGCCTGATACCCTGGGGCGAATTGGAGTGCTTCTGTATAAGAATAACAGTGGACGATGAAGGCGGCAACAGAGAAGCACTTGTGCTGACATCGACAGATAAAAGGCTATCAAAAACAATAGACTATGAAGACCTTAATACTGACCTTATGCACCTGCGCAGTTGTATTATAGCATTAAACACCAATACCAATTTAGTTGATAATGGGGTACAACACGTTAAAGCATAACGTATCTTTCACCAAAATAATACCAATATGACAGCCCGGGAAATACTACAGCAATTACGCGAGTCATACCCGGTAAATTTCGGCAATGAGCTGGTTGCCAGCTTCGCTTTCACACCACAACAAAATAAAGGTATAACCGGGCATCTTGGTAACGACACAAAAACGCAGATAATACAGCTACTGCTATTAGATTTTTCAATAGCGGATATTACTTTTATAAGGAAACTACTTCACGAAGAAGTCAATACGCCAACCGGCACAGGCGACTTTGACAATCTAAGGTTATTATGTTCCTATCTTTTTTCATTGCATCAGCTTGAAGATGTGTTTTTGCTTAGTGACGCAAAATTCAATTCAAAATTTACAACCACTGGCCAATATCTGGACTGGCAGTTAATGACTATGGGCCATACATTGACCGAGGTTATTGATTATGTGCAGTCGCAACTCGCGCAAGATGTAGCGCTCGAATTGCGCCACAAAACACTGCTCAAACGATTGAATGAATATGCCGGACAATACAGTGATGATGATATTGCTCGCTACCGCAGTTTTGACCTTGTTAACTACTACGAAAGTTACCGGGATAAGCTAACGAACAGGGACAGCCCACTGCCCATACAAACATTGCTAAGGCCGCAAAAACCCGACTTGCGAAGGGCCAGGGATATTATAAACCAGGCAAGGCAGGTTCAGGCAAATAATTACGAGGGAAATATTGTTGATGCGAACCTCCTCCTTAGAACGGAACTCACAACCCTGCTACTGGATGATTTTTCAACCAGTGATATTGAACTGATAAGGAGCCTGCTAATAGAAGAATTGAAGTGTGAAAAAGCAACCAAAACACATAATAACCTTTATACGCTCTGCTATTTCTTATTTATGCTGGAACAGCGGGAAGATTTCTTTCTAGTATACGAGGCGAAATTTAATACCGCACCCGAAACTGGCGCGGCAATAGATTGGGAGATGCTTACGCTAGGGCAACCAGTGCATGGAATTGTGCATTATGTACGAGCGCAACTCACCAGAAATAGCACCCGTCTAAGGAAATACCCTGGAATAAATGAAGAGGTTAGCTTTTTAGAACGAAATTTCAAAGACGCTGACATTGCGGCATATTCACAAAAAATAATGAATGCCATCGGGAATAAGCAAGAACCCATTCAGGCAAAAAGAATTGCAATTAAAAATAATGAATACAGTCTTGTTCCGGCACCCATTGAAGTTGTTTTTACAGAACAAACAGAGCAGTATGCAGCAACCAACGATGAGCAATTTGCGACACAGACAAATGCTAAGCATATTACAACTGACTACAGTGATACAGATAAAAAACGTACGCCATTTACGTTAATTTTGATAATCATATGGAATTTACTCCCGCTTATAGTTGCTTTTATGAATGGCAAAAAAATGAACACTGGAGTAAAGATTGCGCTATCAATAAATCTTGGTGTGCTCTTAGCCGTATTATTTGGTGAACTTTCGGGCAAGGATTTTGGGTTTCGTAAAAAGAAAGACTAGGGAATCGATTTTGTAAAACGTAAATAATACTCATCAAATAATAGAACCCATGGCCAATGCAACCGTGACCCGATTTGATTACCTCCTTAACTTATTCTAATATTACGCCCGCCCCAAACCTGATTGCTATATGAAACGCCGCATCGCCAACACCTTTATCATAACGTTCACCCTAGCTGTGGCGGCTATCTTCATTTTTAAGTATGGTACGGCTAAAAACACATTTTACGGCGATGCATTCGGTTACTATTTATACCTCCCATCAACTTTTATACACCACAACATAAAAACACCTTTTGATACACAGGGCAACAATATCAGCGATGGCATTAAATGGTGCTTTGGAGTAATAAAGGGCGCGCATAACGCGAAAGGTTTTTACCTGAACCAATATACATACGGAATTGCACTGATGGAGTCGCCATTCTTTTTTATTGCACACGGCTATGAAAAAGTAAAAGGCCTGGATGCCAACGGCTATTCTGAAACCTACAACCTACTTATTAAAGCAGGCACCCTAATTTATGCGCTGCTAGGGTTACTAATCACCTACAAAATTCTGAGAAGGTATTTTAGCAGTTCCCTTTCACTACTGGGCATATCGGGGCTTTTTCTTTGTACCAACCTCTTCTGGTTTGCCATTTTTCAATCGGGCATGGCACATGTGCCCTTGTTCTTCCTCTATGCTTTACTTATCTGGCTTACTATTAAGTTACACGAGGCGCCGAACAACCGCTACTTTATAATTACAGGGCTGGTAGCAGGGATAATAACCCTTATACGCCCCACCGATATTATTTGCCTGTTAATTCCGCTGCTTTATGAAGTTAACAACAGGGCGGCATTTAAAAACAAGATTGCCTTTCTAAAACAACACAAGAAAGCTATCGGCTGGATGATAGTTGCGTTCATTATCCCTATCATCCCGCAACTACTGTACTGGAAGGCCATAACCGGTGGGTTTGTAACCTACAGTTATGGCGACCAATCGTTCAACTTCCGCGAACCCAAAATAATAGAAGGGCTGTTCTATTTCTCTAATGGGTGGTTCCCCTACTCTCCTATTATGCTGTTTTCAATACTCGGGCTGTTGTTTTACAAACAGCTAGTTAAATGGGAATGGTGTATTATTATTCTTTTTTCCCTTTACGTTTACATCATCTATTCGTGGTATTGCTATTACTATATTAACGGCTTAGGCTCCCGGCCTATGATTCATCTGTACCCATTGCTGGCTATACCCCTGGTTGCTTTTTTCAAATACATATCGGAGCGCAACTTTATTATTAAAGCCAGTTTTGTAACGGTATGCCTGTTCTTTGTCGCTATGAATCTTTGCTACAGCATTCAGCAGGTATTAGGTGTAATTGATAGCCCGGACTCCAACATGGCATTTAACTTGCAAATGCTCTTCAGAACCCAACTAACCTATGACGATCTTATTGTAAAGAATATTGGCGAAAGGCAGCCCGACACAAACAAAATTACAAAGCTGCGATCCATTGCGAATGAGAATTTTGACGACTCCATTTCAACCGACTATATAAAAGATACGCTAAAAAATAGCGGGTACTTGTTCCACTGGCATGATGAAGACTACATGGAGGTTGCGGTAATACCCTACAATAAGCAAATGTTTAATGATGCCCGATGGTTCAAATGCAGCGGGCGCTTTATGAGCCCCAACAACCTGGACTATTTCCGGCATATTCTAAACCTGGATATCAACAATAAGGAGAAATTATGGCGGGGTTTCAAGGTTGAAAACAACCTGCATGATAGCACTGTTCCGCTAACACTCAACCGTTGCGTTACTAAAAAGTGGGATCAGGTATCCTTCTTTGCCAAAGTACCCGGCAACCTTAAGGATGGAGACATTATCAGGGTAATGATGTGGGTAAGCGATAAAACGGAGCTATATATGGACGATATCACACTGGAACTATACAAATAGCAACCTATGCTTAGAAACGCTTTTTTTGAAATTGGAGGAGTATACTCCGCAGACCAGGTTCTTACAGAACTATTATGGCGCGAAATTGACCAATGCTATACCGCTAAAAACAGGCACTACCACAATCTAGCCCACCTTGAAAACCTTTTGGCTCAGCTGGAACAGGTCCGCAGCCAGGTTGAAGATTGGAGTACACTGTTGTTTACTTTATACTATCATGATGCAGTTTACAATGCGCTAAAAAAGGATAATGAGGAAGAAAGTGCTTTACTGGCGGAACAAAGGTTGCACCAACTCGGCGTACCTGCCACAAGCATAGCTAGGTGCACCAGCCAGATACTTGCTACCAAAAGCCACCATTTAAGCCGCGATAACGATACCAACCTATTTACAGATGCCGACCTTTCTATACTTGGCAGCGAACCAAACGCCTACGCTATGTATGCACAACAAGTGCGAAAAGAATATTCGATATATCCCGATATTATCTACAAGGCCGGGCGAAAAAAGGTATTACAACATTTCTTAGCCATGCCACAGATATTCAAGACCAAACACTTCATTGACAAGTTTGAGCAGCAGGCGAGAATCAATCTGCAAGCAGAATCGCAACAATTGTAGCTGGTTTCTGTCATATGGAAAGTGCAATCGTCTGTAATTCAGCAGAGAGCATTTACGTCATCAGGCGCTGCCTTTATGAACAAACTAAATTCTTTTTAACCACCCTGTGATGCTCAACCGGGGGCGGTTGGCTATAGCCACTTCATGTTCCAGTACGTCGCTTTGAAAGAAAACTGTTTTCTGATTGCTGGGTAAAATCTCCTGGATAGTTTCGTTCTGGTGAACAATAAGTTGGCCGCCATCGGTCGGCAACCAGTTTTCGTTCAGGTAGCTGATCATTGAAAACTTGCGGTTATTGTCATTACGTAGCTGGTCTTTATGGCGGCTGTAGTAAGCGCCTTTATCATATAGCGCATAATGAAACTCGCACGAATTAAGACCGGTGAAACAAGTTTTATTCAGGTGCCCCATAAACTGATTTACTGTATCAAGAAACTCCATTTCAGCAGTATTCTTTGTAGCAGCATCGAGCCACCTGGTCTTATCGCTCCTCACTTTTTGATTCTTATCTTTTACATGCGCGTTACCTATACCAGCTGCTTCCAGCCTGCTATCGCGTTTTAACCGTAGTAAATTTTGATGTAAAGCAGCGGCGAGTTCAATACTTAAAAATGCCTCAGAGATACCAATATTACCTGTAACAAACCCTTCAATCAACTCCTCGAACTTAGCTTTCATTTTGCTTAAAGGTAGTCTATTCATTGCGCAATGCAATTAATGCGGTAATGTTTAGAATAGCAATGTTAAGGTGCACTACCCTGTAATTGTTTTGTATGTAGTTTGTTGCTGGGCGATTGGTAGCATTTTTAATACGTAGCTGAGAAGTGCGTTCAGCAATTATTGCTAAACACCCACCTTCACCCGATGTCATTCATTTGTAAAAGAATTTTAAAGAACTACTAATCTTAGCGATATTTCATTTTATTTCATGAATTACTTTTACAAGATACTGCAACACAACTGTATAGCTGTTAGTATGGTAGAAAGTGGTTTGGCCGGGGGAAGTGAATTAATAAGTGGGCTTATACTTATAAGCGACGCTATTGTGGAGTTTGGACGCATCAATACCTATGGCGACCTTGCTATTGCAGCAAAATCAAAATTATCAGTATTATTTCCTGGCTGTACGGTTAACTTTTATTACAAGGGAAGCTATAGCGGCAAAAAAATCACGGCGAAAAATTACGGACCTGCCGATAATATTACCAAAAAAAGCTTCCTTTCGGAATTAAATGACCAGGTAAATTTAGCTGGCACACAAACCATATCTGCCTTAAACAATCTTTCAGTTCCAATAAAGTTGAATGAAGACGAGGTTGCAACAATTGAATTATACTGCCAACATCCTGATTACTTCAATGCTACACGACGAGCAATGATAACAACGGTTGCTGCTATATGCGGCAATACGTACGCTAAAATTTTAAAAACTGAAATTGAAGCCTTGCAATACAACGAAGATCAACTGAACCTCGTTGCGCAAAATACCTACAACCTTATTGTTAAAACTGATGCAGAAGGCAAAGTAACCTGGGTAAACAGAGCATTTGAGGCGGCAACCGGCTATTTATTGGCTGACGTAGTAGGAAAAAACCATGAACAGTTGCTGATTGGTAAAAACACCGAACCTGAAAAAATTGAAGAACTCAGGAAAGCAATAAGAAAAAAATCATCGTTCAACACAAGAATCACTTCCTATTCCCGGAACGGCGATGAATATAAGGTTGCATTGCAAGTGAATCCGATTTTCAGTGAAACCGGAATGCAAATTGGCCATATTTCTGTAATGCATGACATGACCCGCGAAGAAAAGTACCGGGAAAGCCTGCAAGCTGCAATTTGCCAGATCAAAGATGTCTCCACATTTCCTATTGAAAGCCCGAGCCCGATCTTCCGGTTTTCAAAAAAAGAAATGAAACTGATATTTGCTAACCCGGTGGCAAGGAACATTATTAATGCCAATAAAAATGAGCCGTCTGTGGTTGCGACCTTGACCGCTTTTCTGAATTTGTGCCAGGATAGAAATGAGAATTTTACTGAGCAAATTCAAATAAATAATGCTCACTATTCCTGTTCCGTTGTTTACATTAAGAACAAGCACTATTTCAATATTTACGGCACAGATATAACTGAAGTTGTCGAGAAGCAACAGGAACTTTCCAAAATGAAGGATATGCTCTCTAAGCAAAAGGCATTTTACGAAGAGATATTGGATAATATACCTGTCGACATTGCGGTTTTTAATAAAGAGCATAGCTATGTCTATTTAAATAAAGAAGCGATTAATGATGACGAGCTTCGTGCCTGGATGATTGGTAAAGATGATTATGCCTATGCCAAACGTAAAGGTTTACCGGAAAAATTTGCCAGTGAAAGGCGGTTCCTGTTTAAGAAACTGGTTGCCGGAGACGAACAACAGATATGGATAGATAAACAGTTATCGAATGACGGGCAGATAAAATATAAAGAACGGCGTTTTCACTTCTATGGGCAAGGAGAGAATGTGATGGGCTATGCTGTAGATATAACCAGGCTGAAAACCATGCAGGAATTGCTTGAACATAATTATTCCACGTTATTGGGCTTGCAGACGCGCTACGCCAACATAATTGAAAATACGCACGATATTATTTTCACCATGGATGGCGAAGCTAACATAACATTTGCCAACCATACATGGTATTCAAAAATGGGCTATAGCGTGGCAGAAACTATGGGTAGTAATGCTTTTATTTACAAAACACCTGAAGCGCGCGCCTATTGCCTGAAAATATTCAGTCAAATAAAATCAGGTTCGGAAACATTTGACGTTGCTTTTGACCTTGTTGCTGCAGATGGAAGGATACTGGAATGCGAAGGCACGTTCAATACCACTTTTGAAGGTGACAAGCTTGTCGAAATAAGGCAATACTTGCGCGACGTTACAGAAATCAACAAGGGAAAAAAAGCTCAGCAAAGGCAACGCGAAAAATTATTGTTGCAAAACCAAACACTGGCGCGGCTATCGTCAAAAGATTTTTCGGAGTTTGAGACCTTTGATGAGGCATTGAAATACATAACGAATGCTACTGCAAAAAGCCTTGGAGTTGCAAGAATATGTGCCTGGCAATATTCCGGGAATAGCATTCGGCTGAGTGCATTTTCAGAATGTGCTGCAGGAAAGAGTGAGGAAACCCGGGAGTTTTTTGAAAAAGATTTTCCTACTTTTTTCAAAAAACTAAGAACACAACTTTCAGTTTCGGTAGCTGACATCTTTACAAAAGAAATAACCAAAGAATTTGCGGCCTCCTATTTCAAGGAAAACAAGATTGCGTCTATTTTATTCATCCCGATAAAATCCAACAATATCCTGTCGGGAGTCTTATCATGCGAATATGCTGAGGGTGGAGTACAGTGGAGTATTGAAGACAAAGCCTTTGCTAAATCGATCGCCAACATTGTCTCCCTTACCGGGGAAGCTATGAAACGCAGAGCTGCCGAAAAAACGTTCGAAATACTGTTCAATAAGTCAAACGACCCTACCCTGATTATAGATGAACATTTAAGACTAGCTGACTGCAATGAATCTGCGCTGAAAATAATTGGCGCTGCTGACAAGCTGGAATTACTAAATAAAAACATTGTCGACATATCTCCGGAATATCAGCCAGACGGACAGTCTTCAACTGAAAAAGTGCAAAAGATATTGGAAAGGGCGCATGCTAAAGGGCATTACCAATTTGAATGGATACACAAACGAGCGGACGGGCAAATGCTTCCTGTGGAGGCTATGCTGACGCCGATTATACTGAATGAACAGCAATTCTACTATACCGTATGGCGCGACATTTCGCATAGAAAGAAAACGGAAAGCGACTTACTGCTCAAGAACAACCTGCTTCTTAATCAGAATAAAGAGCTTCAGCAGTTTGCCTACATAGCGTCTCACGACCTGCAAGAGCCTATTAAAACAATGATACAGTGTTCTGAACTGTTATTGGGCAATTTAAGAGTTAGCGCACAAAGCCAGGAAATAAAGTTTGTTGAGTTTATGTCTAAGTCGTCGCACAGGATGGAGGCTCTGGTTACGGCACTTTTGGAATATTCACGAATTGGGAATCATCGTCAACTCATACGTATAGATTGCAACACTTTGTTAACCGACGTAATAAATGATATTGCACAGTCGGTGGAACGAGCAAAAGCAACAATAAATATTGCTACTCTTCCCGAAATAACCGGCTACCCGACCGAACTCAGACAATTATTTCAGAACCTGATAAGCAATGCCTTAAAATTCGTACCTCCTGGCAGACTACCGGAAATAACTATTTCCGGGCAAGACATCGGTGAATTCTGGCAGTTTACAGTTAAGGACAATGGCATAGGTATAGAAGAAAAGAACTTTGAAAAAATATTCTCACTTTTCAAACGGTTACATAACCGCAGCGAGTTTGATGGAATGGGTATTGGCCTTGCACACTGTAAAAAAATAGTACAACTGCATAATGGCGATATTACCATTGTGTCAGAACCTGGGATAAGCAGCACTTTCTGCTTTACAATAAATAAAAATATAATCAATGAGAACAACTTTGAATCGGTTATTACTGGTAGATGATGACGACGCGACCATTTTTCTAAACACCTACATGGTAGAAATGACTGGCCTCGTGAGTAATATAGATTCAGCGTCAAGTGGACAAAAGGCACTCGATTACCTTGCTGCGCAAGAGAGCGCCGGTGCAACAGGCCCTGACTTGATTTTCCTTGACCTGAATATGCCACGCGTAGATGGCTGGGAATTTATGGAAGAATACTGCAGCTTCAGTGATGCATTCAAGGCAGGCAGGGTAATCATTATATTGTCAGCTTCCCCTAACCCGGATGACCGGTTGAGGGCAGCAAAAACACCGTATGTAAATGAATTTATGAACAAGCCGCTTACTGTAGAAAATATACAAATAGTAATCAAAAAATACTTCGGTATAGAACAACGAAGCGAGCTTATTAGTAAATAAAAAAATGAACGAACTGAAGTAACGGTCAGTATTCTTAGCTTGGCCGGTAATTGACTGTTTTAAAAATGAGGAAGAAACTTACGTCATAGTGCGCCCATTTATATTTTTTTATTTTATATTTAAAATAATATAAATATAATGAATTAAGTTCCTTGATTCTCTATAAACGCATTACATTTACACTTTAAATAGCACACAAATCACCAATATCCCCAGATGCAATCAATAGCAATACTTGAAGATAATATCGCGCTCAGGCAGACAATAGAAGAGTACCTGGAATTGTCAGGCAATTATCATGTCGTTTCATCAGTAGGCAGCTTTAATCAATTTTTAGACAGTCCGTCCAGCATACGTCCCGATTTCATCTTGCTCGACATCCACCTTCCAGATGCCCTCGGCACAGATGTTATTGTGAATATAAAGAAGCAGCGACCAGATGCCAATATCATTATTATAACCGGCGATACAGATAATAACTTCCTGCTGCGAGCAATGGAAAACGGGGCTACGGCATACCTCTACAAGCCCTTCAATATGACAGACCTGATAAAAGTACTCGACCAGGTGAACTTAACAGGCAGTTTTCTGGAACCGGAGATACTCACCAAACTACTGGGTCTTATCAACGAGAAAAAAAGGGCCGATAGCACGGTTTTCCAGGAAAACCTTACTGCACGTGAAGACGAGATTTTGCTACTCATAAAAAAAGGCCTCACCTATAAAGAGATTGCGGCTACTTTGAAGATATCTTTTCACACAGTTAATCACCACCTGAAAAATGTGTATCAAAAAACAAACGTAACATCAAAATCAGAATTGATAGCCAAATACTTCACCATTAAATAATGAGCGTCTGGCTATTGCTCAGTACCCGCCGAAAAGATAACCGTTTGTTTATAAAATGCAATTCACAAACTAATAGCGATGAATGATAAGGGCACATATTTCAGTGACAAACAGCTTAGTAAACTGTTCCCTTTCTATTTAAAAATAGGCCGCGGTCTTGAAATTACTGCAATCGGGCCATCACTTGTAAGGCTGTGCCAGGCTGACATCGCCCAGCCTGTAGGCGACCATTTCAGACTCGTTGCGGACGGAGCTATTAATTGGAGTGCCGTCCATGACGTTATTAATAAGCCAATAATACTGATCTGCTTATGGAACAATGCCATACAACTGTCAGGAGAACTGGAAATACTGAATGATGCAGGTGAACTTATTTTTATCGGAGCTCCCATGCTAATGGCAGTGCCGCCTGAAGTACGGCCGACAGATACAACTGAAGAAATAAAAACGATTCACCCGGGTGGCGCTATCGGTAAGCTGCAAGCCGGCAATGACACCACAAAGGCCACACCGGTGCAACCTTCTTTACCATTAACTGTATCTGAACAAAATATCAATTGCCTTATTATTACCGATAAATCAGGTGCAATAGAATGGGTAAACAGTGCTTTTGAAACGAAAACTGGTTACCTGCTGAACGAGATAAAAGGAAAACGCCCGCGTCAGGTTTTATACGGAGAACAATCTGTTTATGTTCCGCTGAATTATGTAGACAATAAAATCATAGAGCGCGCACCATTTTCCTTCCAGAACGTTGGGTATACGAAAACCCATGCAGCATTCTGGTTCAGAGCAACCGTGCACCCAATCATAAACCGGGAAAATGAAATTAGCGGGCGTTTCAGCATTTTAGAAGATATTTCCGAAATTAAGTCACTCGATATCGAGTTACTGGAAAGCAGAAAACTATGGCAATTCGCGCTCGAAGAAGCCGGCCACGGGGTATGGGCCTTCGATGTAGTAAAGAGCGAATTCCAGTTTTCACCGCAGTACAGAAAATTGCTGGGTTATAATGTCGACGAGATATTCACTTCTGCTGACTGGCGTGCAAGAATACATCCCGATGACTTCAGTTACTTTATCCATTCCGTTTTCCCGAGGTTGAGCCGGAACGCCCCGAAGTTTGAACATGAGCACCGGTTTTTGTGTAAGAACGGAGCCTACCGTTATTTTTTGACCAAGGGCACCGTATCAGAGTGGGGAGAAGACGGCAAACCACTAAAAACTGTTGGAACACTATCAGATATTGATGAAATAAAACAAAAGGATGAAGCGCTAACATCAACATCGCAAATGCTCTCGCAGTTGATAAAAAGCCTCAACGAAGGTATAATACTGGAAACGCAATACCGGAAAATAGCGCTGGTTAACCAGCGCTTCTGCACCTTGTTTTCCATACCCATAGCACCGGATCTGCTGATTGGATATGACTGTTCAGATGCCGCTGAAAACAGTAAGCACCTGTTTAGAAACCCCGATGCGTTTGTAGCCAGAGTTACCGAAATACTGGCACTGCGGGAACCAGTGATTGATGAGATGGTGTACATGGCAGATGGCTGCGTATTGCAGCGCGACTACATCCCTGTTTTTAACAATGGGCAATACCTGGGCCATTTATGGAAGTATAAAGACGTAACAGACCAGGTGAACGCGGAAAACAAACTGAAGGAACAAAAGGAATACTACCACAAAATACTCAATGAAATACCAGCAGACATTTTCATATTAAACACAACTTCCAAATACGAATATCTTAACAAAACAGCAGTAAGAGACGAAGAGACAAGGAATTGGCTGATAGGCAAGGACGATTATGACTATTGTGCATTAAAAGGCATAAGTACAGATATGGCCGACAAAAGGTACTCCATATTTTCACATGCCCTAAACAGTAAAACTCCCCGCCAGATGGTAGAGGAGATTAAACGCCCCGACGGGACTCTGAAATACGCACTTAGGATAATGCACCCGCACCTGAACCAACAAGGCAATGTAGAATTGCTTATCGGTTATGGCATTGATATAACGGTACAACTAAAAAATGAAAAAGCTGTAATAGCACAAGAAAAGAGGATACGAAACTTACTGGAAATAATTAACGACGGAGTGTTCAGGTGCAGCGATGACGGAGCGGTAAGCCTTTACAATAGGTCGTTCCTTAAAATAATGGGAATAGGCGGCGAGAAGCCGGACAAGATCAATTTCTATGCGTTCCTCTCTGAACACGACCTTACAAGCATCAAAGAAAAAATTGCGTTGCTATACCAGACCCTTACCAGTCAGTCCGGCATGTTCAGGCTGGTAAATGGCGACGGTGTTGAAAAGTATGTTGATTATTCATTTTCGCTGCCTTTAGGTGCGGAAGATGTGGCTTTCGAAGGCCGCCTTTCAGATATAACTGAGGTTATCAATAAAGAAAAAAACCTGAACGCTATTATTGAAAAAGAAAAAGAACTTAACAATACCAGGTCGAGATTCATCCGCATTACGTCGCATGAACTGAGGACACCACTTTCGGTAATACATGCCAATTCAGAAATATTGAGCATGATACTTGATAAGGATAGTACGAACACAAAGACAATCAGCCCTGAAAAAATACTGGCGCGCATAAATAAAGAATCGCTTTTTATGACGGAGATACTTAACCAACTGATGATGGTGAGCCGCATAGAAACGGGCAAAATAGAACTGATAACCGAAACTGAAAACGTTTCCCGGTTTCTGGCTGATATTAATAACGACCTGTACAGCCCCTATAGTGATGGCAGGGAACTTACAATGGAGTGCCCCGAAACGATACCTGACTGGGATTTTGATAAGAAATTAATGCGCCAAGCAATTGTTAACCTGCTGAATAACGCATTTAAATACTCGCCGGGCAGAAAGGCCCCTGTACTCCGGGCAAGCAGCGATGATAATTTGCTCACATTTGAAATTGAAGACTATGGTATTGGCATACCAAATGAAGACATTGCGGAACTCTTCAACTCTTTTTACAGGGCATCAAATGTTGGCGTAATACAAGGCACAGGGCTCGGCCTTATGGTTGTTGATTATGCAGTAAAAAAACACAATGGCACAATAAAATTATCAAGTAAACTCAACGAGGGAACTACATTCACTATCTCACTACCTAAACACCACGAAATTGAAAAAGGATAAAATTCTGATAATTGAAGATGAAATTGAATTAGGAAATGCGCTTAAAATTATCCTGGAATTAAAAGGCTTTGACGTGGTTGTTGCCAACCGTGGCAAAGATGGCCTTGATTTTGCAAAGAGCAATTCAATAAGTCTGATATTATGTGATGTCCACCTGCCTGACATCAGCGGCTATGATATTCTGAAAGCTATACGCATTGATGAATCAATACAGCATATTCCCCTCATCTTTATGACAGCCTTCGCCGAAGAGCATGAGATGGAAGAAGTTGGTGCCCCGTGCCTCATAAAACCCTTTACTTCGAGAGACCTGATCGCCACTGTCACTAAACAACTGGAATCAAAACAGCCAAGAACTGAACCGGCTTAAGCCAGGATGAGAGAAGATGATTACCTACCTGCAAAAACATCGGTACGGATTTTACAATCCGCGCCGATGTAGTAAGATTGTAACCTAAACTCACTTCTTGTTTGCCATTGCATTTCGTATTTCTTTCACTTTGTTGTGATCGCCTTGCAAAAGATTATACTGGCTGTTAATAAGGGTTTGCTGCGCTACGCTTATTTTCCCAATGTCGTCTTTGAGCACGTCGCGATAGGTGCCTACGGCCACGTCTTCGCCATATTCGCAGGAATTAAGAACCGCTTCACGATCATTACCGGTAAGGGCCGCCTTAATATCCATCCATGCACGATAGAACTTACCACTGGTCCTTGTTCCTTCTACCGGAGTTCCGCCAATAAGCGTTAATTCGCTGATGAGTTCAGTCTTGCACTTCTGGCTATTTTGTAAAAACTGAGAAAACAATATTTTAAGATCAGCGTCGCTGGTTTCATCCAGTGCCTTCCGGTAGCCTTCTATCCTGTCGTTGTTAATTTCGACCAAATTATTTAATACGTCAATGTTCTGTTGGTTTTCCATGATGATTTCTGTTTTGGAATGATGAATTAATTGTGATGGCACAAAGTTGACGATATGTAGCGCTGAGATGTTACAACATGGGTTGAAAAAATTACATTATTTAAACCCGAAGCAATCATCCATAGCAATACCGGACTTTCTCTAAAACTTATGTGGGCGACGTTCCGGCTTTAATATCCTCTACCCGCTTTTCCTTTTCGATCACCTTTTCATTTTGTTGAATGCTGGCCGTATTGGTCTCTACTTCTATCTGCTTGGTTGTTACAGCGTAGGTGTTTGGCTTTATAGGGGCGCCATATTTAACCGCATAGGCCTTTGTGAACTCGGCCCCCATGTACAAGATTATTGAAGAATAATAAATCCATACCAGCAGTATTACCAATGAACCGGCCGCACCATAGGTGCTACCTACTTTGGTTTGCGATATGTAAATAGAAATACCAAACTTGCCGAGTGAAAATAAGATAGCCGTAATAAGTGAACCTATGAATACATCTTTCCACCTGATCTCGGCATCAGGCAGTACCCTGAAAATTACAGCAAAAGTTACGGTACTTATCCCTATCGTAAGGACCCAGTTAACCACATAAAAAATAGCAACGGTTATTTCCGGAAAGAAATTTTTAAGTTGGTTATTCAACGCTTCTATTAAGCCACTAATAGTAAGCGAAACCAACAGTAAAAAACCCAGGCTCACAATTACAGAAAAAGAAAGGAAACGGTTTTGTATCATTTTTAACCACCCTCTCTTTGGCTTGGGCTTCAGTCCCCAAATACCATTTATGGAATCCTGTATTTCTCCGAATACCGATGTGGCACCCAACAACAGTGTAACAATACCAATTGTGGCCACCAGCGCACTTTTGTCGCTCACCGCTGCATGGCGTATAATGTCTTGTAATTGCTTAGCGGTATCGCTCCCTAAAAACCCTTCCAGTACCCCATATATTTTCCCCTCTATCGCCTCGCGTTTCAAAAAAAGCCCGCAAAACGATATAATCACTACCAAAAGCGGCCCCATTGAAAATACGGTATAATAAGCCAGCGAGGCGCTTAGCTTGGTAACTTTATCGTCAGAAAACCCTTTAAAGGTATTCGAAATTACTTCCCAGCTATTGCTTAAAAACTTACTCTTCATAGCGTATTAGAAATTTCCGGTTCACCCGGATCATGCAAATACATCTACGTAAATCACTACTAGAAAGGTTCAGTTTTAGAGAAGTGCATTAAACACCTTCCACTCTCTTGCCGTCCCCAAACTCCTTTACAACGCGTACATATTTTATGCTTACTCTTTGATCACAGCCAACGATGTCTTATTGGAACCAGATTTAACTTCAATCATATACATACCCGACGGCAATTTACTTAGAGATATTGTAGCGTTTCCCTTTTCGTTGCTGCCCACTTCTTTAACACTTAATATTTTGCCACTCAAATCTAATACGCGAATTGTTGTTTCATCGGCTACATCTGCTACATATGACACACATACATTGCCAGTAGCCGGGTTTGGGCTTATTGTTGCCGTCAACCCATTATAACCACGGGCTGGTGTAACGCCGCGGTTTGCGGTAATTTCAAATCTACCGTTGCCCTGTGTTTTTGTGTCATCCGTTATAGAAAATTTATACGCTGCACCATCCTCAAGCAGTACGTATTGTTCCAGGAGTTTATCGTGCAGGTATAATGCTTTACCTGCATTAGAGACCATGCCGCCCACCTTTATAGTGAACTCCTGGGCATATTCGCTTCTTAGCCCCAGTTGAATCGGCTTTTCGGCGCTGAAAGGCCGCACATCAATTGCAAGGGCTTTTTTATTGGCCGACAGGCTGTAGAAGCTGAGTCCGCCGCCTGCAGGCTTAGCCGCATCTTCATCACCTTCTTTCTCATCTGCGGCATCATCAAATCCTAACTGTAGGATATCCCATGGATGGTATTGGGCATCATAAATAACGAGGGACGCGAAAGTGTTGCCCGACCTCAAGAGGGGCGATGTAGAACTAGCCCCCTTATTATTTTCGTTAAATGTAAGCGTGTTGCCATTAGTTGTGGTACGCACCTGGAAGGCGCAGTTGGCCGGAATGTAGTAAGGAACCGGTGTTGAGGTATTAATAGCCATTGCCTGGAACTGGCCTGCAGCCCCGAGGGTGGGATTCCAGATGTAGAAAGCGCTACCTGCTACATTGCCCGCAATTTTTGCATTGTAAACTACAGTACCAATGTCAACTGGAGAGGCATACGGGTTGCCTATCATATTATAATCCTGATGTGTGCCCGACCCTTTAGCCATTGTTACGCTTTGGGTACCCTGGTTAAGCACACCCCATTGTGCAACTACAGTTGGGGCAGGTGTATACGCACCGTATCCGAGCCCCTGGCCTTTAGCGCCCCTGAAAAATACCCTGATGCCCTGATACCTGTGTAGCCTGTTACTGTCGGCAGATGTTCCGGCATTGGTATATGGCTTCCAACCCGGGTCTGAGGGCAGCGAATCATTCCCAACCAGTGGATTGTACCTATAAGCCGATGGTGCGTTTGACGCTGTGTTCGTAAAACCGTTGCCTGCTCCACCCGGCCCTGTAACATCAATATAATTTTGCAGCTGGCTCAGGCCTATGTAGTTGCTGAAGGGATGGCTCCAGAAGCGATAGCGGCGTAAACCTCCCTGGATATACTGCATAACTTTTACATTACCGGAAATTGCCGCCCCGGATGCGATAGGGGCAACACGGGCTGTAGCAGCCGAATCGGCATACAAAACAAGGCTGTCGTTAGTTATCAATGTGCCGGAGGATAGAGTTAGTAGGTTTTTAACAATAAGTAATGAGCCAGATGTTATTATGGCACCAGTACTGTTACTCAACGTAAAGTTTTTCACTGATCCATTTCCGGTAATGTTTTGGGACGACGTACCGTTCATGGCTAGTGTTCCTGCCCCCGTTACAGCGCCATTATTAGTGAGGTGGCCCTTGATATTAAATGTAGCGCCTGCATTCAGGGTGAGTACAGCCCCTGATGCAATGGAAATATTTCTTGCATAGCCGCTTGATGCTGCTGTTAATACAGGCATATAAGCCGATCCAGTTGCTATGAGCGCATCATCTGACACACCGGGAACGGAGCCACATGCCCAGTTCGAAGCAGTGTTCCAGTCAGTTTCATGCCCCGAGGCACCACCAACCCATTGCATTGCGTTAATGGTTATCGGGAAGGTAACAGTTGTGGTGCCGCATCCGTTGGTAACGGCATAAGAAATGGTGCTTGTTCCAACCGACCTTCCGGTAACCAGTGCTCCACTCGTAGTGGCAACTGCAGAGTTGGAGCTACTCCAGGTACCTACAACGGAGGTATCAACCAGTGTTGTAGAAGCTCCCAGGCAAATAAGGCTTGAACCGCCTATCGCGCCTACCACGGGCAGCTGATTAACAGTGATGGTTCTGGTGGCAGTACCTATGCATCCGGCAGCGTTGGTGCCTGTAACAGTATAAGTCGTTGTAGTTGTTGCTGTGCAGTTCACAGTTGCTCCCGTTGTTGCGCTTAGCGCTGTTGCCGGAGACCAGGTATAGGTGCTGGCTCCCGATGCCGCTATGTTAGTATTGGAACCGTTGCAATAGCTGGAGCTAACAGGGGTAACCGTCAGCACTGGTATTGGGTTGACCGTAATAACTCGGTTGGCTGTTCCCACGCAACCAGCGGCACTGGTACCGGTGACGGTATAAGTCGTTGTAGTTGTTGCTGTGCAGTTTACCGTCGCGCCCGTTGTTGCGCTTAGTGCTGTTGCCGGAGACCAGGTATAGGTGCTGGCTCCCGATGCTGTGATATTGGTGTTAGAACCGTTGC
Source organism: Chitinophagaceae bacterium (assembly GCA_947447265.1). Classification (GTDB taxonomy): domain Bacteria; phylum Bacteroidota; class Bacteroidia; order Chitinophagales; family Chitinophagaceae; genus Flavipsychrobacter. The sequence goes on from CANFKC010000041.1 coordinate 46,527, forward strand.
AATAGGTGGAACTTACCGGGGTTACCGTCAACACTGGTATTGGGTTGACCGTAATAACCTGGTTGGCTGTACCCACGCAACCGGCAGCACTTGTACCTGTAACGGTATAAGTCGTTGTTGTTGTTGCAGTGCAGTTCACTGTTGCGCCCGTTGTTGCGCTTAGCGCTGTTGCCGGAGACCAGGTATAGGTGCTTGCTCCCGATGCCGTTATGTTAGTGTTGGAACCGTTGCAATAGGTTGAACTAACCGGTGTTACCGTCAATACTGGTATCGGGTTGACCGTGATTGTTTGGTTGGCTGTACCCACGCAACCAGCGGCACTTGTACCTGTAACGGTATAAGTTGTAGTAGTTGTTGCTGTGCAGTTTACAGTTGCTCCGGTTGTTGCGCTTAGTGCCGTTGCCGGGCTCCAGGTGTATGTAGTAGCACCTGATGCTGTTATGTTAGTATTGGAACCGTTGCAATAAGTTGAACTAACTGGTGTAACTGTCAACACTGGTATTGGGTTGACCGTAATAACCTGGTTGGCTGTTCCCACGCAGCCAGCCCCACTTGTACCAGTTGCAGTATAAGTTGTAGTAGTTGTTGCGGTGCAGTTTACCGTTGCTCCCGTTGTTGCGCTGAGCGCTGTTGCCGGAGACCAGGTATAGGTGCTTGCGCCCGACGCTGTGATATTGGTGTTAGAACCGTTGCAATAGGTGGAGCTAGCAGGGGTAACCGTCAGTACCGGTATTGGATTAACGGTAATTATCCGCGTAGCAGTACCCACGCAGCCTGCCCCACTTGTACCTGTGACCGTATAAGTCGTTGTAGTAGTTGCAGTACAGTTTACCGTTGCTCCCGTTGTTGCGCTTAGCGCTGTTGCCGGAGACCAGGTGTAGGTGCTTGCTCCCGATGCCGTTATGTTAGTGTTGGAACCGTTGCAATAGGTTGAACTAACCGGTGTTACCGTCAATACTGGTATCGGGTTGACCGTGATTGTTTGGTTGGCTGTACCCACGCAACCA
>CANFKC010000042.1 GCA_947447265.1 Chitinophagaceae bacterium
CTCCGGCTTGCCGGTTGTTGAGGCAAGCCTTTCTTTTAATTGAACATCTGTAAGATGATTTACCAACTGTAAGGTTCGCATAGCTCCCTATTTGAACCAAAGATAGTAAATTATTATTTTAATAATTTTGATGGCGGTTTATTATTAATAGACGAGGCAAAACAATAATTCGTTGGTTTGAATAAAAAAAGACTGCCCTTTACAGAACAGTCTTTTCAATATCAAAACGGGCAGATACTATTCTACCTTAATAAACTTATCCACTTTTAACAGGGCATCGGTTTCATCATACACCATTATCATGTACATGCCATTAGCAAGGTTGCTGACATCAATCGTCGTAGCATCATTCTGGTGAATAATAATCTTTCCATCAGGACTAACCACACTTACGTTCACCTTAATGCCTGCTTCTACTTTTATTATTGATGATGCAGGATTAGGATATAGCCTGATTTCCCCCTTATTAAGGTTGGCAACACCATTTCCATTACTGGTAATAACCAATGCGGCAGATGTGTCAGTACAGCCATTACCATCAGTAACCACAACTATATAAGAACCCACTGATGAGGTATGGTAAATACTGCTGGTAGCACCGCTAATAGGTGTGCCGTTCAGGTACCATTGGTAGGTAGCAAATGAGCCTGTGTATATAACGTTACCTGCACCATGCAAAATGATTGGGTTAGGCGGAGGCAATACAGTAACACCACTTAATGTAATAGTGCAACTGCCAGAAGAAACAGTAACGGTATAGAAACCAACCGTATCAGTAATATAGCTGGAATTGGTTGCGCCAACTATTGCAACACCACCATTATACCATTGGAATGTTGATGCTGTTGAAGTACCCGTTACTACCATATTTACCGGTGCATTATTACATAAAGTAAGGCTGCCACTTGTTGGCAATAAAGTGCCGGCAGGTGCAGGGTTAACTGTCACATTCAGGTATGCTGCACCGGTACAGCCCGCTGCGCTGGTTACTGCATAAGTTATAGTTGCAGTGCCGTTTGCGAGGCCATATACAACACCTGAAGTGCTCACTGATGCAACGGTAGCGTCACTGCTGCTCCAGGTACCACCTGTTGTAGTGCTGCTAAGCGCAGATGAACTACCTAAGCAAATAGCGGCAGAACCAGATATGGCACCTACAACTGGTAACGGATTAACGGTAATACCATAAACAACACCGGCGGTGCAACCACCACTGGTAACCGTATAACCAATATTTACCGAACCACCAGCTACGCCGGTAACAACACCAGTAGAGGCATCTACAGTCGCAATTGCGGCATTAGCACTGCTCCAGAAGCCTGCCGCTGTTGCGTCAGTCAACGTCATTGAAGAACCTTCACAAACCGTTGTAGGACCACTGATAGCCGTTACAGTAGGCGCGGCATTAACTGTAATATTAATAGTAACTACCCTTGTGCAACCTAATGCATTTGTTTTGCTATAAGAAATTGTAGCAGTACCTGCTGCAACACCTGTAACCAAACCTGTTGTGCTTACTGATGCCACTGCAGCATTGCTTGTGCTCCATGTACCGCCGGTGGAATCTTCAGTGTATGTGATTGCTGTGCCGGCACAAATTGTTGCAGGACCGCTTATCGCGCTTAACACAGGAGCAGCATTAACAGTAACTGATGAAGTTGCAATTGCATAGCAACCTGCTGCATTGGTAACCGTGTAAGATATAGCAACCGTTCCGCCGCCGGTGCCTGTTACAACACCAGTTGAAGTACCAACAGTCGCAATAGCCGCATTAGCGCTTGTCCAGCTACCACCGGTAGTCGCATCGGCAAGCGTAATAGTTGATAACTCACAAACAACAGAAGCGCCGGTAATTGCGCTTACGGTTGGTATGGTATTAACAGTTTCTCCGATAGTAACCGTTGTAGCGCAACCAAATGAATTGGTAACTGTATAAGATATAGTTGCGGAACCCATTGTTACGCCGGTCATATCGCCGCTGGTTGCATCAATAGTAATAACAGCAGTGTTATTACTGCTCCAGGTTCCACCTGCGGTAGTATCGGTCAGCGTGATAATTTCACCAAGACAAGCATTGCCTGTTCCTGCAATTGCGCCAACTGCAGGTGCCGGATTAACTGTAAATGCCGCACTGGCACTTGTAGCGCAACCTGCAGCATTAGTAATAGTATAAGATATATTAGCGGTGCCACCTGCAATACCGGTAACATTACCCGACGCATCAACAGTGGCTACCGATGTTGCATCGCTGCTCCAGGTACCACCCGTGGTAGCATCTGAAAGTGTAACGCCGAAGCCAGGACAAACAGTTGTTGTACCGGTAATAGCTGCAACCACAGGAACAACTGCAACCGTATCGCCTACAGTCACCATAGTGAAGCAGGTGCTGCTTGCAGTAATGGTATAAGTTGTTGTAAACACTCCCGCACTAACACCGGTTACAATACCGGTTGCTGCATCAATAGTAGCAACTGTAATATCGCTGCTGCTCCATACGCCGCCAGAATAACCGTTGGTAAGTGTAGCAGTTGCACCTTCGCAAATAGTGGTTGGTCCACCAATTGCAGTAACCAATGGAGAGAAGCTGATAGTATCCAGTTGTGTTGCCGAAACGCTGCAACCAAACGCATTGGTAATAGTATATGACAAGGTAACCTCACCTGCCGAAGACGATGAAGAAACAACACCGGTTGTAGGGTCGATAGTCGCAATAGCTACGTCGCTGCTACTCCATACACCACCAGTGGTGGTATCGGTCAGCGTTAAAGTACCACCATAACACATGCTTGTCGGCCCTGAAACGGGACTAACCACAGGCGAAGGATCAACAATAATACCAACGGCAACAAAAGCATCGCAACCGAAAGCACCGGTAACAGAATAAGAGATATCAGCAGTACCAGCAGCCCTTGCGGTAACTACGCCAGTTGCATCAATTACAGCAACAGTAGTATCGCTGCTGCTCCAGGTGCCGCCGGTAACAGCGTCAGAGAAAGTAACGGTAGTTCCAGCACATAAGGTAGTTGTAGATGCTACCAGGATACCTGGGTCAGCCGACAAATGAACTGTATCAGCGGAAGTAACCGTAAGACTGCAACCAAATACATTGGTTACAGTATAAGATATAGTAACAAAACCACCCGTAATGCCCATCATAGCACCAGTTGTTGCATCAACGGTCGCAACTGAGGCATCGCTCGTTGCCCATGTACCACCAAAAGTGGTATTAGCTAATGTATAGGCAATGCCAGTGCAGAATGTAGTTGGTCCTATAATTGGACCGGCAGTTGGTTGTGGGTTGACCGTAAGGTTTGCAATTGCGTAATCTGTTCCGCAACCATTGGTAACTGCATAAGTAATATCTACAGTGCCAGCTGCAACACCAGTTACCAAACCGGCAGCGTCAACAGTTGCAACAGTAATATCACTACTGCTCCATGTACCTGTACCAGCTGCAAATGTATCTGTAAGGGCCAATGTAGTTCCTGCGCAGAAAGTAGTTACAGCTGCCGTAATAGTTCCTGCGTGTGGCGCAGGGTTTACTGTATCGAGCGCTGTTACCATTGCAGAGCAGCCAAACGCATTTGTTGCAGCATAAGTGATAGTTACAGTACCAACTGCAACACCGGTTGCAGCACCGGTAGACGCATTAATTGTTGCAATAGACGCATCGCTGCTGCTCCACGTTCCACCGAAATAAGTATTACTGAGTGATGTAGTTGCGCTCTCGCAAAGTATAGATGGTCCGATTATTGAACTCAATATTGGCGTCGGGAATACATTCAGGTTAACGGTTGCTGTAGATGTGCCGCAACTATTGCTTACTGTATAGGATATTACCACTGCGCCTGCAACAATACCGGTAACAACACCTGTAGTATCAACCGTGGCTATCGTAACATCGCTGCTGCTCCAAACACCACCTGCGGTTGCGTCAGCCAGTGTATCGGTAGCACCTGCACACAATGTAGTAGCAGCGGCAGTAATAGTGCCTGAAGCCGAACTTGTATTTACGACTATATTAAATGTAGTGCTTAAACTGCCGCAGCTATTAGTAACCGTATAAGATATATCGGCAGCGCCTGCTGCTACGCCGGTAACATTACCAAACGTATCAACGGTAGCAATAGAAACATCGCTGCTGCTCCATACACCACCCGCTAGTGATTCCGTTAAAGCAACTGAAGAGCCAGGACAAACTGCACCCGGACCACTTATGAAACCTGCAGTAACAGGGATGTCGCCAACTGTAATTGTTGTTGATACAGTTGTTGATCCGCAGCCATTTGTTACTGTATAGCTGATATCTGCCATACCGGTTACCAATGGGGTAATTACTCCACTTGTAGCGTCAATGGTTGCCAATGCAGGATCGCTGCTAGTCCAGCTACCACCAACAGGGGTATCCACCATTGTAGAAGTTACCCCTACGCAGAGCGCAGTAGCACCTGTAATAGCACCCGGAACCGGGTAAGGATTAATGGTTACGAAGGCGGTGGCTATTGCCATTCCGCAAGCATTGGTATTCGTGTAAGAAATTATAACAGAACCGCCGGTAACGCCAGTAACAATTCCGGAAGCGTCAACCGTTGCAATGGTTGTGTCGCCACTGTTCCATGTACCACCCGTAACCGATGGCGTTAATGTAGAAGAAGTTCCTGCACAGAAAGTAGTAGTACCAGCTATAGTAGCGGGGAAAAGAGGGCTTACTACAGTAATATTGATAGAAGTATTTGCAGTGCCGCATGCGTCAGTTACAGTATATGTAATAGTTGCGCTGCCGGCAGTAACACCTGTAACAACTCCAGCAGCATTTACTGAAGCGATACCTGCATTACTTGTTGTCCAGGTGCCACCTGTTACGGTGTCAGCCAGAGCTGTTGTCAAGCCGGTACAAACTGTAGTTGTTCCGGTAATAGCACCCGCATTTGTAGGGAACCTTACTATTATAGTTGCAGTAGCACTTGCAGGGCCACACGCATTCACCACTGTGTAAGAAATGATAGCAGTACCACCACTCAAAGCAGTTACTACACCCGTAGTGCCTATGGTAGCTACCGAAGGATCGCTGCTGCTCCAGGTACCGCCTCCAACTGTTTCTGTCATAGTAGCCGAGCCACCAATACATAAAGTCGTTCCGCCGCCAACAACACCGGCATTTGGTAACGGATTTACGGTCATGTTATGAACTGCGTAAGATGTTCCGCAAACATTGGTAAGGCCGTAAGATATGGTAACACCACCGCCACTTACGCCTGTAACAACGCCCGTTGTGCTTACTGTTGCAACCGCATTGTTACTGCTGCTCCACACACCACCACTAGCAGTATCAGCTAATGTTGTTGTTGTACCCTGGCACATAGTAACTGCACCGGTAATGGTACCGGTACCCGGCGTTGTAATAATGGTAACAGCAATAGTTACGTTGGTTGATCCGCACGCATTTGCTACGGCATAGTATATATTTACCAGCCCCGGAGCGATACCGGTAACATTACCGGAAGCATCAACCGTAGCCAATGAAGTATTTGAACTTATCCAGGTACCACCAACAGCGGTATCGGTATACAATGCGGTTGCACCTGCACAAAGTGTGGTTGGACCGTTAATTACACCTGCATTCGGGAAGTTACTTACTGAAACAGCATAGGTCGCAACGTCTGTTCCACAGGCATTGGTTACCGTGTATGATATTGTTGCCGTGCCAGCCGAAACACCTGTCATAACGCCAGTAGAATTAATTGATGCTATGGCCGCATTGCTGCTGCTCCACGTTCCGCCTGTAACTGAGTTAGTTAATGTAGTAGTATGTGCTATACAAATTGCAGCCGTACCTGAAATTGTACCCGCAACCGGGGTTGTAATTACCGTCATAGGGAAAGTGCTGCTGGTTAACCCACAAGCATCAGTAACGGTGTAGGACATGGTTACACTACCTACGGAAATACCGAGAACAAGACCTAATGAAGAATTTATTGAAGCTATAGAATTATCGCTGCTGCTCCAGGTACCGCCAGCAATACCGTCAACCAGCGTTATTACAGAACCGACACACACAGCAGAAGGCCCGGTAATTAAACCGGCAGATGAAGCGGCAAGAATTGTAATAGATGTAGTATCGACTGTAGTAAAGCAGCCGTTGCTGAATGCGTATGAAATTAACGCAGTGCCTGTGCCCATACCAGTTGCTACACCTGCCGCACTTACTGATACAACTGCCACATTACTTGTAGACCAGCTGCCACCTGCAACAGATTCGCTCAACGCAACAGAGTTGCCAACGCATAAAGTTGTAATACCAGAAATGATGCCATGTGCTGCCGGAGAAGTAATGGTATAAGCAATTGTAGAAATACCTGTACCACATGCAGTGGTAACTGAGTATGTTATGGTAACCGATCCGCTGGTAACACCGGTAACAACGCCACCTGTATTGACAGTAGCAATAGTAACATCACTGCTGCTCCATGTGCCGCCACCTACGGTGCTGCTTAATGAAGATGAAGCACCCGGGCAAACTGCCGTAACGCCTGAAATTGTACCGGCAAAAGGAGAAGTTGTATTTACTGTAATAGGCGTTGTTGTTGTTGCGGTACCGCAAACCGTGGTAACAGAATAGGTAATTGTAGCGGTGCCTACTCCTGTACCTGTAACAGTTCCGGTAGCTGCATCAATTGAAGCAATGGTAGCATCGCTGCTGCTCCATACACCACCCGCAGTGGCGTCGGCCAAGGTTGTAGATGCACCAAGGCAAATTGTAGTACTACCGGTAATAATACCTGCAGTTGGCAAAGGAATAACTGTAATATTTACAGAAGTAAATGCTGTGCCGCAACCATTAGTTACTGTGTAAGTAATATCTGCTGTGCCAGCAGTTACGCCGGTAACATTGCCCGATGCATCTACTGTTGCTATACCCACATTGCTGGAACTCCAGGTACCACCTGCAGATGCATCGCTAAGTGTAATAGAAGCAGCAACACAAACTGAAGAAGGACCGGTAATAGTGCCAGCTACCGGAAGCGGGTTAATAGTTAGCGCAGTGGTAACCGTAGTGGTGCCGCATGCGTTAGTTAATGAATAAGATATTGTGGCGGCGCCACCAGATACACCGGTAACATTGCCAGCGCCATCAATGGACGCAACGGTAGCATCGCTGGTTGACCAGGTACCGCTAGCAGTAGCATCACCAAGTGTCACTGTTAAGCCTTCGCAGAAAGTTGTAGTACCGGTAATAGGCGATACGACAGGTACGTCATTAACCGTTATAGCGAAAGTGGAATCTATAGAACCACATGCATTAGTTAAGTTATAAGTTATAGTAGCCGAGCCAATCGCCACTCCAGCTACAACGCCCCCTGCATTAACAGATGCTATTGCTGCATTGCTGGTACTCCAGGTACCACCTGCTATAGTATTTGATAATGTTGTCGTTGCACCTACACAAACCGTGGGCGAACCAGTAATAGACCCAAGTGTAAACAAATTAACGGTAAAGGCCATTGTAGTAAAATTCTGGCAGCCGTGACTATTGGTTACAGTGTAAGTAATAGTTGTAGAACCAAAGTTGACACCATAGACGGTACCCGAAGCATCTATTGATGCGATAGACGCATCAGCCGTGCTCCAAGCCCCACCTGAAGTAGCCTCTGTTAATACGGTAGTTGAACCCTGACAGGTGTTATTGGCACCGCCTATCGCAGCAGGTGCCGCAGGCAATGCATCGACCCTTATCGTCTTAACAGTATCACAGCCTGTAGGCACAGTGTAGGTAATAACGACGCTGCCAGCCGAAATGCCGGTTATTACGCCACCCGTCGTTGCAGTAGCTATGCCAGGCGCACCGCTCGTGAATGAACCACCTGCAAGCGAATTTGACAAGGAAATAGAAGAACCGACACAAACACTATCTGGACCTGTAATAGCAGGTGGGGTTTGGTTAACCGTCATATTCGTGATCTGGTTCGCAGTACAGGTACCGATAGTTCCGGTAAGCGTATAAACACCACTGGCCGCTACGGTAACATTTGGTATAGTAGGGCTTAATAAAGTAGAAGTAAATGACGATGGGCCAGCCCATGCAAATGATGCGCCAGTGCCAGTACCAACGCCTGTAAGTACAGCCGTAACGCCTGAACAATAAGGTCCGCCGTTCGATGCTGTTGTTCTTATATTCTGCGGGCAAAACCTGTAAACAATACCTGTTGAAGGCGTGGTGGTAATCGCGCTATTAAATGCAGCAGTTGAAAAAGCTGGGAATGCAATATTGTTCGTAATAGTGAAGAAGTCTGCCGCACTGTTGGCTATGCCTATTGTAGCCGTATTGCCTGTGAATGAACTTGAAGAATAATGGAATTCAATGATGTTGGTAGTCTCATATAATTTAACCTCAAAAGAACCACAGCCAGCCGGAGTAGTTGCCCCCACATTGTGGTATTGGCCCCAGTTTGACCACTCAAATGTAAATACTCGATTAGGTGCAGTACCTGTAGTAATATACCTTGCCTGCACACCAGTGCACGAAGTACTTGTAGTACTTGCAGCGGAACCATTGAGGTCATCCCATAATGGCATAAGTACGCCCCTGCCGGCCCCAATTGTAGCCAACGTAGCCGTAGAATTCACATAAGAAGTACCCGCTGTTGCTGAGTTAGCAAGGGAAATAAACCCATTACTATTTGCCGAAAGCGTGGTATAGTTTGTACCACAATACGTGAACGTAAAACCAATAGCAATACCGGTTTGCGCTACGTCGTCCGCTGCAACCGCAGCCACTACTGTACCACCGGACACTGCCGTGTAAGTTGCGCTTTGCGTGGACAGTGCGTAAGTAGCTGCCGTAGTTGATTGCGAAAAACCGGAAAAAGTTAAACAAGAGAGGATAACGAGTAAAAATATTTTCTTCATACTTTGCTGTTACAAATGTTTGTAATAAATGCGCTAATGGGTTAGTTGTGTTAAATAGTATTATACATATTGCTGCGAACAGAATATGAGTGCCTAAAATTAGTGATTTTCATGAACTTTTAACATATTTTTATTTTTATGTAAGTTCGTGAAAACAGCCCGTTGAAAATGAGTTTAATCGTCGATTAGTATTAACAGGTAGCCTACCCTTTCGTATACTTTTCTACTTTATTTTCCTTTGCAGGTAAACTTTTAAGGTAGGCATAAATTGCTGCAAGGTCATCACGGGTCATTTTAGCATACATGGTCCATGGCATAATGGTATTATAACCACCCTCGGCTATTGCGGGAGTCTTATAACCAGAATCTGCAAATGCTCTGAAGCGATTGACAAATGATTCCTCTGTCCAGCTACCGATACCCGTCTTCATATCAGGCGTAAGGTTAGATGAGTTTAACAGGTATCCGCCCGGCATCTTAAACGAACGGCCTCCGCTATAAGCCAACTCTTCAATTATTTGTCCTTGCTTATCTTTTGTGTGGCATTCTTTGCAGGCCGCCATATTAATAAGGTATTTACCATATGCCAACTTATCTGATGGGTCGGGCCTTTTCTGCGGTTCCGCCTTTTTGGGTATAATATTAATTATAAAATTCATAGGAAAATCAGAAACCGAGGCAGGAACATCATTTTTCACCGGTGCCAGCGTTCTTATATATGCGATAATACAATTTACATCTTCAGGGTCCATTCTTCCATAATACGGATATGGCATTACGGGGAACATCGCCCGTCCTTCTTTAGTTACCCCTGTTGTAATTGCCCGAAACAGCTCTCCGTCAGTATAGCTGCTAATACCTGCTGGTGTAATATTTCTTGAATAATATTCGCCCGGGAAACCGTATTGTCGATCGAACTTCTCTCCTCCCATACCAATAGTACCTTCCACTAGTGGCCATGAATATCTTGATTTGTCGCGGGTAGAATGGCAATCTACACATACCGCTACGTGATTGGCCAGGTATTTGCCTCTCTCTACCTTATCGGGGGTACTATCTACCGCAAGTTTGGGTGCCGCGCCTACATCAGGTAAAGCAAATTTCACATAGGTCAGTAGCCCAATCACCCCGATAATGATGACGAGCAGCAGAATTCCGAAAATCTTTAAGATTTTCTTCATGAGTTATGAGCTTGATGACGAATCTAAAGTAAAACACATCATCGAAACTCCATAACATTAGATAAAAAACAAAAGTGATTTCAGATTCAAATATGTTATATAACCGTCAACTACCTTACCACCAGAAACTTCTGGCTCGAAGAAATGCCACCATTCACCATAATATTATAAATATAGGTTCCTGCTGCCAGCTGTGAATTATCTAAAAGTATAACGCCGAATTTAGTATCTACCTGGTAGCTTTTAATGCAGCGGCCACTCATATCATACAATTTTAGTTCAGCCAGATCTACACCCGCTGGCAACGTAAACGTAATTTTTAACTGGTCTTTTGAAGGATTAGGAATGGGTTGCGATATGATTGAACCAGGATCGTAGTTTTTTGCAAGGCCTAGTGTTCTGAAGTAGTTTTCAAAAGGAAGGCTTCCCGGAAGTGCATATACATCAGCACCTGTTGTAGTGGTAACATACGCATGGAAATTACCAAATGAATCGCCGTGAACATTGAAAGATGAAACACAAAAATCATCTACATTTAAAATAGAGTCCATTATGGTGCCTTGCTCATTAATTACAAGAATTTTTGACGGTCGTGCGGTAGCTGTGTAGGAGCTATCATAGTACAAGACGGCCGCCTCCAAAAATGTATCTAAATTAAATAGCTCCTCCGAAGGATAGAAAATGCCGATTGTCTGGCCCTGTTCCCTGTTAAAATTAAATACTCCTTCATAATTTATGACATGCGGACATGGAATCATTTTCCAGAAACTATAATCCATGTTGTAAAAGAATAAGGTATCGCCGACACCCATTCCCCCACCGTTCTGATCGCGCATTGTTAGAATTTTCTTTCCAGATCTACTGAGGTTCACCTCCGTAATTTCAGTGTATTGTGGACCAGCATAATGGTGTGCCAGAGTCATCTGAGCGCAAGCATTCTGTAAATTTGCTATCAGAACAGCAAGAATGAAAATAAGCTTTTTCATAATATCACCTTTCCGACGAAGATAATGAATTAGCCTTAATGTGCACATCTTACATATAATCAATACAGTATGCACATTGCGTGTTAATAAATAATTCAGCGATTACGGCTAAAAAGAAATTATTCCCTGCGCTTTTATAAGAGCAAATATTATCTTTGCAGTACAAATTCATTTTTCTACACAAAACTTAGCCGGATTCGCATGAACTGGAAACAATCTTTCAGCACTTCCATCGGGAAGAAACTTCAAATGTCATTAACAGGTTTATTCCTAATTCTATTCCTACTCGTCCATTGCTACGTTAACGCCCAGATATTTTACATGGATGGCGGCGTAAGATTTAACGAAGCGGCTCACTTTATGGGCACCAACGCCTTGATACGTACCGTTGAAATAGGCCTCTTCGGGTTTCTTTTCCTGCACATTATACAAGGGTTAATGTTATACAGCGCCAACAGGAGTAAAAGAAAAAGTCGCTACGCTGTTAGCGCTGGTAATGCTACCAGCAAATGGTACAGCCGCAGCATGGCTTTACTCGGCACATTAATATTGCTGTTCCTGGTAATGCACCTTTCAAAATTCTGGGCACCTAACCGTTTCTCTCAATTGACTACAGGCGAAGAAAGGCCTCTATTTACCATGATGAGGGATGAATTCCAGACTGCATGGGTTGTGGGTGTTTATGTTTTAGGTTGCGTTTCTTTAGGCTGGCATCTGGTACATGGCTTCTACAGCGCATTCCAGACGCTGGGTCTTGGCACAAACAAATACAAAGGTCTTATTAAGAGTATCGGTGTTGCATTTTCAATCATCGTTCCATTGATATTTGCTTTAATGCCGATTGCATTCTTTATGCAGTGGGTTAAATAAGGCAAAAAACACCTGTGGATACCCGCTATTGTAATTTTAATTTTTACTTTTTGATTTTTTCCTTTCGATATGGCACTTAATTCTAAGATACCTGCAGGTCCGTTAGACAAAAAATGGACAACATACAAATCTACTTGTAAGCTGGTAAACCCGGCAAACAAGCGCTCCCTGGAAATAATTGTTGTTGGAACCGGTCTGGCCGGTGCTTCTGCAGCAGCTTCTCTCGGAGAAATGGGTTACAAGGTTAAAGCATTTTGCTTCCAGGATAGCCCACGCCGTGCGCACTCTATTGCTGCGCAAGGTGGTATCAATGCCGCAAAAAACTACCAGAATGATGGTGATAGTACTTATCGCCTGTTTTACGATACTATTAAAGGTGGTGACTACCGTGCCCGTGAAGGCAATGTACATCGCCTTGCTGAAGTAAGTGCTAACATTATTGACCAATGCGTTGCAGCTGGTGTGCCGTTTGCACGTGAATATGGTGGTTTGCTGAGTAACCGTTCTTTCGGTGGTACACAGGTACAACGTACTTTCTACGCCGCAGGCCAAACTGGTCAGCAATTGTTGATTGGTGCTTACCAGGGTCTGGAGCGCCAGGTAGCGCTTGGTACCGTTGAAATGCATTCCCGCCACGAAATGCTGGATGTCGTAATGGTTGACGGTAAAGCCCGTGGTATCATTGCACGTAACCTGGTTACAGGCGAACTGGAGCGTCACTTCGGCCATGCAGTTTTATTATGCACAGGTGGTTATGGTAACGTATTCTATCTTTCAACAAATGCTATGGGCAGTAACGTAACTGCTGCATGGAAGGCACATAAACAAGGTGCTTATTTCGGTAACCCTTGCTTCACTCAGATCCACCCAACCTGTATTCCGGTTAGTGGTGACCACCAGTCGAAACTGACATTAATGTCTGAATCACTGCGTAATGATGGTCGTATCTGGGTACCGAAGGCAAAGGGCGACAACCGTAAACCAACCGATATACCTGAAGAAGAGCGCGACTACTACCTGGAAAGGCGCTACCCTGCCTTCGGTAACCTCGTTCCTCGTGACGTAGCCAGTCGCGCAGCTAAAGAGCGTTGTGATGCGGGTTATGGCGTAGGTTCTTCTAAAATGGCAGTATATCTTGATTTCCAGGCCGCAATTGAGCGTTATGGAAAAATTGATGCCAACAAACAAGGTAAGCACAATGCAACAAAAGAGGAAATTATAGTTTTAGGCAAAGATGTTGTAAAATCGAAATACGGCAATTTGTTCGAAATGTATGAAAAGATAACAGGCGAGAATCCTTACGAATTACCAATGCGTATCTACCCCGCCGTTCACTATACCATGGGCGGTTTGTGGGTCGATTATGAATTGATGACTACCGTACCAGGATTGTATGCATTAGGTGAAGCTAACTTCAGCGATCATGGTGCTAACCGCTTAGGTGCGTCTGCATTGATGCAGGGACTGGCTGATGGCTACTTCGTTATCCCTTACACCTTAGGTAACAATCTCGCTGACGATATTCGAACCAAAGCTATCTCTACCGACCACCCTGCCTTCGCCGCTGCTGAAAAAGAAGTGAGCGACCGTATTAACAAATTGATGGGGATTAAGGGCACCAAGAGCGTGGAAAGTTTCCACAAGCGCCTGGGCAAGATAATCTGGGACAAGTGCGGTATGGGCCGTAATGAAAAAGGATTGAAAGAAGCGATACAGGAAGTAAGGGCACTAAAGAAAGAGTTCTGGAGTGATGTTCGTGTACCTGGAGATATTAAAGAATACAACCCTGAATTAGATAAAGCAGGCCGTGTTGCTGACTTTATCGAACTGGGCGAATTAATGTGCATCGATGCCCTTAACCGTAACGAAAGCTGCGGTGGCCACTTCCGCGAGGAATACCAGACAGAGGACGGAGAAGCATTGCGTGATGACGAAAAGTACATGTACGTAGCTGCCTGGGAATACAAAGGTGACGGCAATTTTGAAATGCACAAAGAAGACCTCGTGTATGATGTTGTTCACCCTAGTGCACGTTCTTACAAATAATTCGACAATTTGCCAATTCGGCAATTTGACAATTGAGTAATGCAGTAATTTTGAAATTTGAGAATGGATAGGGAGAATGTAATATTGACAAAGACCATCAATTTTTCTCTGGAAATTATCAAATATGTTGAACTGCTAGAAGAAAAAAGAAAGTTTGTAATTGCAAACCAGTTATTAAAATCAGGAACGTCAATAGGTGCGAATGTGCACGAAGCACAGAATGCCGAAAGCAAGAACGATTTTATACATAAGTTTAAGATTGCAGCAAAAGAAATTGAAGAAACTAAATATTGGCTGGTACTTTGTAAGAATTCAAACAGTTACCCTGATTGCATCTTGTTGGAGCAGCAGCTTTTAGAAATAGATAGAATAGTAACAAAAATAATCTCGACTAGTAAAACGCAAGGTAAGTAATTAGATAATTTACTAATAACCTCATTGCCGAATTGTCGAATTTACTAATTGTCAAATTGATTTTATGCAACATTACCACATGAACCTCACTTTAAAAGTGTGGAAACAGAAGAACAACAAGGCTCAGGGCGCTTTTGAAACTTTTAAGGTAAGCAACATTTCTTCGGAAATGTCTTTCCTGGAGATGTTTGATGTATTGAATGAGCAGTTAGTTGCAGAAGGTAAAGAGCCAGTGGCATTCGACCATGATTGCCGTGAAGGTATTTGCGGTATGTGTAGTATGTACATTAATGGTCGCGCTCATGGCCCATGGACACACAATACTACCTGCCAGTTGCACATGCGCGAGTATAAAGATGGTGATACTATTGTGGTAGAGCCATGGCGCGCTGATGCTTTCCCGGTTATTAAAGACCTGGTTGTTGACCGTTCATCTTTCGACCGTATTATACAGGCAGGTGGTTACATTTCTGTAAATACAGGTAATGCTGTTGATGCGAACGCACTCCCTATTGAAAAACAAAAAGCTGACGATTCATTTGCTGCAGCTATGTGTATTGGTTGCGGTGCCTGTGTTGCGGCCTGCCCTAACGCATCAGCAATGCTGTTCGTTTCGGCGAAAGTATCGCACCTTGCATTGTTACCACAAGGCGAACCAGAACGCAAGACACGTGCGTTCAATATGGTAAACCAGATGGATACAGAAGGTTTCGGTAGCTGTACCAATATTGGTGCATGTGAGGCTGAGTGCCCTAAAGGCATCTCGCTCGAAAACATTGCACGCCTGAACCGTGAGTATATTGGTTCAATCTTCTCCGGAAGTGCAAATCATTCTTAATTGAAAACTTTAGTATAAACAATAAGAGCCGCTCCTACGAGTGGCTCTTATTATTTTCGGTTACGGGTAACGATGCTATCGTATGACGGTAATCGGAAAAGCCCTATCGATGCCTAATTGCTTCCTTATAAAAACCTGGTTACAAGCAGTACCATTCATTACTGCGACATGGTCTGCCTTATCCTTAAGGCACGAAAGAAATTGCAGCGTTTTGTGTTGCTTTTCGAAATCAACCGAAGTCATAGCAATGCCTTCAATAGGATTGCCAATCGCATATCGGTTGTCGAGCTGCCCCTTGTATTCAAAAACCAAACCTTCCGGCATTTTCGTTTCATAAGCCGCATAGTACCTTGCCAACAGTTCCCTATCAAAATGCTTCATCTGGTCAATTGTAGTGAATTCAGCGTGAGCAAACGGGGCCGATTTTAATACTCCAAGTGGTCGCCTGATATACATATCCAGCCCTTCCACCTTCTCTACCACATTGAGTTCACCGGTAACGGCTCCCGATAGCTGGTCAAAATAATCTAAACGTATTTCACTGAATATTTCGCCATTACTGTAAACGGTAAGCTGCCTGTCCATGTTTTTATGTTGACTTAGGTAAAATTGCAACACTAAAGCTACAAGCTTTGCGCCGATATAAAAACCAATTTGGCATACTTTAGCGAATAACCTTATTTTGCAGTGTATGAAGACTCACCTGTTCGTTCTCAGTTTACTGGCGTTTACCAACAGTTTCGCGCAGGATAAAAAAACGGTTGACACAAGCACCCTGAAGGAGGTTGTTGTCAGCGGCTTTATACCTATCGACACCAAAAGCACATCGCTGAACATTGAGCCTTATTCGCTAAAACAGATCAACGAAAAGAACCCGCTAAACCTGTCAGATGCATTAGCTAAAATACCGGGTATTTCTCAAATGACCACGGGTAATTCCATATCAAAACCTGTAATACGGGGCTTGTATGGCAACAGGATCCTGGTGCTGTTTTCTGGGCTTCGCTTTGATAACCAGCAGTGGCAGGACGAACACGGGCTTGGCCTTTCGCAAATCGGTATTGACCGTGTAGAAGTGATAAAGGGGCCGGCATCTTTGCTATATGGTTCTGATGCGCTGGGAGGTGTGATCAATATTATTGAAGAAAAACCGACGCAGGAAGGCAAGAAACTGGATTTCGGGGTACAGGCATTTTCTAATACACTGGGTACGCTCACCAATATTGGTTATAGCAATAGGAAGGGCAATAAATGGAAACGTCTGAGAATAGGATTCGAGAATCATGCTGATTATGCAGATGGTAACGGTGACAGGGTGCTTAATTCGCGTAACAAAGGTTACTATTTAAAGGCAGGTTGGGGTTTTGAAAAAGCAAAGTGGATACAGGAAAACAGCTACAACTTTTCTTACAACCAATTCGGCTTTATTATGCCCGACCTGAATACAGTATTTACTGCCGATGACCGTTTCAGCAGGAGTATGGCTGGCCCACACCACAATGTTATCCTGAACATGATCAGTTCTCAGAATACATTTTTCCTCAAAAAATCGACGTTGAAACTGAATGCGGGCATACAGTCAAATGTAAGGATGGAAGATGAAGGTGGAGGGCAAATTAGCCTGAATATGCACCTGCTATCCGGCCTGCAAAACCTGAAGTGGGAAAAGAAGCTCGGTAAGCGCACATCGTTTGTTGGCAACCAGCAATTCACGTATGAAAACAACACCAACTATGGCGGCCGCATAATTATACCGGACGCCACCTTTATTGAAGGTAACCTTTCGGGTTACTTTAAAGTGAAATGGGATAAGGTAATTGTAGAAACCGGCCTTGGCGGTAACTATAAATACATAAAAACTATAGCCACACGCCACCTGAATATGCCTGGAGATAAAATTCAACCCTTTGCTAACGACCGCACTACGGGTAATGGCATGATAGGTATAGTTTACAACCCCAACAGTTGGTTTTCTATTAAAACAAACACTGCTACAGGGTTCCGCTCGCCCAACCTGGCAGAATTATCTTCAAACGGATTACACGAAGGCGTGTACCGGTATGAATTTGGCGACCCAAATCTAAAATCTGAGCAAAACCTGAATACTGACCTCACCCTTGAAATAGACCGGCAACAACTATTTTTTTCCGCTTCGGTATTTAACGATGTTTTCAATAATTATGTATACCTCTCCCCTACTTCCAACAAATTTTACGGCTTCCCTGTGTTTAAATATATGCAGCAAGATGCCACTTTGCTTGGAGGCGAATGCCTGCTGGTGTTAAAACCTGCGTTTATTAAAAACATTGAATTGAAAGAGGGATTCACCTACACTAAAGGGACCTTGAAAGACGACGGTAACCTGCCTTTTATACCAGCGGCAAGATTCACTTCAGCTATCAGGTTAGAGAAAAAGCTCAGGGGCAAGATAAGCCGGGTGTTTGCTGAGCCAGAATATATCTATGTTATGAAGCAAGACCTCCCTGCGCGCTTTGAAACAGGGACAGGCAGCTATTACCTGCTTAATTTCACTTCAGGTATTACTGTGCCAGCAGCAAAAGGCAACTGGCAAATTGGGCTTACGGCTACAAACATTACGAACAATATCTATACTGACCACCTTTCCAGATTAAAATATTACGGATTATACAATCAAGGTATTAACTTCGTGCTTTCGGCAAGAAAAGATATTAAATGGTAAACAAATTGGGGAAAAGGTTTTTTTCAGTATTCCTCGGGATAGTTGCACTGCAAATTATCCTGCCATTTGTTATTTTCTGTGCAACGTCTGTTATGCACCAATACCGGGAAGCGGTTATGGCCGCTGAGACCTCGCACAGCGAACGTTATGTTACCTTCAGTATCAAAGCTAACGACCCTGACCTGGTAATGCACGATAACGAAGAGTTTTCGTTTAGGGGAAACTGGTACGATATTAAGGAGGTTGCGCTTCAAGATGGCACGTATACCATTGTTGCATTGGCCGACGAACACGAAACTACATTACAGCAATTAAGCCACGAGCATCAGCTTGACAGTCACGATGCCACACAGCAGGTTAAAAAATTTGTACCCTTCTTTTTTATGTACTATCAGCAGCACCAGCAATGGAGCCTGCATAACGATTTTGCCAGTAATGCCCGCAACTTTGAATTGTATAATGCCGTAACACTAAGCAGGCATTACAAGATCATTATTCCCCCACCCAATACAATAGCTTAATAACACTATTATTCCGGCTTACGCATCGCACTATCACTGTTGCGGATGTTTGTATATACTGTCGCACATTTCAACCGTGCTACAGCTATGTAACAACTGATGCGCATCCATTCCAAAACAGGCTTTTGTCTGCTGTAAAATCACCACGCTAATCATTAGGGTGTGTAAGCCGGATTAATTCATTCCGAACCAAGTCATTTCTTAATCTCTAATAAATAAAAAACAATGAAAAAGTTATTTTCTATCCTGGCTGTAACAGCATCCCTCGTTTATTTTTCATCTTGCGAAAAAGATGAAGGCAAATTGCCGAATATCTCCTTCAAAACAGGCAGCTCTTATGTATCAACAAATATGACCGTTAAAAAGGATACCGTGTTAAATATCGGTATAACGGCATCAAAGGCAGAAGATAAAGACGTACTGACCACGTTTACCGGCACCGTCTCTTACGCGAGCGCCGCAGACAGCACACTGGTATCAGAATCACTATCTGGCTCTAACGCCAACAACTATACAAAAGATATTTCAATCAGGACGCACAATGCTGCCGGCACTGAAAAATACACTTTTACAGTAGTTAACAAAGATGGTTTAAAGAACTCAGTAACCTTTACCCTGACAGTTAACTAAGCTTTGAAATAAAAATGTTTGCGTGTAATAATAGAGCGGCGTCCTTTTTAGGGTGCCGCTTTTGCTTGTATTCTAGTTGAACTAACTAAAACAAATACGTCCCGACGTACGGCAGTTATAAACTGCCGGAACTTCTGTAGACTCGAGTTGGCTACGCAGCAAACTTGCGCCAGTACAAATCATATAAATCTATTCAACCCTTACAAGTTCAGCGCGCTTCTTGATAACCTGCAGAATGTTGTTTTGGATATCCTGCATGATTCATCTGGCCCACCAGCTTGCGTAAAAATTAAAAGTAGTTGATAGTTTGAAATGACTGTATAAATGTAAGCGGCAGGTGTTAGGCCCTAATTCCTCCAGTTCGTAGGTGCCATTGAGCACATCAAAATAATCGCCGCCAATAACCACATGTTCATCCATGGTAGTAGATGGTATTTCTTGCGGATTGGCCTTAATAGTGAAAACCATTTTCTTGTTATCGGTATACTCCAATACTGTTTCATGAAAAACCAGTCCGTTAGTAAATATAGCTTCTCTGTAGCCACCTACGCCTTCAAAATTAAGCTCTGCCCTTACCGGGCGCGGGAAGCCTAAAAAACGGGTAAGCCAACCCTTATCCTGCTCGCGGGGTATCTCTCTTACCCGGGTTACATTGTTCCATATTTCCGAAGGTGTGGCATGTATATCAATAGTGGTGTTGGCAGTGTAAGTGCCGGGTATAGCACCAACCATTTTTTCTATTGGCGACATCACTAACGGAAGTAGCACCAAAAGTGAAACGTATACTTTGTCATTCTTCTTTCTGAATTTCAGGTAGGCGCCAATAAAGCCACCTATAGAGGAGGCTATCATAAACACCGGCAGAATCATTATCCAGCAAGCAAATCCTTCGAGCGAGCTAAGTAAAGTAAGAAAGAAGAAAATAAATACGGGTATCCACGGGGTAGTAATGCGATAAGAGGTTTTTCGCGCTTTTTCCTCGCTCGAAAAATAGATGCATAACGCACCTGAAATAACAGGTAGGCAGAAAAGAAACGTAACCGTCATGACGGAAAATAATTCGTCCCAGCTTTTTACTCCGAAAAAAAGCCGCAACACCATCGCATAAAGCACCGGAATAGCAATAACCTTAAATGCCGTTAGCAAACTTGACCGATTCATATCCAGTTAATTATTCCTAAATGTAGTATTGTTATTTAGAAAGTGGACGATTTTCGGTGGTGCCAGTTAATAAACTGGCTCATTTAGGCAGACACGAGTCCGCCCCAGCAAAAAGGCTACACTACAGACTCGCGCCAGTGTGTCATTTCAGATAAAAATAATCGAGCGGGTTTTCTATATGCTTCAAACCTATTATGTACTGGTAATAGGCTAAATCGTTATCATAAACATCGATTTTCCCGTTTAGTGGTAGAAACAATGGAAATTGTGCATACAAATAGAAATTCCCTGAACTGACAGTACTTAATACATTTACCGTAGAACAATTCTTTGCAACCGAATCGTTGACATCAAAATATTGGCTCTTGCTTCCGTAAGTAATAGCATACTCATCTTGAAATTTCTTAGATACAAGAATAGAGGGGGAAGTTATCAAGTAGTATTTATTTTCGCAATTATGGGTATTATAAAACCTGATTCCATTCTTTTCAAACCTTAAACCGATGATACAGGTAAACGAATTTATTCCGGGCAATGATAAAAGAACATTTTCGTCATTGAAGATGTATAAGTGACGGTTTTTATTCTTTTTGACTTTGCCATTTTGAACTATATAAATCCGGTTGCTCTCATAACAATCTGGAAAATCAATTTCAAACAACGAATCAGGCACATGGAAATTACGATTTGATTGCCCCCAT
This sequence comes from Chitinophagaceae bacterium, assembly GCA_947447265.1. GTDB lineage: Bacteria > Bacteroidota > Bacteroidia > Chitinophagales > Chitinophagaceae > Flavipsychrobacter. The sequence continues at coordinate 20,957 of CANFKC010000042.1, forward strand.
CTGATATACATGTCATGAGCGCTTGTGATGACAACTGAAAAATGCCGCTTTGCAATTACTGTATCAATTACACTGATGCTCTTTCCCTGGCCACAATAGCCAACCAGCAGGAAAAGTACTGTAACATATATCTTTCTCATTTCAGTCGACTAGAATTACAGTTAGTACTAATCATTATGACATTAAAGCACCCAACTGGTCGAAGGATTCCCTTCGACCAGCTATTCCGGAAGTATTTACTTCCGTGAATAAACTTCAATGGCGCAAAAACACTTGCTTAAGTAACATACGGAAGCAAATGCTTCCGTAATAGCAGGACGAAGCAAAATGCTTATACTAGTAGAGCGAGAAACAGAGCGAGAGCGGAGGGGTTTTCCTACCCTACCTCAACCCCCAATTCCTCAGCCAAATCCTTTTCAATCCTTAGATTGTCAATAATGAACGTCTGGCGGTCGGGGGTGTTTTTGCCCATGAAGTACGAAAGCATTTCCTTTATCTGGGTTTCCTGGTTTACTAAAACAGGGTCTTTACGAATGTCATCGCCAATAAATCGGGCGAACTCTTCGGGGCTGATCTCACCCAGACCTTTGAATCGGGTTATCTCGGCTTTAGCACCTATTTCATGTATGGCGCGCTGGCGCTCTTCGTCGTTGTAGCAATATATTGTCTTCTGCTTATTACGTACACGGAAGAGTGGCGTTTGCAAAATGTAAATATGGCCACCCCTTACCAGGTCAGGGAAGAACTGCAGGAAGAACGTCATAATCAGCAGGCGGATGTGCATACCATCCACATCGGCATCGGTAGCTATTACAATGTTGTTATAGCGCAGCCCTTCCATGCCTTCTTCAATATTCAGGGCATGTTGTAAAAGGTTAAACTCTTCATTCTCGTACACTACCTTCTTGGTCAATCCGAAACAGTTCAGCGGCTTACCCCGCAGGCTGAATACTGCCTGGCTTTCCACGCTACGGCTCTTGGTAATGGAACCACTCGCACTATCCCCTTCCGTAATAAATATGGTCGATTCCTGCTGCTTCACCTGAAACTCTTCTTTGTTCTTGCTCGGCACATCATCATTCAGGTGAATGCGGCAATCTCTCAGCTTCTTGTTATGAAGGTTGGCTTTTTTCGCACGCTCATTAGCCAGCTTACGTATGCCCGAAAGTTCTTTGCGCTCCCTTTCGCTCTGCTCAATTCGCTTCTTCATGGCATCGGCAACAGCGGGGTTTTTATGCAGGTAGTTATTCAGTTCCTTGTTCAGGAAGTCGCCTATAAATGCCTTCATGGAAGGGCCATTCTCAAACACATATTGCGAACCCAGCTTGGTTTTGGTCTGCGACTCAAACACAGGCTCCTGCACCCTTACTGATACCGCAGCACATATACTCTGGCGGACGTCAGAAGCATCATAATCTTTCTTATAGAAATCGCGTATTGCCTTTACAAATGCCTCGCGGAAGGCACCCTGGTGGGTACCGCCCTGCGTGGTATGCTGGCCGTTCACGAAAGAATAAATATCCTCGCCATAATCACCGGTATGCGTCAGGGCAATTTCGATATCGTTTCCCTTAAGGTGAATGATAGGATACCTGTTTGTTTCAGGGCTTGTTTTGCGAGTAAGCAGGTCTAAAAGACCATTTTTCGAAAGAAAATTGCGGCCATTAAAATTGATCTGCAAACCTGCGTTCAGGAAGCAGTAGTTCCATATCTGGTTTTCTAGGTATTCATGTAAAAAGTGATAGCTACGGAATACCGTTTCATCGGGCCTGAAAACTACCAACGTACCATTAGCCTGGTCGGTAGTTGTTTCTTTATGTTCTTTAGTTAAAATGCCCTGCTCAAACTCGGCTACCTTTATCTTACCCTCACGAACGGACGCTACCTTAAAATACTTACTCAGCGCATTTACAGCCTTGGTACCTACACCATTCAAACCAACCGATTTCTGGAAGGCCTTACTATCGTATTTGGCACCGGTATTTATCTTGCTCACTACATCAACCACCTTACCCAGTGGTATACCGCGGCCATAGTCGCGCACGGAAACTTCCCCTTCTGCAATTTTTATCTCAATGCGTTTGCCCTGGCCCATGGCAAACTCATCAATACAGTTATCTACAACCTCTTTTACCAACACATAGATACCATCATCCATGCTTGTACCGTCGCCCAGCTTGCCTATGTACATGCCGGGACGTAACCTTATATGCTCTCTCCAGTCCAGCGACCGGATACTATCCTCATTATATTGATTCTGTAATTCTGACATTTTTCTTATTAGTTAACCGGTGTGCAATTTAAGCCAAATGCGGCAAAGGAATAAAGAAGAAATTTAAACAAGTGTGAGCGCGTTGCTACCCTCAGGCTAAATGCCGTATAGTTAATAAAAATAGATCATACAAAGGCACAATGACGCAATGACCGTGTGCTTAGTGCCTCAAGATTTAAGAGGCGCAAACAAAAGGCTCATGCAAAGGCGCAATAACCGTGTGCCTAGTGCTTCAAGATTTAAGAGGCGGAAAAAAAGGGCCTAAGTATATGACAAAGAAATGAGCGAGGGGTGCTAAAAAAAATCCGCATTGTGCAGCACACAACGCGGATTATCAGAATATATTAAATTTTATTTACCGGGTGTTATTGGCTCCGGATGCTGTTTAGGAGTTGGCGCAGGCGGCTCGCTCTTTGGTTTAGGCAGTTCCGGTGTAGGGTCAGGATGCTGCTCAGGGTTTACCGGCGGTTGCACATTCTTCTTTTCCTTTGGTATTTCTATTGGTTCCGGCACCTGACTACCCTGCGTTGGCAATTTTGCTTTTGCAGGTCGCGGAATAGTGTTTGACCCTTCGCGCTTATTAGGCTCTATCGATTTCAGGTCAGTTTTGTATTGGTACTTATCTGCCCTGTGCTCTTCTTCCCAATTCGTGCCCTTTTTAATTTCGTTATGGTACTGCACCTGTGTTACGGTGCGGGGAGTATTTTTTATAATACCTGGAAGGTCTTTCCTGAAGGCTGGGTCAATACCACCGTTTATACTCAGCGCTTCCGGTTTAGCAGATATTACGCTAGGTGCTTTAATTATGTTTGGCGGAACCATGCGCTCTCCAGTGGCGGGGCTCTGCTTTATTTCAGCAGGGCGGAACATTTTTATAACATCATGATGCACGTATTCAGCCCTTGGTGTACCGGTATTATTGATACGGTAAAGCTGAACCGGTTTTGCTCCGCGCTCTTCAACCTGCTTGGCACGTGGGCCTGCAACTAGTGTTACACCGTTTTGAGTATAGGTGTTATCCATTGGTGCGGTATTTTTCTTCGATACATTGCTGCCGGCCGCACCGTACAGGTAACGATAGTAATTGCCACCATACAAATACTCAGGTGCCAGGTAAACCCACCAGTCTTTAGGCGGATTGTATTGGTTCAGCTCTTTGCCATTAAATTCGAAACCCGGAGCCAATGGCGCCCAGCCAAATACACCGAGACCTGTTCTCCAGCTTACCCATGCAGGACCCCAGTTACTACCGGGAACCCACAACCAGCCATAATAAGAGTCAAACGTCCAGCGGCCGTAATGAAAACAAGCCCAGCCCCATTGGTATTCTGAAACCCAGGTATTACCGAAATCGGTCATAGCCCAGTATCCCTTTGAAAAATAAGGGCGAAACGAGGCGTCAACATCAGGGCTCCATACGTAGCCATATTGCGCATCATCTATCCACTGGCCGTATGGCGCAAGCAATTCGAAAAAATCGTTGTAAGAATAATCCTGGCCATCGTAACGGGCGTTGGTATAAACACCATCGTTATACTGCTTGTTATAATAAAGATTGTTGGTACCAAAATTATCAGAATGAGTCTCAGCCGACTGCGCCAGAGCCGCGTCTGCACCCGTTAAAACAGAACAAAACAGCCCTAAAGCCACTATTTTTGAAACATGCTTATTGTTGCTCTTCATAGAAACCTCGTTAAATATTAAATACGCTCACCTTCCGGCATGCTGTTAAAACCGCCTTTTGAGCGTGTAAATATACTAAAAAGGCCTGTTGGCTGGTAGCATTGCGTCAAGCAGAAATTGTCCGTTGAATGAATGCGTTGTGCACTTTTGGGTTTTGACTTTTTCCTTCAGACTTGCCAGTAGCTTCATTACAGGGCAGGAAAAAGGCACAATTACCCTTCCATTTCAGCCATGGTAAGCTCTTTAGCCCACTGCAGCAACGACCTGTATTGTTGGTCAATAACATCGTGCGGCATAGGGTGTGGGCCGGTTTTGGTAGTTAAGAAAACAGTATGCATACCGAGTCTTTTACCAAACTCCATATCGCTGAGGCTATTGCCTACCATTACGCTTTTCTTAAAATCTATCTGCGGATAGTCTTGTTGCGCCTGCTCCCCCATACCTGTATTGGGCTTACGGTTATGGTCTTCATCAGAAAGTGCTGTGCAGCTATATACTTTATCAATCCGGCCACCGTGTTCACCAACAGTATTGAGCATGTTGGCGTGTATTTCGCGTAGCGCTTCCAGGGTCATGATGCCCTTTTCTACACCACGTTGGTTGGTCACCACCACAATATTCCCAAACGCATTGTGCAGTCCCTGCATGGCTTCTAATACCCCGTCGTGAAAATTGAATTCACTCCAGTTGGTAATATACGAGCCTACTGACTCCACATTTAAAACACCGTCTCTATCCAGAAATAAAGTCCAGGTTTTATCAATCTCCGGTTTACTGTTTAAGAATGTCATTTTGATAGGGGCTTTTAACGGGTAAACAAACCTGCTTCTACTAATTCACAAATAATGTGACCGATCATGATGTGTGACTCCTGTATCCTTGGGGTATCAGTGCTTGGCACATTAAGTAAATGGTCGCAGATATCTTTCATTTTACCACCGCTTTCCCCTGTAAGTCCTACAGTAATCATGCCGATTTTTTTTGCCTGGTGCAGCGCATTAAGAATATTAACAGAATTGCCCGAAGTACTCAGGGCAACCAGAACATCGCCTGCCTTGCCGGAACCTTTAACTATTCTACTATAGACGAGATCGTAGCCATAATCGTTTGCTACCGCAGTTAAATAAGATGAGTTACAATGCAATGCCTCTGAAGGAAGTGGCTCCCTGTCAAAGTAAAACCTGCCGCTGAATTCCGCAGCCAAATGCTGTGCGTCAGCAGCGCTGCCGCCATTTCCACAAAACAAAACCTTATTGCCTTGCTTAAAAGCATCGGTAACTAAATTGACTACCTCTTCTATTTTCTGCAATAAAACCGGGTTAGCTAATATATTGGTTTTCACATCAACAGAAGCCTGTATGATGCTCTTGATTTTCGATTCCATATGTTAAAGCCAAAATAAAGAATAAATTTCGAAAGTGAGAACTAAACTTGCGTTATAGTAAATAAATGGATGTCTATTTTAACATTTAGCAAGCGCGCTTTACAAGAAAAAAGCTACAACAAACCCTGGGGTTGTTGTAGCCTCTTCTGTTTCATGGTAACAGGAAATAATTTATCGGTGACTAATAAAAAGCGCTTTGCAAATTTAAAAGACAACACAAGAATATAAATGCGTATAAATACGGAAAACAAGTACGTAGTTATACTAGTTTAAGCCTGCACTATGTGAACGGAGACAACCGAATTAAGGAGGTCGCCTCCGTTTAACAATACACACCTGAATTTCATTAAAGTGCCTTTAAGAGTGCAGTTACTTCAGCCTTTGTTTTAGGCGCCATGTTTGCTTTAACTACTACCTTGGGGCTAACTATACCTACCTGCTGAAAATAGTAGTAGCTGCCATTTACTTTAGAGATAGCTATGAATTTGTACTTGGTACCGGTCGGTACTATATCTATTCTATCTTCGCTTATCAACGTCATCGTATTGGTTGTGGCATTGTAAGCCTGCCCACCGGTTCCTGGTCCCGGCTCAACGTTTGACATTACGCTTTTCGTATCGGGTAGCACGAGGTAAATCTGGGTGTTTGATGGAGTATACACTTTTTCAGGAAATATGACGCTTACTGATGTTAGCGGAGAATCAGTATTATAAAACTGGTCGCAATTGGTCCAGCCAAATTCGGTACAGGAATCAAAGATGTAAAGGTCCTGTCCGCCTACATTAGTGGTGCCCCAGGCAATAGTGCCGGCCCTCGATGTATCTGCGCCATTTTTCCAGGTAACAACAGAATCAACATTGTTATTAGCGCCATAGAAAATATTCATAGGAGAAGAAGACAATGTTTGTTGCAGAAACTGCACCCCATATACATTGGCAAAGACTTTTACGCCGTTTACCGTTGCATTCAAATTTATTTGTCCTCCGCTCTGCAATATCTTGCCTGCAGCCATGGTTGACGCCCTATTAGCAATCATGTCGCCAGTGGAATACATTTCAGTTAACTGCAGCGTGACGGTACCACTGGTTATAATATGCCCGCTGGCATCCTTAAAAGAATTCGGGTAAAAGCTTAACTGTGTGCCTCCTGCGCCGGCAACCTTTGCAGCTGTGCCCGCGGTTACAGTGAGTACCTGCGGATTGGGTTTTAGATCAGCAAAAAGCGCATTCAGTTTCGATGGGTCTCCTACAGGATTGCTCGAATAATCTTTGCCGCATGAGGCAATAAGCATTGCGGTTGCCAATATGCCGACAGCATAGGTCAGGTTTCTTTTCATTGTAAAGTGTGTGTTTTTTAGGGTGAACATTTGTTATTTCAAAGGTGTGGGCAATTCATGACATACCTATATCAACATATTGACTATCAATATTTTAAAGAGTATTTTTAAAACTAAATTACCGTACTGAATATTTAACAAAAACTATGCCAAACTTTTTGTTAAAAGACGTTCCCGAAAAATATCCTCTGCATAGCGCACATTCACTATCGTTATCAACCCGCAAAAATGTTTGACCGGTTATTATTCTTGTCCGTACTGGTGCAATGCAAAAAGGCAACCCAACGGCTGCCTTTTCTAATAATATATCATCCCTTATAGCGCTATTAGTATTTGCCTTATCTGGCAATGCAGCAATTTATTTAAAAGATAGTGGGATGGAAACCATCGCACTTACGTTCCGGCCCTGGTTAAACACGCCTACCCTACCTGTAACATTGTTTTCAGGGGCATAGCGCAGCCTGCTAAGCGAATTCTGGTATGCAACATCCAAAAGATTGTGAACAGCAATAGTTACAGAGCAAAGCACCTGGTGCTTCTTATTAGTAATATCGCCACCAACGCCGCAATCAATAAGCGTATAGCCTTTAGCATTTGTTTCAGTTCCGTACGCATCAAACACATTATTCTGAGCCAGATTAACATCTACTCCGGCTTTTGCATATACATTTTTCAAACGGCTACCCAGCGTCTTCTTTTGCGCCCTTAAGTCAATTGCCCAACGTGCCGGAGGCATATATGGGAGATTATAAGTGTTTTCAACTTTATGAATGAATTGCCCCCGCACATAAGAAAAAGTGTTTTCAAGGTGCAACCAATCAAACGGGTGCGGATGGTAATCAATATTTAATTCGCCGCCGTACAAATTAGCATCGCCCTGGTCTTGAATAAAGCCTACAAAATTATTTTCGTTGTTAAATGTAGGGATAGAGTCCGTGCCATTTACGCCCAACATTTTGCGGATGTAAATGAAGTTAACGATGTAATTATCGAACAACGAAACATTGACAGCCAAATGCTCTGAGCACCAGGAATAGCCAAGGTCAAACTGCGCGCTGTTTTCTGGTTTCAATTGCACATTCCCATACTCATACCTGATAGTGCCTTCATGAACACCATTTGCAGCGAGCTCAGCTATGTTCGGTGTGCGGTAACCCGAAGAAAAATTGAACTTAAAAGTTGATTTATTATCCAGGCTATAGGCCGCGCCTATACTACCCGACCCATTAACGAAGTAATCGGTAAACGGATAGAATACCTGGTACTGCACCTGAACCTGCGGCGCAGCATATGCATTATCCAACTTCATGTAAGTTCCTATTACCCTAACGTCACCACGAATACCACCAGATACGCTCCACTTGTTCCAGTCTCGTTTTGCTATAGCGTAAATGCCGCCATCAAACAGGCGGTAGTCAGGCACCAGGAACTCTACTCCTCTGTTTTCATTCCATTGGCTCATGCCATTGATACCTGTGGAAATATGCCAGTCATTTTGTTGTGGTAATATGTATTTAAGGTCGTAGGTAAGTGTCTGAAGTAATAACGACAGCCCCGGTGTTTTAGGGGTAACCGAGTTAGCAAACTCCTCCCTGCTATTCACCTGATAGCCAATTGTACCACCTAACCTGCCACCATTTTTAAGATACAGGTTGTTATCCCAAACCCACTTATCATGTTTTATATGCTGGTATGGTACATTCATTGAGTAAGAATGGTTATCGGCATCGGTAACCAGTACCGGTCCGTCAATATCTTTAATGAATTTCCCTGTCGCACTATCCCGCTCACCTTCTACAAGGCCGAGGTGCTGATTAAATGACGTGTAATAGAGCTTTGAAGAGCCCCAGCTTTTATTGATACCTACGCTTAAACCGTAGTTGGTATTATTGAACCTGCTGTTGAAAACATAGCCGTCATAGGCATTACTGTAATCATGCGCTGCCTTTTCAGTAAAATAACCACCCCAGGTATAGCCGTTCTTTTTGCCACCAAGGTCAACATGCCCTGCAAAAAGTCCGCTATTGCTCTGGTAATTTGTAGTGACGTTTCCCTGGATCTTTCCATCGGGAACGTCAGGGTTAGATATGATATTGATAACCCCTGCCAGCGCATCAGCACCATAAGCTAAAGATGCCGGGCCTTTAAGTACTTCTACCCTTGTTACGTTATAGTCATCTATTTCAATACCATGCTCATCGCCCCACTGCTGCCCTTCCTGACGGACGCCATTGTTCAGCGTTATTATGCGGTTATAACCTAAACCGCGAATAACCGGCTTTGAAACTGCAGGACCGGTTGTAACTGCCGAAACACCTGGCAATGAAGTGACCGCGTCAATAATATTAGTTGAGGGATTTTCATGCAGTTGCTTTAAACTCAAGCTTTGGATAGGTGTAATGTTGCGTCGCTCACTTGTAGCAAGGCTCGCGCCAGTAATAACTACCTCATTCCGCTCTATGATATTATCAGAAAGTTTAAAATTGCGAATAACAGTGCCATCAATTGCTACAGAAGCTGAAGCTGTAGCATATCCTACTGAGTGTACTTCAACGGTAAATGTGCCATTCGGTAAATTCTCAATGGCGTAATACCCGGCTGTATCGGCCGCGGCACCTGTTTTAAGATCAGTTATTTCAATTATTGCACCATAAATCGGGTCACCATGAACATCAGTTATACGCCCTTTGAGCACACTTGCTGCAAACGAATTACCACTGATAAATATAAAAACAATAAAAAATAAAAATAATCGCTTCAAGTACATATTTATTTCCCCAATGCAAGGTTATTACGGGTGTCCCCTTTAGCTTCCCCTCGGTGCAATTAACGCAACATTTATTGTGCCAAACTTTTAAATTTTGCGGAAAAGGTTACTAAAACACCCAAAAAATAACATCCAGGAGGAAAAACCTGCACAAAACAAGTGTTTTTACGCATACCTCAAAAATATATTAACATAAAAAAACCTGCCTACCTTTTCATTTCGCCAAGCGATTTGCGCAGGTTTGCCTTTGCACGTTGCAATAAAGATTCTACTGCTTTGAGCGAAATATTCATTATTTCAGCGACCTCTTTTTGTGGAAGATCTTCGATGTGGGTAAGAATGAACACAGTTTTCTGGTTTTCTGCAAGTTCGTTTATAGCCCGGAAAAGATACTTTGATTGCTCACGTCGCTCTAAAACGATTCCTGGATGAATAAAATCAGGCTTTTCATGTAGTACCTCCCCGGTATCTTTATGAAACAGTTGCGCCAGAAAGCCTTGCCTTTTTTGCCTGTTCTTCGATCGCAGATGGTCAAGGCACTTATTAACGGTTATTCTGTATATCCAGGTGGAAATACTGGATTGTTCATTGAATGAAAGTATTGATTTGTAAACAGTTACAAATACCTCTTGTGTTATATCCTCAGCAATCGCTTCGTCCTGCACCATACTCACGGCGGTATTCTGCACCTTTTGCTGGTACATTTCAACAAGCTCCCTGAAGGCTAGCTGGTCGCCCTTTTTTAATGCGGCAATTAAATTGTTGATACAGTGGTGTTAAGGAAGTAAATGTATGAAGCTATTATTGAAAAAATAAAACAGCATATCCTGCCCACATAGAGCAGAGCACAATTGCACATACAGAACAGCTATAAGCACATCGCACTCATAAAATTAATAAACATAAAACTTGAGAGAATAAAACACAACATTGACAATCAATACATTGAAAAAGTATTTAGATAGCCTATGGAGATATTGACAAAATTTTGACAAAAAATTAATTAAACGTTTGTTTAGTTTTAAACAAACGTTTAATTTTGTGCCGTGATTATGATCTAATATGGAATACAGTGAAAAACAAATAGCAATTATTAAAGCAGCAGAAAAGCTCTTTGCCATTAAAGGTTTCGACGGCGCATCGGTTCGGGATATCGCTCATGAAGCGGACATTAATGTTGCCATGATATCTTACTACTTCGGATCGAAGGAGAAATTAATGGAGGCGGTTTTTGAAGCCAGGTCGTCAAATATCCGGTTGAAAATAGAAAACCTGCTGGCAGACGATAAGCTCTCTCATTTAGGTAAAGTGAATGTTCTGATTGATGATTACGTTGACAAGTTCATACATCAACAGGAGTTTCACAAGATAATGATGAGGGAGCAGATGATAGAAAAAGACACCCCGATTGCGGGCCTCATTCATGACCTGAAAAAACGCAACCTGGAGTCAATTAAACGCTTAATTGAGGAAGGACAGAAAAAAGGGGCGTTCAAAAAAAATATCGATGTGGTATTAATGATGACCACCCTGGTAGGTACTGTAAGTCAAATGATTACATCGCAGTATTTCTACAAAAAAATGAATAACCTGGAGCACATGGAAGAAGTAGAATTCCAGAAACACATGAGAAAAAAACTAAGCATACATTTAAAAAATCTATTCAAACAAAGCCTTTCAAATGAACAATAGTATTTGCAAACCAGGTCTTATCGCCGCTACCGTTCTGCTACTTTCCGGTAATGCTGCAATGGCGCAGACAACACCTGGCGCACCTCAGTCACAACACCAAAAGGTAGAACTTTCGCTTACCGAAGCTTTGCGCCTAAGCCTGCAAAATAATAAGCAGTTAAAATTAAGCGCAGCAAAAATTGAAGAAGCTAAAGCCAACTACCACGAGGCATGGAACAACCATTTACCGGACTTCAAAGTATCGGGTTCTTACCTGCGCGTTAACAGTCCGACAGTTGACCTTAAAGTTAAACTGGGCAGCGGAAGCCAGGGCGGATCGACCAGCAGCATTAAAGTTGAACAGGCAGCCTATGCATTAGCGAATGTGAGCATGCCATTATTTTCTGGCTTCCGTATTAAGTACGGTGTAGAGTCAGCAAAATTTCTGGAAACTGCTGCAACGCTTGATGCGGAAAACGATAAAGAAGACGTTTTGCAAAACACCATCAGCGCTTATAGCAACCTCTACAAGTCATACAAGACTATTGAACTGGTTAAAAAGAGCCTGGAACAACAAAAGAAAAGAGTTACAGACTTCAACAACATGGAAGAAAACGGCGTTATGGCTCATAACGATGTTTTAAAGGCCCAGTTGCAGGAATCGAACATTGAATTGTCATTGCTTGATGCGCAATCGAACTACAATGTAACCAGTGCCAATATGGCTCTCATGCTTGGTTTGCCGGAAGGTTCCGATATCGTTCCCGACTCTAACGCATTTTCGGGAACTGCCGACGCAGGAAGCGTAGCAGAATGGGAAACAAATGCGATAAAAAACAGGAAAGATATTGCTGCACTTGCCAGCCGCGAACAGGCTGCTGCACTGGGTATTAAATCAGCAAAAGGCGAATATTATCCGGGTGTAGCGGTTACTGGTGGCTACATTGCCGCTGACGTTCCAAAGTTACTCACCCTTACTAACGCACTCAATATCGGTATTGGCTTACAATACAATGTGGGTTCAATATGGAAAACAGGCGCTAAAATTGATGCTGCAAACGCCCGTCTGCATGAGTTGCAGGCTACAAAAAATATACTCAGTGAGCGTATCGACATACAGATAAACCAGGCTTACGAGAGCTATCTTTTAAGCCGCCGCAAAATAGATGTTTATGCCAAGGCAGTAGAACAAAGCACCGAAAATTACCGTATAACCAAGAACAAGCACGACAATAACCTGGTAACCACTACCGAATTACTGGAAGCTGATATAGCACAATTACAGACAATGCTCAACTACACGTTTTCTAAGGTAGATGCGGCAGTAGCTTATAATAAGCTGAAACAAACAGCAGGTACTTTGTTAGCTGATTACCATTCCATTAAATAATATAACCGAAACAAAAAACAAACAAAAACACCCCTCATAAAACATAATTTATGTCACAAGCTGAAATGAATAATGCCGCTGCACAAGAGGCTCCGAAAAAGAAAAACAAAGTGTTCCCTATTATACTTGGTGCACTGGTAGTATTAGGTGGCGCATTCGGCGTTACCAAGTATATACACGCCCAACACCATGAGGAAACTGATGATGCGCAGATAGATGCGAGCATAAGCCCGGTAATACCCCGGATATCAGGCTACGTAACTCAGATAAACGTAAAGGATAACCAGAAAGTGAAAGCCGGTGACACGCTGTTGATACTGGATAACAGGAGCGAAACCATTAAATTGCAACAGATGCAGGCTGCATTGACCATTGCTGAAAACAATCTGCATGTTGCCAACGCAAACACAGCAGTATCGAAAGCGAACATTGCTTCTTATGACGCGAACACAACAACAGTTGATGCTCAGATAGAAGCTGCAAAAGTAACTTTAAGAAGGGCTACGCAAGACTACGAACGTTACACTAACCTGATCGCATCCCGCTCTATTACGCAACAGCAGTTTGAACAGGCTGAAGCAGCAAAGCAAAGCGCAGAAAGGCAGCTAGCAGTGCTGACAGGTCAACGCAATGCAGCATTGAAACAGGTAAGCGCAGCAACATCTCAGAGTAATGCAGTTGGACAGCAGATAGGCGTGGCAAATGCTACAATTGAGCAGAAGCGCGCTGATGTAGAAAACGCGAAACTAGAGCTTTCTTATACTTACATTATTGCGCCAAGCGACGGCAATGTATCGAAAGTAAATGCGCAGGTTGGGCAGTTACTGCAGGCAGGTCAGTTGCTGTTTACCGTGGTTGCCAATACCTCACCATGGGTTGTTGCGAACTTTAAAGAAACACAGTGCTCAAGAATCCGCATCGGCCAGAAAGTTATAGTACATATCGATGCATTCCCGGGTCATGATTTTGAAGCAAAAGTTTCATCACTCTCCCCTGCTACCGGTGCAAAATTTGCACTATTACCTCCTGATAATGCTTCAGGCAACTTCGTAAAAACCGTTCAACGGTTGCCAATCAAAATTGAGTTTACAACGCAAGACCAGTTCCTGAAAGATATTCGTGCGGGCATGAACGTGGATGTTGATGTGCTTCTTGACTAATATAAATAGTGAACGTAATTGCCAGGTTCGCTTCCATTAGAACAGCGATACGAAATAACCCTTACCTATACCCTTGATTCGCCCTGAATTGCAGTGTAGTGAATTATTGGTTTGCCATGCCGGCAACAAAGAACAGTACTTTAAAATTTAAGTTTTGAATTTCAGATCATTATGGAATCACTAGTAGAATATGGCTCTCGACGGGTCATAATTACAATAACCGCCATATTTTGCGCCTTACTTGAAATTGTTGACTCCACTATTGTAAACGTGGCGCTTAATGATATGAGGGGAAGCCTTGGTGCAACTTTAAGCGAAGTGAGCTGGGTTATTACAGCCTACGCCATTGGCAACGTAATAATTGTACCCATGACAAGTTGGCTATCAGCACAGTTTGGCAGAAGGAATTATTTCGCGGCATCAATTATCATATTTACTGTTTTTTCCTTTATGTGTGGTAATGCCGATGGCATATGGCAACTAGTACTCTATCGTTTCATTCAGGGTCTTGGTGGGGGCGCGCTTTTAGTAACCTCACAAACCATTATTACCGAGAGTTACCCACCTGAAAAAAGGAGTATGGCTCAAGCCATCTACGGCCTGGGTGTAATTATTGGTCCGACGCTCGGCCCGCCATTAGGCGGTTACATAGTTAGCCACCATACCTGGCCATATATATTCTACATCAACATACCTATAGGTATCATTGCTACCCTGCTTACGCTGGAATTTGTTAGAAGCCCTAAATATGCGGTAAAGAAAAAACTTGCGGAAGTAGACTTTCTGGGAATCGGTTTATTGGCTGTTGCTGTAGGCGCTTTACAATATGTACTGGAGCGCGGTCAGGAAGATGACTGGTTCACGAATTCTACCATTCTTACGCTTACCATTGTAGCTATATTTGGTATTTTCTTCTTTATCTGGCGAGAACTGACAACAAAGAACCCCATTGTGGAGCTGCGTGTACTTAAAAACGGCAACCTCAGGGTGGGTGTAATTCTATCTTTCATACTCGGTTTCGGTTTGTACGGTTCTACTTTTATAATTCCGCTGTACCTGCAGAGTACTTTACACTGGACACCGCAACAGGCAGGTATGCTTATGGTTCCGGCTGCGTTGACTACCGCATTTATGATGCCAATCATAGGCCAGATGCTGCAACGTGGTGCAAAGCAAACTTTGTTAGTAGCGATAGGTATGGTTGTCTTCTTCCTGTATAGTTTCTGGGGATATAAAATTCTGACACCAGATACACCGAAGGAAGCCTTTACCTGGATGCTGATCTTACGTGGTTTAGGTATGGGTATGTTATTCATCCCGATTACGAGCCTTTCCTTATCATCACTAAAAGGCCAGCAGATAGGCCAAGGTGCATCTTTCACCGGTATGATGAGGCAGTTGGGCGGTTCATTCGGTATTGCCATTATTACTACTTACATGGCCAGGCAAAACATTAAGCACCGTGCCGACCTCGGCAGCATGTTAAGGCTCGATAACCCGGCAGTGCAACAGCGTATAGCCATAATAAAACAGGGGTATATAGCAAAAGGAATGTCGCCGGAAAACGCTTTGGCCAGTGCCTACAAATCACTGGAATATTCAGTGGCGAATCAGGCAGGTGTACTCTCTTATATGGATGTATTTATGTTCATCGGAATCATGTTCCTGTGCTGTATACCATTTGTACTGCTTGTAAAGCAAAAGAAGGCAGAAAAGAAATTAGACCTTTCTGAAGCTATGCACTAATAGCGTTCAAAATATTGACCGGCACCCCACAGTTTTTTAATTGTGGGGTGTTTTGTTTTTAGTAGTTCAAAAAGGAAATGAATGAAGGTAGAAATCGCAACATGAGTGACTGGCATTCCTGTTACCTTCTTACTTAAAATTCCTTCCACCATGAAAAACCTCCGTCTGTTTTGCTTCGTTCCGCGGCACTCTTGTGTCCTTTGCTTTGTAGTCATCATCATCCTTTTCATCTGCTCTTGACAGCGTAAGTAATGATGGTTGTTGCTTTTCTTTTACAGTCAGCTTTTGTAACAAGCCTGAAATATTGGAACACCGCATTACCACCACATGAATTACCTCTCCTTCTATTTGCAGCTTCCCTTCTACCATTAGCAGCTTTGCCTGCAATATCTCTTTGCGGTACTTGTCAAACATTTTACTAAAGACAACAAGATTGGCAACGCCCGTTTCATCCTCAAGGGTGATAAACACAATTCCATTTGCCGTTCCTGGTCTTTGCCTGACCAGTATAAGTCCTGCTACCTTTACCGTTGCACCGTCTTTAAGATGGCGGAGATCGCTATTAGCTGTAACCTGTAGCATCATTAGCTTTTCCCTTACAAAACTTACAGGGTGCGCTTTGAGCGATAGTGACGTTGCGCCATAATCCTGAACGACATGCTCCGGCAAACTCATTAACGGCAATTGTAATCCCTGTTCTGATTTCGCTTCCGGCTGCTGCCCGGCAAACATGCCCGTAGGGCGGTCAGCTAATGCGGAAATTTCCCATAATGCCCGCCTCCTGTCCAACCCTATGGAACGGAACGCATCTGCATCTGCCAACCTTTCCAATGTAGCTATTGATACTCCGGCATCACGTAGTTCAGGTATGCTTGTGAAAGAAGATGTTCTTGCCGCCAGCAGTACATTTATATCTTCTTCGTTCAACCCTTTCACCTGCCGGAAACCCAAACGCAACGGGCAGTATCTTCCCCGCTGTGGGTCGAGCGTATTGTCCCATAACGAGTAATTAATATCAACAGGCAATGCTTCAACTCCATGTTTTCTTGCGTCAATAACAATCTGGGCTGGCTGGTAAAAGCCCATTGGCTGGCTGTTAAGCAGGGCTGCAGCAAAGACATCAGGGTAGTAACATTTTATCCACGAGGAAACATACACCAGCAACGCAAAGCTGGCTGCATGGCTTTCAGGAAAACCATAGCTGCCAAACCCTTCCAGTTGCTTAAATACCCTGTTGGCAAATTCTTCGGTATAACCTTTCGCCATCATGCCCCCGACTAACTTCTTATGCCAGTCGCTTACCTTGCCTTTTGCTTTGAATGTTGCCATGCTCCTGCGTAAACCATCAGCTTCAGCCGGAGAGAACCCTGCTGCTACAATCGCTATCTCCATCGCCTGCTCCTGGAATAAAGGCACTCCACATGTCCTGCCCAATATCTCTCTAAGTTCTTCTTTAGGGTATTCTATTGGCTCTTTACCCTCACGCCTCCGCAAATATGGATGTACCATATCTCCCTGTATTGGCCCGGGCCTTACTATGGCTACCTCAATGACCAGATCGTAAAAACATTTGGGCTTTAGCCTAGGTAACATGGACATCTGCGCCCGGCTTTCTATCTGGAAAACACCGATGGTATCGGCGCGGCATATCATATCGTATACAACCGGATCGTCTTGTGGAATAGTGGCTAATTCATAGCTACGGTCGTAGCGCAGCTTTATAAGGTCAAAAGCTTTTCGTATGCAAGTAAGCATACCCAATGCCAATACATCCACTTTCAGAAATCCCAACGCTTCTATATCGTCCTTATTCCATTCAATGCAGGTTCTGTTCTCCATTCTTGCATTGAGTATAGGGCATAAATCTGATAGTTTACCCCTTGTCATTACAAACCCTCCGGTATGTTGCCCCAACTGGCGGGGAAAGCCGATATACTGTTTCGTAAGTTCCAGTACTTTTTTCAGGTGCGGGTCATTGGCGTTAAAGCCATCACCAGAAACTGATTTCCCATTGTGCCAATCATCCGTAAATTCCCATGAGGCTTTAGAAAGCAGGTTGATGGCATCAACCGATAAACCCATTGCTTTGGCAACATCACGTACTGCACCCTTATAATGCACTTCTGTAACAGTAGCCACAATAGCAGCGCGGTCACGCCCGTACTTCCGGTAAATGTATTGTATCACTTCTTCCCGCCGCTCATGCTCAAAATCCACATCAATATCAGGTGGCTCATTACGGGCATCAGACATAAAGCGGGCAAACAGCAGTTTAAACTTAGACGGATTTACAGAAGTAATACCGAGGCAAAAACAAACAACTGAATTAGCTGCAGAACCACGGCCCTGGCACAATATATTCCGGCTTCTAGCAAACCGTACAAAATCATAGACAGTCAGGAAATACGCGGGATAATTCTTTCGCTCAATAAAGTCCAACTCAAATTGAATGGTTTCTTTAAGTTTTGGTGTTAAAACATCCCCCAGTTTCTCTTTTGCGCCTTCCCATGTGAGTTGTACCAGTTCTTCCTGCGGCGTCCGCCCTTCACTGGTTATTTCTTCAGGGTATACGTATTGCAGTTCGTCCAGTGAAAACTGGCAGGCATTAACTATTTCCTGCGTCCGTTCAATAGCTTCAGGGTATTGCCGGAATAAGCGCTGCATTTCAACAATGGGTTTCAAATACCTTTCTGCATTCTGGTACAACCGGAAACCCGCATTATAAATCGTACATTTTTCCCGCACACAGGTAAGAATATCCTGTAACTCCCTGCGTTCCCGGTTATGATAATGCACATCATTAGTGGCAACTAAGGGTATGCCCAATTCATCAGATACCTCTTTTAGCCTGTAGAGCATTTTGCCATCATAAACCTGGTAAGAGCGCATTGCCCCGAGATAGAGATTATTGCCCAATTCTTTTTTATACTGTTTCAGCTCTGCTATAAAAGCAGGTTCAAATTCATAATTCAGGTTGAGAGTTAATGGTGGTACAACTATAAACTTTATGCCTTCTGCATACCGGAATACATCTGCTTTACTTAAATGGCATTGCCCTTTTTCGGTTCGTATATTGCCCTCAGAAAGCATGGCTGAAAGCCTTGCGTAAGCCTCCTTATCTGTTGGGTATGCCAACAAACTTGTGCCATCCAACAAATCAAGCCTGCAAGAAGGTATTACCCTTATTCCCTTCCCTCTTGCTGCAATATGCGCACGCACTATGCCAGCCAGTGTATTGCGGTCTGTTATCGCTATTTCCTTATACCCCAACGTTATGGCATATTCCACCATTTCTTCGGGATGGGAACCACCCCGCAAAAAACTGAAATTTGTCGTAACCTGTAGTTCCGTATAACTCATGATCTGTAATAAATTTCTTCCGTATAAAATGCCTACTTGTAAAAAACCAAGGCTAATTATTTTGTTACCTGTAATGCGGTATCACTGTTGTCCGACAAAATATCTTGCACCTTTCAATACGCAATGCTGGCAATGCTTTGGGCGTAATTTACTTTGCCACCAGGTTGCTTTATTGGTTGATGTAATCGCTTCTCCATTACTTTATTTCGCTATCGTCTATTTTTCAGCGGCCTCAATGAGGGCTTGCGCCGTTCTTTTTTCGTGGCGAAAAAGAAAGTAACAAAGAAAAACGCCACTTTTAGCTATCGCTCCGCGGCTAAAAGGAGCCCTCCGGCGTATTTTGCTGAAGATTGTAACTCTAATGTCCGCTATCGAGGCGTCTTTCATCTGTTTTTAAACACGAATCGGACTAAACATAAATTCTAGAGTTTTTGCCGGACAACTGTAATTCTGTATATGCCATGTCTCTATCTCCTTATGCAAAAAAACCGTGAATGAACCATTGCGGGTCGCCTTGCTCATAGCTACCTGCCCTGAATAGCCAGTACCTTGCTCCATTATCATCTTCTATACAGTAATAATCCCTGTAAAGCCCATGTTGCAGCCACCATTCCTGTTCTATCCTTTCGGGGCCATCAGCTTTCTGCACGGTATGTAGCACACCTTTGTAAATGAAAAGCATAGGTGGATAATCCGGCATGGGCACTGTTACCTCTATTGTTTCAGGCTTGGGTAACAAGTGTATAGGCCGGGTCAAATCTGCTCTCCAGCTTGTCTGCGCTTTTTCAGTTAAGGAAGCTGCAACCTTAACCGATCTTTCCGGCCAGTAATGTTCATCCGGCAAATACCTGTGGATAGCATCTACACCTAATTTGCCAGCGATCCTATCCAGTAATTCACCAACAGCAGTTCCATTTCCACCTTCCTTAAAATTCCATAGCGTATCCTGCATGGCTGCAACATCCTCGGTAACCGGAGCATCCAAAGTAAACACCTCAATACCCAATGCAGGCGCTATTGTAGCTATTTTCAATTCAAACAGTTTGAACAAATGCACCACATTTTGCGAAGGACGGTTGGTACCTATGGCTATTTGCTGTACAATGCCGTCAATACGATAGCATTTGAATACACACTTCCTTAGCCCTTTTTCTTCTTCAATAAGCCGCTGGCAAAGCTTTTCCAGCAATTGTTTTAATGCGATCTCGATACCCTTGGCTGTCCTGATTGGCTCCAGGCTGGGCAACCTTTCATGGTAGGGCTCTATCGGCTGAATGGGTTGAATTACTTCATGCTCCAGTCCTAATGCCATATCCAGCCTGCTGAGTATGGTATCTCCAAAGCGCCGCCGGAGTGCTTTCCTGGGCATATCAATAAAGCTCTGAACCTCATATAACCCCAATTTATCCAGCCGTTCCAGTATGGCCGGGTCAAGGCGCAATGCGGCAGGTGGTAATTGTAACAAGGCGTCGGACTGCTTGCCAGGCGCAACGATTGGCGATATGGTCCCATATCGGCAAACACCCCATGCGGCACCAATAGTATCAGCTATTGCAACCCTTACATCGTAACCAAACGCGGTTAACTTCGCTATAATATCCTTCAGATAAGGCCTTTCCCCACCCCATAAATGGGTACAACCACTCACGTCTAGTATTAATCCGTTAGGCAGGTCAACTGCGACTACAGGTGTATAGCGCAAACACCATTCAGCAAGGCCATTTAGTAATTTCTCAGCAATTCCCGGCTTATCATCCAGCACCTGTAATTCGGGCATTATAGCACGGCAATCTGCAACCACCATTTCCACATCTATACCCTTTGCCTGAGCTAAAGGGGTTGCAGCCTTTATCACCATCCGTCCCCTTTCGGGTGCTGCCATTACAAATGGAACATCTTTCAGTTCAGGTTTTCGACGCACCATCCAATCCGTTTTTAAATGACGGAACCATATCACAACATACCTGCGCATACTATCCGGCTTTTCGTTTAGGGGTTTCTGTAATCGAAATAACCGGACGGGCGATATACCTGAACTGTCCGCCTGACCATTCTACCTGCCATTCGCCCGGTTTGCCGTTCCTTACTTTCTGCAACTGTACATTCCAGCGTGGAAAACCCATGCCAGGCAAGCCATTAGCATTGCTGGCAAGTGGCTTTATTTTCCAGCGGCTGACGCAGGCGGTAACATTTTCAATTCTGGGGCTGTAGCGGTGTATAAAACCTGTAACCCTGCTTTGCTCAACGGCAAGCTGCAGCCGCCTTGATTCAGTAAAACTCAGTTCGCTTAATTCGCCAATAACCGCTGCAATGGCATCGCATTTCAGAGCTTCTTCTATAGCCCATAGTACTTCTTTTTGCCGCCACAGGTCAACGAAAATGATGCGTTCAGGGTCTATGCCAAACAGGCTAAGTGCGGGTGGGAATATGGTGCGTTTTGAACTTACCCAGATGGCCGTTCCTTTTTTAATCAACTGGCCGGTCAACCCCATCATAAAACCGTTGGTTGCTGCTGCATCTTCGCTGGCATTGCTGATAAATTCATGCACAGCCCCCAAAGGAAATGTATGGTCAGGGAATGCTTGCTCCACTTCCCAAAGGCCAGTATTCAGGTTTTGCGCTGAACCCTTCTTTAGCCTTTGCATGGAAAGCACTTCCTTTTGCAGTTGCAGAATAATATCTTGTTTTGGTGAAGACACTCGTTATTTGTCAATTTATTTGACAAATATACTCCAATAAAACTGGAATAAATGAAGAAAGACTAAGATTTCCTGCTTAATTTCCCAAAAAGAAGGAGAAACCTATATATGCAATTTTTCCCTGCACCTTTAAAGATTTATTATTTGATCCGAGAAAATGTGCGTACAAATTTTTCGATCATGTTTCAATATTTGAAACAACTTGATCCTTAACAATTGCGCAGAAAAAAGGAATTTATTAAAAACAAAAAACCCCACTAATAAATTAGCGGGGTATTTGAGGTCGAAAGCGGATTCGAACCGCTGTAGCAGCTTTTGCAGAGCTGTGCCTAGCCACTCGGCCATCCGACCATTGTGACTGCAAATGTAATTAAATTTCGTTTCTTTACAACTCCAAAAACATAAAAAAATCAACTTAACATGAATCCGATAGGAAATTCAGAATTGATCATAACTGAAAGAGGTACAATTTACCACTTAGACCTTGCTCCTGAACACATTGCTCCGCTTGTAATTACCGTCGGCGACCCCGACAGGGTGAAAGAAGTTTCGAAATACTTCGACCGTATAACACACAAGGCACAGCACCGCGAATTTGTCACACATACAGGCTACATTGGCAATACGCATATCAGTTGTGTAAGCACAGGTATAGGGCCCGATAATATCGATATCGTATTTAATGAGCTTGATGCATTGGTAAACATCGACTTTCAAACCCGCACTATAAAAGATAAGAAAACCACGCTCAATATTGTTCGCCTAGGCACGTGCGGTGGCTTACAGGCTGATGTCCCGGTAAATAGTATTGTTGTATCCTCTCACGCTATCGGGCTGGATAACCTGATGCACTATTACAAAATGACCAACAATCCTGATGAAAGTTTCATACTGAACGAATTTAATAAACACACTACGCTAGGCACTAAAAACATATTCCCTTATATTGCTGAAAGTGCTATTTCGCTACGCAAAGAATTTGGATCGGGATTTGTTCATGGCATTACTGTTACATGCCCTGGCTTTTACGGTCCACAAGGACGCGTATTGCGTGCCCCACTTGCATTTCCGCACCTTATTGATGCACTGAGTACTTTTCAGTTCCAGGAATTGAAAATAGTTAATTTTGAAATGGAGACTTCCGCCATCTATGGCATGGGTAAAATACTCGGGCATAAATGTCTTTCAATAAGCACCATTGTTGCCAACAGGAAACAGAAAACATTCAGCAACAGCGGCGGGAACGCTGTAGACAATATGATTAAAAAATCGCTGGAAGTGTTGGTAAGATAAACTGGCTCATGTATCGTTGACCATACAGTGTGGTATAGTAAGTATACTACATTTTGCATTGGTGTGAATAATGCAATTTTTTGATGATGTAATATAACAACAAAGGTCGTTCACTGAACGACCTTTGTGTTGTAATCAGAATGATAATTCACCTAAATCGAAAATCATGAAAAAGTTATTGGCGGCGATGTTAACCGGTATGTTAGTTTATGGCAGTGCATTTGCACAGACTTCAAATGCAAAACCGGAAAACGCGAAGACGGGGCAGGTTTGTAAATCATCAGGTACGGCAAAAACATGTTATGCAACAAATAATGCCCAGAATTACAAGGTATGTAAAAGCAAAAAAGGATATTATACCTGCGGTAAAAAACCAGCTGAAGCAGGAATGTCTGCAGCAACTGCTCCAACTAACGGAACGAACTATGTTGTAACAGGAAACACTGCAAATTCGCCGGCTGAAAAAACTTCAAAAGTTTGCAAGCCAACGAAGAACGGAGCAAAAGAATGTTATAGCACAACCTACAATGAAAATTTTGCGGTATGCAAAAACTATCAAGGGTATTATATATGCGGCGAGAAAGCGAACAACTACAATTCTACTTTCGAACTTTTCCCATTTATGAATCCTACAGTTGAATATCAAAACACGTACGAGAATAAAAGCGGCTTAGCCCCTGAAAACCAATCCTATAAAAACATGGAAAACCCAGTAAAATAGCAACACGAGGTAAAGTTTTAAGTTTACATTTAGTTTTATCAACATTAAGAGGCCCCATTCCAGGAGCCTTTTTTATGCATACTATTGTCACTTCAAAACGCAGCATAAATCACATTGACTTTGCGCCTTCTTTGCGTACTCTCTGTATTCTTTGCGTTGAAACCCTTATGCTAAAAATTGCTACCCAAATGGTATAGCCTTACCGGATTTATTGCTAATACCAAAACAGGCTGCCCATTCGGAGCAGCCTGTTTGATTATTGGAGTATTGTGTTGATGCTTATTCTACCTTCATCAACCTTGATGTTTTCAGCAGGCTGTTGTCGGCTGCATCGTATACCAGTATCATGTACATACCATCGGCAAAA
>CANFKC010000043.1 GCA_947447265.1 Chitinophagaceae bacterium
CACTTTCACAACAAAATATTCAACAGCCTTGATGACGTCGAAAATACTCTGAACAATGCACTCGCTCAATATCACATTAGCGCTTCAGATATCAAGCAACTGTCTAAAGGATATGCTTTTTAATAAAATTGATAGCGGTTTATTATAAGCCGTCTATAAAGCAAATATTGGTAGGCGGATTTCAACGCAAAGAGCGCAAAAGGTTCGCAAAGAAGGCGCAAAGCCAACGCGCTGTATGGTAGTTCCCCACTCGTCCTCGTTTGTAACGAGGATGCTATGGATTGGCGTTTGCAACGCCAGTAATAATCACTGGTTCCACTAGGAGCGGTAGGGTCTAATTCACAAATATTGTTTATTTTCGTAAAACAAACGTGCCCCTATGAAACTGTTGCTTTGCCTCTTAATGTTTATCTCAATTGCAGGCAGGGCACAAACCATCTATATAACGGCCCTAGACTCCACCACAATTTGTAATGGTCATACGGCAAGGTTCTCAGCAACAGTAACAGGCGTGACGTCGCCTCACTACCAATGGCAGGTTAATAATACAAGCGCGGGAACAGATTCATCGCTATTTTCAACTACCGCTCTTCACGATGGCGATACCGTAAGTTGTCTACTTATGAATGCTACTCATGATACTGTATTAGCCCATTCGGCAAATTTAAATATCACTATACAAAACATGCCTGATGCCGGCGTAATAACGGGAGCAGATACATTTGTTTGTGTGGGTGCCACAACGGTATTGTCGGATACAACAGCAGGTGGTGTTTGGGTGCCAGCAAGTAATCACTGTTCCGTAACAAACGGGACCGTAACAGGTATTAGCGACGGTGGATTTGAATGCCCTGCGCCGTACCAGGATACTATTTACTATGTAGTCTCCAATAGTTGTGGAACGGACACCGCAAAGTATCCGATGTTGGTTCATGCGTTTCCCAATGCATATTTTGAACTCGTGGACGTTCTGCACGGTTATATCTGCACATATAATGCAGTCACGTGCATGCCACCTTTTCAATACGGTTATTTCCAAGGATTGAAAATTTCTAACGGATGGATGGAGGCGGGATTTCTCTGTGAAGGAGAAATTCACGCGAAGCATGATTTTGTTGCGGTAGGAGGTTTCTATGGCCGGAAGCCAGGCGTAGATACGATAGTTTGCGTATCAACAAATATTTGCGGCACCGCAACGCATGAAATGCAGATAACGGTAATAGAAAAACCTCAGGCACCGAAAATAACAAAATCGATAGATAAATTATGCGCCGCGGAGCGGGATTCTATTATTGCCCCTGGTATTTCGTCGTGCGCTGCAACTGCCGGGGCTTCAGCGTTATTCAGCAATAGTGTAGTGTATGTTACCGGTGGCAGCATTCCGGGTTTGGTTACTATAACACTACGTTCATCCAATATCTGTGGATGGACAGACGCGTCTACAACTATCGAAATAAAGGAAACTCCCACGCCAATTCTTGGCAAGGACAGTGTTTGTGCCGGTTATCCGTTAGTGCTCGCTGATTGGGTTGGCAGAGGCGTGTGGGGAACGCTCGATGAAGCGATTGCCACTGTGAATGCTACGGGCATAGTATCAGGCATTACAGAAGGGAAAACAGCCATCAAGTATAGTTTAACCGATGGTTGCACTGTCACTAAAGATATCCAGGTGATAAAGTGCGAAAAGGAAGTAGAGTTATACCCTAATCCTGCTTCCGGAGAGTTGACGGTACATTTGTTCGTAGATATTTATCAATCCTACAAGATGTACACTATTTTAGGACAGGAAGTAGGCTCAAATGCTCTCGATGGTGAGTTCACAAAACTAGACATCCGGTCCTTACCCAATGGTATATATTTCCTGAAGTTAATCGGCACTACAAAAAATACAGTCCAAAAGTTGGTAAAGGAGTAAGGTATAGTACCCATCCAAAGTAGTTTCCATAATTGGTTGACAAACAATCATACCTTTCACAAAAATCAAATAAATCAAAGTTCAGACTAACTCCATCGGGACGTGTTCGTTTTTGGAAAGCCCCTCTATGGGAGGGGTTAGGGGAGGCCCCACATCCCCTTAGCCTCAGCATAAGTGCCATACCCAATATGCTTGCCATTTCCATCGCCGCGTATAAACTGATTGGGTATTACCGGCGCAACATGATTGTCTACAATAAACCTTGCGCACAGTTCTACAATAAGGTTCACATCATCTTGTTTTACAGCATCCATATCCAGGTCGAGCAAGTCAATAAAACTAGTTTCGCCATTCGTCCACGCTGCGGGAGCTTCGTATCTGTTCGTGTTTTTATTTAATTCGGGTGTCACACATGGGTTTATTCGTACAATGCAGGGGTCATTATCTAAGGATGGTTTCAACACAGAAAATGCCACGAAAGATGCCGCATCAGGTGGGTCAGCAAGTATGCTCTGGGCCATCTTTGGCAGGTCTTTTAAAAAGCCAGTCTTTTTATCAGCGTGCACCATCTTGTTATTTTTATTGGCCTCGTATATTGCCTTTTGCTCGTCAGTACCTTCGTCAAAGCCAACAATCACGGGTTTGCGTGCAGCACCTGTGCCAATAGAAAGTATACGATAGTCAGCTGCCGTATTCCCCTTTCCATTTGTCATCGCTTCTACCAGCCCAGCCATGACCGGGTTATTAAATCCACCCACAGCGCCATCCCAATACCAGTCTTTCATTTTCGCGCTGGGTTTAGTGGTCTCCCATGTTTTTACAATTGCCGGCTCATCAAAATAATTGAGGGGTGCATTTGAAGAGGCGTGCACGGCATGTAGCAGCGAAATATCCCATCTGGCAGAGTTGAAGCCTGCGGTATTACTGAGTGGGTTACTTCTGAAAAATGATTCCCGCTCTTTAAAGTAGTTATAGCCACAGACAATCAGGTCTGGAAATTTACCTCCGACTATACCCGGTATTTGCGTCATTGGCTGGTTGGCCAGCAATTCATCACGATTGGTAACGCCTGTGCGCTGCATTAGTACTTTTTCAAGTCCCTTAAATTTGCGTTCTGCGCTATATTTTGGGCCGCCAATACCAACTGCATTCGTAAATTTTGCCCACGTTTTTTCCCAGAAGCCTAGCTTCGAAAATACCTCCTTTCTATCAGTTTCATTGGTAAATACGGAAACGATTTCGCTCATTTTAAGATTCGATACCATGGCAGCTAAAACCATGGAGCCGCCTGAATTGGCGATTACCAAATCAAAATCTCTAAGTATTTCCTGTCCGGGTAAATCACCATAAATATCTTTGAGCACCATCGCCTGTATCAAAGCCCAGGAGCCACCACCATCTAAAGAAAGAATTTTATAAGGCATATTAAATAATTTATTTACAATTATAATGCAAATAATTGAAATTGCAAATGTTCACTAATATTAGTTTCCGGGGAAATTCTTTTGTGCTACAATAAAATAACGGGTGGAGTGGCTCCTGGTGCGGGAATGAATAAAAATCATTTGCACTTTACTCCAAACCATTTTTAAAAGATTTTGCCGGTATTAATTTAGTGGGCACCTTTAGGTAATGGTATTCCAAACTACTGGATTGTTGTTTTTATGTAGCGGAAAAAAATAGTATGCTTCGTTGCAGCGAGGTGAGCGAAAAGTAATTTCATTTTTTCAGGCACTGCTTAACCAGCGGTTAACTCGTTTCGATTTTGTGCTTGGTTCAGTTAGCTAGCGGTATTACCCCACGAAAGTCGTTGCAGCATGGCCCTTAACAACCAAAATGGGCGGTAATTATCCACAATTGGGGCGAATAAGGCTATTGTGTGGGCGATTTTTGTTAATTTGTACAGGTTTAATGCCCGGTAACCCAACCTTTTCCAAAGAGTGGTGGTCTTATTAAGGGTAAATATTTAATAATCACTATACTTGTCCATCGCATTGGCATATACCGCAACAAGTCAAGTAAGTGAGTTGGAACAACTCATCAAGGGGTGCATTCGCAATGAGCGGAGTGCACAGGAGAAGCTGTATAAGCTCTTCTACCCTAAGATGATGGCACTGGTTCGCCGGTATATCGATTCAGATATGCAGGCGGAAGAAGTTATGAATAATGGTTACCTGCGTGCTTTTCAGAAATTGAGTCAGTATAATTTCCAGGGATCGTTTGAAGGATGGTTACGAAAAATAATTTTTCATGCCGTTTCAGACTATGTGAAGCAGAATTGCCGTTATAATGAAAAAGTAGTTCTTGTAGAGAAAGATGAAGTAGTGCATAAAGACCATGCTGATAAGTTGTATTACGATCAGCTGGTGCAATTGGTACAGGCGCTGCCCAATGCAACGCGTACGGTTTTTAATATGTACGTAATGGAAGGGTTTACGCACAAGGAGATAGGGGATATGCTGGGTATCAGCGAAGGAACATCGAAATGGCACTTGTCGGAAGGCAGGAAGATATTGAAGGAAAAAATTGAACATTTAGAATTGCATTTTAAAGCTTAAAAACATTTATCCAAATGGATAACAACCTTATTAATATTGATGATCTTGTAAAGCAGCGGCTAAGCGGCGGCGAGGAGCGGGAACGCCCTGGCTCCTGGTCGCGCATGCAAGAGCTTTTAGAGCAGGAGGAGAAGAAAAAGCCCATCGGCATGATCTTCTGGAGGCGCGGTTTAGGCGCAGTAGGTGTTTTGCTGCTGTTAACCATGTTAACTGTTGGCAGGGACGAAGTTATTACTGTCTTTAAGGGCCTCGGCTCTGCAATGACAACCAATAATAACAATGTTGGCACTGCTGTTGCAAACAACCACGAAGTTGCTGCCATCAGCCAGCCAAACAGCCCGGACGCTGCTGCTGCTGCTGTTAACGCACCAGTTGCGGCTACAGACAAAGCACAGGCTAATGGTACCGTTGCGGCTAACAATGTAGCAGCTGACAAGTCAGAAGCAAGTGTAGCACAACCAGTAAAGCCAGTAGCGGCAACCGTATCAACTGCGCATAGTTCAGGCAATAGCCATAAGTTGCATGAAGTTGCGGGTACTCCTGCAATTGCCGCTAAGAACGGCGTTGTGAAGAATACAACTACTGCTGCTGATGCTGATGCCAATGAGTTACGTGTAAATGAAATTAAAAACAAAGCTGGCGTTGACAAAAATGTTGCTGCTCCAATCCCGGTTGCTGGAAAGAATGTAGCTGGCAAAAATGAGCAAAATGGTACATCGCTCGTTAAAGGGACTTCAAAACCGAATGTTGCTTCAAATAACACTAATGCAATCGGCAAAAAAGATGCTGAAATTGCAGCATCTGTAGCCACCAACAACACTCCAAAGCACACTAGTGGCAATAGCAATAATGCTGCAGGTAAAAAACAACATAACACAGCTTCAAATAACATTAATACAATCGGCAATACAGATGCTGCAATTGCGGAAGCTGCAGCTACCAACAACACTCCAAAGCACACTACTGGCAAGGCCAATAGCACTGCAGGTAAAAAACAACATAAAACAAGTGCTGCGCATACTAACGCTGATAATAATTTAGCAACTACCGATGCGCGTGGTATCGCTTCAAAACAAGGTGCTTCAAAAACAACTGGTCATGCTAAGAGCGTTGATGAAGAAGTTGAAATATCTGCCACTACGTCAACCAAGGCTAATCGTGTAACTCCAGAGAACGCAAAACAACAGCATAACAAGGGTATTGCGAAAGCAACTCCATCAGCAGACAAACGTACTGCAACTGACATCAGCAAAATGCCATTGAGCGCAGGTGTAACAGGTATTGCTGCTACAGGTAAAAAGAACAGTACTCCATCACTTGCACCGGTAAAATCGATCAATCCTGCTACCGTTGCTGGTAAAGCTGCCGTTAACACAACTCCTGTTGATATTGCAGCGGCTCCGTCTGCGTCAAAGCAAAGTTTAGCGGTGAATGCACCAGTGAATCAAACGAATGTTGGTAAAACTACTCCAACTACAAACGCGCCATTAGCAGGTGTAACACCTAAAAAGACACACGACGTTGTTGTGTCAACCAAGCAGGTGCGTACCATAGAAGCGAAAGAAAAGACAGAAGGACAATATCCGGGAAAACTTACTGCACACTACGATACTATTTTAAACGAAAAGAAGACAATAGTAGAGAAGAAAACAGTGAATGACGAGGAAGAGTTGGTAGTTAATGCAGAAATGCCAGCAACTCCAGATGCAGAAAAATCAGCTCAAAAGACCAGGACTAAGACTAAGGGAACAGTTGCAACAGCACAGAAATCAAAACCCGGAACCAGCAGTAAAACAGCAGCAAAGGGTGGTAATAGTGCTACTTCAGTTGCTACAGGTCCAACCGTTGCTACAACTACAAAAACAGGAAACGCAACAGGTGTAGCTACTTCAGGCAGCGTTGCTTCAAGGGTATTTAAAATGACCCCAATAAGCAGAATTTTGCCTGCAGCGGCACCAAGGGCAATGGCAGCACCTGCTAATGTAAAAGCAGCAACACCGAAATTAGCCGCACTCAATCCTGCTGAAACAGAAGGTAACGGATTGATAGCTGATAAAAAGAAGGGCTTATATTTCTTGCAAAGTTTGTCAGCCGCGTTTAATGACGTTAAGTACAAGTTTGGTAACGCTAAATTCTCTGCGGGTCTTACTGCAGGTATCAATGGCACATTCTTTGGTCCGAGCAGCTGTAAAGGCTTCCATTTCGGGGCAACTGCCAACTTTGAACTTGATGAAAAATGGAACTTCCTGGCTGAGTTGAAATATATCCACAGGGTGAACAGTACCTACTTTATGCACGTGACTTATGATAACTACATTCCTGATCCGCAGAATGGTGGCTATACTAAAGACCCTACAGAAGTTGATTATACTTTCTCTACCCTGCACAGTTTCGAGATGCCGTTGTCATTGCGTTACAATGCAGGTAAGTTAGACTTCTTTGGTGGTGCTAACTTCCTCTATACTTTGGGTGTTAACGTAACTGGTTCACCAATCAGGGTGCAGGGTGCACAGGTATCGCATGTGAGCGCTGTAGGTCCAAACAACACCCCTTCAATACAGGTGAGCGATTTCGACCGTGGCCGTTTTGGAGTTGGTTATTTGTTCGGTGTTGATTACAGGATCGCGCCAAATATGATGCTTGATTTCCGTAATGTGCAGACAGTATGGGATAATTCGCAAGGCAGTTCATCAAAGGTGGTATCTAACAATCTATTCAAGAGCCCATCATTGCAGTTCTCTTTATTCTACACATTTGGTCAAAAGAACGACGATAAGTAATTGTTGAAATATACTTAAACCTAACAGTCCCTGCATCCCGTACTATTTGCTTAGTGCGGGATGCTTTTTTGCGGCAATCAGGTGGATGTTATTCGCTGTGGTTACAGGTTCTGCAGCCAAGTGAGTATTGCAAAATTCGTTCACGCAAAGAGCGCAAAAGGAGCCGCAAAGCAGGCGCAAAGTCCAAAGAAATGATACCGCCTTTTCCGAGCATTGCGCCATTTGCAAACTACGTTTGGTAACCAATAAGGGTTAATTCTTATACTGAAAAATAACTTGAGGGTACATAGTCATACCAATTAGACATTAAATCTGCACTAAATGGCTTGTAAAATTAACCACCTCCCCCGAATGAACGAAGCTGAAGGAGCCGCGCTCATTCGGGTACTCCTCCTTCAAAAGGAGGAGACTGTGTAATTAGCGCAAGGTGTTATTTAAATGTCTAATTGGTATAATTCTAACTGATAGAGGATTACATCCTAAGCAACAAAAAAGCCACCATAACCGGCAGCTTTTTACTATTATTGATTGAGTTAAGTTATTATTTTATTACGCTCAGCTGCCCTGCAAGTGCATCGCCAGCTGCGGTTTTTATGGTGTAGATATAGTTGCCGGCAGGTAAGTTGTCAGTTGCAACAGATACAGTATGGTCGCCGGCATTGTATGACTGGCTGCTGATGTTGTTCACCAATTTGCCACTCATATCCAGCAGGTTAATAGTAACAGTCGTAGGTGTTGCTATGCTAAATTTAATGTTGGTAGCCGTAGTAGCCGGGTTAGGGTAGTTGCCGAACAAAGAGAGATTGTTTTTAGTAACACTATTTACGCCGGTAGGTCCGCCAATAAGTACAATCGGGAAGATGGCAAGGTCGTTGAAAATAGAGTCGTTTTCGGTATAGTTTTCATGCCAGTTGTTGTCGGCCCATTGCGTTGCATTTTGCACATGCATTACTGTATCGATATGGGTAGTGTCGCCGCTGTCTCCAAAAGTGTATACAACGTTGTATAGCGAAATAGAACGATGGCCATTTTGCGTAGAAGCAAGACCTATTGTATCGCCGGAAAGCGATGTAAAAGTATAGTTCATATCGTAGCCAATAAAAAAAGCGCCATTAAGCGTTATTGACGGAGTCGCAAACGTAAATGATTTCATAGTGTCGCCAGCAGCAGCTATGCCTAATTGGGTAAATGGCACAGTAAGGGTGTTTACTGTGTTATTAGGGTAACCTTCGTAAACAACAGTTCCGCTAACGCGTTTTGGTGCGGTAATATCCCAAACTTTAAAGTTGACTACCTTGCTTGATGTGCTTGCAACTTTACCACCAAACTGCGCCATGATACCAATAACTTTTAAAGAACTATCATGACCGTTAAAGAAATAACGTTCAGCAAAAGCTTTGTCGTTATATGAATTGGTGCCGGTAACATACCCATGAGCAGTGCCGGTATAGCTGATAACAACTAACGTATCGGACGCAGCGATATTAGTAAGGGTATAAGTGGAGCCTGCACCTGTTGTGCGGGCAGCCACACCTGATGGGGCATTAGTAACATGGGCTTCATGAGTCGTAACAGTACGTTGTGCAAAGCATGAGGTACCCAGGTAAGCGGCAAATAATAGTAGAAAAGCTTTTTTCATTCTTATTTTTATACGGTTGAATTTCTATAGAGGGAGCAAGTTACTCCGTAAGTTTTATGTAAAAGCATTTTTTGTTATAAATATGCCTCTTTTTAGATTATATTTAACTGAAAGTGACCAATAGATAGCCCATTAAGCAGGGCTTTTAAAAAGTAGTTTCAGGTCAGCAAGGGCAATTGCGGTAACAGCCTCAATAACTACAGGTACCCGTAGCGCAATGCAGAGGTCATGGCGGCCCTTCACTTCAAAGCTCTCAATGGAACCGGTCGCAGTATTCCAGGTATGTTGTTCACGTGGCGTACTGCTTGTTGGTTTTACTGCTACCCTGAAGTGGATATCGTTACCATTGGTTATGCCGCCATTTATGCCGCCGGCATTATTTGTTTGTGTAGAGCCCTGTGCATCAATAATAGCGTCGTTATGCTGGCTGCCTGTCATCTGTGCAGCTGCGAATCCGCTGCCAAATTCAATGCCCTTTATTGCTGGTACAGCAAACACCGCATGGCTTATACAAGATTCAACTGAATCGAAAAAAGGTTCACCGATACCGATTGGTAAATTGCTTACAGTGCAGGCCACAATTCCCCCGATACTATCCTGCTCTGCAACGGCTTTGTTTATGGCCGCTTCAATATCTGGGCTGCCGCCGGCTTCCACCAGTTTGGCCGTAATCGAAGTATCTCCCAATATTTTCTTTGCGACTACTCCCGCTGCTACCAGCGCCACAGTAAGCCGTCCGGAGGAGTGTCCGCCGCCGCGATAATCATTGTAGCCGCTGAATTTCTTGTCGAGTACAAAATCGGCATGGCCAGGGCGTGGGGTATTTCTTAACGCTTCGTAGTCTGCAGAACGGGTATTATTATTTTCGAAAATAATGGTGAGCGGAGCTCCGGTTGTACTATTGTTAAACACGCCGGTAGCAAATACCGGGATGTCATCTTCTTTGCGCGGCGTGGTGCCTGTAGCGCCGGCTTTTCTTCGCTCGATATCAATAGTGAAATCCGCCTCAGTAATTGGTATACCTGCGGGGCATCCGTCAATTGTAACACCCACCCATTTACCATGAGATTCGCCAAATAGACTGATGCGGAAAACCCTGCCGAATGTATTCATTTTTTTAAATCAAAACTTAAAAAGTAAAAGTAGATAGCTCACTTGTCAAGGCAGCGCTGAAGGGATCTTTTATTCTAAATGTCAAATAGCACAATTACCCTTCCTGTTCCCTCACAGTTACACCGCACAAAGATAGGTCATTAAAAAAAGCCGGGTAAGATTTGTGTACTGCTTCAGATTGTAAAATATCAACCGGGCCGTTAGCACGAAGTGCGCCGATAGCCGCTGCCATTACAATACGATGGTCATTATAAGCGTCAATAACAGTGCCATGTAGCTGCCTGACACCGGTTATGCAAAAGGCATCATCTTCCAGAGAAAAAGGCACATCGAAGTTTTGGAGCATTTCCGCAATGCTTTCTATGCGGTTGCTTTCTTTATCGTGTAGCCTGTGTATGCCTTTTATCTCGCTTTCGCCGCTGCTACAAGCAGCAAGTATTGCAAGGCAGGGGAATAGATCAGGACAATGTGTTGCGTCAAAATTAAAGCAGGTTAAAGGCGCTGTGGTAACAGTAATAGTATTATCTGCTGTTTCCACTATTGCCCCCGCAAGGCGCAAGGCAGTTAATATGGCTACATCGGCCTGCCTGGAGGTAATGTTTAAATTGTTGATGGTGATGGTACCCGCTATCGCAGCGGCAACAAGAAAATTTGCTGAACCACTCCAGTCGCCTTCAATGGTTATCTCCAGGTTGTTTTTTGGTGCAAATAAAGCCGGGTCAATATAAAAACTGGTATAGTTATCGTGAAATACCGGCCTGCCGGTATTTAGCAGCATTTCAAGTGTGAGGTCAATATATGGTTTGCTTTTTAGGTCGGCAACTTCAATGGTTACGAACTCTTTTGCGGAATATGCAAGCGCAAATAAAAGTCCGCTCAGAAATTGGGAGCCATTGGCCGCATTTAACTGGAAGGAAAGGCTTTCCATTGGGCCATGCACTGTGACCGGGAGGTAGCCATTAAAGTTCTGTACTGATATACCTAATGAAGTAAGGGCCTGGTTAAAGCCATACATAGGACGCTTCAACAGCGAGCCTACGCCTGTTATAGATACCGGGTTTTCGGCCAGGGAAGCTATAGGCGTAAATAAGCGTGCCGCCAACCCGCTTTCTCCGCAGTTAATAGTATTTGTCAGGGGAGCAACTCCATTACTTTCCACAACCAGTTTGCCTGATGTTTGTGAAACGATTCTTGCACCTAGCTGGCTTATGATACTGAGCGCACTTTTTTCGTCTTCAGAATCACCTGTAAAATATATAGTTGTTGTGCTGTGTTGGAGCAATGCTGTCGCAAATGCGCGCTGGGTCATGCTTTTAGAAGATGGGGCCGTAATGAGGCCTTTAATTTTGCCAGGTGCAATTATTGTGCGCATGAAGCAATGGCTTTTTCTAGGGTTAGGAATGAAAGTGGGGTTATAGTGGCATTGCCAAGGCCTTCGAGTAAAATATAGTCAATGGAATCGTTGTTTCTTTTTTTATCCATTTTCAGCAGCGCCATCGCTTTTTCTACATCTATTGGGTAGGTTGTGGGCAAGCCATACTGATGCAGCATTTTTGCCAGCCGCTGCGTAATGGAGGGACTTGTTTTATTAATTTCTTCCGAAAGCCTGGCGGCTATCATCATGCCGATAGCCACTGCTTTGCCATGCGATATTTCGTATAGATTTTCGATAGCGTGGGCGGCAGTATGGCCAAAGTTGAGCAGTTTGCGTTGCCCGGATTCATGCTCATCTGCGATAACCGTTTTATTTTTCCAGTCTGCGCAAGTTTTTACCAGCGCGGCAAGTGCAGCTGTATTTTGTTTATAGAAGTCTACATTATGCTGTTCCAGCTCTTCGAAGAGCGCTCTGTCAAACAGGCAGGCGTATTTAACTATTTCAGCAAAACCATTACTCCATTCCTCGTCAGGCAGTGTCGTTAAGAAAGCGGTGTCAAATAAAATGAACTCTGGCTGCAAAATAGTACCCAGCATGTTTTTATGCAGGCCAAGGTTTACACCATTCTTACCACCAATTGAGGCATCTACCATGCCCAGCAGAGTAGTGGGTATGAAGCCCAATGCTATACCTCGCATATATACTGAGGCAAGGAAGCCTGTAATATCAGTAACAACGCCACCGCCAATACCTACGAGCATACTCTTTCGGGATACCTGGAGGGTTATTAAGCGCTCTGCCAGGTTTTGGATGGTTGCAGGCGTTTTACTGTGCTCCCCGGCCGGGATTATTAGGTGTTTGTAGTTACTGAGTAGTTGAGGGTAGTGTGCTGCAATGTTACTGTCTGTGACCAGAATGATGTCGCGGGAGCCATAGTAATTTTCCAGTGCGGAGACCGGGCTATTAAAGTAGTAGGTTACATCTCCCGAGGGAAAAGAAACAAGGTTAGTCATGGCGATACGCAATTCTCAAAGATAATTATTTTAATAGATAAGTGGTAGCGTACTTTGCCCATAAAAAATGCCTCCTGGAGGTCCGGGAGGCATTTTTAGAAATTAAAAGAATGTTGTCTTAGAATTTTTCAAGGCCGTTGAAGAAGAAAGAACCTTCAATCTGAGCATTTTCGTCGCTATCAGAACCATGAACAGCGTTTTCGCCGATTGATGCTGCATATTTTTTACGGATAGTACCTTCTTCAGCTTGTGCCGGGTTGGTAGCGCCGATCAATTTACGGAAATCAGCAACAGCGTTGTCTTTTTCAAGAATTGCTGCAACGATTGGGCCACTGCTCATGAACTGAGTCAATTCACCATAGAAAGGGCGTTCTGCGTGCACTTCATAGAATTTTTCAGCTTGCTCAGTAGTAATTTTCAGGTATTTCATAGCTACGATCCTGAAACCAGCTGCATTGATCATTTGCAAAATGTTGCCTATGTTGCCAGCTTTAACTGCATCAGGCTTGATCATTGTAAAAGTAAGATTAGACATTTTATATGTTATTTGGGCGGCAAAGGTAAAATTGAATTGCCAGCCCAGCATGTTTTGATGTGATAAAAAAAGGTTAAATGCGTTTTAGTCTTTTAAGTCGTAAGTCATAAGTCGAAAGTCGTAAGCTGTGAGTGTAAGAGTTTTTTAGTCGTAAGCGTTTAGTCGTAGGTCATAAGTCGAAACTCGTAAGCTGGGCTGTAAGAGTTTTTAGTAGGAATACTGGTTAGATAACAAATGTAGGAATGCTGATTTCAATCCAAAGAGCTCGGACGCTTCGTAAAGAAGGCGCTACCTCAATGAGGTTTATGCCGATTTTTGAAGGTCAGCCGGTATAATTCATAAACTCTGAATTGCAGATATTATGGGGTATGTGCAAAATAGGCTCTTAATGACTTATAACAAAAAAGGTGACCAAATGGCCACCTTTTGCTAATTATATCTTCATTGTATTATCCTTCAAACGATGGTTCGTCATATGCTACTGCATCTTCGAAGGTGCGTTTGCCAATCAAGCGTTCCAGGTCATCTTTAAACAGTACTTCTATTTTCAACAGTTCTTCGGCGATGACTTTTACGTATTCCATTTTGTCTAAAAGAAGCGTTTTCACCTTATCGTATGCTACAGCGATAAGCTTTCTTACCTCTTCATCAATCATTTTTCCAGTTTCTTCGGAATAAGGCTTGGAGAAGCTGTTTTCGCTTTGCGCATCGTAGAACGATACGTTACCTACCGCTTCACTCATTCCATACATGCTCACCATTGCATATGCCATGCGGGTAACGTGTTGCAAGTCGCTCAGTGCACCGGTTGATATTTTACCGAAAACCAATTCTTCAACTGCACGGCCCCCGAGAGACATACACATGTCGTCCATCAGGTGATCGGTAGTACGGATGTACATTTCCTTTGGCAGGTATTGCGCATAACCCAGCGCAGCAACGCCACGCGGCACAATGGTAACCTTTACCAATGGGTGTGCGTGTTCCAGGAACCAACCCGATACTGCGTGGCCTGCTTCATGGTAGGCGATTACACGTTTTTCTTCAGGCAGAATTATTTTGTTCTTCTTTTCAAGGCCACCAATCACACGATCAATAGCATCGTTAAAGTCGCTCATATCTACTTCGGCTTTGCCTTTACGGGCTGCAATCAGTGCAGCTTCATTACAGATATTGGCTATGTCAGCTCCTGCAAAACCCGGAGTCTGCACAGCAAGTTTTTTGATATTGAGGTCCTTAGAACGTTTAATTGGCTTAAGGTGAACGTCAAATATTTTCTCCCTTCCTTTAACATCAGGAATGTCAATTGATATCTGCCTGTCAAAACGACCTGGACGTAAAAGTGCGGTATCCAGCACATCCGGCCTGTTAGTAGCCGCAAGAACTATAATGCCGCTTTCTCCACTAAAACCATCCATTTCTACCAGCAATTGGTTAAGGGTATTTTCCCTTTCATCATTGCTCATCATGGCATTTTTACCCCTTGCACGGCCTATAGCATCGATCTCATCAATAAACACGATACACGGTGCTTTTTCTCTGGCTTGTTTGAACAGATCACGGACACGGCTTGCACCCACACCTACGAAAAGCTCAACGAAATCAGAACCTGACATAGAGAAGAATGGCACCTGCGCTTCGCCTGCCATAGCCTTCGCCAGCAAAGTTTTACCGGTTCCCGGAGGGCCTACCAACAAAGCACCCTTTGGTATTTTACCACCT
Source organism: Chitinophagaceae bacterium (assembly GCA_947447265.1). GTDB lineage: Bacteria > Bacteroidota > Bacteroidia > Chitinophagales > Chitinophagaceae > Flavipsychrobacter. The sequence goes on from CANFKC010000043.1 coordinate 14,651, forward strand.
AAAGCTGTGTATTTTTTGGGGTTCTTCAGGAAGTCTACAATTTCCATTACTTCCACCTTAGCTTCATCAAGACCGGCAACATCATTAAATGTAATGTTCACACGTGTGCCTTTCTCAAACAACTGGGCTTTTGATTTGCCAATGTTGAAAATACCGCCAGCGCCACCAGCGCCACCGCCTGAGCCCATTTTACGGAAGATAAGGAACCAGATTGCCACCAGGAAGATAATCGGCAAAAGGAATTGCATGAGGACATGCAAATAGTCGGGTTGCTGATCGTAAAATACTGGCACATGGTTACCCGATGGTGTGTTTTTTTCATAGTCCTGAAGGTCTTTGCTGAACTGCTCAATCGAACCTATTTTGAACTCGAATGCCGGTGTCTTTTCATTATTAACGGCAACCATAGGAGGTTTAGCACCAGGTACTACGGGAACTGCAATTCCATTCTTAAAGTAAACTTCAACGTGATCGGTATTGATGACTTTTAATTTAGCCACCTTGCCGCTGTCGTTGTAGTTTTTGAAATCCTGGAAACTGCGTTCAGGCCCTAAAGCGTTGAAATTACCACCGTAGAACTGCACGCCGAGTATAATAAGAACAATTAGCCCATACACCCAGTAAATATTGAATTTCGGGCCTTTTCTCTGATTAGGGTCATTGCTGCCGGGTTTGGGGCCGGGATTTTGCTTTATCTGATCTTCCATTCTATGTTGTGATAGTTATAATGTAAATTTAATATTCAGTTCGTGCAGCATCGGCCCAAAGACTTTCGAGGCTGTAAAACTGCCTTTGTTCGTCCTGAAAAACGTGAACAACTATATTCACATAATCCACCAATGTCCACTTTTCGCCAAATTCTCTATGGAAAGGTTTTTCGTCGCACTCTGTGTCTACTTCATCAATAATATTATCAGCAATAGCCTTAACCTGAATGTGGGAACGGGCATCGCAGACAATAAAGTAATCGGCAACGGCTTCGTCAATTTTCTTAAGGTCAAGAACTACAATGTTTTCGCCTTTTTTATCTTTTATAGCATTTAGTATGGTCTTAAAGAGCTTACTATTCTTATTGATCCTGGTTGCCGGCTTTTTTCTTTCCTGCAATGCAGCTAATACTTTGTCCAAATTTTATTTTTTTCGGTTTTATTGATTGATTATACCTTTATGGTTTATCAAAATTATAAATCTTTTTGCACTAAACCACATGTCTTATTCAAAACCACAAATTATACAGCTCGAATGCGTAGATAGTACCAATAACTATGCCATGGGCCTTATAGATGGCAATAAGGCACAACATGGTATGACAGTAACCGCAGTTTCGCAAACCAATGGTAAGGGGCAGCGGGGCAGGGTGTGGGTGGATGCACCGGGCAACAGCCTGTCAATGAGCATAATTCTGGTTCCTCAACACGCATTAGCGGAACAATTTCTGTTCAATGCATCTGTGGCGGTTGCAATTGCCAATGTTTTGAGAAAATTAGATGCAGCTCTTCATGTGCAGGTGAAGTGGCCCAACGATATTATTGTCAATGACAAAAAGGCAGGCGGTGTGCTTATAGAAAATGTGTTGCGTGGCAGTTTATGGGCCAATAGCATCGTAGGGTTCGGCCTGAACGTAAATCAGGCACACTTTCCGCCAGAGTTGCCATTTGCTACCTCGTTGAGAATTTGCTGCGGTAGTACTTTCGATATTACTGATTTAGCAGAGGCTATCCGTAATGAAATATTGGAGATGACAGAGACCGTAAAAAACGAAGTTCAGATTATGCAGGCCTTCAACAATTATTTATATAAAAGGGGAATAGCGCAGTTATTTTCCGACAAAGATGGCAGTTGGTCTGCCAATATACTGCAGGCTCAACCTGACGGTACATTACAAGTGCAACTTAAAGATGGAAGCATCAAGAATTATGTACATGGCGAAGCGATCTGGGAATACGGTAGTTAAGCGCTAAGTAACTCGGGGATTAGCTGAATTCTATTTCACTATCACTTTTGTAGCTCCGTAAGTAATACCGTTACTTATTTTAATAAAGTACATGCCGGGCGCCAGTTGCAGGTCGTTGAGATTAAAATTCTGTTCGCCACTTGCAGAACGCAATGTTTCTGTATGCAGTTCACGGCCCATCAGGTCGTTAATTGCCAATTTATAACTGCCGGCAACTGCGAAAGCGCAGGAAATACTAAGCTCGTTGCTGGTAGCGGAACCGATAACGGTAATAGGGATGATCTCCTTTTGAAGGTCCTTTATATTTAGCGCCCATGGGGTGGTAATAATATTATCTATGGTCCACCTTCCGCCGGAAGTATTGGTAGAAGTGTATTTGAAAGCGAAGATGAGTGGAGTTGCCTTGTATGGAGTAAGGTCTACAAAGTGGGTAACCCAGTCCAGCGAATCATCAGGACCTACTGTCGGGGTAGAAGTACCTGTAACATCGAGCCAGTCGATATTTGACGTGTCGGGGTTTGTGTATTTTATATAATTATGAGAAAGTAATAGAGAAAGCTTTGACGCAGTGTATTCGTAATGTGAATCGTAACGGAGATAAATATGGTCAGTATTACCCGATAGGTTCAGTTTAGGCGTAAATAACCATGCGGTATCTTCGTGATGGTAGGGTGCATAATAGCTGTTGCAGGTAAAACCCGGAGTGCCGAAGCGACCACCTACAGGGTAACAATTCCAGCCATAAGCAAGCGTCGGCACAAATTTGCAATAACCCGACCAATAAGTAGGATAAGTCGCACTTGATGATGATGCACAGTTAGCGTCAAAATCTTCGTTCAGAGCTGTAAGCTGGGCAGAACAATTAAACGCTGAGAATAGGATTATGGAGACAGTAAAAAATAATTTCATAGGTAATTATTTTTGTGCAACAGCATTGTTATGGTTATACAAGGTTATTAGTGCAAGCGTACTTTCAAATTTCAGAACTATAATATTAGGAAACTTTGACCAAATTTAACTAAAACGCAAAGTAATAATTTCATTTTTGACATTGGCCTTACCTAACAGACGCTATTTAAAGTACAAATGTTAGTAACTTAGAAAAATATTTTTCGAAAAACTAACGTTCCGGGGTAAAACCTCGTCATGTACCTTAATATGAGGACGTAAGTTTACAAATAATAAAATAAATAATATTTTTTTTGACTGACGCAATTGCCATAAACGGTTTCTTTTCAACACAGGAAAACAGGATGTCGAAAGACAATGATCTTGTTATGCTTGTGAGGGATTGCATGGCTCAGTCAAGAAGCGCACAAAAAAAGCTATATGATATTTATGCCCCTGCTGCCTACGGAATTATAAAGCGGTATATGTACCATAACGAGCAGGCTGCACAGGAACTGCTGAATGATTCATTCTACAAGATATTTACCAAACTGGACCAGTATTCGTTCCAGGGAGCGTTCGAAGGTTGGATAAGGCGCATAGTGGTAAATACAGTGACTGATTATCTGAGAAAAAATATTAAAGACGAACAGCTGCACAAGGAAGTAGCGCCGGATGATGGTTTTATTGAAAGCAATTCCGTGCAAAACCTTTCATACAAAGAATTGTTGCAAGTGGTGCATACGCTACCCGAAGCGCAACTAGCTGTTTTCAATCTGTTCGTTTTTGAAAATTACCCGCATAAAGAAATAGCAACCCTACTCGAAATAAATGAGAATAACAGCAGATGGTATCTGAATGATGCCAGGAGGAGATTGAGAGAGAAATTACAATTTAATAGTGCCCAATAGCATACAATGGAACAAAAATTAGAAAATATTGATAATCTTTTTCGAGAGGGGCTTGGTAGCTATACCGAGCTTCCGCCTCCCTCCGTATGGGATGCCCTCGAAGAAAGATTAGATAAAGACAAAAAACGCCCCGGCTTCTTCTATCGCTGGTCCTGGTTTGTTTTACTACTTGCCTTTTTTGGCGCGGGTGGTGCTGCCTTTTTTGCCTGGAAAACGGCAGGAAGTGGCAACGGCATTGCATCGCAGCCAATTGCGGCCAGTGATGCGAGTGCAATAAAAAGTGCAACAACTCCTGATACGGAAAGGAATGTTGCGGGCGAAACTACAACAGGTAAAAAATCGGAGGTTGTTTCTTCAACACCTGAAAATTTAAACACTAAACAACGTGGGAAATTATATACAGGCATTACGCCAGTTGTTGTAACTACCGCAAATGCAGTTGCCTCCTCGGCAACAGAGGATAATAACTTGCCGGTGGCAGAAAAGATCGCGACCACTGCGAAACCTGTGAGCATGGATCAGGCCATTGCACTGAATTCCGCTCCAGCCTCGGATGCCGGTATAAATGATGTGCCTCAGCCAACCAAGACTGCTGTAATAAAATATATAGTAAAGAACAGCACGCACAATAATATTGCCATTGCAGAATCAGAGCCTGTTTTTGTAAATGTAAGAGATACAAAGGCGGACAATCTTATCTCTAATCCGGTAGAGGATGACGAAGAGGAAATGACTTTTGGAAGCGCAGCCAGCAAAGCAAAAATAAGAGCAACAAACCGCAAGCCGGTTGGCAATACGAATCATTATGCAGCTTCACCTGTTTCGGTAAGGAACGGCGCGGCAAAGAGTGTATCCGCAATTGCTGCGCACAATAAAAATGTTAAGAGCAAAACAGCTATTACAAATACTAAAGGCAGTACCTCCAACAATGGAAGTAGGGCAGTAAATAGAAATAATGAAGTTACCGTTACTACAACGGCCGCTGAAATAAGCAGCGCTAAAAAATCAGCACCAGTTGCAGTTGCGACAACGGTAGATAATTCAGTAAAAGCTAAAGCCAGTGCGCAAGTAGCGACAACGCCGGAAAAGGCAAATAGTGGAATTATCGCGGTTGTAAAAGATGCTGGTAACAGTTCAAACACAGCACAGGCTGCAGCGATGCGTTCGACTGAAAAAGCAGCGAAAAACAAAGCGACGAAAAGCCCGATTGTTGCTGTCGAAAAAAGTGCTAAAAAAGAAGCCCTCAACCCTGCGGCAACTGCCGTTTCGAAGAAAGAAAAAGTAGTGGCAATTGCTGAAAAACCAGCCCACAATAATGCTGTTGAAAAAACTAGCTTACAACAAAAAGCAACAGTTGGTGGAACAGCAAACCGTGTCGCCGACGGTACTAATAATTATGCGGCTAAGCCTGCACTTGTAACGCCTGCTGTTGCAAGCAAAAATGCAGTGATGCACAAAAGCAACAGGCATAATATTAAGGCAACACCTAAAGCAACAGCCGCAAAAACTGAAGCCGCAACAACCAAGCAACTTGAGCCCAATTCAGCTAGGGTAGCGAAGGGTAATGATGTTGCTGCTGCACCGAACAAAGCCCAAGCAAGTGCCACAAAGAAAAGCAGTAAGGCAATTGTTACTACACCTAAGGAAGTTGCAGCGAAACAGTCCAAAATTGCAAAGAAACATACACCTTCTATTGCTACAGCAGAAAATGGGGAGGACGTTTTTGCGGATGCATCCTTGAAAGGGAAGTCGCATAAAAGCTCAGCGCATAATATTGCGGGCGTAACTTCAAAAACATCGAAAGCGAATAAGACCAAAACAACTAATGATAAGCCTGCTTTCGCTGCAGGCAAAAACAAGCAACAAAAAGGTAATAATGCTGCTACTCCTGTAGCTTCAGCTTTAACTAAAAAGGCAGAGCCCGCTATGGCCGTAGTTACAACCGCTGCTGCCCCTGTGCCACAGGCGGCACCGCCTGCTCCCAAGCCAGCGGTAAGCCAGAATAAAGATAGCATCCCGGCGGCACCTCCAGCTACTGGAGCAACAGCTCTACAAAACGATAGTCCTGTTGCCCGGCGTAAACGGTTTTTCTCAGGGATTGAAGTTGGGGTTAAGGCTGGCTATGAAGGCAGCTTTGCAGCAGGTGGCGCACAAAAATTTGTAGTTACGCCTTTCCTTGAAAAGAAATTGTCTTCAAAATTTTCTTTGCTGGTTCAACCCGGCATAAAATATGCAGGCTTGAGTTCGCACAAACTGAATGGCACTGCATCTTATATTGATGCAGACAACAACAGCACAGTCTATCGAAATGATTCTTTTATAGTGGTCGATACCGGAGGAACAATAATCGGTTGGTTACATTATGATACTGCAACTCAAAAGCACACGTCTGTAGTTAAGTCTTATGCGGTGAGTGGATCGTACCTTGAATTTGATTTCCCGATATTGCTGAAATACAATGTCACCAGCAAATTCTCGGTTTATGGTGGAGCCAATCTGACCTATTCAAAACTGATAGGTATTAAAGAGGCGACCACCACAGGTGCTTCTTCCTTCGTTACCGCTGACACAACTTATTTTACCCCTGGAAACACTCCCGCAGCGCATCCGCTGGCGAATAGTTACATGGCCTATGCCGCCACGCCTTTGTCTGGTTATAAGGGCCCCCTTTATCCTTCGCCTACCGGTGGAGCTTTCCGAATTGGTTATATGTTTGGCTTTAGCTACCAGTTAAATAAGCGTTGGCTCGCCGATGTGCTGGTGCAGCAAGCAAGTGTGAAAGCCAATATGCAGGGCGGCTATAATGTAAATACAGCCCTTTCTCAAAACTATTTCAGGTTTACCATTGGTTACAAGCTTTTTCAATAGTTGCAAAATATTAACTGTGAACGAATAAAATGCCCGGCAATGCCGGGCATTTTTAATAGATTGGCTGGACCATGCCGCAGCAGGTAAAGTATTATGGTCTGGCGTTATTTAGTAGGTTTTTTTTAATAACTTAGCATCCAAATTAAATCAGTTACCCAGTCATGAAATTGAGTCTTGTTTCGTTTTTTGTTGCCCTTCTTGTTTTGTTTTGTTCGCCTGTTTTTGCGCAGAATATTGATACTTACGCAGGCACGGGTACCGCTGGCTTTAGCGGTGATGGTGGCCCGGCAACTGCTGCAAAAATAAACGGCCCATATGCAGTTACCGCTGACGTTGCGGGTAATGTGTATTTTGGCGACTACGGAAATTTCAGGTTAAGAAAAATCAATTCATCAGGCATTATAACTACTATAGCCGGAAATGGTACAGGTGGAAGCACCGGAGACGGCGGCCCTGCGGTGAGTGCCACAGTGGGTTATATAAAAGGTATTTGTTTGGATAATGCAGGAAATATTTATTTCGCTGATAATTATGATGTTGTAAGGAAGATCAATGCAATGACCGGGATTATCAGCAGGGTGGCAGGGATAGCCGGCTCTTCTGGTTTTAGTTCTGACGGTATACAGGCAACAGCAGCAACATTATACAATCCAATAGGACTTGCTATCGACAATGCTGGAGATCTGCTGATTGCAGACCAGTTAAATTCAAGGATAAGGAAGGTGAATATGTCGACCGGGATTATTTCTACTATTTGTGGTACAGGCACAGCCGGTGGCACGGGTGATGGCGGTCCTGCAACAGCTGCATTGGTCAACTATCCTTCCGGCGTTGCGGTAAGTTTGACAGGTAATATTTACGTAGCTGATTTCGGTAGTAATAAAATAAGAAAGATAAATACTGCAGGTAATATTTCAACAATTACCTACCCTGTAGCAACAGGCTCATACGGTTATTCGGGAGATGGCGGCCCATCTACTGCGGCTCACATTTATTATCCGTTCGGGGTAGCTACTGATACGAGTGGTAACATCTACATCAGCGACCAAAACAATAATACAATAAGGAAGATCAATACATTTGGCATTATCAGTTCTTATGTTGGTTATGGTTTTTTGGCTGGTACCGGAACAGGTGCCTACGGTGGCGACGGCGGTCCTGCAACGGGTGCGAAAATGAGCCAGCCATCATCATGCGTGGCGGTGCCTTCGTTGGGTAAAATATACATTGCTGACAGGGACAATAACAGGATAAGGGTAGTATCGACATTGCACAAGCCTTATTTTACAAATGGACATAACCAGAGCTTTACCATCTGCCAGGGTACGGTTAATGCGGGTTTAGATACGATGCTGGCCATAGATGATATTGATGTTGGACAAACTGAGATATGGAGTCTTGTGAGCGCGGCTGGCCATGGTGCGCTGGTAGTTGGTTACTCGGCGTCATCAACGGGTGGTACAATCATTCCTTCCGGTTTATTGTATTCTCCTTTCAGTTCTTATTTCGGTCTCGATTCTTTCAAGGTAAGGGTTTGGGATGGCACGGGCTACGATACGACGACCATAACAGTAAACATATTACCTAACTATCCTTTCGCTATTACCGGCAAAGATTCGCTTTGTCCGGGAGATACCACTACGTTGTATAATGTTGTTCCGGGTGGTACATGGGGAAGTTCAAATGGTGCCATTGCGTCAGCAGGCGCATCAACCGGGTTTATTACTGCGCTTACTCCGGGTATGGATACCATCACCTATACTTACACCAACCCTTGTGGTACTACAACTTCCTATTTTTCTTTGCTGGTTGGTACCTATACTTATTGCCGCACCGGTATTGCCGGGCATGCTGCAAATGAACAGGAATTGATTGTGGCTCCCAACCCGAGTTACAGCACGTTTGCCCTCACTGTTGCTTCTGCGCAAGAGCAGGAGGCGCATATTGTCATCACCAATATAATGGGGGTGAAGGTTAAGGAATTTACGGTAATGACAAATCATACTATCGATGTGTCGCAGGATTATGCAGCCGGAGTTTATTTCCTTGTAGCGAGAACCGGGGACGGCAAATTCACTACAAAGATGATCACTAAATTATAACCGGAGCTTAGGCCCTTTTCAGCCTGGAGGAAATTGTCTCCCTGATATTGATAAACTACAAAGAGCCGCTATTGCGGCTCTTTGTAGTTTATTGTATTGTCGCTGAACTATGCGAAATATAGACTGGTTATTTTGTTTGTTTTATTTTCCCTGGCGCTCTCTTTCCGCCCTTCTCTTTTTGTCTGCTTCAATTTCTTCAGGTGGTACTTTTGCCAGAATTTCCTGCGAAAGTGTTTTTGCCCATGTTGTAATGGCGGCCTTCTCTTCAGCAGTTAAAACAGCGTCGCGGTGAATAAGGGTGAAACTACTTAAAGGCATTTCCCCTTCCTCAATTTCCCCTGCGGCTTTTTTGAGCTTCCTTGACTGGCGCAATAATTTGTAAGTTCCAAATTCTGAAAAATTGAGTTCACTTTTGCCTTCACGAATATGGTCGTCGAGCCACCAGGCCACAGGCTGCAGGTTGCTGTACCATGGATATGTTGTGTTATTGCTATGGCAATCGTTGCAGGCTTTTTGCATTATCACCTGCACGTTGGCAGGGATCGTATACATTTTTGCAATGTCGTTATCTGTAACGCCCGTGGATACGTTCTTGTCCGGACGAATGAATTGAATAACGACCAGTGTAACCAAAAGTACAATCAGCGTCCTCTTAATAATATTCTTTAGTTTGAAGCTATCCATCTACCAAAAATACGGAAACTTTAGCCGCTGAATACAGTTGATAAAATTTGTATTTATATTTTGTCTTGTAAAACAGTGTTGAGTGCAGCAAAAACTTCGGTTGCAGGTATGCTGGCTATGTCGTTGGTTACCGCAATATGGTTTTTGAAATTCAGATGATTGCGTTTAGCCCATTTCTTCAAAAACACAGCAGGGTAGAGGGTTATGACACCTTTAATACCTGCGGCTTTGTATTCGCTGAATTTGAAAAAATTGTCACCGCTGGCTATAACTACCGTTGGGCGCGCCAATGCAACAGAAAGATGCGAGGCCATGGTGTCGTTGGTTATGGTGGTTTGGGCATGAGCTATCCAGTTCACCATTTCAGGCAGCGATACTTTGCCCGTAATGCTTTCAACGGAGGTTGCAGCTATAATGGTTTCTGCCACTGGCAGGTCGTTTTTGCCACCTGCTATTATCAGTTTTTTTCCGGCTGCATTGCAAAGCTTAACGAATTCAATCCACCGTTCAGCAGGCCAGCGGCGGCTTTGAACAGAGGCTCCTACAAAACATAAGACATAGGGCTGTGGGGATGGCGAAGGGGCGGCGGGTATGGGGAAAGTTAATCTACCGGTATCTATAGCTACTTTGTTGCACCAGGTAGCAAATGCTTTATTAAACAGAAATTCATGGTTCATGATTTCATCAGCATAGAGTTCCTGGTACAACTTGTCAGATGCTATGTTAAGTTCCTTGTTGCTGAAGTCGTTGCCACTGCCTATGTTTAAAGGTGTATCGGCAGCCAGCATAAAGAGGTCATCAAGCAAAAGCGGGCGTATTCGCGAAGGGCATATTACAACTGAAAAACCTTCATTTCGAAGATTCTGGCATATACCGCGGAAGAAGTCGGGGTTAGCAAAGCATTCATGTTTGTTTATCCAGATCGTTTTATCTACACTGGCCGTATCTGCCATCTCAAACAAATCTTTCCATAAGGTGTAACCAAGCAGTGTTATTTCATATCCTTCCCACCTTGGGCTTTGTTTGTAGGTGGCAAGTGTATCGCGGAAAAGCAGGTAATCACCAATGTCATCAAGCCTGATAAGGAGTAATTTTTTGGCCTTCGGTGCCGTACTTTGCATGGCAGCGATTTCGGCTTTCCATTGCCCGAATTTTGTGAGCGTACGCTTTACTTCTTTATTTTTTTGCAGCGAGCGGATGGTAAGGGAAATTTGCCTGAGCATTACACGTTATGTTTCCGGCAAAAGTAACATTTTGGCGCTTGCAAGTGCGTATACGTTCTGATTTATGCCAGTGAATGGTTTACTTACTGGCTGTAGCGTCAATTAGGCATTAAAACGCAGAGCCGGTAAAATGGCTTACAGTTAAAACCTGAAACATTGTCAACCCTTTAAAACTTAACACCTACAGTAAACGCTGCATTATTGATTGAGGCTTTAATATCAGCAACCGGAAGTGCAACAGCTTTTGTAGAATTAACGTAGTCGAAATCGATATTGCTGTAAGGCATTTCAGAAAACTGGTAGTGGCTATTGATGATTGCGAAATCAGCAAAGAAACTGCGTTTCCTGTAACCAACGCCAGCAGATATGTCAATTCGCTCAGATGGCACGTCTGCATTTCTGTAAGGGTTACCGTAGTAGCCAACGCCGCCGCGCACCATTACATACTTTGATAGTTTTACTTCCGCGCCCAACCTTAAGTTCGATGCACTTTTATACATGCTTTTCAGTGCATCATTTATTTGTTTTGCTTCGTAAGCGTAGGATACAGAGCCATCGAGCCCCGCAGGATAAATGAAGCGCATTGTAGTATAATCAACAAACTCATAGTCGGCAGTAAGAAAGCCTATTTTTTTAAGGATAAAGGTTGCGCTGAGTACGCTGCGCAGCGGGGTGACGAATTTATAATCGAACCGGAATACAGGCAGATCATTAGCTGTAGAAACATCATAGATATTGCCATTAATTTTGGTGGCTATGCCGTAATCACTAACATCGGTTATGCTATAAATAGTTGGTGTGTGTATGGCAGCTCCAATCCTGAAAAAATCAGTGAGTTTGTAGATAGCCCCCAGTTTAAGGTTGATGCCACCGCCGGATATATCAAGCTTGTTGTTGTAGGTAAAAGATTCGAAGTTGTACTGATTTGAAGCGGTATTACCGGTTAAGATTTTTTCAGTGTAATCAGAGGTTCTGGTATACCTGAGCATCGGTATACCGATGGTAGCGCCCAGCATTAATTTTTCTTTGTAGTTGCCACCGAGCGAAATAACGTATTCATTTATTGATCCGCGCTCTTTTACTGCATTCAACTGGTTTATACCACCTTTATAAGGTACCCTGCTATTGTAAGAGCCAGCGATAAAGCCGCCTATAAGGTTGGTAGTATAGCCCATGTAGCCTAGTGTAGATGGGTCTCTTACCGCATTAGAATCGTAGTTTGCATCAGCTTCAAATGCCAGTGATGCTGAGCTGGTGCTATTATTGCCGGTATAAGTATAATTATGATTGAAATCGGCTACCCTGTTCATGCCTATTGCAAATGAAACAGCCTTCCAGCTATGGCGCTCATAGCGTTTACCGCTGGGTGCATTTGTGAAAACGACACCGAAATTATTAAAGTTGAGTTTTCCGTTGAAATCGGAGGTATTTACCCCCTGGTACGAAGCGTCGGCACCATTTATTTTTAGTGATGGTGTGATGGACAATTCCGAGCTGCGGTATATGCCAATGCCCGCCGGGTTAACGCTCAATGAACTGAAATCGCCTCCCACGGAACCCAGTGCGTTGCCAAAACCCATAGATCGTGCGGTACCTTGTACTGAAAGATTGGAAAGGTTCAGCGCTTCGTTAAGATCCTGTGCGGAGACCGGGTTCAGAGCAACCGCAAATACAGGTAATAGAGCGAGCCAAAATTTTTTCATAGCAATAGCACTTTTTATTAAAGGTAATGTTTTAACAATCTTATAGCAACGGTAGGGCAAAAATCGTACCTAAAGTTACGGTTCGGGATGCTGATAACACTACCGCTCTATTTTTTGGTGCACAAAAGTATTTGTTAAATTTCCTTAACGCTTGTAGCGGCTATATTTGGGAATATATTCGTGGCCTGACTGTACCCTAATTTATTTTAGACATTACACGCCAGCGCAACCCTATTTATATAACTTTGACGGGGATATGAGGAATTTGTTGTTCAATATCACGCTTGCTTACCGTGCCCTGCGCAATAACCGCATGCGCTCCGGTATTACCATAGCCGTAATTGCTTTGGGTATTACCGCATTGGTGGGTATACTTACTACTATAGAGGTGATGAAGAAGGCCATTTCTTCCAGTTTTAGCAGTATGGGCGTAAACAGTTTCCAGCTGACCAGCGATGTTATCAAGAAGAAAAAACATTCTGGTGGCATGAGTATATCCTTTAACGAAGGCAAGAGTATTACTTATGCCGAAGCTAAACTTTTTAAAGAGCGCTATACTTATCCGGCCACAGTAGGTATTTCGGTAAACGCCAATTCTATTGAGACAGTACACTTTGGTTCAGAAAAAACTAACCCGAATATTAGTGTAACCGGTGTTGATGATGCGTACTTAACCGTAAACGACGCGAAACTGAGTGCTGGTCGTAACTTTTCTGCCAGCGAAATACAGTCCGGCAGCTATGTGTGCATACTGGGGGAGGGGACAGCAAAGAAAATATTTAAAAAGAATATTAATAAAGCAGTAGGGCAAGAGGTTTTCATTGGTAATTTCAAGTGCATGGTGCTCGGCATTCTGGCGTCGAAAGGTGCCAGCATGTTCATGAACAACGACAATTCGGTGCTCATACCTGTTAATGCGGCCCGGCAGATGTATGGTGGTGAAAATTCTTTTTTGATAACCGTTTTAGTAAATGATGTGAAAATGAAAACGTTCGCGTCAGAAGAAGCGGAAGGTATTTTCAGGGTTATCAGAAAACAGCCATTGGGCACGCAGAATAACTTCAGCATTTCGAAGAACGACGACATTGCCAGCATGGTTATTGACAATACGAAATACATACAGGTAGCCGCTATCGTTATCTGCATTATTACGCTTTTAAATTCGGTTATCGGTCTGATGAACATTATGCTCGAGTCTGTTTCGGAGCGTACAAGGGAGATTGGTGTAAGCAAGGCGCTCGGCGCACGGGCTGCCTATATCAGGAGCCAGTTTTTGACTGAAGCGATATTGATTAGCCTGATGGGTGGTACTGTTGGTGTAATTATAGGTATATTGCTCGGGAACATAATTGGCATGTTTTTGGGTGTTGGTTTTGTTGTGCCGTGGTTGTGGATATGGCTTGGAGTAGGCTTGTGCGCGGCAGTTGGCATTTTATCTGGTATCTATCCTGCTATAAAGGCATCAAAACTCAACCCGATAAACGCGCTGCGCTACGAGTAAACTTGCGAAAGGCACCATGATTTAGTTGCTTATAGCAGGTAAATCGTAGGCTCAATTTAAAATGGTAATTATCGAGAATGCAACGTGAAGGATTAATTTATAAATCGACCGGAAGCTGGTATGTTACGCGGGATGAGGAAGGAACCTTCTGGAATACGCGTATCAAGGGCAAGATGAAAATTGATGGTGCTATATCGTCAACCAACCCGATAGCGGTTGGCGATCTGGTATGGTTCGATGTTGAAGATGAATCCATAAGAACCGGGATGATAACCGAGGTTAAGTCAAGGAACAATTATATGGTTAGGGTATCGCCCCACAACAAGAACCAAAAGCACATTATTGCCTCTAATATTGACCTCGCGCTGATTGTTGTTACTATCAATGAGCCGCGCACCTCAACAGGTTTTATTGACCGTTTTTTAGTGACAGCAGAAGCGTACCACATTCCTTCCATTATTGTGGTGAATAAGACAGATTTGCTGAAGCCGAAACATGTGAGCATTTTGAAGCAGTGGGAAGACATTTATTCGCGTGCAGGTTACGAAATATACCCTGTAGTGGCGAAAGAGCCTGCAACCCTTGCCGCTTTAATGGAAAAAATACAAGGGAAAACCACATTGTTCAGCGGGCATTCCGGGGTGGGTAAGAGCACACTCATTAACCAACTGATACCAGATATAAATTTGCGTACCAACCAGGTTTCAGGGTGGAGCGGAAAGGGGCAGCATACGACTACCTTCGCCGAGATGTTCGACCTGGGGACCAGCGGCAGAATAATTGATACGCCGGGGGTAAAAGAGTTCGGCATTATCGATTTTGACAAGCAGGAATTGTCGCACTATTTTCCTGAAATGCGTGTGTTGCTGAACGACTGTAAATTTAATAACTGCATTCATATAAATGAGCCAGGTTGTGCTATTATAAAGGCTGTGCAGCAGGAAGTAATTTCTGAAGAAAGATACATCAGCTATGTGGGTATACTGGAAAGCATTGACGAGAAATGGGCACCTTGACAATTATAAATTATAAGTTGTAAATTATAAATGGTGAACGATGAATCCGCCAACAAGGTGGGGGGATACTTCTTAATAACTACCATCGACTAACTACTATCTACTAACAACTTTTTACTAAAAAGAACACGATGATCATTTATAACGTAACAATTAAGGTTGATAACACAGCCGCTGAGGCGTGGGTGGAATGGATGAAGAATGAGCACATAGCAGATGTACTCGCCACAGGTTTATTTGTTGATGCAAGATTGAGCCGTTTGCTGGAGCAGGACGACAGTGAAGGCATTACTTACATAGCGCAGTATTTTGCTGATACTATAGAACAATACCAGGAGTATATAGAAAACCATGCTATAGCGATGCGAGAGAAGGGTTTCAAGGCTTTCGGCGGGAAATTTGCTGCATTTCGTACTGTAATGGAAGTTCTTTAACTGAAAGCTAAAGTTTAGGGGTAACCGGTTCATTGTCATTTAAATGTAAGTTGAGTGTGGGTACATGCGCTTTGTATTGTGCCATAGCACTATTGTATGGTTAATTTGTGAATGTGTAAATTTTGTAAGTTGTTATCAGTTTGTGATTAATTTTTCGTGAAATGCTGTGATAGACAAGGGTTACGGGCGAAAAAATATTTTAGAAAATATTTGGTAGTGTTGTAATCGTGAGTATTTTTGTCTTAACACTCAAACAAATTTATTTTTATCTAAAAAAAGCAAACGTTATGAACAAGGCTGAATTAATTGACAAGATTTCGAAAGACGCTGAGATAACCAAGACGCAAGCGAACAATGCTCTGGATGCGTTTACCAGTTCTGTAATTGCGACGCTGAAAAAAGGCGACCGTGTTACTCTGGTAGGTTTCGGAACTTTCTCGGTATCTGAACGTGCTGCACGTAATGGCCGCAACCCACAAACAGGTGCTGTTATTAAGATCAAAGCGCGCAAAGTGCCTAAATTTAAAGCTGGTAAAGAGTTCTCTACTAAAATCAGTAGCAAAAAATAATTTTTACGCTAATAGTATCTGGTTAAGTGGTTTCAGGTGCGTAAATGAATCAATTCTTTGCTCATTTGTATATAACTAAACTAAAAAGTTTCGCGGGGAGTATTATTCTCCCCGCTTTTTATTACATTTGCACTCAAAATCAAAATTAAAATGGGCAGAGGAGATAAACGTACCAAAAAAGGAAAAATTACATTAGGCAGCTTCGGCAAGTCACGTCTTGCACGCCCTGCTAAGAAAGTAGTAGCTAAAGAAGAAAAGAAAGACTAATACCTCTTCAGAAAATCATTGCCGTACTTTTTAAAATGTACGGCTTTTTTTTGCCCTGTAGTTCCCTCCTGGTTACTCCATAAATATCCATTCAACATGTTCACCTTTCACAATAAAGATATTTCAACAAGTAGTTTTCTCGTTACTGGCGGCGCTGGTTTTATCGGGTCGCATATAGTAGAATATCTGCTGAAAAATGGCGCCGGTAAAGTGCGAGTGCTCGATAATCTGTCTACAGGTTCAATAGCTAACGTTGAGTTGTTTTCAGCTTATCCTCAATATGAATTTGTAAAGGGCGATATCCGCGACGTGGAAACGTGCGCAACTGCCTGCAAGGGTATTGACTATGTTTCGCATCAGGCGGCACTGGGTTCTGTGCCGCGGTCAATTAAGGACCCGGCAACGAGTAATGATGTGAATGTTGGTGGTTATGTGAATATGATAACGGCCGCTAAAGACGCAGGTGTAAAATCGTTTGTTTACGCTTCATCGTCTTCAGTATATGGCGATGAGCCTAACCTGCCAAAAATAGAAGAAAGAACAGGCAATTTATTGTCGCCCTACGCGGTTACCAAGATGGCTAATGAGCTCTATGCAAATGTGTTTCATAAACTATACGACCTTAAAGTTGTTGGTTTGAGATACTTTAATGTATTCGGCCCACGCCAGGACCCTAATGGGCCTTATGCGGCGGTTATACCGCTGTTTGTGAGTGGCATTATGGCAAAGCAACCGGTATACATTAACGGCGACGGTAGCCAGACCAGAGATTTCACATTTGTAGAAAATGCGGTGCAGGCGAATGTACGCGGTATGCTGTGCGAAAACAATGAGGCATTCGGGAAAGCGTACAATGTTGCTGTTGGTGCCAACTTTTCAGTCAACTATTTGTACGAATCAATAAGTGAGTTATTAGACATAGCGCATGACGCTACATACCGCGAACCACGCCCCGGTGATATAAGAGACAGCCTTGCTAATATAAGCCGTGCACAAGAACTATTGGGTTACCAGCCGACCCGTCAATTTATGGATGGGTTGAAAATAACCGTAGATTTCTTCAAGAGTGGTAAGGCTGTGCCGAGTGGCATATAGAAAGCCCAGCCAAATTCTGCTATGTCCATTGCAACGCAAAGCAGGCAAAGGAGGAAGATGTTGTTCTCACCTTTGCCGATTCACAACAGGTAATAAACACTAATTGTTGAGACAATCCTTATAACTAAAAAAGCCCCGATTGGGGCTTTTTTAGTTATAAATATTCTCGTGTATTATTGATGCTGTCGGTCCTATTAGCGTTTACCGGTAAAGGTACATGCTGATGTGCCTTTGCCCGATGAAGTAACTGTAGTTATGGTCATCACATCTCCGTTTAAAGAGCCGGATCCGGTTACGGAATAATTGTTGCCACATTTGTCAACAGAACTGTTAGTTCCTATGCTGAAATACTCTTTGCCAACTGTTGTGCTGCTTACGGTACCTAACAACTTAATTTCCTGCTGGCAACTGTCTTTACCAATAGTAAATGTGAGGTAGAGAGAGTAGTTGTTTGGTCCGGCAGTAATACTGAAAGCAGCAGCGTCACTTGGCGGTGTAAATTCATACCAATAAGTGTAGTTGTTATTGATAACCGCACTTCCCAGACCAACGTATGCCTTCGTGCCGTTACCGTTAATGCCATTGATACCAGAAATTGGTTCGGCATTGAACCTGCCCGGGAAGTTGCCTAATTTGGTCCATTTATTTTTTGCCGGATTGTAAGAATAGAGATCTTCAAACGCATTCACGCCATCAGAACCAAGTCCGCAATATGGAATGCCCACCAATGTAAATGCAGTGCCGCCGTGGCGTGGATTGCTTGGGAAACCTGCAACCCTCTGCCATGAATTAGAACTGGAATCGTAATAGAAAGTAGCCGTATCTTCAGCGCTGTTCTGGCGGCCGCAGGAAACATAGCCACCCCTTGCAGGATTATAGGATGCCAATGCGCTCGTTTTGGTGGAGAATGCAAATGGCATAGCCACAGTACGCGGGAAATTGGCTTTAGCTGTCCATGCATCATTTACATAATCATATGCGTAGAAGTCACTGAGTTCAACGCCGCCGGTATCAACACCGCCGCCAACATAAGCAACATCGTTTACTACGAAAGAAAATGCCTTAATCCTTGGTTTGCCCGGGAAGGCGTTGGTAGCCATTGTCCACAAATTGGTAGACGGATCGTACATCCACACGTCATTTTTATAGAAGCCGGAATCAGCACCGCAGGTAATATACCCCTTGTTGTTCATGGTAAATGCTGTAGCGTACGTTCTGTAACGCAGCACACCAGGCACATCAGCCAGTCGCGTCCATCCGTTAGTACTTGGGTCGTAAGCCCAGAAATCTTTCTGAAGATTGCCACCAGCTACGTAAACGATGTTATTGATAGAAAAAGAAACTGCACCTTTTCTGCCATTTGCAAAAAACGGAGCTTTCTGGTCCCAGCCACCCAAGCCTTCACCGCAAGATGTGGTGCCTTTCCAGTCACCGATATATTGAGCAGTAGAAGAGGTGTCAACTTTTTTAGAACAAGATGCAGCAACAAACAATGATGCTGCGAATAGGGTACCAAGTGCCAAGCGAAATTTACTCATAGTATATTTATGTAACGTAGTTTACTTTAATTATTCAATTGTACCAGCCTTTCAGCGCAACAGAGAGCGAGGTAAAGCAAGGTAATCAGAACTCAAATATATTGAGGTGTCAAGTCGTTTTCAACCATCATCTCATATTTTTAAATTAAAACTACTTTATTGCATGCTAACTTCGCCGCCTGATTTTTGCCAGCCGTTATTTTAAGTGCATAAAGATAACATTTTTGTTAATGATATAAAGAATGTGGCATCAAAATAAATGAAAGGAGCGAAATAGTATAAAAAACGGCATATAGAGGTGAAAGATTGTTCAAATTTTAACTTTTGTATTGTAGGTAAGCAGGTTGAACCCCCTTTCCTTTTATTATATTTGCCCTCCTCCGAATCAGAAGCGCATGCGCAGTATTTTTATAAAAGAAATTAATTCGTTCTTCAGCTCCATTGTAGGCTATGTTGCTATATTGGTGTTCCTGTTTTTCTGTGGATTGCTGTTATGGATCATGCCTGACTACAGCATTCTTGGTTATGGCTTTGCCGCGATGGATCGTTTTTTCCAGTTTGCGCCCTGGCTTTTGCTGCTTTTGGTGCCCGCAGTTACCATGCGCTCGTTTTCTGACGAGTTTCGAGGCGGCACTATTGAGTGGCTTTCTACCAAGCCCCTAACTGACCTTGAAATAATTCTGGGTAAGTATTTTGCAACCATTGCGCTTATCGTATTTGCGCTTTTACCAACGCTCATCTATGTTTACACCATATCTAACCTTGCATTGCCTGACAATTCTCCCGATGCGGCGGCAATAACGGGCTCCTACATCGGGTTGTTTTTTCTGGCGGCTACTTTCGCTGCTATCGGTGTTTTTTGTTCGTCGCTTACCAGCAACCAGGTGGTCGGCTTCCTTGTTTCACTGGTATCGTGCTACCTGTTATATACCGGGTTTGAACATCTGAGTCATCTTCCCGACCTTTCTGCCGGTATCGATTATTACCTGAGCCAGATCGGGATGGAATTCCACTATACCTCCATAAGCAGGGGCCTTATTGATACCCGCGACGTAATTTACTTTTTGTCTGCAATAACTTTATTCATTGCCCTCACCAGGTTTTCGCTCAACAACAAGACGAAGGACATGGCCTCTGGCGGCAGCAGACGCAGGCAGGCTATTATCCGCCTTGTAACCATGGGCCTGATATTGATTTGCCTGAATGTACTCGCATCGTATATGCATACAGGGCTTGACCTTACCCGCGAAAAGCGCTTTACGCTTTCGGCGTCAACCAAAAAGATGCTGCGTGAAATGAAGGAACCAGCTGTGATAGATGTATATCTAAAGGGCAACTTTCCTGCGGACCTGCAAAGGATGCAGGAAGCGGTGCGCGAGCAGTTGACCGCGTTTAAAATGATTGCCGGCAACAAGATCATCTACCGGTTCATTAATCCACTGGAAGGAAAACCAGAAAATGAGCACAAACAAATTGTCCGCGATCTTCAGCAGAAGGGTATCGATGTAATGTCTTTGCCTACGCAGGAAGAGGAAGGATATTCAGTAAAAGTGTACTTCCCTTATGCGCTGCTGCATTATAATAACAGGGAAACACCGATAGCATTGTTAGAGAGTCCTCCGGGTAAAGACCGTTCGGAACAAATTACAACGGCAAACGCTCTGCTGGAATACAAGTTTGCCAGTGCAATTAATTTACTTAGCAAACCCACCAAAACAAGAATCGGTTATATACTTGGTAATGACGAAGCTAAAAGTGTAAAGACGGCGGATATGCTGTATACGCTGGCAACTTATTATGCACTCGACTCAATTGATCTCGGCCATACCATTCACATTTCCAATGCCTACGATGCTATTATCATCAACCAGCCAACCATACCGTTTTCTGAGCCTGATAAGCTGAAGATAGACCAGTATGTAATGCGCGGTGGGCATGTACTCTGGGCTATTAACCAGATGACTGCCAGCATGGATAGCTTCACAAAAGATCACCTAAAGTTCATGACAATGGACAGGGGGCTGAATATTGACGACATGCTGTTTAAATATGGCGTAAGGGTAAACAATGATATTGTGGAAGATTTGCAGTGTGTAAAGATTCCGATAGTAGTAGGGCCGGGTAAGCAGGAATACCTGCCCTGGGTTTATTTCCCGAGAATCAATCCGATAGCTACCCATCCAATAGTTCGGAACATGGATTTTATCCTGGGATCATTTACCAACACCATTGATACTATACTTACAGCCGGCATTAATAAGACGGTGTTATTAACTACATCTAAATACAGCCGGGCAGCAGGAAGCCCGGCGATAATAAGCCTTACCAAAGCAAACTATCCTGGCCAGCCGGATAATTACAACAAATCTTACCGCCCGGTAGCGGTGTTAATGGAGGGTAAATTCCATTCACTGTACCAAAACAGGCTTGCGCCAGACTACCTGATGAGGTTAGATTCTTTGCATGAGCAATTTGTTCCGTTCTGTAAAGATTCTACCAGCATGATCGTTACCTCTATAGGTAATGTGTTCTTCAACGATTTCAGCAACCGCGAAGGGCCAATGGAAATGGGGTATTATAAATACACTAACGAATACTTTGCGAACAAGAGTTTCCTGATGAATTGCCTGGAGTATCTTACTGACCATTCCGGCATATTGGAAGCAAGGGCAAAAGACGTGAAGATGCGCCTGCTGGACAAAGGCAGAGTAAAGAGCGAATTGACCATGTGGCAATGGGTGAATGTTGGTGTGCCGATCGCACTGGTATTGGTATTTGCTTCTGCATTCATGTTCTTCAGAAAGCGTAGGTATGAAGTAAAACCTGCAAAGTAATAAGCATTGCCTGGTGAGATTGCGATTGAATTGCCCACGGGTGAGAGCCAAAATTTTTCTTTAACGCTATAACCAATTTACCCATGAAAAAGACGCTTGCATATATAGCAATCCTGGCGGTGTTAGGGTTTGGTATTTACTACTTTATTTTCAGGACCGATGATAATCCGTTCGGGAGAACGGAGGCAGGCTTTAATGTAAAAGATACTGCTTCGGTAGGTAAAATATACATTGTAGCGGCGGACGGTGAGGGCGTAACTGTAGAGCGTAAAGGACCAATATGGATGCTGAATGGCAAGGAGAAGGCATTGCCGAGCATGGTTGAACTGACATTGAATACGCTGGCGGGTCAGCGGGTGATAGCCCCGGTTACCAAGGCTGCTTTTGATAATGCCGTGAAGCTGCTGGCATCAGATGCCATTAAAGTAGAGGTGTATAACAGGGACGGTAAGAAAATGACGGTATTTTATGTCGGTGGCGCATCGGCGAATGGCAATGGCACCAATATGCTGATGGAAGGTGCCAAAACACCTTTTATAGTTCAGGTGCCTGCATTTACAGGCGACCTTACCGCAAGATATTCAACACGTATACGCGATTGGCGCGACAGGACCGTTTTTGATGTGCTGTCTGCAGATATTAAGAGTGTATCGGTTCAATATGCTGACAAGCCTCTTAATTCATTCGTGCTGTCACGCGAGGGTAGTAGCTATAAAATATTGGGCGACCCGATGATAACCGAAAATATGGGACCGCTGAATGTGGCCCGTGCCAACTACTACATGGCTTACTTTACCAATGTAAATTGCGAAGGGTATATGAACGGTCTTGAGGGTATGGATACTGTGATACAAAAAACCGTGAAGCGCTGTACTATTGACCTCGAGACGGTAAAAGGTGAAAAGCAGCATGCTGATATTTTCTGGTTGCCGATAAACAGGCGTAGTAAAAATAAACAAACTGCCAATCAGGACGTACCCGACGAATACGATGCAGACCGCATGTATGCCATTATAAACAACAATAAAGATACCGTGATGATACAAACCCTGACCTTCCGTAAAATACTCAGGATGTCTTACGAATTCTTTAAGAAGGATGAAGTGCGCGCCGAAACGGCTCCTGTGCCTAATAATGTTATTATGCACAAGCCACAGTAGTATTACTCTGGCTTATCGTAATGAATAGTTTGAAGTTTACAGTCGGTTGATTTATTAAGGCGTTACCTGTTATTCCCCGTTGAAAATTGATTTCATCGATTTATTATAGTATTCTGCATTGGCCGCGTCTTTTTCCTCTGCTGCTATTTCCTTGAACGCGCTTTTTAGTATATCGAACCTCGTGCGTGCTGTTGCCGCTTCATTGTTGTCAGCAGATGCCATATCAGTTTTGTAATCGTCGGCGTCTTTTGCAATAATGCCAGCAAGTGTTTTTCGCGTTGAATTGCGGTCTTCCTGGCGGATGAGCTGTTGAAAAACAGTTACCCCACGTTTAAATGCCGTGTCGCTGGTTACATGTTTCATAAAATTGCTTAGGCTGTTGCCAAATGTCACTTTTTGTGCTCCCTGTGCATTGGCTGCATACGCCTCATAAAGTGCTACGTCATTATCCGCTCCCTTTTTGCCAATGATGGTCCAGATCGAATACTTAAGTATGCTGCGCGGGTTGGCATTCCATAATTTTTGTGCAATGGTCCATGCGGTATCATTATCTATTTTATAGAGCGCGTCAAGCGCATTTCCTGCAACGGTATAAGAACTATCAGCTAGCGCCTTAACCAGCATTGTTTTTGCGGTATCCACTTTCCAGTTGCCAAGTACAGTAAATGCCTCTGCCCGGGTGATGTTATCTTTCTCTGTATTGGCCATCTCTATTACTTTAGGCAGCCATTTTTTGCGGTATTCATCGCTCACCTGGTTTCCAAGAATTGTAAGGGTATAGCGGCGAATCGCCTTCATTTCGCATGCGAGGCCCATATCAACAATATGCTGTGCAATGGTATCTGATAGTTGTTTTGCAGCTCCGCTTATCGCCAATTTCCTGTTCACATAGCTGTCGCTGTTGGTGTATTGTGCCAACCATTCCGCAGGCTTTTTACTTTCCTTTATTTCTCCGGGCAATACATGCAGGTAATCGGGTACAATTACCGGTCTCATCCCAGCCATATAAGGGTAGCTAAAGCTATCCTTCTTTTTACTGATGGTCCAATCAATCAGTGTTTTTTGACTGCCGTAAATAAGTGCTGTCTTTATTGGTAATTTGTAGTTAAAAATGCTGTCATCTTGTATTTGTGTTACAGAGACGCCCAGCATTTGAGCGTCATCGTCATAATTGTAGTTTATTTTCAAAACAGGGTGTCCTGCGTGATAATACCATTGGTTGAAAAACCAGTTCCAGTCCAGACCTGTGGCTTCTTCCACCGCCATCCGCCAATTGTGCGCCTCCGCACTGTGCAAGGCATTTTTAGTAAGGTAAATTTTCATGGCAAGGTTAAAAGCAGCGTCGCCTATCATGGTATTAAGGTAGTGCAGTATGGCGCCGCCTTTGTTGTAAGAGATGGCATCAAACACTTCCTCACGGTTATCATAATAAAGCCTTACTAATTGCGGGTCGCGAAGGCGTGATGCGTAAATATATTTTTGCAGGTCGTCCCAGGCCAGTTCGTCGCGGTAAGGTTTTCCGTATTTGTATTCGCGCCACAATTGCTCGCCATAATTGGCGAATGATTCATTAACGGTAATGTTACTCCATGATTCGCAGGTAACATAGTCTCCGAACCATTGATGAAACAATTCATGCGAGACAACGTCTTCTGAATTCTTATCGGCCATCTCGCGTGCTGTCTGGTTCATAAATTCGCCGAAGAGGGAAGCGCTGGTATTTTCCATTGCTCCCGATACATAATCGCGTGCTACTACCTGGCTGTATTTATTCCAGGGGTAGGGCACGCCGGTGCATTTCGAAAAGAATTCCAGCATTTCGGGTGTGTTGCTGAACATCTTTTTCGCGTAAGGTGCAAATTCTGGTTCAACATAGTAGTTCACCTGTTTTGTTTTCCAGCTGTCCTTAATAATACTGTATTTGCCTATGGCAAACATTACAGCATAGGCCTGTATTGGCATATCCATCTTCCAGACGTCCGTGCGCAACCCATTTTTACCTTTCACCTGGCTAATAAGTGCGCCATTACTAAGGGTGGTGAAGCTGTCTGGCACGGTTAGTTCTATCTGTGTCGTGAAACGGGTATTGGGCTTGTCAATGGTAATCATCCAGTGCGAATTCGATTCCGTTTCACCCTGCGTCCATATTTCTGCCGGTTTATTCGGCACTTTGTAGTCGGTATTTATAAAGTAGAGGCCACGGTCGTCTGAAATAGCCGAGCTGTCGCCTGTTTCACTGGAGTATGGCTTAGCTACGTACTTAAGCACGAGCTCGATATTGTCGGAGGCCTGATACTGTCTTGTAAATAACACAGTAAGTTTATCGTTAATGTGTCGGAATGCCAGTGGTGTGCTTCCCTTTTTGCCCATTATTAATACGCTATCTATGTGCATGCCTTTGGCGTCCATAACCAAAGTGTCCGTCGCAAAACAGTAGGGATGCAGTTGTATCCATTCTTTTGCGGTAGCGGTTTTTTCGCGCCAGTTAAAAGAAAGGGCAACACGGGTGTTTGTTATTTCCCACGTTCTTGGCGATGATGCCTGGTAGGGTGGTAGCCCAGGCTTAGCTTTTACAACCAGCGTATCGAGCGTTTTATATTCAATTGTATCTTTTATTGGCTTCTTCTTGTACTGGGACAAGGCAGTTAAACTATTGATGCACAGGATGCCCAGAATTAAAACGCGAGAATATTTCATATTGCAGTGGGCTGAACCCGCAACAAAAGTAATAGGATTTACTATTGGAAGTCATCCCCCACCTAGGGTGCTATTGTTAGGCATTTATAATAGAGGAACTGCAGCAGTTCAATTAATTTTGCCGTGAATCCAGACCATATATATAGTATGGCGGGATTCGCGGTGATAATTGTGGCGGTTTTCGGGCAACAAGGTGTATACTATTTCAAAGTAAATGAGTGGGATAACCGGCAAATTGAAGGTCTGCTCGTGCTGAACGCTATTATTTGTCTCTACGCCCTTGCTTCTGTGCCTCTCTTATGAAGCCCATAACACCCATAAAGCCAAGCCCAAGGCCTATTACAAGATAGAATAGGGAAGAGCTATCCTGCGCATCGCCTATCCTGATTACTTCTTCGCTCTCTCCGAATAGCAAGTCATAACCACTTACAACAACTAATAGAAGACCTATTATAAGGAAAGCGAGGTGTTTTATTGATGATTTCATGCGAAACGTTGCTTGTTTAACTGTTCCAAAGGTAAATACTTATACTGATATCAGCGGTTTAGCGTCTTTTAAATTGCTCATTTGTGCTGATTTCAGGTCCCTGCGGCTACAGTTACTATAGTACGTAAAAACTATTTTTCGCCTGAAAGCCTCTGATATCAATACTCTTGCAATTATTTTTGAAAAAGTTTTGTTTAGTCTGATTGCTATTCCTATCTTTGCACTCCCAAAAAAAACGAGGCATAATTGCTGAGTGGAAATAAGGGTTGAAGTTCTTAAAAAGATTTTTGAAATTAAATTTGGTGGTATCAAATAGGACTTCTACCTTTGCACTCCC
>CANFKC010000044.1 GCA_947447265.1 Chitinophagaceae bacterium
AAATATCGCGCTAACAACATTTACTTACCGATAATGCCCCATCGGGGCTATCTGTTTGTAGCCCATCGTATAATCTGCCGGACAATGCCTCATCGGGGCTATCCAACACAAACCCGAAAACCTTCCCCAACGCACAACACTAAACTAGCCCGAAGGGCTTCACCAAAAATAACCGTCGGTGAAACCGGCGGCACAGACGCCATACCCACCAACCCAGAATGGGGTTGAACATTTTTCCGAAATCCAACATCCAAATTCCACTAGATTACAATTGCCCCATCCGGACAATATTAATAAAATAGGGAAAGGTCTGAAGGACCGTAATACAATAGCACAGGGTGTAGCCCTGTGATGCAGATATATTCATTACATAAGCCCTGTAAGGGCGAAATATCGCGCTAACAACATTTACTTACCGATAATGCCCCATCGGGGCTATCTGTTTGTAGCCCATCGTATAATCTGCCGGACAATGCCCCATCGGGGCTACCGCTCTGTAGCAAAATGCTACAATAATGGGGTCATGCCCCATCGGGGCTACCCAACGCAAACCCGAAAACCTCCCCAAACGCACAACCTCATTGCCCTGAATTAGCCCGAAGGGCTTTACCAAAAATAACCGTCGGTGAAACCGGCGGCACAGACGTCGCTGCTCACCAACCCCGAATGGGGTTGAACATTTTTAACATACTCAACTGTTCGCCTCCTCCTGACCAATATGCTCCCAACTGGTGTTGGTATAACTATCCCATAGCAACCACAACATCGCGAACGATAAAAACAACAACACAAGTTCCAGCCACCAGAAATGCCGTGCCGCATAATGCCCGAATCCCAGGGTAAACGGTAATAACATGGTGAGTATCGATTTAAAAATGCGGCCTCCCTTTTGCTTCTGTTGTTCCATCATGGAAAAAGGTAACTGTCGGTAGCTGAGCCGCGCCATGCAAACGGCCATCAGGGTCACATTGACCAGCGCAATTAGAATATCCGGTACTATGCCACCGCCCCACACCCAAATCGCGAATCCGGCCAAAACAAGAAAGAACGGAAGGAAGAACTTTACCCATAACGCCTTAAGCGCGCCAATCATCACCTTACCGGGCACTGCCAGCGGAGCCGCATAATAGACCCATGAAGCCTTGAACTGATCAGATACAATGAGGTAGTTCATGCTCATGATAAGCACGTAGCTGGACATGTAAAGCAAGAGGAAATACTTCGATGTTTCTTTCAGGTGCTCAAATTGGTAAGAAAGAGACCCGTCTTTGCCTTGCAGCATCAGGTAAAGAAAATAAATAGGCACGAACGCAAAAGAAGGGTAGACCCGCATCCTGAAGGTTCGGCTCCGCGATGACTGCAGCCACGTTATCATAAAGCCCGCGCGGGCTTCATCGCTGGTATTAAATAGGTTAGCAAGCGTTACGTATAACTTGGTTTTCGATTGTGCTTTGCCGGCAATAACCTGCTTGCTCTCCGTAACTTCAGCGCCATCTATGCCACTTATTTTTTTGGTAAACTGCGGTGCAAGGTACTTAATGAGTATAAATGCGCTCAATATCGGCGTTAGTACCCCAAGCAGGCTGTTCAGTGTTCCGTTACCTACACTTTGGTGAAAGCCGATCCAGGTCCAGCAGGACCCAAGCCATGATGAGGGCAGGTACTGCATCCATTTGAACCTTGTAAACGATAACATGGTTCCGGCATTCTCATCTTTAAATAGCTGTGGCAACAGATACACACTTGCAAAGAAAATTACAGAAGTTAGTATCTGGAAATAATTGATAACATCTTTAAACTTGTCCGCTTTCGTCACCTGCAGCACTACCAGATAGAAACTATTCACCAGAAACAGGGCCATGCAAACCATTAAGGTAAGCGGCAGCGGAAACAATACCGCCGACTTCCATCCATCGAGATAGCCCATTGCAATCCACCCAACGAGTGACATCGGCAATACCATGCGTAGCAGGTAAATAAACACATGCAGCAGTTTAGAAAGCACTATGGTGCGGTCGCCAACAGGGCGGGGAAAAAGAATGTACTTGTCGCGGTTATCGAATAAGGTATTGCTGAAATCGGTGATCAGCGTTAACGTAATAATTAAAAACAACAACGAAAAGTAGACCGACATGCCAAACACCCTGTCCTCTATAAACCAGATAGGGAAAGAATACACGCCACCCATAAGTGTAAATAAGAAGGCGCTGGTAATGGAGCCATGTTTTATATCCTTCTTTTGGTTCTGCCGCCTGCCTATGCCGACCGGTTTGCGGTCGTCAATAGTAATGCGCATAGTAAGTATGGCTTCAAGCTGCACCAGATCTGCGCCCAAAGCCTTCCATAAAAAAGACGGTAACATTATAAGCCGGAGCAATAACTTATTCATGATGGTAAGGTTGGGTTATGGTGTTGCGGTCGCTCATTGCGGCGGCCAGGTCGTCAGCTCTCTGCACCTGATTGCCAGATGAAGTGAGTTTTGAAAATATCTGTTCCAGACTTTCATCGCCACCTTGTTTCAGTTCAGCAATGGTTCCGTTGGCTATTATTCTGCCGTTGTTAATCAATACAATACGGTCCGATACCTTTTCCACTACATCCATCATATGAGAGCAGTAGAAAATGGTTTTACCTTCCTGCTTCAGCGCCTGTAGTAATTCCTTTACCAGAATAACGGCGTTGGCATCAAGCCCGGAAAGGGGTTCATCCATAAATACAATTGTGGGGTTGTGCAGCAGGCCCGAGGTTATCAGCACTTTCTGGCGCATACCTTTCGAAAAACTGTCCATGCGCTGGTCTATGTTCTGAGATAACCCGAAAGATTCCAGCATTTTTGAAGCACGGTCTTCTATCACCTCATTACTTAAGTGGTGCAGCTTTCCAATAAACGTAAGGTATTCCCGTGGCGTAAGCAGGTCATACAGTTCAGCCAGTTCAGGTATGTAACCAACCTTGCTTTTTACTTCCATAATATTTTCACGCAGGTTCTTACCCATTACGGTAACCGTGCCCTCATATTCCTGTATTATGCCGGTAAGTATTTTTACGGTTGTCGATTTGCCGGCGCCATTCGGACCTATATATCCAATGATCTGCCCCGGTGCAACTTCCAGGTCAATATTATCCAGCACGGTTTTATCGCCATATTGCTTACTTAGCGATTGAATTGATATTATCGGATTCATGTAGTTAAAAGTAAGTAATTGCACGAATAAATGCTACCAGCCAAAGATTGTTTTTCTGTTTCTGAAAATATGGATCGCTGGAAAAACTAGAATCGTGCCATTTGAATTCGTTCAATTTCATCTTTAATATGGCCCCAAGGGCTCCACCAAAAATAACCGTCAGTGAAACCGGCGGTATAAATACGGTAACTCACCAACCCCTTGAAATTCAACAATTCGCATAGCCCGAAGGGCTTAACCAAAAATAACCGCCAGTGAAACTGGCGGCACATACGCCATACCTCACCAACCCCGAATGGGGTTGAACATTTCCCCGAAATCCAATTTTCAAATTCCTCCAGAACACAATTTGCCCCATAGGGGCTATCTGTTTGTAGTTTATGGCTTATCCTTTTCGACAATGCCCCATCGGGGCTATCCTAAACAAACGGAAATTCTCCCCATCGGGCACTGTAAATGACTATTAGATTTTCAAGGTCTGAAAGACCGTAATATAATAGCACAGGGTGCAGCCCTGTGATATAGATTTTATCATTGCACAAAGCCCTGTAAGGGCGAAATATCGCGCTAATAACTCTTTATAGATTTTTAATGCCCCATCGGGGCTACCGCTCTGTAGCAAAATGTTACAATAATCGGGTCATGCTACCCAACTCAAACCCGAAAACCTTCCCGAACTGGCAACGTCACTACCCCAAACTAGCCCGAAGGGCTTAACCAAAAATAACCGCCAGTGAAACTGGCGGCACATACGCCATACCCACCAACCCCGAATGGGGTTGAATATATCCCCGAAATCCAATGTCGAAATTCCTCCTGAACACAATTTGCCCCCATCGGGGCTATCTGTTTGTAGCACATCGTATAATCTGCCGGACAATGCCCCATAGGGGCTATCCTATACAAACCCGAAAACCTTCCCGAACGCTCAACGCTAAACTAGCCCGAAGGGCTTAACCAAAAATAACCGCCGGTGAAACTGGCGGCACATGCACCACATCCCACCAACCCCGATTGGGGTTGACCCTTAACATCAATCTCCTTCGCTCCAAATCCATATCCCGAAATTTACACGGCCAAAAATAAAAATGCCGTTGCAGCGCAATCGTTACAACGGCATCAATGAACCTAAAAACTATTAATTATCCTTTCAGCAATTTAAATGCATGGTTCCATTCGCCATGCAGCATACCCGGTATGCACCACAACATACAGAGGTGCTCTATCGCCCTTGCAGAAGTATCTTTGCCCATATCCGCAGCTTCCCAGCCAAACTGGTCCAGAATTTCCGTTACCTGTTTTTTTGCATTGTTATTATTGCCGCAAATAAACATGGTTGGCTTTTCACTGAAATGCGGATTAACCATGTGCGAACTGCCTACACTGTTAAACGCCTTTACAAAATGCACTTCCGGAAACTGCGTTTGCAGGCGCTCCATCAGCGATTCATCCATTGTCGTGAAAAATTTCAATACGCCGTTTTCCGGTGCCGAATCAGCTATCGGGTTTGTCGCATCTATAACCGTTTTATGTTGCAGGTTTTGCGGACCCGCCTCTTCTATTACGTTTGCGGCAACGCTGCCTTTCACTGCAACAACTATTATTTCTCCAAACTTAGCCGCCTCGTTGGGTGTGCCTATATGGCCCTTATCACCCGCCTGTTCTTTCCACGGCGCAATTTTTGCCGAATAACGGGAACCTAACATCACTTCATAACCATGTTTCAAAAAGCCGTTGCCAAGTGTTTTCGCCACTTCTCCCGAACCTATTATTCCTATCTTTTTCATGCCTGCTGAATTTTCAGGAAAATTATAAGTATTTGGTGAAGTAAAGAAGAAAGCACCCAATAATCTTTTAAATAAGGTTATTGGTTATTATGGGCAGTTTACCTGCCTGGCGCAGGCTCCATAACGTTGATACGTTGTCGTCATTTGCCATTAGCCCCAGCCATCTGTTGGGGCGATAGTTTCAGAAATAGATGTCTATACATTGTTAATTCGGAAAGTTCGTTTACATTTGCTTAACAATTCATGTCTTGCAGCATATCATAAAAGTTTATACCCGACACTAAAATGTGATCAATGAATAACTCGATGCTACGGCAATTGTGGATAAAAGCAGTCGGTGAAAAAGGCTCGTTTTCAATGGAGAACCGGGTTTTTAATGTTGTCATTATCATCTCATTCTTCTTCTTGCTATACAGTCTTGCTATTATCGTAATCATGGGCAAGTTGCTTATGACTGGGGTAATTGCATTCCTTATTGTGGCATTAGGTGTATTATACTACTATTCCCGGGTAAAGAAGAAATTCAAGTATTGTATCTCTATTTATGCATGTTGTGCTTATAGTGCACTCATAATAAATTACTTCTATGATGCCGGCAGTGCGGGACCGACTTTCCTGTTTTTCGGGTTTCTCTTTTCGCTCCTGATCGCAATTTCTTCCAGACGATTGTATCCAATCTGGATGGTGCTGCATATATCTGTCGCTCTGGCCTTATGTTTCATTGAATATTACTATCCGCAAACCATCACCAACGCATACGAAACAAGCTTGTCGCGGTTTATCGATATACTTTCCGCTTATGTGGCATTAATAGTATTTGCCTACTTCATTATAAACTACTTGAGGAACTATTACTACGGGGAAAAAAAGTTAGCAGACGCTCGTTTAGATGAAATTCTGCAACAGAATATACAGATAAAAGAACAGAACAGACTTTTGGAACAGGCCAATGCAGAAAAAAGTAAGTTGTTTTCAATTATTTCTCACGACCTCAGAACGCCAATTGACTCTATTACTGGCTACCTGGGCATACTTTCAGAAAGTGAAATTTCCAGCGACGATCGAAAAGAGATTGAGCAGGAACTCTATAGCCAGACCCGCTATACATCTGACCTGTTACAGAACCTGTTACATTGGTCTAAAAACCAGATGGCAGGTGTTAACGTGAAGCTGGCACCGGTTAATCTTGCGCACTTGGTTGAAGACGCCAGGATAACCAAAGTGAATAGTGCCTCAAAAAAAGGAATTAAGCTATCTTACAACATAGATACCGGTATTGAAGTAATTGCTGACAAAGATATGTTGCGCATTGTGCTGCGTAATGTTATTAATAATGCCGTCAAATTCACCCGTACGGGTGGGGAAGTGGAGATATCTTTTGCCAGCCGCGCAGGTTTAGGCGAAATTGCGATTAAAGATAACGGCATCGGGATGGATGCCAATAAACAGAAAGAGATTTTCACACTCCATTCCAATTCTACCTTTGGTACCAACGACGAAAAAGGTATTGGCCTCGGCCTTATGCTATGCAAAGAATTTATGATCTACCAGAATGGCGACATTCGTTTCGAAAGCGAATTAGGAAAAGGAACCATCTTCTATTTGTCTTTGCCTTTGAATTAGCGCCGAAGTGTCCCACACTTCAAAGTGTGTGGCACACCTTTTTTACCATTCACAAAACATGCATTTCGAATTTTCAGGGTTAGCGCCGAGGTGTGCCACACTCTAAAAGTGTGGGACACCGATTTTACCATTCACAAAACATGCATTTCGCATCTCTGGAGTTGCGCCGAGGTGTCCCACACTTCAAAAGTGTGGGACACCTTTTTTGCCATTCACAAAACACGCATTTCGAATCTCTAGGGTTAAAGCCGAAGTGTCCCACACTTCAAAGTGTGTGGCACACCTTTTTTACCATTCACAAAACATGCATTTCGATGGATAGCCTCAAATTGGTTTGATATTGATTCTATATTGCAACCTGTTGTTACACAATATGTAATTAGTAACTGTAAAATAATTTTATTTATTTAGAAAAAAATTTGCAAAAAATTAGGCAATATAATTTCAATTATCTAGTTTATTTATAATAATAAACATTATTAAATGGAAAAATACCCACTCCTCCCTTGTTGCAAATGCAGCAATCAATCAGTCTTCATCCAAACTGAATTCGCCAGCGGCTATAATGTTTTAAAAAATACTGCTCCGCCATTTTACTAGCAGAATAAGGCATTTTTTTGCTAACTGTTTCATGTTTGTAGCATTTTACGATGCACTTAGCAGAATATTTACGCCTTTCATCTTATTTAAATTTTCATTAATTATACCTTAACTCAAAATTTTAAAAATTATGGCAGATCCAGTAATTAAGCCTATTCTCAATGAGATAGCAGCAATGGAACATCAGATGAATTCTGAATCGTGCAACGACATTAAAGCTCCATTTATTAAATACCCGCCGGGCGTTGGCACAAATGTGCCAATTGTTGATTTTAACATTCCTCAGACTACTGCTTTTACCACCTACGGTCATATTGCAGTGGCGTTAAATAAGGAGTTATTTAAGGATTTTACATTTAAAGCACCCACCAATAACTATTTTGACCTGGTTAGTGGCATGTCTCAAGATCAGGCGTTCCAACTGCTGAATCCTTATGTTGCAGCACCTGCACCTGTATTAGCTGCATATTTTCCCACTCCGGGCGGCGAGGTAGTTAAAGCCACCTACGGCGGGAAAACCTATTCAAGTGTGGTTACCGGGGCCGCACCCGGTATGAATACTGTTCCCAATATTATGAATATTGGCGACAATGTTGTTGTGCCGATGTCTCCGGCTAAAACAGTAATGGCAGAATATGCTACAAAAGGCTTGCGCCCGGTATTGATTAACCGACTATCAAACAGAGGTCCAATAACAAAGTATGTGGTAAAGCCACCTGTGCCAGCCCCGCGCATTTATGTTATTGAAGAGTACACCACCACATCATACCTCGGCAACTACGGTGCTGGTAAAGTAGTGAAGACATTTACCCTGCTGCCAGGCGAGCGCACCACTATTAGCGTGCGCACTTATAAAGATATGACCAGCACCCGCGAAAGTGCGCAGAACGTATTGGACAGTATGAGCAATAGCAGTGCTACAGAATTGGATACCTTGATGCAGAAAGAGCAAGGCATAATGGAAGCTACTTCCGATACCTCAGGTGGCTCGGGTTCTAGTTTTTCTACCCAATCAGATGCAAAAAACACCAGTAAATCTTTTGGCGTAAATGGCAACCTAAATCTGGGTATCTTTAGCATTGGTGGTGGTTACGGAAAAAGTGTTGGCGAAACAACCACTTCTTCTGGTGGTATAGCAGACAGCTATAGCTACAACCGCGCCGGCGCAAGGGCATCGAACGTAAATACGCTTAACAATGCGCTTACCAAGCATGTGCAGCAAAGTAATGCTAACAGGCAGATAGCGATAAATACCTCGACCACCGATACCATGCGAACAGGTGAAGAAGAAAGCACGGTAAGGGTACTGGAGAATGTAAACAAAAGCAGGGTATTGAACTTCGTATTCCGCCAGTTGTTGCAGGAATACACAACGGTTACGGCGCTTACTAACTTAAAGTTTGCCTATACTAACGGCTATCCGGAGAGCTTTACGGTAGTGGATCTGCCTAATCTGGAAAATATGCTGTTGGATGTTATTAAAGATGCGACAACCGGCACGGTAGATGCAAACAGAAAAGCGGTAAAATGTGAACTGTTTAAGCATTATTGTAATGTTCTGAATTATGATGACATTACAGTGCCATTTATACAGGAAAAAAGTGTGCCTCTTGGCGCTACATGCCTTCCTGCATTAGCATGTGCCCTTCCTGTGCCTGATAGTGAAATTTTTTACCGCGTGGTAAAGGGGCTCACCACCGATATAGAAATAGGAATGAATACCGTTAAAGTACCTGGTATTGTACTTTCTGTACAAAAGCAAACACTGCAAACATCATCAACTATAGCCGATGCTATGCTGGGCGGTGGCGAAGCACTGGATTGCTTTAACCAGAAGGCTCAGGATGCCATAAACATGTCAGACTATATCAGCAATATTGCGGCAATGCAGAGCGTAACGGATAGCATACAAACCACGACACTTAATAAAGATGTGGTTGATCAGCAGGTTGCCATTGTTACAGATATTACCGGAGGTACAGATCAGGCAACAGCTTACAAAAAAGTATTTGGTAAATGCTGCCCGACACCACAAAATACTGGCGGTTGCGGTTGTGGCGATTGTTAAAAAATTATGAGAAGTGTATCCTTCTTTAAAAGTTGAACTGAAAAATCATCAAAAATGAATGCTACCTGCTCTTCCACTTAAGGAAGGGCAGGTTTTAAAAAAAAATCCTTAACTTTATAATATATCTGTATGTCATATTTTTCAGCCTTCTGGAAGAAAAGATACCCCGAGATAGGGTTTTGCTGCATACTGCACCCTTTTGAAAACATTACCCTCACAGGCGGTGTGCCCATGACAGCGTATATTGACACGTCGTGGATGAAGCAAAATAAGCTTAAATATGTCGGCGTCGATAAAATGCGTTTCACTATCTGGATAATGGCTGATGGAACAGTTTTAAGATTTAGAGACCTGCAACGAACGGAAGCCGGTAAGAAGTACGAAAGGGAGGTGGAGCGGCTGGAACTACCAGAAGATGGTGTTGGTGATTTTGATGTAGATCTGGAATGGGAAGCGGAAACGCAAAAGACCTGCGGACTATGCCCGCGAGGTCTGGGTAAGAAGGATGGCGGCGATGAGAAAGGGGAGGAGGAAGATAAACCTATAAAAACAGGTGATACTACTGGTGTAGCTGGCCCGTATTCAGAAGCCGATGCGAAAAAAGATTATAGCAAATTACCTTATGAAGATGCAGCAGCCAGTATGCCTGGCGTTACTGACTACAGTAAAGTAGCCAACACCCAAAGTGTAACAGATACCGACCCGATAAATTACTGGCCCAAAAACAAAACTGGTGGATACTTAACTGAAGATGAATTTGCCGCTGGCAGGCCAGATGCCACGCCACAAGAGGCATCTACTATGTTTCCGCCAACGCCTGTAACATCAAAAAAGAAAGTAGTTGCAAAAAAGTTGGTAACTACTACAAAAAAGGTAACGGAAAAAAATGCAGTACCGGAAAGTCGCAAAGGCCCAGATTGGAGTAAATTCCCGCCGACAGCGATGGATATGAGGAAGGAGGATTTTGCAAATCAACGCCCACAAACAATAGCTGCAATTGATATGCTTGCCGAAACTTACATGAATAGGAACAAACTAATTTATAATAGAGTGAAAGCTTTTGAAAAGTCGTTTCCGCCGCACAAACGTCCATTCGAAAAGGAGCAATTTGGCGACTTACGTCCATTTCCAGTAATGCAAACACTAGCAGATACTATTAACTATAAAAAGCAGCGGCCAGTTAAAACTCCCAATAAGGGATTGTCACAAAAACCAAAAGTGAAGCTGGCCAATTTTTTTGTAAAACACCAAGAAATGGCACTGGCGATTGGGGATAACGATGAAAGTCTTAACATTTCTTCAATAGCGTCGCGATTTGCGATCTTAACGGATGATCATGATCATTTCCGTTTTGGCTATTTGGCAGGTAACGAATACAATCCGTATTCTAATAAGGCAAATGCATTTAGACATACTTTGTGGAGTGCTGCTATAAAAAGTGAGTTTGGAGAAGTTATCGCAAAGGAAGCTGCCGATGCGCATGAAGAAGATCCAATGAATTATTGGATGGGTCCGTTCGAAGGTAACAATAAAGATCGCCTTGAAAAAGCGGATGAACCAATTGATCTTTGGAACAATATTATTGGCAGGAAATTAGTTGCGCAAAATTCAGGAAAAAATATGAAAGAAATAGCAATGGATGTTTTGAACGAATTTCGCGAACGTGGATTATTTACATTAGTTGGAAATAGAATGCAACTAACTAAACTCACTGATTGGGAATACGAACTTATGAAAGCCGGTATTGACAAGAGAGATAAGTATGGAATGACGAAAAGCGAATATGAAAAATATAATCGCAGAGTTGATCATTTAATAGCTCGGCAAACACATTCCAAAGATTTTTAATAAAAAAATAAATTGATAATATTTTAGGTAACTAGTGTATCTAAAGTTTAAATTTTTAATTTTTTTTTAAAAATTTATATACATAATAAAAATAATATATATTAGTCAAAATATAATATTTTAAATAAAATATTAATATAAAAATATGAAATACTTAATGTTTTTTTCATTTTTTTTTATTTGTTCGTGTAATTGCTATTATGGACGTTATGATTTAGGGGAATGCTTGAATAGGGCAGTGAATACCGAAGTAAAGTATAATGTAAAATTTAAGGATGTTTTATGCTTTGAGTGGGATACATTATATATGATTAATGGCTATTCAGACTCGCTAATATCTATTCTTTTGCGTAATCCATACCAATATGGTGACAACCAAAAATGCAAGTTTATTTTTATGCTAAAAGGTGCTATTGTATATGAATACATACAGCCCAGTGATCCTCTCTCAGTAAACTACCCATCAAATACTGCCTTTATTAATGGATTTGATTTTAGCTTTGGATGCTTGATCTTAACGCCCGAAAACGCCATATTCAATGTCTGTAGGAAAGGGACAACGGACGGATTGCCGAAAGAAACTTTGTGGGTAACATATTTACGCGATAAAACTCGCCCAGCCTATTTTTATAAGGATGGCCCTTATCCTGAACAATTGAGTCGGACTGATTCCCTCGTCGATACATTAACGGGTCAACAACTCAATAGCCATTGAAAGTTATTCAACTAATAATTATTTGTTATTTATTATTCCCAATCACTGTTGTGAAGTACAATCGACTCATGACAACCAACCAAACACACATCATTTCCAAAGAAGATACCCCTGATAGTACAACCGGGGAATTACTGTCAGTTAATACTGCTGTAAACGATTTTATAGCCACGCAAATGGCGCTGGGCTGCATCAATTTTGAGGTGCGGCAGGTTGTGGTTACGCCGCAGTTTCTGGCAGCAGTGCCTGCAGTGCCTACCGGTAATAACTACTATACGGTACAGGTTAATTACTAAAACCCTGCGCTGTATTAGTTATGGGCTTTGCCCCCAACAATGGCAATCTAATAACAACATGGTCATTGCGAGGCACGAAGCAACCTCACAATAACAAGGTTACGCTAACCCGCCACCTGTGAGGTTGCTTCGCGAAGAGCTCGCAATGACCGGCCGCTGGTCGTACAAAATTAAGCTGGTTGTAAAATTATTACGGCAACTAACTAAAATCAAAAACACAACACTATGACAAATCAAACCCGTATTTTCTCCTTTCTCGATAAAGATATTGCGGTTGCCTCTGCAACAGTAAGCGGCTATGTCAATAGCTTTATAGCCAGTGGCATAGGGCAGGGTTATAGTAATTTCTGCATTCACAATGCAGTTATAACACCCCAAATATCTTCAACAGTGGTAACACTTACCATTACCCCTCCCGCAACACCGCCCGACCCAACGTTAGTTGTGCTATCCTCCCAGCCGCTCGTCAACACCCAGCCTAATGGCTACTATTGGTGCACCGTTGAGGTAACGTACTATGATGCTGCGATAGCGTAAATCCGCTAATCCAGTATAATCCAGGGTGATGCAAAAAATATAATCAGCTGATTATCAAACAAAAAATAGCCGCACTTGCATACAGTAGAGGTGTCCCACACTTCAAAAGTGTGGGACACCTAACAGCTACTGACCAGCCAACAGCATACAAAAAGGTATTTGGTAAGTGCTGCCCAACACCACAAAATACTGGTGGTTGCGGTTGTGGCGATTGTTAGTAAGGCCGTCATTTTTTGATATTTAAAATAATACCAGCTCTTAAAAGAAAGAGCTGGTATTATAAAAATTATTAACTTTATAAAGTCTTTGAAAAATATGGGTACCTAGGATGATAATGGCCTTGCACCGGACGATAATAACTACACCAGCCGTTCCGGCTCGGGTAGTGGTTCGGGGAGTTCACAAAGTGAAAGTAATAATGATGATAACGAGAATGATAATTCGGGTAACTCTGTAATTAATAAGGGTTCAGTTCTTAATACAGGGAATCTGGGTACCGGGGGATATGCTAATAATTTCGGCTCATGGGGTAATGGTCCATTTGTACCATCGCAGAACAATAACCCTTACATGCCCAATGTACCTAATGTTGCAGGTTCGCAGCCGCCGGGAGGCAGTTTTTCTCAGGGTATCGGCACTAAAAGCAATCATACTTTTGGTAATTTTCCATCGGTCAAAAGGGCTGATAGCAGCAATCCAGTATTGAGAAGTAAGAGTAAAATCCTAGATGCTGGCAGAGAGTTTCCCGGCTCTGTGTTAAATTCGGGAGGTAGGGTAAAAATACAAACGAAACCCGGTCAAGATGCTACACCACCAAGACTTAAGGATGATCATCAAAGAATTCAGAAACCTGAATACTTTGACCCATGGCTTGAAATTCCTGATCCTATTGAGGATGACAATGGTAACGATGCCTTGCCAATAAGATATGGTTTAGGAACAAGGGTTTTTAAATCGAGAGATACCAACTATGAAAAACCAAGATATATACATAACGATCTTTCAAGAAATGTTTTTATCTGTTTCACTACTTCTAATTTGCGAAAAGTAATAAGCATCCTAAAACGAAATCCGGGTACAGATATTTTTGATTCAGACCTTTTAAAAGGTCAAGGGATATGGTATGATCTTGATAAATTTGAAGATTTTGCTGAATTTTATATGGATTTATTTCCTGCAGTTTATGATAAAAGTGCGGTATTAGGGAATAGAACCAATCATCGATTAAATGGTAAAATATGGACTACGAAAAGCGGGATAAAAATGCCTACGGCTGAAGTGTCAAGACGGAATGCTGTTTTAGGAGTGCATTTATTTCCTACTGGAATAGAAAGTCATGTAGATTACCCTTATCGTTGGCATCAAAATGATCCTGTTCCACGTCCCAATCTTTCTACAACGGATTCAGCACCTCTCTTCTTGCAAGAGTCACCCTCTCCTTATGGTAATGAATGGACTGGCAGCACAATACATATACACCCATTGGGTGCTCTCAATGAGATTGATAATGATATGTATACTTGGGATAATTTAGATGGCACTAAAAGTAATTTTAACTATAGTCAAGGGAGTGGAGGACCTTCAGATGGCGATAGAAGCGGCTTTGGAGGGAAAAATGAAGGAAATTTGCAGGTGATAAGATGGGTAGTAGTGGACAGAAGATTCATATACTTATTCGGCTGGGTAGTAATGCGAATTAAACGATTGAGGCCAGATAAGAGATATTAAATCTTCATTTACGTAGTTAAAATTATTCATATGGCTATTATTAGGATTGCAATATCTATAGGGTTAGCAATAATATATTCTACTTTGGTTGTTATTTCCGGATGCAAAAATCGGAGTGAACAAAAAGAGAATATCCCAAATGGAAGTAGACCAAACAAAAATTTACAAACAGATAGTATTGCCATTAGTTATGAGGATCCGCCGGTTCATCTGCAAAAAATGTGTTGGGATGCAAGATGGCGGCAATACTGTATGTACTGTGATAGTCCTGTTAGGATTCCTGGTATAGAATCCCTCACTTATGGAGAACTGGAACTACATGCATGGTTTGAAAGTGACTCTGTTTCTCATCATTATCGAGTTAGTGAACCGATATATCAAGTTTCACTAGATTTTACATACAAATATAAGCCAATGGACTACTACATATATGAGTACCTAAAAGATACTGTTGCGGAAATTGCAGAATACCATTTTCGCCAGTGTATTATCAATGGCCTTGATTATTTACGTAAGAATCAGGAATTACCACTAGGCTTTAGAATAGACAGAACTCATAGGGGTACAATGCTTGATTCAATAGAAGTAAAATTTCAACCAAAAAAGCTAAGAGAATTTAGGATTAACAATCCTATGCA
The DNA here is from genome assembly GCA_947447265.1 of Chitinophagaceae bacterium. Classification (GTDB taxonomy): domain Bacteria; phylum Bacteroidota; class Bacteroidia; order Chitinophagales; family Chitinophagaceae; genus Flavipsychrobacter. The sequence goes on from CANFKC010000044.1 coordinate 15,026, forward strand.
GCCTGAAGTGATTTATTACATACGGGAAAACCAAACCAAAATAAATCCATGGTTTTATGCCGAAGCAAAAAGAAGAGGAGTATTTGATAGCGTCAAATACCCACCTGAAAAAATCTCTACAGAGATTGTAGCCAACAAAAAAGAAAAAAATAAAATTAAAGACTGGCGAAAATATTTTCCTAATTATTAGTTTTTAAACACTTCCCCATGACAACCAACCAAACACACATCATCTCCAAAGAAGATACCCCGGACAGCACCACCGGGGAATTACTGTCAGTTAATACTGCTGTAAACGATTTTATAACCACGCAAATGGCGCTGGGCTGCATCAATTTTGAGGTGCGGCAGGTTGCGGTTACGCCGCAGTTTTTGGCAGAAGTGCCCGCCATACCTACCGGTAATAATTATTATACAGTACAGGTTAATTATTACAACCCGGCGCTGTATTAGTTATGGGCTTTGCCCCCAACAATGGCAATCTAATAACAACATGGTCATTGCGAGGCACGAAGCAACCTCACAATAACAAGGTTACGCTAACCCGCCACCTGTGAGGTTGCTTCGCGAAGAGCTCGCAATAACAAGCCGCAGGTAGTAAAAGACATAGCCCTTATACAAACATCAAAACACAACACTATGATAAATCAAACCCGTATTTTCTCCTTCCTCGATATTGATATTGCGGTTGCTTCTGCAACAGTAAGCGGCTATGTCAATAGCTTTATTGCCAACGGCATAGGGCAGGGTTATAGTAATTTCTGCATCCACAATGCAGTTATAACACCCCAAATATCTTCAACAGTGGTAACACTTACCATTACCCCTCCCGCAACACCACCTGACCCCACATTAGTTATACTGTCCTCCCAACCGCTCGTCAACACCCAGCCTAATGGCTACTATTGGTGCACCGTTGAGGTAACGTACTATGATGCGGCTGTGGCGTAAATCAGCTAACCGAGCTATAATCTAAGGGTGATGCAAAAAAACATAACCAACTGATTATCAAAATGAAAATAGCCGCACTTGCATATCATGTGTATAACGGTTGTTCACTCCATTTACGCTCGCGATATTTGTACCCTTAAGGAGCGCATTCCCATGTCAATAGAGAACATTAAACAGCCAACTGTAGCATACATCGCGCAAGTAGGGGCGATCCCTTGCGGTCGCCCTAACACAGATAACAAGCAGCAACCCCATTTTCGAAGCACTACGGCAGCAACTTTTTTTGAAATCGCGTGACTCCACTTAACAAACGAGTAACGAATAAAGAGGCAGAGCATCGGTGCGCCGCACTTTCGAAATGTGGCACCACAAAAGTTCGAAACCCGTCATTGTAGCTGGGAAATGTCCCGTTAGGGACTACCGCTCTGTAGCAAAATGTAACAATAATGGGCTCATGTCCCATAGGGACTACCCAATTGCTGCCAGGAAAATGTGCTGGAAACATTGTTTTGAACACTAGTAGTGTGGCTCAACTTCTTGAGCATTCTGAAGGTCTGAAAGACCGCAATATCTGTAGCACTGGGTGCAGCCCTGCAATACAGATATTATTTGTACAAGCCCTGTAAGGGCGAAATATTATTGATAATTCATCAACTCAATGACAATGCCTATTCCGGACATTCTTGCATGTCAATATGCTTACACCTGCTGCAAACCAATAATTACCGATTAATTGTGATTGTTCGCCGAAATACATTCTTTATTTACCGCCATACACAGTAATTTTACTAAAAATTAAAAACAATGAAAGGATTGTATATTTTCCTCGGCATCGTATTGCTGTTGGTATTAGTAGGCGGATGTGGTTATAATGGAATGAACAGTAGCCGCGTAGAAGTAGACCATAAATGGGGCGACGTTCAGAGCCAGTATCAGCGCAGGGCTGACCTGATTCCTAATCTGGTAGAAGTGGTAAAGGGTGTTGCAAATTTCGAAAAAACAACGCTGACCGATGTTATTCAGGCAAGGGCCAACGCAACTGCAATTAAAATTGACCCTAAAGATCTTACACCTGAAAAAATGCAGCAGTTCCAGGCCTCACAGGGTCAGTTGAGCCAGGCTTTAGGTCGCCTGATGGTGGTTTCTGAGCAATATCCGCAGCTAAAGGCTAACGAAAACTTCCGCGATTTGCAGAGCCAGTTGGAAGGCACCGAAAACAGGATTAACGTTGCCCGTCAGGGTTTTAACGAAGTGGTTACTACTTACAATGTTAAGGTAACGTCTTTCCCGAATAATATACTTGCGGGTATGTTCGGCTTTAAAGAAAAAGCGATGTTCCAGGCTGAAGCGGGAGCGCAGTCTGCCCCTAAAGTGAAATTCTAATATACTTATAAATAGCTACTGTGAGCAGGTAATTGCCTGCTCATAGTAGCAAATTGCCAAGCTAAATCCGTTGTTATGTTTTCATTCTTCAAAAAGAAACCGATACTGGATGCTCAGGTTCAGAGCAGGGTAGTAGCAGCTATTAAAGAAGCTGAAAGCAAAACCTCGGGAGAAATCAGGGTGTTTGTTGAACCACATTGTAAAGCTGATCCGCTGGAGCGCGCAAAAGAGATTTTTGTGCGCCTGCAGATGGAAAAGACTACTGCCCGTAATGCCATTCTTGTCTACTTAGCAATGAACGATCAAAAGTTCGCGCTGTTTGGAGATGTGGTGATTTATGAAAAGGCGGGTGGCCAGCAATTTTGGGAAAAAGCGGCAGAACAGCTGAAGGGCCATCTCCGCAAGAATGAAATCGCTGATGGACTGGGTAATTGCGTAAGGGAACTGGGAACGGCATTAGCCAGTCATTTCCCCTACGACCCGTCAATAAAGAAAAATGAACTTCCTGACGAAATAGTATTTGGAAAATGAGCAGTAAAATAATGCGTGCGTTTACCTGGCAGAAATTGTTGCTGCTCGTTTCATTCTTCTTCGCAGGGTTGTACGTCTATGCCGACGACAAGAAGGTATACCCGGATAAGCCCAACCCACCAAGGCTGGTGAACGACTTTGCACATATTTTAAGGGCGGGCGAAGCAGATCAGTTAGAACAGCAGTTAGATCAATTCTCAAGAACCACATCTTGCCAGGTATCAATCGTTACGGTGCCCACAATTGACGGTCATGATATAAATGAATACTCGGTTCACATCTTTAATGATTGGGGTTTAGGTGAAAAGGGAAAGGATAACGGCGTGCTTATTTTAGTTACGCTGGACAATGGCAGTGGCAAAAAAGGCACTTTTATTACCGTTGGTAAAGGGCTTCAGGGGGTGTTAACAGATGCGCAGTGCGGGCGGATAGTTCGTAATGAAATGATACCGTCATTCAAGGCGGGCGACTACTATAAAGGACTCTCAGATGCAGCCAATGCTGTAATTGCCATTACAAAAGATGAATATAAAGGTGACCCCGGGCAGTCAGTTGGCAAGAAGCGTTTTCCTGCAGGTGCCATAGTGGTGCTGGTAATTTTCATCATATTTATACTTAAAATGAGGAACCGCGGTGGCGGCGGCGGTGGCAACTACATGAGTGGCAGCAGTATGGGCGATATCGCAACCGGTTTCCTGCTGGGTAATATGCTGGGCGGTGGCCGTCGTGATGGCGGTGGCGGCTGGGGTGGTGACGGAGGCGGTGGCTTCGGCGGTTTCGGTGGTTTTGGCGGAGGCAGTACGGATGGTGGTGGTGCCGGCGGCAGCTGGTAACGCAAGTCACCTGGTTACACGCTTATAATTTTAAGATAGTATTCACCTCTCGTAGGGCCAATAATGGGTAAATTTGTGTAACTCACTAAATAACTACCCATGAAAATAGCACTACTTACAATTGTTACATTTTTAGCGGCCTGCTTTAGTGCTGCATCCCAACCTACGCTAACGGCAGCTATGCTCAACCCGGTGGACGGCGAAACTTTCTATGGGCACAGGGTCGATAATAATGCTGTAAATGCAGGGCTTTCCGGGGGCAATGTAAACTGGAGCTACATCAACCTTCACGAACGGAAATTAGATACCACATCTTTTTTTACCTGCGACGCCACGCCCTACTGTATTATCTACCAGGGCCATAACGATAACGGTCGGGCTAATAGCAATCTTGCCTACAATTCTACTGATAAATTGTTTTCCATGGCTGGTTACAACCTGGCTTTTGGGAGCAGCATACCCTCCATGCAATATGGGAAAGCCTATAGTTATGCATTCAAAGATACCATAGTGAACCCTGAAACAAAAGTGACAAGGTATCATAACGAAATTGATAGCTACTACTATGATGGTTATGGTACACTCTACCTGCCTACGGGTGCGGTGCAGGATGTAAGCCGCATACATACCGTGGCTTATACCTTCGATAGCAGCAAGGGAAATATTAATGCTGCCCGTACAGAATATTTTACATGGTATAAAGCTGGTTTCCACAACCCGCTTATGGTTATTAAGTACGATACTGTTGGTGTAGCAGGCGGCAAGCCACATGTAACCTACGCATCTTATTACACAACGCAAACTAACAGCACCTCCGTACCCGATGCACGTGCACTGGCTGCTTCGCTGCAGGTATATCCCGTTCAGGTAAATAACCAGCTTCACATTACCTACAATCTGAAAGGTATTTTGGTTTCGGCCATCTACATTACCGACCTTACCGGAAAGGTGATCGCAACCATAAAGACCGATAATTTATCCGATGGCGCAAAAGACATTACCTATCCTCTTGATGCCTTTTTACCGGGCACTTACTTTGTTCATTTAGCGAGCTCTGTCGGCAGAATATCAAAGCAGGTTGTGTTGACGCGACCCTATTAATTCTCCAATGATTATGGGTTATTGCTGTTGTTTTTGTTTTTTTTAACAAATGGATGTTCGGATTGGCACAAAAATTGAATCATCGGAATTCAATCAAACCAATTTCATCGAAAATGAAAACAACACTATTTTCAGTAATTCTTGCAGCAACAGCTGTAACGGCAAACGCACAGTCAATACTAACAGCAGCAAACATGAACCCCGTTCATGGCGATGTATTCTATGGCCATTCCATTGACACCAACGTTTCCAAAGGTGCTTCGGGTGCAAATGTAACCTGGAATTTTTCTGCGGTAACGCAAACGTCTCTGGATACTATTTCATTCCTTGCCTGCGACTCTACACCTTACTGCAGCAGTTTTTCGGGTAGTAATATTGCAGCATTAACAAATGGTGCCTATGTTTACGCCAATGCCGGTAGTACAAAGCTTTCCATGAACGGCTACTATTCAATGGGCACAGCCATGGTATTCAGCAACCCTCAGGATATTATGCGGTATCCTTTTACTTACAACAGCAGTTATGTAGATACTTCAGGTTATGTGCTCTCTTCATTTGGCTTCGTCCACACTCAAATTGATAGCATGGTTTGTGATGCTTATGGCACCATACAGTTGCCCTCAGGTACTGATACCGGCGTGATCAGGGTGCATGTAATAACTCATACCACTGATAGCAGCTCCTTCGGCCAATCCAGTTCCCGCACGGAATCTTACAGTTGGTACAAACCAGGGTTTCATAATCTATTATTCACTATTAATTACGATACCTCGGGCAGTACATCGGGTACACCCTATGTTTCCGAGGCGGCATACTACACAAAGAAGGGAGGAACTACAACTGCTGTAAGTAATGTAAACAGCACTGCTACCTTCCTGCAGGCTTATCCAAACCCCGCTACAGATGCCCTTCACCTTAAATTTGAGCTGCAGAACACCTCCGGTGCCTTGCTTACGCTTACCGATGTGCTTGGCAAAACCGTAGCCTCAATTTCAGGTAGCGACCTGAAAGCAGGCATAAATGACATTACATATTCAGTGGCAGATATTGCGCCGGGCTTGTATATAGTTCGCCTTCAGTCTTCAGCGGGTACAGTATCACAAAAAGTGACCATCACAAAATAATATTACAATTCGTTTTGAGAAATTCCGGGTGTGGTCACATCCGGAATTTTCTATTTCATGCAATGCTATAGCCTTTTTTATAATCTGCAATACTATTAACGTTCTGAAAGGGTTATAATCAGCTATCATTGTTATTTTTGCCTAAAATCCTGCAGTTGAAAATTCATACTGAAAATCTGGTAAAGCAATATGGTAAGCGCACAGTTGTAAATAATGTGTCGTTTGATGTAAGCCAGGGAGAAATAGTAGGTTTGCTCGGGCCTAACGGTGCGGGCAAAACAACATCTTTTTATATGGTCGTAGGCCTTATCAAACCCGACGGTGGCAATGTTTTTTTAGACGGTGAGAACATTACTAAACTGCCGATGTACAAACGTGCGCAGAATGGTATTGGCTATCTTCCTCAGGAGGCATCCATTTTTCGTAAACTATCCGTGGAAGATAATATTGCAGCTGTACTGGAAATGACAAAACTTACCAGGGGCGAACAGGCACATAAACTGGAAGAGTTGTTAGATGAGTTTCGCCTGCAACATGTTCGCAAGAGCAATGGCGATGTGCTCAGCGGCGGGGAGCGCAGGCGCACAGAAATTGCCCGTGCTTTGGCTGTTAACCCTAAATTTATTCTGCTTGACGAACCATTTGCCGGTATTGACCCTATTGCCGTCGAAGATATTCAAAGCATTGTAGCAAAGCTAAAGTTTAAAAATATTGGTATCTTGATCACTGACCACAATGTTCAGGAAACCCTTTCTATTACCGATAGGGCGTATTTGTTGTTTGAAGGTAAAATACTGAAAGCCGGCACTGCCGAAGAATTAGCTGCTGACGAGCAGGTGAAAAAGGTTTATCTTGGGCAGAACTTTGAATTACGCCGGAAAAACTATACCGTACACGATAAATTATAACTGATGTAGCGGCAATAAGGGTAATAGTTGTCTTGCTAAAATACGGTGATTCTCAGTTGGTATCTATAATTCTGATTTATCATGCATTGTGCACCATTTATAATTTACCATTTACAATTTACAATTTGAATAAGAATGAGTATCATCATCAGTCCTGCGTTTAAGGGGTTTATCAAATTAAGGCAAAGTGCTATTGATAATTTCATGCACAATCCTATTGACACCCAACAGCAGGTATTTAATCATCTTATTGGGTCTGCCCAGTTTACCGAATACGGCAAGAAATACGATTTTGAAAACATCAATAGCATTGCTGACTTTCAGAAGAAAGTACCGATAAATGATTACGAAACACTTAAGCCATACATACAACGCATTTTTGAAGGTAGCCAGAACATACTTTGGCCATCACCAATAACATGGTTCGCAAAATCAAGCGGCACCACCAGCGATAAAAGTAAGTTCATACCTGTAAGTAAAGAATCGCTCAACGACACCCACTTCCGTGGCGGCAAAGATGTCTTGGCACTTTACCTGCAAGACAATCCTCAATCTAATATTACTTCAGGCAAATGTCTGGTGCTTGGCGGCAGCCACCAGATAAATCAACTGAATGGCGCTTCTTTTTTTGGAGACCTTTCAGCGGTTATGATACAGAATATGCCTTTTGCGGTAAAGATGTTCCGCCTGCCGGAAATGTCCATAGCACTTATGAATGAGTGGGAGGAGAAAATTGAGCGGATGGCACATAGCACCATTCGGGAAAATGTTACCTATATAGCTGGCGTACCTACATGGACCATAGTATTAATTAAACGTATTTTCGAAATAACAGGCACCAACAACTTATTGGATATATGGCCCAACCTGGAACTATTCATTCATGGTGGTGTAAATTTTACGCCTTATCGCCGACAGTTTGAACAATTCGTCCCCAGTCCGAATATGCATTACAGGGAAACCTATAACGCATCGGAAGGCTTTTTCGCAGGGCAGGATAGGGAAGATGAGGACGGGATGTTGCTTTTCCTGAACCATGGTATCTTCTATGAGTTCATGCCTATGTCAGAATACGGCAAAGAGAACCCTCGTACGCTTACATTGAAAGAGGTCGAAACTTATAAGAATTATGCGATTGTTATCAGTACCAATGGTGGCCTATGGCGCTATCTGGTAGGCGATACTGTCCAGTTTACCTCGCTCGATCCTTTCCGCATAAAGGTGTCTGGTCGTATAAAGCACTACATAAATGCATTCGGAGAGGAGGTTATTGTTGACAATAGCGATAACGCAATCGCTATTGCCTGCGCCGAAACGGGCGCAGTGGTTGTTGACTATTCAGCGGCTCCGGTCTATATGACCGGCGAAGCAACAGGTGGTCACGAGTGGATAATTGAGTTTGAGCACTTGCCGGTATCACTGGAGTTGTTTACTGAATTGTTAGATAAATCGTTACAGGCAATTAATTCTGATTATGAGGCAAAACGGTACCGGGATATGGCGTTAAAAATGCCTGTGGTGCATCAGATGCCCAAGGATGGTTTTAAGAGATGGCTGAAAGATAAAGGTAAACTCGGAGGACAGAATAAGGTGCCGAGGCTAAACAATGAACGGACATATCTCGAAGAAATGTTGAAATATGTAGGGGATGAACTTGCTTAAAATTATCTTATCGTTAATTAATAGTCTGTTTTAAGCTTCCAAGGCAATTTTCAATGTTGTCAAATCATTAAGTCTAAGTTAAGATTTTTAAAGCCGGAAAATTCAGGATAATTTTGGCGCATTAAATAACACAGTTTTTATGGCTTTAGGTTCAATCCTTAAATTTTTCCTTCCAAAAGATAAAGTTTTTTTTAATTTATTTGAGCAGGTAGCTTCAAACCTCATTATCATGAGCGATTTGTTTAGCAATGCAATGCGTGAAACAGATCTGAATCAGCGGGACGCTTTACTCAGGAAGTTAGAGGAGATGGAGCACAAAAATGATGAGGTGACTCATGAAATTTTTATTCAACTCGGTCAAAACTTCATTACGCCTCTTGACAGGGAAGATATACATTACCTTGCCACCTCGCTTGATGATATTGCTGATTATTTATGGGGTGCCGGAAAAAGGGTAGTCAACTACCAGATCAAAGATGAATATAAAACCCTTCCTGCATTTGCTGAAATAATATCAAAATCGGTGAAATCTATCAACTCTGCCGTTTATGCGCTCAGGGATATGAAGGATATGAAGTCTATAACTGACGCATGTGTATTGATAAACAGTCTTGAAAATAATGCTGACGATCTGCTGGATGCAACTATGCTTAAACTTTTCAGCGCTAACATAAGTGCAGTTGAATTGATAAAGCAAAAAGATATTTTCCAGATGTTAGAAGTGGTAACTGATAAATGTGAAGATGCTGCTAATGTAATTGAATCGATCATCATTAAATATTCTTAAGTTAAGCCTATGTCTGCCTTACTTATTGTCATAATTGTTCTTGCGCTTGCTTTCGATTATATTAATGGTTTTCATGATGCTGCTAACTCTATAGCTACTATTGTATCAACCAAAGTACTAACTCCGGTTCAAGCTGTTTTTTGGGCCGCACTTTTCAACTTTGTGGCCTTCTTTATTTTCAGAGATCATGGTGTTGCAAAAACTGTTGCTAAAATTGTACATGAGAATTATATTACGCTTCCGGTTATTATGTCTGGCCTTATTGCCGCCATTAGCTGGAACCTGCTGACCTGGTGGTTTGGTATACCTTCAAGCTCTTCGCACACTTTAATTGGCGGCTTTGCCGGGGCTGCAATTGCACATGCTGGTTTTGGCGCCGTTGATTCCGGGCTTATTCTAAAAACGGTAAGTTTCATCGTTCTTGCTCCGCTTATTGGTATGCTTATCGCGTTCATCATTTCACTTTGGTTTATTTACTCTTTCCGCAAGGGTATTTATCCTAAACTTATTTCGGGTTTTGTTATCATAGGGGTAATTTATCTTCTTTTAACTGTTTTGAAAACTGACCCTGCAGAGCTTAAAATAAATACTGGCAACTATTACACCAATGTCATATTCGAAAAAGAGAACTTTAAATGGGTATTACTTTCGTTGATACTTATTGCTATGAGCTTCTTTACTATGATTTTGGGCTCGTTAAATACAGCTCGCTCCAACCTCTACCTCAAACGTTTTCAGTTAGTTTCGTCTGCAATATTCAGTATTGGGCATGGTGGTAACGATGCGCAGAAGGTAATGGGTATTATTACTGCAGCGCTGGTTTGCGCAGGATATATGCAGGCTGACGCTCATATGCCGAATTGGGTACCACTGGCGTGCTACACGGCTATTGCTGTTGGTACGCTTAGCGGAGGCTCCAAGATCATTAAGACGATGGGAACGCGTATTACCAAGGTTACGCCGTTTGAGGGTGTTGCCGCCGAAACGGCTGGTGCTATTACTTTGTTCCTAACCGAGAACCTTAAGATACCGGTTAGTACTACGCACACTATTGCTGGGTCTATTATTGGAGTAGGTGCCACAAAAAGGTTATCAGCTGTTCGTTGGGGTGTTACTATCAACCTGCTGTGGGCATGGATTCTTACCATACCAATAAGCGGCTTGCTGGCGGCTATAATCTTTATGATCGTTAACCTGTTTCTGAAATAGAAAGATATTTGTATCAATAAAAAATCCGGACTGAATAACTTCAGCCCGGATTTTTTGTTGGAAGGGGGTAATTATTTGCTTGCTGTAGCCGCAGTAGCCGCGCCTGTTTTCAGCATAGTGTTGTATGCTTTCTTAAGTTCGGCCATATTGTTTTGGTGCATGCATGCTACAATTTTCTTTGCAGTTAAATCTGTTTTGCCGGCAGCGTCTATCCTCTTAGCTATGTCGATATTCACATCGAGATGGGAAAGCGTGAAGTTGTGCATTGACAAATTATACTTGTCTTTTTTGGTAGTAATATCAAGCACATAGGTTACAGTATATATGTCTTCAGGGTTGGCGCTTTTGGCTATGCTGAAGGAGTACGTACCAATACCTGAAAAGCTATGCTTGCCATCATTTTTGACCATTGTGGTATTGAATACGCTGTTGAAATAGTAGCTCGCATTTTCATCCATTTGTTCACGGGTGTATGTTGCGCCCTCGTCATCCATAGGAACGTCAATATCATAATAGGGTTGGCTGCTTTTAACCGGCATTTTTTCAGGGGCAAGTTTTACCCATTCAAATTGCTTGCTTGCATTTTGTGCTGTTGATTGAGTAGTAGGTAACGCGAGCAATAAAAGTAACATCCATTTCATAATAAGCAGTTTTTTGTGGGTGGATTGATTAGTTTTCCAAGTGTTAATTGAGAGTATGTATTTTAATTCGTTTGCAAATATAAGTTAATAACAATTGATTAACAAAATTTTTGAGCAGAAATATTTTTGGACGCTATTGAGCTGGCGATTCATTTTGTGATTTTTAGGCAAATTTTATGCGAATGCAGCTCTAAAAAGTAAAGAAAAAGTACCAATAATATTTCGCGCTTGAAGGGCTGCAGCCTATGCCAAGTATTACGGTCTTTCTGACTTTCAAAAATCTTAACTGAATTAGATCGCCTGTAGGGTTTTTTTTGACAATTGCCAATAGAGGTAAGTACCATAAATAACCGTGGCAGTATACCAAATAGCTATTATGCGCGATGCGAAAATGAATTTGTAATGAACAATCGGCAAATAGTCTGGAAAGCACTTATCAAGACTCAAAAAATAGGGTATTGATGCAAGTGCATAGAGCCAGTAGTTTTTAGAAGCAGCGCCGTAAAAAAAGAAGAAGATGATTATGGGGTTGGCATATCGTTCGTGCATCTGCGAATTAAAATAGAAGAAGTACAGGCAAATAAGACCGGTACCTAAAAATACCTGCTGCCACAACGCTGTGGTTACGGGGGCAGCTGCCTGCCTGGCTTGCCATATTCTTTTTGTTAGCGGAAAGAAAACGAAAGCAGTAGCAGCGGAGAACAACAACAGCCCGATTACCCTGTAAGAAAGCAGGAAATACACATCGTTATCGTTAATGAAATACGGATTTTTAGGTTCTATTATATACCACAGGTTGAATGCACAAATGGAGAGCTTATTATAGAGCCCGACTGAATGCGATGCATGCCAGGCCAGTTTGGCTACACCTCCGTTAAACAAAAATGGCAGCAGCAGCACCAATTGTATAGCGCCACTGGCAGCTATTGCAGCAATTACACGTTTTATACTGTTTAAGCTATAAAGCCAGACTAATGCCAGCACGGGTATGAACTCAATTGCCTGGGGTTTCGTGTACAGGGCAAGGGTGTAGAGGCTTACACTTATTACCGGATACACGAACCCGGTTACAATTGCCAGAAAGCATAGATTGGTATAGATGCTGTCTATCTGCCCCCAAACCATTGAATTGAAAACATAAGCAATATTCAGCAGCAGGTAGAGGTAGGGAATCTTGAAGGAGAGTATACGCTGGCGGAAACAACACAATACGAATACTGGAAGAAAATCAAAAAACACAAACAGTATTTTAATGCTGTTAATATGATTGATGATGTTGGCCTCGGTGCCCTGCAATGCATCGTAAATATACAAGGCGTAGACATATACCGGGAAGTAGTTAATAGTGGAGTTATATGCGTTCGCAAGGCCATTGTGGTGAATTAGGAGTGCCCATTCGCGCCAGAAACCCATATCATATTCCATATATGCGCGGGGCAGTATAAACAGGTACAGCATAAAAAGCAGCAGAATTTCTATCCTGCTGCTTTTTAGTGTTTGATGAATACCTGTGTCTGTCATTGGCCAAATGCAATTAAGTTTGCTATTATCCTTAATAAAGGGAAATTAGTGCTTTACACAATTGCGCCTTTCAAATCGTAAATTATACGTACCAGGTTACTTTAGTGTTCGCCAATTAGCTTAATCAGTACTATTTACTAACAGTTTAAGTTCAGGTAACGAAAATATTTTTTAGTGCGCCAGTTCAATGCCCGGATTTTTCTTTCCATTCGGGTCAGGGCTTTTAGGCGCCTGGTTAGCATGCAATATATTGTAAGCTGCATTCATGCCTTGCTGCGCCTGTGTATGGTTCGGGTTGAGCTTCAGTGTGTGCGACCATGCCTCTATGGCTTCTGCCGGTTGGTGGTTAGAGTAATAGGCACCACCGAGGTTGTAGTACAATTCCGGGTTGGTGGAATCTATGGAAATACCGATCTCGAACTCCTTTATTGCCTCGGGATACCTGCCGAATTTGCCGTAATTATTCCAGCCATTCCTCATGTGGTAATCACCCAATAAGGTGTACAAGCTTTTGAGGGTAGGGTAGCTAGGGTAGTTCTTCCGCACGCTATCCAGACATTTTTGTGCACTATCCAACACGCCCAACTTGTAATAGGCAATACCCTGATTCAGGTAGCCGGCTACGAAGGTTGGGTGAATTGCTATGGCTTTATCCAGCAGTCCGATTGCTTTATGCAGGTAGGCATTTTTTGTATTCTCGTCTTTTTCTTTATCTGACATGGAGATATAAGCGGCAGCAACATTACCGTTAACGAGCACACTATTAGGCACTACATTAATATCCTGAAAGAAAAGGGTCTGGTCAGTTTCCCAATCCGGATTGCGCGATATTGTTTTTACAGCACATAAAATGGTAATAACACTCATAATACCTATCAGTGCTGTTTTGGATGTGGCCGCTGGTTGTATCTTTTCGCAGATCCAATAAATAAGCATAGCTACTGCTATTGAAAAACCAACTGATGAATGAAATATCAGACGTTCGCCCATGGTCGCGCCGATATTGAACACCATATTGTTAACCAGTAACAGATGGAGAATGTAAAATGCTCCTGCAAATGCGAGTACCTTGAATTCTTTACGGACAAAGGTAAAAAAGACGGTAGCACCTATTGTAGCTGAATGCACCAATAGCGACAATCCAACCTGCCAGTTGCTGAAATCTTTATAGGGAATACTATTATAAGAATAATCGGCAGAGAGCGGGTGCGGGAAAATAAGCAGTTTCAGATAGTTGAGTGACGTAGCAATTTCCGTAGCAATTTTCTGGGTATGCGTGGCAAAGTAATAAGGGTTATTTAGAATTTCCTTGTCGGAGTTTTCATTGCCATGTCTCATATTCGCGAAGAATTCGGGAAGGGTCTGGTCAGAATCACCAATGGCTACCTTTATTCGAATGAAAAGGTATATCGCCACTACAGCAAGGTAAGGTAAGAAGGCCCTGATACTTTTCGGGATAGAGTAGTCGCGGAAAAGATAGAAGGCCAGCGGCAACAGCAGGCCAAGCGTGATGGCATATTCTTTTGAGAGGAAGGCCAGGAACAAGCTCAACATAGCAGCGCCAAGAAAAAGCAGTTTCTTCTCCGCCTCATACTTAAATGCAAAAATGAAAGTAAGGCAAATAAAGAGCAATGACATGATTTCGTCACGGCTTTTTACGTTTGCCACGACTTCGGTATGTATCGGGTGAATCGTAAATAATATGGTGGCTAAAAAGGCTATCATTGGGTTGTCTTTCAATACAATAGCGCGTAAAAAATAAAGTAGTACAACAACCAGACCCATGTACCAGAAAATAGTAAAAAGATGCCGCATGTGCATATTACTTACCAGCTTCCGCTCTTCAGGTCCGCTAATGCCGTAGGTGAAATTTTGTTTCAACAGGCTATCGACTTTATCTTCCGGCGTAGCACCGAAAAACTGCTGTTCTATGGCAAATGTGGCTATGGAAAGCGGACGGTACCTACCGCCTGCAAGCTGGTTAACCGTATTCAGCTGGCGATAATAGCTATCATAAGCATCCTTGGTAAAAATACCTTTCAGCCCGGCAAAACCTTCCTGCACGTATTCGTTTTTTATTATTACAATGCCGTCATCATGAGCATGTTCGTTAAAATAAGTATTGGCGTAGAAAATGAAGGCAAGCAGCGCCACTATCCAGGCCTGTACTTTAAAATCGTAAATTGATAGTTTGGGTTTATCTACGGTTGGGGTATTTGCCGCTGGCCGTTGCTCGGTAGCAGCAGTACTAATGCCGGGCTCAGTTGTGGAAAGATTCGTCTTCTGTTTTTTGGCCATATATTTAATATAATACTCGTGGTAGTGATGCAGATCAATTAGTATGGCAAATTACGATATTGCGCGTTAATTAATAAATTCTTCTATGACCGATTGCAGCTCGGTTGTAGCGATAGCCAGGTCTTCATTAATAACTATCTTATCAAACCTTGGTGCAAACGTAAGTTCCAATTTTGCTTTATCTATCCGTTCTTCAAGGCTGTGTTCTGTTTCAGTGCCTCTGAAAACCAATCGGTTTCTTAACTCTTCAATAGAGGGTGCCTGTATAAAAATAGTACGCGAGATTTTCCGGTATTTATCGCTAATGGCAAGGGCACCCTGCACATCAATATCAACTAAAGGAGATTTGCCAAGGTTCCAGATGCGTTGTAATTCAGTGCGGAGTGTACCATAATATTTGCCGGTATACACCATTTCCCATTCAATAAAAGCATCTTCGTCAATCAGCTTTTTAAATTCTGTTTCGGTATAATAATAGTAGTCTTTACCATGCACTTCACCGGGGCGGGGAGTGCGTGTGCATGCTGAAATAGAAAACTCAAGTTGTGGGCAGCGTTCCAGTAACCTTTTTACTAAAGTTGTTTTACCCGAGCCCGAAGGGGCTGTGATTATTATTATTTTACCTGTTGCCAAAAGTTATGTGCTATTTGTTGCGAATTAAGCAAAAAAAAATGACTTTTTTGTATTGTCGCTGGTTTTAAGGGTGTGTGACTCCTTTTAAACTGGTGCGGGTAGGGGGCTTGGGTTGGCGGTCGGGTTACTCGAGTAGGGGTGATTACCTGAACTCCCGGCGGCATAGCGGGAGTTCAGGCAATTGGGGCCCAAAGCGAATACGTCCGATGGCTGTTGGTGGGAAACAACAACAGCGGCGAAAAATGAGAGTGAGGAGCGAGAGCGAAGAGCGGCATGCTAAGCAAATTAGCCCCCATTACCCCTGTCCTCGCCGACGGCCTGTCGCCTCTTTGACAAAAGGGGAGTTTCCTGCAGCATATATACTGCACTTACAGACTGCGTCACAGGTTAACTTTCCCGAGCGACTGCGAGGACGTCGGCATTCCCCGCTCTTTTGGTGCGAGCCAGTCCCGCTCTTTCAGCGGGAGGTTAGGGGTGAGGCCAACCACCCAAAAACGGCAGTTACAAACTGCTTCAATTACAGCGACACGAGTAACCCAGCCACCAACCCACGCCGCATACTCGCGCCAGGCATTGGAGAGAATCATGGCCGACAAAGTCAGAGTTGGGTTAACTGGTCATCAAATGAATCACTCTAAAATCAAAGTCAGACAATTACCCCCTAGCCCTAAAATTAGGTACGGTAAATAACAATATGTTTTTTTTGTTGGTCTGTAGAATACTCGCTGCGAAAACCTATCTTTGTCAGGAGTCATTTTGCAGACGCCATAAACCCGGTTTTTTTGTTGGGTTTCAATATTTTCTTATTTGATGAAATTTAAATGAGCAGTAAACTATGGCCCTTAAGAAAATATATACCGAAGAAGAACTGGAATTATACGAGACAATCGTAAATTTTTCGGAAGATGCAATCATTACCAAAACGCTTGATGGGATTGTTACAAGTTGGAACAGCACAGCTGAGCAATTGTTTGGTTACAGCTATGATGAAATTATCGGTAAACACATTTCGGTAATTATACCTGCCAACCGTATAAACGAGGAATCGGAAATTATAGGGAAAATTAGAGCCGGAGAATTGGTAAGGCACTATGAAACAGAGCGGCTGAAAAAAGATGGCAGCATTGTTTTTATTTCACTTACAGTTTCCCCTCTGAAAAACAGCAGTGGCACCATTACCGGTGCCTCGATAATTGCCCGAGATATAACCAGGCAGCGGCGTGAACAGCAACATTCCAAATTGCTGGAATCGGTAATTACCAATACAACAGATGCTATCCTGATAACAGATGCTTCGCCCTTGCAGTTGCCCGGCCCCAGAATTGTATATGCGAATGCTGCTTTTACAAAAATGACAGGTTATAGTTTCGAGGAAATAGTAGGCGAAACTCCTCGTATACTTCAGGGGCCGAAATCGGACAATGTTGAGTTAGCCCGGCTGAGCAAAGCGATGCATGAAAAGTCACCATGCGAATTAACCATCATTAATTATAAGAAGAACGGTGAAGAGTTCTGGAATAATTTTATTGTTAACCCAATAATAGATGAAAAGGGCAAATGCACGCATTTTGTATCAATAGAACGTGATATTACCGCCACAAAAAACGAAGATGTAAGAAATTACTTTATTTCAGAAATAAGCAAGGTTTTTAATGGAAATTCGGGCTTTCATGAGAGTCTCGATAAATTCCTAAGTAAACTGGTTGGCTTCGGAGACTATAGTTTGGCGGAGTTATGGCTGATAGATACTGAAAAGAAGCAGCTTACGCTAACTTCGAAAATAGCTTCTATCCCCGAGACGGAACTGTTTTTCAGTGAGAGCGCGAAAAAAAAATCGTTAACAAAAGGTATAGGTCTGCCAGGCATTGTCTGGGAAACCAGAAAGAGCCAGTTCTGGGATGACATCAGTGAACCGGAACATTTTGTGCGCAGAGAGGCCGCAAAGATTGCCGGCGTGAGGTCAATTTACGGCATTCCCATCTTTTCAAATAAGGAGGTTACAGGTGTTTTGATTCTCGGTTTAACGGTTAGCGAAATAGAGAACGTAGCATTTATGGATACGCTAGAAGGCATAGGCGTAGTTCTTGGCAATGAAATAGTCCGCAAGCAGTTAGATGAAGAACTTAATAAGATTTTTACATTTACACCTGACGTTCTCTGCACGGTTTCCGCTGATGGCTATTTTAAGAAGGTAAATCCAGCTATGAGCAGGATACTCGGGTATAGCGAAGAAGAGTTACTGGCAACGCCATTTCTTTCCCTTGTGCATGTTGAGGACAGGCAAAAGACATTGGCGGAATTGGGTAGGATTTTAGAAGGAAGGCCAACTTACTATATCGAAAACAGATACATCACGAAATCGGGGCAGGTAAAATGGCTGGCCTGGACCACCACTGGCGCTTCGGCGGAAGGCATTATCTATTGTTCAGCAAAAGATATTACAGAAAAAAAGGACCTGGAAGTACTCATCACTAAAGCAACTGGTATTGCGCGCATGGGTGGTTGGGAAATAGACATGCTGTCAGGTGATATCTATTGGTCAGTGATGGTACGTCAAATACTGGAAGTACGGGCAGATGTTCAGCCGGATCTGGAAAATGCAATTAGATTTTATAAAGAAGGGGAGAGCAGGGAAATAATTACGAGGGTGATAAAGGACGCAACGGAATTTGGTAAACCATGGGATGTTGAATTGCAGATTATTACCGCAAAGGGAAATACAAAATGGGTAAGGGTTATTGGCGAAGCTGAGTTTGTAGGCGATAAGTGCATAAGAATTTTAGGGAGCTTCCAGGAAATAGACGGACGGAAGAAGGCGGAGTTTGCCGAAAAAAAGGCCCTCGAAGAAAGAAACCTGATACTAGAAAGTATAGATGACGCTTTTTTTGCAGTGGATAAAAACTGGAAGGTCACTTACTGGAACCGGAAAGCTGAAGCGGTTTTAGGACGGTCAAAAAGCGAGGTGCTGGACCATAATTTGTGGGAAGTATATGCAGACTCAACGGAATCAAACGCCTACAAAATGTATCAGCATGCTATGGATACATTTTACGCTACCAATTTTGAAGATTATTCGCAACGGCTTAATAAGTGGTATGAGATTAGCATATATCCATCGTTAGAAGGACTTTCGGTATATTTTAAAGATGTAACCGATAGGAAATCGACCGAGATCGAGTTGAAGAAGTTACACCAAAGCCTGATAAAGCAAGCCAGGGAATTAGAAATATCTAATGCAGAGCTGGAGCAGTTTGCCTTTGTAGCGTCGCACGACCTGCAGGAACCATTACGTATGGTAACAAGCTTTATGACTCAACTGGAAAAAAAGTATGGCGACCTCATAGACGATACCGGTAAGAAATATATCTATTTTGCAGTTGATGGCGCTAAGCGGATGCGCCAGATAATACTGGACCTACTGGAGTTTTCAAGAGTCGGCAGAATGGAGGAACGACAGGAGGAAATTGACCTTACTCAACTCGTGAATGATATGCTGCCGCTCTTGCGGAAGAATATAGAAGAATCGCGGGCAGTGATAACGTTAGGGAAATTACCTACCGTAACAATAAACAGAACTCCAATAAGCCAGGTGTTTCAAAACCTCTTGGGCAATGCAATAAAATACCGGCGGGAGGGCGTTGCGCCACAAATAAACATAGCCTGCGAAGATGGCGGAAATTACTGGCATTTTACGGTTTGCGACAATGGTATTGGCATTAATGTTGAATATTTTGAAAAGATATTTATTATTTTCCAAAGGTTACATACAAGGGAACAATATTCTGGTACTGGCATAGGCTTGGCTATAACCAAAAAGATAATAGAGACGCTTCACGGAAAAATATGGGTTACATCGGAAGAAGGAGCGGGCACCACGTTTCATTTTACACTACCTAAAAAATAGAACCATGAAAACAATTGACATCTTATTGATTGAAGATAATTAAGGGGATATATTGCTCACGACAGAAGCTCTGGAAGAATGTAAGATCATAAATACGGTTACTGTAATACGGGACGGGAAAGAAGCCGTGAATTTTTTTGGAGAATGCAATGCTAATGAGCGGCTGCCGAATCTGGTGCTGCTCGATGTTAACCTGCCTAAAAAATGTGGTCATGAAGTATTACATAATATAAAAAAAAGTTAAAAGTATAAACATTTACCGGTTATAATGCTTACCACATCTTCATCAGATAAAGATACTATGCTTGCGTATAAAAATTATGTAAATTGCTTTATTACCAAACCTGTACATGCACATGATTTTATTGACGCAATGTGTAAAATAGAAGACTTCTGGATCAACATTGTTTCTATACCCAAACAATAGTATATGAAAGATCGTAAACTTTACAATATTCTGGTAATTGAAGATAATGCCGGAGACTATGAGTTAATTCAAGGAGCGCTACAGGAGGTTATGGACGCACCAGTATTAACGGCTATCGATTGCTTTTGCACAGCCCAGGTACTTTTGCAGCCAGGTAGCAAGAATTTTGATGTTATTCTGCTTGACCTGACTTTGCCGGATATGCAGGGGGAGTCACTTATTCACGAAATAGTGGAGCTTGCCCTTAATACACCAGTTATTGTACTTACAGGATACACTGACATTTCATTCGGTGTAAAGTCATTGTCTCTAGGCATATCTGACTATATACTAAAGGATGAGTTAACGGCTAATGCGCTTTATAAAAGTATTATTTACAGTATGGAGCGTAAAAAGGGAACTATTGCGTTGGAAGCATCGGAAAAGCGTTATGCCGATCTTTTTCAATTGTCGCCGTTACCTATGTGGGTGGTAGATATTGATACCCTTAAGTTTTTGGATGTTAATGCTGCTACGATAAACTATTATGGCTATAGCCGGGAAGAATTCATGGCAATGAAGCTTAAGGATATAAGGCCAGTTGAAGAATTGCCGGGGCTGGAAGAAGGCCTGGCTGAAGTAAGAAGTGCCGCCGGGAAACTAACGAAAAATATAATGGTCCACAAGCTGAAAAATGGTGACCTCCGGGACATAGAAGTAAAGATCAGCCCTATGAACCTAAACAACGCCAGGATCAATGTTGTTGTGGCCACTGATATTACCGACCGGCTAAACCATATAAAGGCTATTGAAGAACAAAATAAGAAACTAAAAGAAATTGCCTGGATACAATCGCACGTAGTGCGTGCCCCACTTGCCCGGATGATGAGCCTTATTGATATTGTTAATAATTTTGACGTCAATGAGGAGGATAGGAAGAAATATCTGGGACACATAATAACCTCAGCAAACGAGCTGGACGGCATTATTAAAAACATATCTGATAAAACAAGAGCTACTTCGGTTTGAAATTATACCAATTGAGCTAAAAAAATCTGCATAAATCTCGTTCGCTTTGCGCCTTCCTTGCGAACCCGCTTCACACATTGCGTTGAAATTATTATACTGAGTCTTTATTCAATGCGCTGCAATCAACCTGTAAGGACAATTCTCTAAAAGACTTTGTCATGCGGACGCCGACAGGAGCTCGGGTATTTCCACGGCGAGAAGCATCTAAATACGGTATCCCAACCTACTTGTCATTATAGGGTAGGAGGCTTGTTGAGGCAAAGGATTGATAAAGTTAAACCAGAAGGGTTGGCATTATTGTAGCGATACGTAATAATAATGTGCAAAACCCCGAAGGCGGGGATATATTTTAAATGCCTGATATTTTCTATGTCACCCTTACAGTTTTCTGCACTTGTCATTTGCAGTTCGCTGGCCAAACGGTGAATTACCGGGAACTCACGCAGGCGAGAATGTTCTTCAACTCATAGTTTGCGCATCAATGTTTATAACAAAAAAACCATCCCAAAATTGCTTCTGGAACGGTCTCTTATCATCCTCTCTCTTGTATATATTTTATTAATTAATTTCAAAGTGAACGATGTTGTTAGCATCGGTAGCCGCTACCAGTAGCGTATATTGTCCCGGAGGTAAAGGGATTTTGCTTTCAACCTTTGCATGGAATACTTTATCTTTTGATACACCATCGCCACTTATTAAAAGTCTTCCTGCCACATCAAAAATTCCATAGTACAAATATTCGTCTTTTATCGAGTGAACCAGACAATTAAATTCAAAATTGCCTTTATTAGGATTCGGGTATAATGAAATATCAACTTTTACATTATTAGCTACTATTTCTGGTGCCTTAAGTGGGCTTACAGACATAGTCAGGTCATCAGAAGTTTCCATGGCATTGGAGTAGGCAGGGTCAACCAACTTGCAAATTATTCTATCTCCATTAGTTACTGTTGCCGGGGTGTAGGTCGCACTGTTTCCGCCCACTGCAAGCCCGTTGCAATACCACTGGTAGTTAAGGCCGTAGTTATTACTGCCGTCCGGCACTTTAAAAGTTACAGTAGTGCCTTCACTAACAGAGCTTCCGGGGTTTGCGGTTATGGTAAATGCAGCATGATTTACTATTTCTCTTACTACGTAATTATTCCTGTCTGCAATAAACATATTGCCACTCTTATTTAAACAAATAGCGGAAGGATTTTTAACTGAAGCGGCAATAGCCATGCCTCCATCGCCTCCATAAATACCTGCACCGTTACCGGCTATGGTGGTTATAATGCCACCCTGACTTATCATTCTTATTCTGTTATTTTCAACATCAGCAACATATACGTTCCCAGCGTTATCAGTTATTAAATTGCCGGGGGCGTTTAACCGGGCATTAGTTGCGGGTCCGCCATCGCCACCAAACCCTGATACCGAAGTACCTGCAAGCGTAGTAATTATTCCGGAAGTATTCACTTTACGTATTACATTATTTACCTGGTCGGCTATAAAAATATTACCTGTTACGTCAACCGCTACCCCGCACGCCCCTGCAAACGCCGCATTGGTTGCTGCGCCACCGTCACCGCTATATCCCCACATGCCATTGCCAGCTGCGGTGGTTATTAAGCCGGTTGGTGTTACTTTTCTCACCCGGCCATTTCCATCTGCGATGTACAAATTCCCATGTTGGTCAAACGACAGCGCCACGCACCCTGCCAACCTTGCAGCAACTGCCGGGCCGCCATCGCCTGCATTGCCTCTTGTACCTGTGCCGGCAACAGTTGTAATAATGCCTAATGTATCTATCTTTCTCACCACGTAGTTGCCATTGTCTGCCACATATACATTGCCATGGGCATCTACTGCGAGGCCGGAAGGATAATTCAAAGCAGCACCTGCCGCAAGACCGCCATCGCCGGAATAACCCTGGTAACCGGTGCCTGCGAGGGTAGTGATGGTGCCATCTGGCCTTATCTTACGTATTACATTGTTATCATCATCAGTTACAAACAGGTTGCCATTGGCATCTGTTGCCACCCCCCAGGAAGAGCCTATCTTAGCATGAGTTGCAAAACCTCCATCTCCACTATATCCGGCAGTATTGGTCCCAGCAATAGTCCTCATAGTTTGTGCGGTACTATCTATAGCGATGCCCATAATACAGGCTACGATCGACATGTTTAAAATTATCTTTTTCATATTATGAGTCTTTGAAATTCTTGGATAAAATTTTTTTCTGGTGCCTTTGCCCCATGTAATGCGGGCAAAGGCGTGGCTACAGCATGTTGTGCATTGCCGTTATTACAACGTTATTGAGCACTGTTTTTAGGTGAGATTTTAGCTGCGGAGCAGCTGCAATTTTGGGCTGGGGTTAGCCGTTTATAAAAAGCTTTGCTGTCGGGTATCAATATTCTAGTAACCGATTCTTTCTACTTGTGTTTGGTGTTAACGACTACCATTTGCTGCATCGCGCGTTCTGCTGCAGGGGTTTCATCAGGATCGCTGAAACCATTATGCTCGTGAGGTAATACTGTTACCTGCTGCTTGTCTGCGGCTGCATAAACAGAGACGTCGATAATGTGAAGGTCTCCTGCCTGGTCAACCGAAAGCTTAACCGGATAAGTGGCAGGAGAATTGAATACAGAACCGTTACTCTTTCCTACGGCTGCGCCTACGCCTTCTACAATTCTTACCGCGTTGTTATTTTTATCAAATACATGCAGGTTGCCTGCGCCGTCAAATGATATGCTCCAGTTGCCATTTAAAACAGCATGGTCATCAGCCTTCCGGGTATTGGTTGCGTTTGCTGTATTTTTCTGTTCAGCGATATTCAATTCTTGTGCATTCAGGTTGCCGCCGAGGCAAATTGTTGATGCTACGAGTGCTGCGTTTACGATTGAGTTTTTCATGAGCTTGTATTTATGTTAATGAAAAATGGTTGTTATGACTTGCTTTTTGTTTGAGTTTTATCTGGTAGCTGTTGCAACTTGCGCGCCGACGATACCTAATGGCGCTGCCATATCCGGGTCGCCCCATGTATTACTTTCATTAGGTAGAACTGATGGTAATTGATTGGTACCCGGGAAAATGCTTTTGTCAGTGATATGCAGGTTTCCACATTTATCTACAACCAGGCTGAAAGGATAGCTGGCGGCATTGTTTTCGAAGCCATTAGGCTTGCCTGCTTCAGCAGCTACCATACGGACAACTGCGTTGTCTTTGTCTGTTATAACCAGATTGCCGGCCTTATCAGTTATAATTCCCCATGCGCCATCAATAACGGTCTGGCCTTGGTGGTTGGCGGCATTTGTGCAGCTCATTTTGTTATCAACGGTAACTAAGTTTGTTACCTGAGCCTGCGTGTTGCAGCTTGTGCCTATTGCGAATGCAATCAGTGCTACGCTTAAAATTGTCTGTTTCATAACCAATGTTTTTTTATGTTTTTAGTATTATTTTTTTTGTTGCTATGGTCTGTGTCTGCTTAAGACGAGCAAAACAGCAGGTGTAGCAGTTGGATCTCAAATCCCGATTTTACCATTATCCATTCCACCGAAGTTTTACCCTGGTTGAAGAAAAAATCGCCGACTGTTGTTAAGTTGTCCTTTTGTGCGATTGCTTTTTCAGCTGAAGTATCAAAATACATTTCCATTTTATAAGTGTTTTAGGAGTTTTTCTTGTTATTTCTTTTACAAAGATACCTTGCGTTGAAAGCCTTAAAAATGATGGTAGACAAGGTGTTGTTTGATTGTAATCAATTGGTATTTTGTTATTGAAATGATGCTGTTGGCTTTGCTTTCAGGTGCTTTCGTTATCGTATTCAACTGCGATAGCGTCATCATCAATTACAACGTAAAAGTAGCCCCACAGGGCAGCGAATAAAAAGACAGCCATCAAATGTGGAGTTGATCTTCGTCAGTTCTACTGGCTCCCAGGTTTAAGAACAGTGATGCCAGGGCTACATCTGGGGCAAAAGTTCCCAATTGGGGCTTGCCGTCTTTGCAGGACCTTTATTTTCACTTAATCGAGAATGTCTACTCTTTCGCCAGGCCGCCGGGGCACTCATGCTCATCCATATTTTTGCCAATGGAAAGTAGGGTTGACCACAGCAACTAGATGCTTCTCGCCATGGCAACGCTCTGGCTGCATATGGCACGCCGATGTCTGGCGCGAAAAACTGGTCTTTATTAGCCCGGTAATTTCACGAGTGCTGCTTGGATTAAGAAGTTTCCACTGTATTTTGAGATTGCAATCCCGCAGAAAATGCAGGATCGCAAAGACCGTTTATTGATAATCAGGGGCTCCATGTAATTGCAGAATTAACATTGGAGGTTGGCTACAGCGTGCGGAACGTAGACTGAGGACTGCAATTTTGGTGTAATTAAAGACTTAACTGGTGCAATTGAAAAGGCGATAACATACAAATGCCGCGGATGGAATCCGTGGCTATTATTATTATTATTATGTTTACATACTGACCCGAAATGGCACCGCCACGTTGATTTACGCTTTTTTGCGACACGATCTGGAAAGGTAAGAGGTAGCTTCTCTTAAATGTTACTTCTGGTCTGCTGGCCCAGTGTTGCTTTGACAGCTCAATCAAGCCATAACGGCGTCAAAGTTCGGACGATGCACCTAAATGCAATGTCTGTCTGATGATTTGCCAAAAACGAAAAATGCCGTTTCAAAATTTCTTTTGAAACGGCATTTTCTATTATCTATATTTTTTATTCGTTGATTTCAAATTTA
>CANFKC010000045.1 GCA_947447265.1 Chitinophagaceae bacterium
AATCAACGGAAAACTTGTCCTCAAAATTGCATTAAGCAAAAAAAGACGAGCCTGGTTCTCCGGCTTATGGAATTACTCAAAAGAATTTGAGTATCCTTTTATTTTGTCTAATGCGTAATCTGGGTTTAACGACATTGGTAGTACCATCATTCCACAAAACGGTGCCACCGGGTGGTGGGGTGGCAACAAGGTCAAGCGTGAATGGCGTTTCCTTACAAATAAATGTGTCAGGTATATTTTGGGTAAGATGAAAGAAAGTTACCTGGATGCTATCTGTGGCTGCACAACCTTCCCTGGTTATGGTGAGGTAATACAACCCTGTACGTGATGCCGAATAGGAATCGCCTGTAGAGCCGTCCTGCCACTTATACTTTACATATTGGTCTTTAATGGAGGCGGTAATATTGTAATTCATACAGACATTTACATCGGGTCCCAAAGAAAAGGAGAGCGATGCAAAGTTGATGTGAAACGAATCTATTTCTTCCTTACAGAAAGAGGACGCGACCGCATAAAAAGTGCCTGCAGCAGTAGCATTGTAATTGCTGCCTGATGATCCATCCTGCCATAAATAGTTGCCAAACCCGGGTGTGGCACTTAACGTTAACGTCCCCGGGAAGCAATAATTAGTATCGTGAATTACTGTTGTCGTTGCAAAAGGGATTGACAACACATGGAAGGTATCAATCAATAAGTGGCAGCCATTAGCGCATAACGCATAGTAGGTGCCAAAAGTAGTTGCTGTTAAAGTAGCGCTGGTAGCGCCGGTATTCCAGAGATATTGGGTATAGCCCGGCGTAGCGGTTAATGAAAAACTAGTGGTATTACTGCAAAGCGACGTATCCCGGCTTCTTAAAATAGTGTCCTGCGGAGCAGGATGAACACGAAAAGTATCAATTCTAACCGAACAATTATTAGTTATTGCCACCCAATAAGTGCCGAATGTTGTAGTGTTTTTGGTTGCGGTAATTTCCCCTGTGCTCCAATTGTAGTAAGAGCCCGTTGTATCTGCCGCCAGGGTTAGGCCGCTTACCGGCATGCAAAGTGTGGTGTCTTTTGTTCTAATGGTAGTATCGCCGGCACCATGCATCATAATAATGTTCGGTAAACCTCCATTTGTAACTGCACTACCAGTAAGTGTTACAACACTGGTCATATATCCGCAGCCGGTTCCCGTAATATTAGGATTAGGTATGCAGTCGATAGTATTACCACCGAGCGTAGCTCCAAAGTATATTTTACCATTCGGGGCCAGCTTCATATCGCCGGAAATGCCACCAGAACCAATAGCAGTTCGCGTTGCCCTGATTGCAGCGGCACTGCCCGCTGTTATATCATATTGAAAAATGCCTGTCCCGAAATTATCGCAGTAAAGCACATTACTGTTGGGTGAAAACTCAGCGCCATAGTGCGAGCCGGTAGAATCGAGTAGGCGGCAATTGTATACTATGCCTGTTGTAGCATCAAAATCGTGTACTTCAGCCCCGTTCGCCGAATAGTAACCGAGCAGAACTATATGCCGGTTATCAGGCGAGCCTTTTATATGCCCGATGCCATAAGCGCCAGACCCCGAAAATGCACCTGAGGTAGAGCCCACGGGTGCGGCTATGCCACTGGTGGTGATTTTGTAAGACAGGAATTTAGTAGAATCTATTCTATGCGTAAGCAGCCATAAATCGCAGCTATTGCCGGACATAATGGTCATTTTCTCACCCAATTTATTCGTAACAAAGGTGCCGAGCGTTGACGCTATTACGTCGCCAAGGCCACCATTTAAAGTCATATCAACAATACAATAGTTGAGTTCGCAATACGTACTAGATGAACCGATGTCTTCCATTGAAAAGACATAGAATTGGTTAGGGTTGCTTAAAACCGGTGCAATAAGTGCCGCCTGTGTACTACTTGCGGCGGAGTAAGATACTATGGCACTACCGGATGGCATCACTGTATTGGTATTATCCCATATGGTTACCCCATCGGTATAAAACATCATATTGCCAGCTGCGTTGCAAATTGAAGCACAACCCTCATAAGGATATATCGCGGTTGTAGTAGCTACGGGTGTGCCCGATGTAAAATCGAGACCTGCATAATAACCAAAAGCCCATTTATTATTTTGCGGTAAGTAATATTGAGCAGTGGCAGCCTGGGAGAGGCTCAAGAGGACAATAAGAACAGCTAAGTACTTTTTCATTTTTCAAGTTTAAGGTACCGCAATTTACAAAATAACTCTATGCGACAGCCTCATACAGCCGAAAAAATACAAATGAAGCAATAA
Source organism: Chitinophagaceae bacterium (assembly GCA_947447265.1). Classification (GTDB taxonomy): domain Bacteria; phylum Bacteroidota; class Bacteroidia; order Chitinophagales; family Chitinophagaceae; genus Flavipsychrobacter. The sequence continues at coordinate 2,282 of CANFKC010000045.1, forward strand.
TCCCTATCCTCCCAATTTTGCAAGGCACTTTTTCATATCGATTCCGGCTTTCCGCAAACCTTCAAAAAGGTCGCTTTTTATATTTCTTTGCGCTTTATCATTTAACCAGAATAATAGCGAGGCCACACTCTATAGCCTCCACGCACCTTAAGCCTATTGCACCTCAAAAATCGACATAAATATTATTGTTTTTGCACTTACTTTGTGAACACTCTGTGTTCTTCGCGTTTAAATTTTTGTAGCGAGATTTGTTGCTAAACGGTATGCTGTGTCGGAATGTTCAATTTAGACAAAAAGAAAGAATGAATCGGGTTGCATTTGTTTTGAATCAGGTCTATTCGAATAACTTTATAATGTCTCTGCGGGAATGAAGCACTCTAACTATCCGCAAACGATCTGCCAATACTCGGTAAAATATAGTATAATTTTCGACGAGCAAACTTCGAAGCCCATGCCTTACCTCTGGTCTTTCCCTACCTATACCTGGATTGTTACCTAATTTGCTCAATGCGGAGTCTATTTTATTTAAGTATATTTTAGCCTGATGAATGCCGTATTTTTCAATTGTATAGTTAAATATATCTTCAAGGTCTTTGTCCGCTTCTTCTGAAAGTTCGTAACTTAACATAGCTCGGATATTATTTAGCTTTCAGATTTTGCGTTGATGATATCTCTTAAATTGCGATTGCTCACTGGTCCATCCCATCCCTTATCTATTTCTTTTCTAAGTTCCTCTAGAACCTTATTCCGATAGAACTCATGGAGCCGCAACGCATCGCGTACTACTTCAGATGCATTTTGAAAGTCTCCGCTTTTTAATTGCGCCGCAATATAATTTTCTTGTTTCTCCGTGAAGCTTATATTCATAGCATAAATTATGTGTTACAAAGTTAGGCAAATGTCCATATTTAGCAAAATTGGACATGAGTTAGCTGCAGAGCTCTAAAACTGCAGGTATATCGGCATTACCGGCGTGCTGCTTTTGAATTGAGAATATACGACCAGAAATACCAGGAAAACAGCAATGTAAGCGACCATAGGTGCTTTTTGCAACCTCGGTATAATGCGCTCAGGAAGGTTGTCGGGTAACATGTGCAGGGCATAGCCGAGTAGCATCAGGTAGATAACATTATGGTAGTTGCCGAAAAACTCCCACCATACGCTCAGTGAAAAATTATAACTGATCTGATGTATCATGGCCTGTGCAACCGTAAAATTTGATGCTTTGAAAAATATCCAGCAAAAGCATACGAACAGGAAAGTTAATAGCTGCGCAAAGAAATTGTAGATGATGTTGGTATCGAGTCTGGCTATTATTTTTTTGGCGACTTCCATCCATATTTTGTGTAAGGCCAGCGCGGTGCCATGCATAGCTCCCCAAACAATAAAAGTCCAGTTGGCGCCGTGCCAGAAGCCACCGAGCAACATGGTAATGAATAAATGGACATAGGTGCGGAAACGCCCTTTCCGGTTACCACCCAGCCAGAAGATGTATAAATAATCTTTAAGCCAGCTGGAAAGTGATATATGCCACCTGCGCCAGAATTCAGTTATTGATTTACTCTGGTATGGCGAAAGGAAGTTAGGTGGTATAACAATGCCCAGCCACCGCGCTATACCAATAGCCACATCGCTGTAGCCGCTAAAGTCGCAATAAATAACAATTGCGTAGGCCAATAATGCAACTAGGCACTCCAGACCGGTATGCCTGCTCGGGTCGTCAAAAACATAATTCACCAGGTTCAGCGTCAGGTAATCGGAGATAACCAGTTTCTTAAATAGACCCGACACAATAAGGTAAAACCCTTTCGCAAAATCGAATTGATTAATGGTATAGGGTTTGTGCAACTGCGGAATAAAATCTTTGGCACGTACTATCGGCCCCATCATCAGTTTTGGGAAGAACGACAGGAAAAGCATATAATTAATGAATTTTTTCTCCGGCTCAAATTCTCCCCGATAAACATCAATAGTATAACTCAGATTTTCAAAGGTGTAGAAAGAGATACCCACGGGTAACATTATATTAAGTGGGTTAACTTTTGTAGCAAAGAACTGGTTACTGAAATCGATGAAGAAGTTGGTATACTTAAAGTAGAACAACATACCCAGGTTGGCCACTACGCTTAACCCAAGTAGAAACTTTTTACTGCCAATCTTCTTGCGGGAGTAAATGAGGTTGGAAAGTGCATAATCTACAACCGCTGAAACCAAAACCAGGCTAACGAACCATCCGCTTGCCTTGTAGAAAAAATACAACGAAAAGATACTTACAATAAAGCTGCGCACAGTATTGTAGTTCCTGAACATGAAGTACAGGCTTATGAACAGGAAAAAGAAGTAGACAAAGAACCCATTATTAAACAACAAGGGATTCTTAGCATCGTACAAGAACTGATGCAAGAAGGCTTGTGTATTAAACGCGGGAAGGTTTATTGACGAAAAGTCCAATTTGTTTGCTGATTATTAAATTTTAGGAGAGGTTATTTTACGAACGGCCAGTGCTCTGATAGGATACTTAAGTACATTTTTGGGCGATGCGACTTTAATACCTTGGTTAAGGTTTACTGAATATGCTTTTTCCGAATCAATATTTTCGTTGGTCCAAGCCCATGAACTATGGCCTATTTTTTTGAATACAGGTGGTATGCGTGCTGTAAACACCTCACCCTCATATTCAAAACCTGGGCCTGCCGAAGCATTTGTGTTATACAATGCCAATAACTGCGCCGCTGTCGGTAGTGCCCAATTGCCATTATCAACAGGCAGTTTTTTTGCCCATTGTGCAGCCTCTGCCCAGGTATAATTCTTGTCGTCGGCTATATACCACTCCAGGTTGTTCTTCTTATCAATAATAGAATGAGTGCTGCTAATAAAGTACTCGCTTGCTTCCGAAGGCGCGGCATTATCGCTGGCAGCTGCATCCAGTTTATTATAGTCTTTCAGGAAGGCATCGTAAAATATACTACCCAATATCTCCGAGCCTTTCAGGTTGGGGTGTATGTAGTCTTTATTGGCAAGGGTAGGCGAGCCTTCAGCCCAGCGCACAATGGTGCCTGCACCACCCATGCTGCTGAACATGTTAAAGAATGCATCACCATTGCTGTAAGCAAGGTCTGCCTGTATTTTAATAAGGTTATTAATACCCAGCGCGGTCTGAAACGTTTCACCATATTTAAAGGCACGATCGGCAGTGCTGATGATGAGGAATTCTGCATTCGGCATGGCTTTCTGCAGACGCCTGATTACAGGTATGATGTGTTTTTGAAACCAGCTGTAGTCACTGTCGTTGGGGCGAAACATAAGGTTAGCGCCATATTCAAGTACTACGAGGTCGTAAGGGTTTTCTTCCTGAATAGCTTTCAGGAAGCTGGTGTCGAGTTTATTTAATTCAAGGCCGGTAATACCCCGAAACGAGAAATTATCAACCACCACACCATTTTGCGGTTCCATAGACAGGCCATAGACAGGAAGCTTTTCATCTTGCACTTTTATGGAAATGCTGTGCGATACGCCAGAGTCGAGCACCAACCGGTTGACCAGCTTATTAGCTGTAATTTGTCTTGGCTGGCCGTTCACAAGTATGTTTACCGCGCCGGATACCGGACCACAAATGAGCGATTTTTCCAGGGGCTGGGCGCTGTCTTTAACGGTATTGTCTTTTATGCGTAATTCGCCGTCTTTTGTATGGAACAGGTGGCCGGATATAAACAGGTTGCCGCTCAGCTCCTTGGTCTTAAAATTTTCCTCTACCCATTCGCCTTCCCATTTATGCGATGCTGTTGTGCGGAATTCCGCGGTAACTGAAGTTGCAGGTATAAAGCCCACACCAAAGCCTCCGGTAAACTGTTGTATTTTTTTGCGGAAGGTTTGGGTAAGGTAGTCACCTTCAATCATGCTATCGCCAAGCCAGGCTACACGCACTTTGCCTTTTCTACCTTGCTTTATGCTGCGCAGTTTACGCATCAGCTTGGGCAAAGCAGGTTGCGTGCTATCGCTGTAAAAAGCAGTAATGGTTTTTGAAAGTTTGTATTGGCTTATTGCTCTCGGCAATAGGGTATTGGTCGTCGAGTCACTTTTAATAACCGTATCAGCAGGCAGGCCCAGTGCTAGCGTTGCAGAATCAACTTGAGGCTTCTTGGTAATAACATCGGCTACAATGCTGATATTATCCAGATTGAGGAATGGAAGAGGATAGACAGCAGCGAGCAGGGAATAGACAAAAAGAATGAAAGTAGTCACGACTGTGAAGACAACTACTTTCCTGTTATAGTTCATAAATTTTGGGGTCAGATATCTGCACCAAAATTACGGGAGATTATAATTTATTTGAAGAGATGGTATTTAATATTCTTTTTTCCCATATCACAGGCATTTCAGAATATCCGGCCTTGCTTATAGCCTTAATCCATTCGCGGGTATCGCTATTATCTTTAAGGCGTGCGTAGAAGTCTTTGTTGGAAATAACACGGCAAAAATCCATAAACGATTCTTTGTCCGTATCGTATTGCTTGTACTTGCTCCTGTAACCTTTCTTTTCTGCTTTCAGATTGTTTTTACCCACCATGCCGAAGTGATTATTCAGCCTTGTTGCCGCATGTGCCTGACCAGAAGATGATTCAACAATAGCAACAGCGAGTATAACAGATGCAGGGATACCGTACTGTTCAGATAGTTCGGTAGTAATGGTTTTGTGTTTAGAGATGTAAGAAGCATTTTGGGCATTTGCGGTCAGTATCATTGCCAGGAACGCCAGCATCAACACTTTTCTTTTTAAAATCCATTTTGTTAGCTTCATATTTAATTTTTTAGAGGGATTGGATGCAAATGTATGCATTTTTGCCCGTTTTCGGTCATTCGTGAATGTTAAAATTGCGATTTTGTATTATGAATGATGGTATTTGTGTAAGGTTTAACAAATTGAAACTTCTGGCCAACAACGTGGGATGCGCTATTAATCAATGATGAGCCCATCGCCCTCCAGCAGTTTTGCTGCATCGAACGCTGCATTCCGAAGGTTGATTGTAGCATTTCTTTCGCTTGCCCATCCTTCAGAATAAAGAACCAGATCATCTGCCTCCCGTAACGAAATACCCAATGCAGACTTGATTATTCGCACGCAATCCAGCTGCCTGTAGCCAGCTTCTTTTAACTTTTTTATCCCGCTTTCGATATCCTGCTTTTCAGCATATCCTGACATGAAAATTTGGATTTCAGTGTCTATGTCAGCGCCTGACATTCTTTTAATAAGGTCACTCATTAGATATCAGGTTTAAAAAGTGCCTCACTAATTTGATTTTTTGTAGATGTGGAATTGAGGGTACGAAACGAATAGGTGTTCGCAAAGTAACGCAAAGGAGGGTAAAAAAGAATGCCGGTTTTGAATGATTTTTATTGTATTTCGCCGGACAGAATCCGGCTACCCACCATGCTGTAGGAACATCCTACGGCAAACATAGGGTTACAGCACTTATTATTATGCACATAGTCATCTGTAAATCAACCGCTTTGACAACTCTTCAAAGAGTTGTCAAAGCTAACTACAGTAACCCTGAATATCATGGAACGCCGGTTTTGAATGGTTTCTATTGTGTTTCGCCGGACGGAATCCGGCTACCCGTTATGCCGTAGGAACATCCTACGGCAAACATAGTGTGTTGGGAGTTCACACAGCTACCAAAACAACAAAGGAGCCAATAGGCTCCTTTGTAAAATATGCTGTGTTCTTAATTACTTAATGTTCACTTTATCATTCAGGTCAGTATCAACCAAAATACGGCCGCAATGTTCGCACACAATGATTTTTTTGTGCTGGCGAATTTCGCTCTGGCGCTGTGGAGGGATCACGTTAAAGCAACCACCACAAGAATCACGCATTACCGGAACAACGGCTAAACCATTACGGTAGCTGGTGCGGATACGGTCGTAAGCTGTAAGCAAACGTGGGTCTACTTTTTCCTTAGCTTCGTTTGACCTTTCTGCCAGTACTTTTTCTTCTTTATCAGTTTCAATAGTGATCTTTTCCAGTTCAGCACGCTTTACTTTCAGCGACTCTTCCACATCACTTATTTTTTCCTGGGTTTTGATCTGCATGTTAGTGCGGTCCCTCAGGTCGAAAGTTGCATCTTTGATGTGCTTGTCGTTAAGCCTCACCTCAAGTTCCTGCATTTCCATTTCTTTATTAATGGCTTCGAACTCGCGGTTATTCTTAACGTTGTCCTGCTGCTTCTCATACTTCTTTATTAAAGCCTGGGCATCTTTTTTAGCTTCGGTCTTATTGTCAATAAAGGCATTGATGGTAGCTATTTCAGAATCAAAATTATTGATGCGCGTTTGTAAACCAGCTATTTCATCTTCGAGGTCCTTTACTTCCATTGGTAGTTCGCCCTTCAGGGTATGGATCTCATCTATTTTTGAGTCGATCTTCTGTAGAGAGAGGACTGCGATGAGTTTTTCCTCAACCGAAAAGTCTTTAACATTGGCCATATCAGCAAAAATATTTTACGGGATTAGTTAATACGTTAGATAAACGAACTGCAAAATTAGGGAATTTTTTCTTTAAAACCGATTCAAATATTTCAGGCGTAAATTGTTCGGTTTCGTAGTGGCCAATATCGGCAATTATTATTTTGCCTTCGGCATCAAAAAACTGGTGGTATTTAAAGTCGCCGGTAATAAAGATATCCGCTTTTGCGGCAATGGCGTCATTCAGTAAAAAGCTACCTGAGCCACCACAAAGCGCCACGCGCTCTATATTATAGCCGGGCATGTGCGTATGCCTGATACATTCCGCCTTCATTTGCGTGCGTACCAGGTTCAGGAAGGTGCGCTCCTGCATAGGGGTGGGCAATGTACCAATCAGTCCGGCACCTATCTGCTGGTTAATATTAGTTAACGGTATTATTTCGTAGGCAACTTCTTCATAGCTATGGGCCAGGCGTAACGCGTTCAGCACAGCTTGTTCGGTGTGTTTTTCTATTAATACCTCTATTTTTACTTCCTGCACCGTTTCCCTGGCTCCGCCCGCTGTGCCAATTGCTGGGCTGGCATTGGCTGCGGGTCTGAAACTGCCCAGCCCGGGGCTGTTAAAGCTGCATTCAGAATAATTGCCAATATTGCCGGCACCTGCAGCAAATAGTGCGTCGCGTACCTTATCGGCAATATTTACCGGTGCGTAAGTATACAATTTGCTCAACGTCCCGCTTTTGGGTGCCAGTATCCGGGTGTTTATCAGGCCCAGTTTTTCGGCTATTTTAGCGTTAACCCCTGCCATCATATTATCGAGGTTGGTATGGGCGGCATATATGGTTATGTCGTTCTTAATTGCTTTTTGAATAATCCGCTCCACATAGTTGCGCCCCGCAATGCGTTTTAGTCCTGAAAATATGAGCGGGTGGTGGGCTATTATCGTATTACAATGTAACTGCATGGCCTCTGCCAGTACTTCTTCAGTTACATCGAGCGTGAGCAAAACGCCGGTGACTTCCATATTCATATCACCGACCTGTATCCCGCAGTTATCATAACTTTCCTGATACATTATCGGGGCAATTTCTTCTATGGCGGCAGTTATTTCTTTTACGAGCATAGTAGGGGAGGCCCTTGTGTTTTGGCTGGATGCAAAGGTAATACCAGGAATCGATATTGGGGCTGGTTGTGGGATTTGCGGATGCTGACTCTATCATTAGAAGTTTGAATCCCGAAGGGATGATATTGTTGCAGTAGGTTTTATTGGTGTTTGCAAACCCCGAATGGGGAAATAGAAAACGGAGTTGAGGGTGAGATATGTCACATCGTTCGGGATTGGACATAGTGTCACTAGAACGAGCCCAGTCCGCAAGAGGGTTTTGACTGCCGTTGCAAAGGACAACAGCAAGAGGGGAGGACGGTATTCATTCAGACCCGTATAGCACAAACAAAAACCGCCCCGGAATACGGAGCGGTTTAAAGTACTTCGTGCGAGGCACGGATAATATTATTGTATTACTACTTTTTTGATCATTGTTTCAGAACCAGACTGAATACGCACGAAATACATGCCTTTAGCTAAAGACGAAGTATTGTAGGTAATATGCTGTGTACCTGAAGCGGTAACATTTGAAATTTCAGCTACTTCCCTGCTGGTCATGTCCAGTAGGCTGATGCGTACTTTTTCGTTTGAAGTGCCGTCGAACTGAATGTTCAATTCGCTGGTTGCAGGGTTAGGATATAACGCTAATGAATTTTCAATCGTATGCATAGTAGCTATAGAAAGCGGATACCTTTTAGCGTAAGCAACTGTTTTCTGGTGTATTGGCCCGCCTGTACCTGTAGGTCCGGATACCTGATCAAGATAGGCAATAGTAAGTAATGCACTGTGATAGCCTGCCATGTACCAGGAATAGGTATTAATAGTGAAGCCCGCTCCTACTGCCATAGAAACAATGTAAGTACTATCAACGAAAGCCTGGGTTGTATGTACCCTTAGTACGCCAGTATCAATAACTCCACCTGGTAACTTCAAAGTTCCCCAACCGTCTACTACAACATGTGCTGTACCAGACTCTGTTCCTACAAATGGAGTGCCGAGATAGTTAGCGCTAATGGAGCCTGCATAGGCATCGTTAAAGCTATCCAGGTAGGTAACCGGGTAATGTAATTGGTCTAACGCATTGGTAAACTTAGCATTTTGAGTTGTACTGTGATAATACCCGTTCTGCGAAAACTTACTACTATTTGCGATATAAAAATTGAGCGTCGTATCGATTATTGACAGCGTCTTAGAAGCGATTGTGCTTCCCGGGAACATTGATGCATGAGGAGCTCCTGCATAGGCAATAGACACAACGGTATCGTAGTGGGACATAGTTAGAATAGTACTGTAATCCCATGTTATATTGGCACCGCCGCTCATTGCTGTTACAGCGGTTGTGTCGCATGTTACAGAAACAAATGCGTCATTCACCAGTGGATTAAGGTTTACGTCTGTCAAAACTGCCTGGGCGAAAGAGGGAGCTGATGCGCCGGCCAATAACAGTGCTGCAAGGAAATGTTTTTTCATAATTTTTAAAGGTTTACCTGAGTGGTTTGTGATGAGTGTTAAAAATAATTGAGCGAAGATAATATTTAATTCACACTTTGAAAGCGTGGTTTTGAAATGTAGGAGGCTAGCCTGGTGATTCCCGGTGCAGTTTCATAGAGATGGGGTTTGGGGTGTACAATTGGGTTTATACATTATTCTCAGCAATAATAATGCCAAATATGTGAAATGATTAACAGAATTTTATTTGTCAACTTCTTAATATTGCAGTTGCTATCGTAAAATGGTCAAAATCCGCATATATTTCCTGCAAATCATCGGCATTATTATGCTGTTAGCAGGTTATTTGTTAAGCGACCGCCCCGATAGTGAGTCGGTAATGCATTTTGACCTTTCCTCTACTCACATTATCTCAGGTGCCAAACACGGCGGGAACGATAAAGTTAAGCTCACCAATGTCAATCCTGAAAGTAAAGGTCATCACCACAAGCATAGAACCGTAAAGACGTTTTCCTTTAGTGTAATTCTACCTAAGCCGATTGCTGTTTTTTGCTACATACCCATATTGTCTACAAGGCACACTACCTTCTTTTCACAAAACTATATTTTCCTTTACGCTAAGGAAATTAATCCGCCCCCTCCCAAGGTCTGCTAATTTCTTAAAATATTTAGTTGTACGGCTACATATCGCTGCTGAGCGTTTTACGTATAACTAAATAACGGGCGCTGCTATCTATTAGTTTGACTACCAGCGCGCCGCAGATTTTTCCTCATTTTCATAAAATACTTTATCATGCTTTTATTCAAGCGTGCAAAACGTATGCAAATTTTATTTTGCCTATGTTTTCTGCAACCGTTATGGTTATGTGCGCAGGAAATTCCGGTGGTCGATACCATGAAGGTATCGCTACAGCAGGTCGAAAAGATCTTCCTCGATAGTAACCTGCAACTCCTGGCTGAACATTACAATATAAAGTCGGCCAGTGCATTGGTTGATCAGGCCAAAAAATGGGACAATCCGTTACTCATCACTGACCAGAACGTTTATACCAACAGGCGTTTTTTCCACCACGGAAATACGCAAAATGGAGTAGAGGATGGCCAGTTTTTTGTGCAGATAGAACAGTTAATTAAAACGGCCGGCAAGCGCGGCAAGCAAGTGGCCATGGCCAACACCAACGTAAGTATTGCCGAATGGCAGTTCAAGTCGGTGATGCGCAGCTTACGAGCCGCCTTGGTGAAAGATTTCTACAACATAGCGCAGCTACGTGGCAACGCCTTACTCTATAATAACAATATGGAGCGCTTACTGCGTCTGGAAGCCGGAATGGAAAAGGAGCTGGCTGCAGGCAACATAGCCCGTAAAGAATATGTGCGGGTTGAGGCGCTGATTATAGTGTTGCGTCATGATATGATCGATAACGAGAAGGACCTTTCTGACGCGGAAAGTGAATTAAAAACACTACTGCAGATGCCGCGCAATGTGTTTATTGTTCCCGACGTTGAAAACCTGGAACCCGCAGCTGATGTTAAAATGAACCTGCTTACGCTGCTCGATTCTGCTCGGGCTAATAATCCTGACTATATGCAGCAGGTATACGAATTGCAGTACAATAAACAGAATGTAAGGTTGCAAAAAGCCCTGGCAGTGCCTGATCTTACTGTAGGTCCCGAATTTGACCAGTCTTCAAATTATACTTCCAACTATTATGGTTTAACACTCTCGCTGCCGTTGCCGATTTTCGACAGGAACAAAGGAAACATCAGGTCGGCCGGCTACCTGGTACAAAGGGAGGAAGCGTTGCTGAAGCAGGCAGATGTGAAATTACAAAATGACGTAATGAATGCCTACCACAAATTGTTGCTCAACATTAATCTCTCGAACGATGCTGACACCTGCTTCTATAAAGACTATTACGACCTCTTCAATAACATAATAGAAAGCTACAACAAGAGGCAGATCAGCATGATTGAGTTCCTGGAATATTTTACTGACTACCAGGAAGTGAGGAAAAACCAGCTGAAACAGGTTTACAACCTGCGCATGTCAAAAGAAGAGCTGAACGAGGCTGTGGGTATTGATGTGGTGAAGTAGGATAGAGTCGTAAGTCATAAGTCGTAACTCGTAAGTCAGGAGACTGATGACTGAGAATTGCCGATTGCCAACTGTAGACTGGCTATTCCTCTTGCGCCAGGCTTCGATTGCAGAAATGAAACAATATTAGAAACAAGTAAAATATTAATACTGAAAGATGAGAAATTCAATCCTGATGGCTTTTGTTGCTTTGGTTCTTCTCGCGTCATGCGAACACAAAGAAGCCGCGATAGAAGAAAATAAAAAGTTTGTGCTGAGCGATTCCATGATGCACATGATAGCAATTGATACCGTAACCGAATGCCAGATAACAGATGAGCTGAAGTTGGGCGGTGAAATCAGTTTCAACGAAAATAATGTGGTCAAGGTGTTTCCGAGAGTGAGCGGACAGGTAGTGGAAGCGCGTGTTTCCCTCGGCGACAAAGTTACTAAGGGACAAACGTTGGCCGTAATTAAGAGTGCAGATATTGCAGGTATTTATGACGACCTGAGCAGCGCTAATGCTGACGTTTCCATCGCGAAACGCCATATGGATAATGCGGAATCACTATTCAAAAATGGTATCAGTAGCGAACGGGAATACAATGAGGCAAAGCAGAATTATGAAAAAGCACTGGCAGCCCGTAATAAAGTACAGTCCCTTATCAATATTAACGGCGGAGGCAAGGCTTCGGCAGGCGGACAATACCTCCTCACCGCACCCATTGATGGCTACATAGTAGAAAAGAAGATTGCGGCAGGTGCATTTATAAGGCCCGATATGACCGATAATCTGTTCATTATCTCCGACCTTAAAAACGTATGGGTAAATGCTGATGTGTATGAAACAGACATAGCCCGTATTAAAGAAGGGAATAACGTAAAAGTTGTTTCGGTAGCCTATCCTGACAAAGTATTTACCGGGGTAATTAATAAGGTAAGCCAGGTGCTCGACCCGCAAAGCAAATCAATGCGGGTGCGCATTAACCTTGAAAATAAAGATATGCTGCTGAAGCCTGAAATGTTTGTGAAGGTGGTGGTGGACAATGAAGGCACCAGTAAGGTTACCTGTGTAGCTACTTCAGCAATTCTGCCGCAGGATAATAAAAACTATGTGGTAGTCTACAACAGCAAAAGTGATGTAAAATTAGCAGAGGTTGATGTTATCAAAACCGTTGGCGAGAGAACATACCTGCGTGGCGGCGTAAATGTGGGTGATAAAGTAATCAGCAAGCACCAGCTATTCATTTTCACCCAGCTGTCGGAATAAGCTGCTTACAACTCACATTACTGGTACGCGGCAGCGCCGGTACCAGGTCCAAATTTTTCAATAATTCACAGTAATTATTAAACAACATTCTGAATGAACAAGTTGATAAAAAGCATAATCCATTTTTCACTGCGGCACCGCTACCTGGTATTTTTTCTTACAGGTGTGCTGGCAGTAATTGGGTTTATCAGTTATAAAAATACGCCCATCGAAACCTTCCCCGACGTAACCAATACGCAGATTATCATTATCGCGCAGTGGCCGGGCAGAAGCGCTGAAGAGGTGGAGAAATTCGTTTCTATACCGCTGGAGACGACCCTGAATTCCGTGCAAAGCAAAACCAGCCTGCGGTCCACGTCGTCTTTTGGCCTGGCTTACATCCGTATCATCTTCGACGATAATGTAGACGATGCATTTGCACGTCAGCAGGTACTGAGCAGATTAGGGAATGCCGACCTTCCCGATGGTGTCAAACCTGAAGTAGAGCCACCTTACGGTCCAACCGGTGAAATTTACCGCTATACCCTGAAGAGTAATACGAGAGACATCAGGGCGCTCACCGAAATACAGGATTGGGTGCTGGACAGGCAGTTTAAATCGGTGCCGGGCGTTGCAGATGTAAATAGCTTCGGTGGCGAAGAAAAGATATATGAAATAAGCGTTAATCCAGACCTGCTTACTAAATACAGCCTCACTTCGCTTGATGTGTATAATGCTGTAACTAAAAGCAATATCAACGTGGGTGGCGACGTGCTGGAAAGCAATGGCCAGGCCTATGTGGTGCGCGGTATTGGTATACTTAATGACATAAGCGAGGTAGAAAACATTATTATTACCCGCATTAATAATGTGCCCATCTTAATTAAGCAGGTAGCCAATGTAAAGGTTTCCGGTAAGCCAAGACTGGGTTGGGTTAGCCGTGACGATGAGGAAGACGTTATTGAAGGCATTATTGTAATGCGCAAGGGTGAAAACCCGGCCGAAGTTTTGGAACGTATACAGGCTAAGGTAAAAGAGCTTAACGAAAATGTACTGCCCAAAGGAGTCAAGATCAACACCTTTTACGACCGTACTGTGCTGATGGAATACGCGACCCACACGGTTATACACAATCTTATAGAAGGTATTATACTGGTTACACTGATTGTGCTCGTGTTTATGGCCGATTGGCGCACAACGCTTACGGTGGGTATAATAGTGCCGCTGGCTTTACTTTTTGCGTTCATGCTGATGCGCCTGAAGGGCATGTCCGCCAATTTGCTGAGTATGGGGGCAGTTGACTTCGGTATCATTATTGACGGCGCTGTGGTAATGGTTGAAGGCATCTTTGTGGCGCTTGACCATCGGGCCAAAGAGGTCGGGATGGAAAAGTTCAACAAGCTTGCTAAGCTGGGTTTGTTCAAAACCGTGGGCACTGAAATGGGTAAGGCTATATTCTTTTCGAAAGTCATTATTCTTACCTGCCTTATCCCCATTTTCGCTTTTCAGAAGGTAGAAGGTAAAATGTTCTCTCCACTTGCCTATACACTTGGCTTTGCATTGTTGGGGGCATTGGTATATACACTCACTTTTGTGCCGGCGCTATCCAGCATGCTGCTGCGTAAAAATGTGAGGGAGAAGCACAATCCCGTTGTAGGCTTCTTTGAAAAATACATTATGAAAGGCTTTCACTGGGTAAACAATCATCAGAAGACAAGTCTGATAACGGCTATCGTATTCATGTTGTTGTCGTTCTTTTCCGTAAGGTTTTTGGGTACAGAATTTTTGCCTGAACTAAACGAAGGCGCATTGTGGGTGGAAAGCGAATTGCCAATGAGTATTAGTCTGCCAGAGGCTAAACTCACGAGCGATAAGATGATGCAGATGATACGCAAGTTTCCTGAGGTCAAACAGACGCTATCGCAAATGGGCCGCACTAACGATGGTACCGACCCTAAGGGCTTCTTTAACGTGCAGATTCAGGTAGACCTTAGGCCAAAAGAAGAATGGCGCAAAGGCGTTACGGAAGATATGCTTATTGATAGCATGGATATGCAGCTGAGAAAAATTCCGGGTTGTGTATTCAACTATTCGCAACCAATTAGGGACAATGTGGAAGAAGCGGTAGCTGGCGTTAACGCAGCCCTTGCTGTGAAGATATTCGGACCGGATTTTAAGGTGCTGGATTCTACCGCCAAAGTTATTAAGAACATACTCGGGCAGGTGAGGGGAGTGGATGACCTCGGTATTTTGCGCAACCTCGGCCAGCCGGAATTAAGAATAGAACTAGATCAGCAGAAAATGGCCATGTATGGTGTGAATATTGCCGATGCCAATGCGGTTATTGAAATGGCATTAGGCGGCAAGGCGGCAACCGAGTTGTATGAAGGCGAACGTAAGTTTGATGTGCGCACCCGTTACAGCAAAGATTTCCGTAACACGGAAGATAAGATCGGTGCGCTCCGTGTGCCTACACAGGATGGTACGCGTATACCCATCAGTGAGATCGCTAACATCAGGAAACTAACGGGGCCGGCATTCATATTCCGCGATAATAACCTTCGGCACATCGCGGTAAAGTTCTCTAACCGTGGTCGTGACCTCGGTAGCACCATTGCCGAAGCGCAGGCTAAGGTAAATGCAGCACTGAAATTGCCTAAGGGTTATACTATGACCTGGAATGGTGAATTTGAAAATCAGGTGCGGGCATCTAATACGCTGGGAAGGGTAGTGCCGCTTTGTCTGCTGGCTATCTTCCTGATCTTATTCATTACCTATGGTAATGTAAAAGACGCTATACTAACCATACTCAACGTGCCGTTTGCGTTGATTGGAGGTATACTGGCGCTGCATGTATGCCATATAAATTTCAGTATTAGTGCGGGTATTGGTTTCATTGCATTATTTGGGGTGTGTATACAGAACGGGGTTATCCTTATCAGCGTATTCCGCAAAAACCTCGATGCCAAAATGCACCTGAACGAAGCTATAGCCCAGGGCGTACATTCCCGAATTCGTGCTGTAGTAATGACAGCCATGATGGCCGCCATAGGCCTTTTACCTGCCGCCATGAGTACCGGTATAGGGTCAGAAACCCAGAAGCCGCTGGCGATAGTAGTAATTGGTGGGCTGATAACCAGCACCATACTTACGCTACTGATTCTACCTGTTATCTATTCCATGGTATACAACCTGATGCACAAGCGCGAGAACCGTAAGCTCCTCCGCAAAATGGGTGTCATCAGCAAACCATCACAAGACCAGCCAATAGACCAATAAAAGTGTGAATTAGCAATACACGAAGTAGATATCCCCGCTCCTTTAAATAGGGCGGGGTATTTATTTTTGTAGGGGTTTATCATTTTGAAATAGCAGGCTTCCTGACACAGCTCTTTTCTAGCCCTATTCAGAGCGCCCCCAACACACCAATGCATAAAATACGAGGCAGTACAAATCCTATCTAACAGGCACCTCGCTAATAAATATCACCAATATGGTAATGGCGTATATCGCGCAGATGATCATGCCATGTATGCGATTGATTGGGGTATAAGTGTTTACCCGGTTGCCATCGGGTAGGGTTGTTTTTGAGGCAATCATGACAAAGGAGATGATGAGCCCAAAGAACCACAGTATTTCACCGAAAAAGCCCGGGAAAAATGGTAGGTGTATACCAATAGAATATAAAGCCCATAATATTGCGGGAGTCAGCGCCATAATATAACCCACCCCAATTATGGTGGGATTCATGGTTTTAGCGCGGGCTATTGCTGCCTTGCGCTCCTTTTTTAGTTCTTCAAGTTCTTTGCTGGTTGGGTTCATCCCTTTACTTTCCAGCAGCGTATAAGCAATTCGATAATTGTCCGCACCCCATTCATCGGGTTTGGCAAGTATTTGTAATAGCTCGTTATTGCTCATGGTTCGCAGCGGATGGTTCCAATCAACGAGGTTGAGATCTATTGGGGTATCGCTATACAGCAGGTTATTAGCTTTATTAAAATCAGCCGCCGGAATCTTTAGCAAAAAACTATCAGCTATAATATTGCCTATTATTTCCCGCCCTAGTTGGGGCGTTGCTTTCAGTACTTCCGCAGCAATGCCGTTTTCAAGTAACTTATCTGCAATACTGTTGGCATCATCTTGCGATGCATAGGTTTGAAAAACTATCGGGTCGGGCATATTGCTCAAATTTCTGGTGAAGGTTTTTCGTTAGGCTAGTACTCCAAACTGGCGCAGGTGGTGCGTACTATGTTTGTGTAATAATTGCACCTGCATATCAAAATCAAGCTCGCCAAAAAATGGATTTTTCAGTTTCCTAGTGCTGTTCTCGCTATATGCGGCAAAGAAGTCATTAATTTCTGTTTGCAATTCGGCTATTGCAGCAACTTTGCTACTGTGCTTTGCGGGTGGCGGTGTATCCGGCATCAATACGTTCGGTGTGTTTTCCGGAAAGGGTTTTTCACTGGTCAGGAAGCCCTGTAACCTTGGTAGTTTTTCTGCCTCCGTAATAATATCCATTGGTGTTTTGCCGTTGGCAATGCGCACATAATCGCTCATATGCTCTACCATTTGCAGCACATTCATTTTACCCCATTTGGGTGGGGTATCCGCATCCAGCTCCGAAAGTATTTTAGTAAAATCGTTTTTGAGGAAATCGGCTTTTTGACTGAGGTTTTCCATTTGGTTCAGATATTTCCGGTTGAAATATTATAACAATTGTTTTATCAGTGTTTCCTGGCTTATGCCTTCTGCTTCTGCCTTATAGTTGCGCAGTATACGGTGGCGCAAAACAGGTAAAACCATGGCTTTTACGTCTTCAATATCCGGCGAAAACTTTCCTTTTAGCAAAGCATGGCATTTTGCACCAAGTATCAGGTATTGCGATGCACGTGGGCCCGCACCATAAGCGATGTATTGCTGAGCGGTACTGCTGTTATTATTAGCGCCGGGCCTTGTTTTTTGCACCAGTCCAACTGCGTATTCCAGAACATTATCCGGCACTGGTACGCGCCTTACAAGGTCCTGGAAGTAGAGGATATCTTCTGCGTTTAAAACTTTGGTCAGTTCTGCGGTGTTGGCGCCGGTGGTGTTGCGCACTATCCTTACTTCTTCTTCAAAGCTTGGGTAGTCAAGCGTCACCTGGAACATAAAACGGTCCAACTGGGCTTCTGGCAGCGGGTAGGTACCTTCCTGTTCTATCGGGTTTTGTGTTGCGAGTACAAAGATGGGTGCGGGTAATTTATACAATACTCCACTGGCTGTAATGCTCTTTTCCTGCATGGCTTCCAGCAGGGCTGCCTGTGTTTTAGGTGGGGTACGGTTAATTTCATCCGCAAGTATTATATTGGCAAACAACGGGCCTTTCACGAACTGGAACTGCCTTTGTTCATTTAAAATTTCAGCGCCGGTAATATCGCTTGGCATCAGGTCGGGCGTGAACTGTATGCGTTTAAAAGAAAGGTGCAATACATCGGCGATGGTTTTAACCAGCAAGGTTTTTGCCAGGCCGGGTACGCCTACCAATAAAGTATGCCCGTTGCAAAGTATAGATATGATAAGTTTTTCCACAACGTCATCCTGCCCAACAATTACCTGTCCAATTGCTTTTTTCAGGTCGCTGGAATAGGATCTCAGCGCATTCGCTGCTTCAATGTCATTTGAGAATGATTGCATTTTTATTTTGTGCTTTGTTTTAAGGGTTGTTGATCTTGTAAAACGTCAAATTTCTTTATTTTGACAATTTACCCAAAGAAAGCGAAAGTTCTATTATTTTGTGTAAAGTAACAAATACTATTAACATGGATGTAACGATAAGGCAGGCGCAGGCGCAGGTGGATGGCTGGATTAAAACGGTTGGCGTACGTTATTTTAATGAGCTCACCAATCTCGGCATACTCATGGAAGAAGTGGGGGAGCTTTCCCGCCTTATGGTACGTAAATATGGCGAACAGTCGTTCAAGGAAAGTGATAAAAATAAGGATATTGCCGACGAAATGGCCGATGTACTCTGGGTACTGATGTGCCTGGCCAATCAAACCGGGGTCGACCTCACAGATGCCTTGCAAAAGAACTTTGATAAAAAAAATATTCGGGACGCCAACCGCCACAAGGAGAACGAGAAGCTTAAATAGATGGCGTTCGGCCAGGCTCATCGGCCTGCCACGTTATTTTTACAGCCGAAAGTACTGGTATTTCCAGCCTGATTTCGTGACAAACGGTAAAGCCGTTTTTTAAGTAGAATTGAAACGGAGATAAGTAAGGTTGCCCGTTTTGCTTGCTGTAGCGGTAGTGGTCTGTAACCCAGCCATTCAGTAGGGACGTATTGGCTTTTAGGCTATGCAACAGTTGCGAGCCTACGCCTTTGCCCTGCATTGTACTATCCACTATAATTGCAAACCAGGTTTCCCCTTCGCGCTCAAACGTGAAGGCCCAGCCAATAATGGAGTTATTATCGTTGGTAGCAAAATAGTGGATAGGGTTGCCAAGGTTATTGAGGTACACGTCTAATGCTGCCATATCGGCAAAACCAAGTTGAGCAGGGTATTCATTGTTCCACAGTCTGAATATGTCCAGCTTGTGCCTGTTATGCGGAGTTGAAGTTATAGTAATGTTCATGCCTGCTGTTTTTTGTGGTTTTGCCATTTTCCTTTCTGAATGCAATACCATGCGTGGGGTTGGCCATCAAAATCACGGTCATCAATATATTCCAGGCCAGCTTTTTCCAGTACGT
The DNA here is from genome assembly GCA_947447265.1 of Chitinophagaceae bacterium. GTDB lineage: Bacteria > Bacteroidota > Bacteroidia > Chitinophagales > Chitinophagaceae > Flavipsychrobacter. The sequence goes on from CANFKC010000045.1 coordinate 21,354, forward strand.
GCCGTGATGCGGCATTGCCAATATCAGCCCTGCCACATATTTCAGAGAGGTTCATTTCCTCAAAACCATAATTTACCCAGGCTTTTGCAGCCTCGGTTGCATATCCCTTACCCCAATGTTTGCGCAGCAACCGGTAACCGAGGTCGTAGTACTCTTCGTGGCCCTGCGTTGGCTCTTTCATCAGCTTCAAACCAGCCCAGCCCAGAAAGGTATTCGTATTTTTATCTAGCATGGCCCAGCGGCCTATACCATTATCAATGTATTGTTGTTGCACGTTGGCAAGCACATCCTTTAATTGCTGTAGATCTGTAATAGGGCTTTTGCCCAGATACCTGTGCACTTCGGCGTCTGAATCCATTTCATACCATGCATCCAGGTCTTCTGGTCGTAATCTTCTTAATAGTAAGCGCTCCGTTTCAATTGCAATTTTCATTTCAGGTTTTAAGTTTTATTGGTCAAGAATTTGTTTTAGGTGATGCTCCATGTGTGCAACATAGTCCGTTACCAACCATTCAAGGGTATGGGTTTTGTTATCATCGGTCCTGCAAATCTGCTGGAGGTCTTGCACAGATATATGCTTCAGCACAGTTATCAGATGTCGGTTATATAGTGTCCATAGCCCTATCAGTTGTGCTTTGTCAGTATCCTGCCAATGGTTGAGCTCGTTCCACTGGTTTTGGTCGTAGCCAATGCAGGGCGCATCTTCATATTGGGCGCGAATAAACCTGTGGTGGTTATTGGTGGCGCTATCTATCAAATGCCCTATCAGCTGCTTTTTGCTCCATTTTCCGGGCGCTGGTTTATGCTCTAGCGCTAAAACGTTAATCGCATCTAATTTTGCCGGAACAGTTTCTGTAAGTTGGTATAATCTTTCTATAGCTTCAATTGGCATATACTACATTTTAAGGTAATCTTCATCTAAAATGGCATAGCTGTAGGCATCAGCCCAGCTACCCCTTATCGGCAATACCTTCCTGCGTAGCCCTTCCCGTTTCATTCCTGCTTTTTCCATCACACGGGCTGATGCTGTATTTTCAACAGCACAACCCGCCTCAATGCGGTGCAGGTGCAGTTCTTTGAATGCGAATTTCAGAATGTGTTGCACCACTTCCGTCGCATAGCCTTTTCTCCAGCTATCCGGGTGAATTTTATACCAAAGGTCGGCAAGCAGGTATTTTGGTTTACCCATAATAATGCCGGCAAGCCCTACAAATTCGGCTTCGATATTTTCAATTATCCAGGTGTATCGTTTTGCAGGGATCGCCTGCTGCTCTTGTAGCCAGCCTTCCAGTGTTGCAGCGGTATCGTCTATAGTCGCCGGTAGGCCAAGTGTGTTGTACCTATCTGTTTCAGGCAGGCTATGTAACTGATGTATAAAGTCAATATCGTGTCTGGTTACGGGTCTTATAGTCAGTCTTTCGGTGCTTATGTTCATAGTGATCGTTTTTCGTATAGTTCAATCGGTAAATTATCAGGGTCGGCGAAAAAAGTAAATCGTTGGTGGGTTATTTCATCAATTCTAATGGGTTCAGTAACAATGCCTGCTTTGTTCAGGCGTACTATTTCTTCGTCAATATCGTCAACCTCAAAAGCTATGTGCCTGAGCCCCGCGGCTTCCGGTCGCGATGTTCTTGCAGGCGGGTTGGGAAACGAAAAAAGCTCAATAATATAAACGCCCTTCAATGCCAGGTCAAGTTTAAAAGACTCCCGGGCTGACCGGTAAGTCTCGTTAATTATCTCGAGCCCGAGAACGTTGGTATAAAACGCTTTCGACTTTTCGTAGTCGCTGCAAATGATAGCTGTATGATGAATTCGGTTCAGCATATTTATGGGTTGTTAACGGTTCTGAGTTCAATGGTGTAAAACAAATTGTCAATCGGGTTATTAGGGAAGTCTTCCGGCAGTTGTTGCTGGTCAATTTTTACAAACCCACTTTGCTCATAAAATTTCTGCGCTGCTTCAAACTGGATAATAGTGCCAAGGTAAATGGTGGTCAAACCATTTTGGGTACACCATTCAAAAACGGTCTGCAACAGAAGTTTGGAAACACCTTTTGCTTTTCCCCGGTACTGCTGTTGCAGCCGCATCCTCTTCAATACAGCGTAGTGTTCCATCCTGTTAACCCCAACGGTGCCTATTACTTCATTGCCCGCAAGGGCCACCCAATACGGCTCGGGTAAGGCCGGCTTATAGTCAGGGTGCGCTTTGGGTGTATTATACTCCCGGGTTATATCACTCGATAATATTTCAATTCCTGGTTCGTATTTGGGGTCATATAGCACTATGCTTATCATGGCTATGGTTTTATGGTAACAGCGGGCCAGGCAAGTACCTGCACGCCCGGTGAATAGTGAAACAATTCTGGTTTAAAACCGCTCGCGGTTGCTGTCAGCAAAGGGTAGGTGAGACTGAGATCGGTAACAGTAGCGCGCTGTAAAAGCCAGGCAATATGCTGTATTTCGTAACGGCTCAGTTTTGAACCACTGTAATTATAGAGGCAGTACCTTTCGGAAAGCCATAGCTCGAGATCTGTTTTTTGTTCAATTTGCTCTTTTACCTCAAAATTGAATTGAAGGTAGCGTGTCTTAAACGTGCCACCTGCCCGGTTTATTTTTTCGTAATGATAGGGTAGTCCCGAGATCCCTTTAGCTATAGCGCACGACAATTGTTTGCCGCCTTCTATGCTCAGGAAGTATACGCCGGGTTTGCCGCCCACTTTTACATAGGTGCGGATATTGATCTCGTTAAAATCTGAAATAGGGTTGAAGTGCGGTAAGTATCGTGGGCGAATTTTTTGCATTTGAAATGGCACAACGGAGACCCAGGCATCGCCCTGGAATAGATCCAATTCCAAATTGGCAGGAACCAATGGCCTGAGCCACTCTGCATTTACGCGACCATGAATAAATACCAGATTATTCCATTCCTGATACCAAACCCACGGGCCCTGCGGCATTGGCCACGGCCTGTGTTTTCTTTCATCTAAAATGTGTTGTTGGCTCATAGCTGGAATGAAGTTTGTGGATCCAGCTCTTTTATCATCTCATATAGGCAGCCTTTCCTGGGTAAACCACATGCTTCCAGAAACAGATTTATGCTGGCGCAATCAACATCAGTTGCAATAGCCTTTACCCTTGGTGCAGTATTCAGGGCGAGCATGGCACGCAAAATAGCAGTGCCTATACCTTGCCTGCGATGTCCTTGATCAACAGCTATTTGTGTAATGTCGCCTGATTCATACGCAGTAATGCCATAGCCTGCCAGCGTGTCGCCAGCAAACGCGCCTATGTACTTAATGTCAGCAGGCACCCTCAATACAGATTCAATACTGTTTTGCCATGCCGGATGAAAGTCCCACATGTGTTGCATTATTTCGCGCCCGGGAAATTCAATCTCTTTTACTTGATAACCTTCGGATAATGCCTTATCAGGCAGGTGTAGTTCATCAGCTGGCAACACAAAGTAGTTGAATTCTCTGGTTATCTGCAGACCCTGTTTTTTGTAAACTGCTATAGCATTAGTATTGTCTTGCATTACATCAAGAATGTACTGCTTTATGTTTTGTTGTTTTAAAAACGGTTCAGCGGCATGAAATATTCTTGCTGCCAGGCTTCTGCCACGGAAGGCCGGGCGTGTTCCTGTTCCGGTATCGTAGGCGGAGAGCATCCCGTCGTATTCACCTACGCAATTAAGTGTAAAGCTCACCAATTCGTCCCCCTCAAATGCGCCGAATGATAATTCAGGCACATACCCCCTGCGGACAAGCATTTTTTCAATGTCTGTCTTGGTCCAGCTGACAGGGTAGTCTTTAAAGGCATCCTGCCAGGCGCTGTTTATTATAGCTATGTCTATACCGGTAAGTGGCTTTACAATTATCATGGCGATTTCTGTTTAAGTTATCATGCAATTTTACATGCCGGGTTGTGCGCTACTTTAAAATTTACGGAATTGGCTATAAAGCATTTTTCATGTGCTTTGTCGTGTAGCGCATTGGCTTTTTCAATCATGGTTCCGTCAGTAATAGTTACTACAGGGTTAAGTGTTACTTCGCTGAAGTGCCCGCCACCTGTGGGTAGTTGCACCATTATGCCAGTGGCACTGTCTGTATAATCAACAGCAATTATCCCCGCATCGGCACACAAATGCAAATACCACAGCATGTGGCATGATGATAGTGCGGATAGCAAAAAATCTTCCGGGTTATGTTTTGTTACATCGCCCAGGAATGGCGCGTCTGATGAGGCCTTTATTTCAGGTTTGCCATCTATCGCAACTGTATGGCTGCGTTCATAGGCTTTGTAGTCGCTGGTGCCGCTGCCCTTATTGCCGGTCCATGTTATGGTTGCTTTGTAGTGGTGTAGTTTATTCATGTGGTTGCGTGTTGTTATTATTCAAATTTAAGGGGGATGTAGGTATTAATACTTATACAGTTTCCTCGCTTTTCACCGATACAGTTAATCTGTTTAAGCCTGCGCTCGTAAAGCCAGGGGTAAGCGAATTTCACCAATTACATCGTGGCAGTTCCATTGCTTTAAGCTTGTCCCTGGTTTTTAGTTGCGTCTCCTAAATCTTGGATGATAACCAAATCGCGGCACTGCGACTTTAGGCATTTATATACCAACGGCATTCTCCTCAAGCCGCAAACAAAAGCCAGACTGCCCTAAAACACTAAAGGATGCCAATCGGCATCCTTTAGTAGTATTTTTAAAAGCAGTACTTATTAGTACTTCTTAATGTCAAAATAACCTTCTGATGCGTTCATTACTGTTCCTCCTGGTTTATCAAGCGACTGGAACCAGAATTTGCCTGCAATATGCGGCAGGAAAGCGCCATTGCTATCGTTGCGGCTCACATAAACCTGGCCTATATTGCCATAGATACTTGAATAGACTGCACGGCTACCACTAGCTGTATCATACACTATTACATACCTGAGGTTGTTATATTTATTCAATGTGCCAAAGGTGTAGATCTGGTTGCCATACACTTCTTTAAAGTACATAGTAACTACATGGCCTGCTGAAGGCATTGCTGTAATAATATTGTAGCCGCCGGTATCAAGATACCAGGAACATTGCGATGAATCAGCAGAAAATGGTACACCGTTTAGTTTTACACTGAAAGCGCCGGAGCCTGACCATGAAAACTGGTCGCTTGACGTAAGTGCATCAATAGGGTTTCCACTTGAATTTGCATTAGTTACAGGGTTAGCTACATAGTCGCCATTGCTACAAGCACTAAAAGTGGCAATAGCTGCAATAGCTAGGATAGAGCGTAAAATCTTTTTCATCTTTATTGTTTTGAAAGCATAAAGATACTAAGACCAATTATAATACAAAATATTATTTTTGAAACACACTTTCCGCACTGGTATTGCGTTTTCAAGTCTACGCTTACCTTTATGCGGACGTCAGATGTGGCAGTTCGCTATAACAACAATTTTTATTAACCGGTGATTCAAAAATACCTCACTTTACTACTGCTTTGTTTCGTTTTTGTAGCTCATGGGCAACAAAAGCAATCTGCCGTTATTTATGATGCCAAAACAAAATTGCCGGTTTCTTTTGCAACTATTAAGTTCGGAAGCACGGGTAACGGCACAATTGCCGACCTCAACGGAGTATTTGAATATGGTGCTGACAATATTAAAGAGGTCGAAATTTCGTGCCTGGGTTATGAGCCTTTGAAGCTGTCATTGCCGCTCAGCAAAAGTAAAATATACCTTGTAGCTAAAGAAAACACACTGAACGAGGTATTCGTGAAACCCCAATACGATAAAATATACCGGATACTCAATGCCGCCATAGCCAACAAAGACAATAATAATCCGGAGTTGTACAATTGGTATAGGTGCAAAGTATACTACAAGATGGTGCTCGACGTGGTTTTGCCCGATTCTGCTGCCCGCGACACCAGTAAAGATCGCCGCGAATTCAAAAATTTTGCTGACAGCCAGCACATGATCATGTCTGAAACCTACAGCCGCCGCACCTGGCAGCGACCGCAGGAGCTACAGGAAGAGGTATTTGGTAGCCGGTTTTCCGGTTTCAAAAAGTCAATGCTCACCGGGCTGGTCACCGATGTGTTGCCATTTCATGCCTACAGTAATTATTTAACGCTCAATGGTAAAGACTATCACAACCCCGTAAGCAGCGGCTACCGCATGCACTACAAATTTAACCTGAGCGACGAATTTTTGTTGGGCAATGATACGGTCTGGATACTGACATTTAATCCGGTTGGGACAAACGGGGATGCGTTAAGAGGCAAAGTATTCATCAATTCACACGGCTATGCCATCTCTAATTTTGTTGCGCGGGCTATTGATTCTTCGCTCAACAGGGAAATTGTTGTGGAGCAACAATACCAACTGGTTAAAGAAGACGGCGAAGAACATTGGTTTCCTGCACTGCTCAACTACATCATTAACCTGAAAATGAAATCGAAGACAGGCTCAATTGACTACAAGTTGGTTGGCAATTCGTTCATTGATTCAGTAAGTTTCAAAAAAGAAGATGGCTTTAAATTTGATAAGCGCCACACAGTAAAATTGCTGCGCGATGCAGACGAATTGGACAGTGGGGCATGGAATGCGTTGCGGCCACTAGCGCTGAATGCCAAAGAAGTGCGCAGTTACAGGATGGTGGATAGCATTGGTAAAACCGTTCATGCGGACAGGTTTATGAATTTTATGTCGAAGCTGCCCGAAGGCAAGCTGCCTGTCGGCTTCGTTGATATAGAGCTTAAAAGATTATTCAGTGCGAATTATTATGAACAATACAGATTTGGGCTGGGCGCACAAACCAATGAAAAAATACTGAAATGGGCTTCAGTTGGCGGTTGGGTTGGGTACGGTATAAATGATAAAGCCTGGAAATACGGAGTATCTGCGGAATTATATCTTGATGAGCACAAGGAATTTAAAATTGCCGGGGCATATAACCACGATATCAGCGACCCGGGACGAATACATCTGAGTAGAGAGCTCGATAAAAACTACCTTAAATCGTACCTGCTGCGAAGGGTTGACGAATTGAATGAGTATAGCCTGGCTATCATAAAGAAGGTTGGCTATTGGAACATGGAGCTTTCTGCAAAGCAACAGGAGATTATTCCGAAGTATGCCTATAGCCTGGCTGTAGCTGGTGTGGAAGCAAATAAATTCAAGGCAGAGGAGGCTTCGCTTAATGTCCGCTATGCCTATGCCGAAAGAACGGCACCGGTATTTCAACATTATGTAAGTATACCGGGCAAGTATCCCGTACTATATGGTAGGCTAACCTACGGTAATTTACAATATGGCGCGGAAAAAGTACCGTATACTCAACTTGTTACCGCGCTGGCCTGGCAGAAGCATTTTAACAGAATAGGCAACGAACATTTTTTAGTAGAGAGCGGGAAGATATTCAGCGAGGGAGTTCTACCCATCAGTAAACTGTTTGCCGGTAATGGTTTTAGAAACAGCCAGCAATCAATATACACATTCGGGGGTTTCATGACGATGCTGCCTTATGAATTTTACACCGATCAATTTGTAAGTGCCATGTGGCGGCACGATTTTGACTGGAAATTGTATCATCTTAAGTCTGCACACTCCAGTATTAGTTCTTCACCCTTCCCTGGTTTTCAATATAATTACCTGTATGGCACGCTGCAACACCCGGAAGCACAGCATTATGTGGAATTTGCAATACCGGATAAGGGCTATCACGAAGCTGGTGTCGTTTTAAGCAGCTTGTTGAGAATAAGGTATCTTAACCTTTATTATATTACCCTCAACATGGGCTATTTCTATCATTTTACCCCGGCCTTTGTTGCAAAGAATGGCAGAGTCGTATATGGGTTAGGGGTTGAATTTTAATATAAGAAGAGGGAACCCCGATATAATTAAACCCTGTTGCCTTCCAGACTATTATAATCTATTACTCCATTTTTGCTTAACCTCAGACAGCCAGCTAATTCAATAGCGTACTGCAAAAAATGTTGCTTCAACGAAATCTGTTATAATGCCTTTCTGACTGTAAGATTTTATCATATGAAAGTTCCCTCATCAGCCTTATCTCCTAAGAATAACATCTAAAAGCGATTCCTATAGAATAAGTATCAGTATTAGAATGATTACCAGCAGTGCACCGGCTGAAATGATAATTACCGGGTCAGCGGTTTTCATCTCTTTCCTCATTCCTTTCAATTCTTGTTTAATGCTCTTACGTTCAGCGGTGCTTAGTGCAGAGAAATCGGTATTCCTTATCTCTTCAACACGAGATTTCATTTCCGTAACGCGGGCTTCTGTTTGTGCCCTTGAAAGATTGCTCATTGATGCCTGTGAAACTGTGGCAAAGCTGGTGAAAAGCAACATTAGCGCGAAAAAATAGATCTTGTTTTTCATTGTTTTTGATTTTAATGGTGAATTATAAAATAGTTTTTTGGTTGCTGTTTGCAGCGTTTGTTTTTCTATCACAAAGATGAGGAGATTGAATGCCGTAACCGTTATACCATTCTGTTTCTTAATTGCATAATTCCCACTTAGTGGCATTTGTAAGGCATGGGTTGTGCGGCTGCACATACAGTTGATTACGACATAATGCTTACTTTAGCCATGTGGGTTTAATTTCGTTTTTGCAGCAGCACATGCTGCCGTGCCCCTTTAAAGCGCTTCTGCATATCGATTGCCCCGGCTGCGGTATGCAACGGAGTTTTATTGCGCTGTTGCAAGGCAACTTGCGCCAGAGTTTGCATTATCATCCGGCTACAATCCCATTGTTGGTATTGCTGGTATTTGCATTGCTGCATATCATTCTAAAATTCAGGAAAGGTGCTGCTGTTATTGTGTTTTTGCAGGCTGTTGTAGCTATTTGTTGTCTTTCATTTTATGTTTACAAAGTTGCGCATCACCAGCTTTGGTCATAAGTAGGGTTTTGGAAAGACGAGGGGGCAATTAAATTGTAAATGTTGTGGTAGGCACTGTCAAACTTGTATCTTCGGTTTCTTGCATTTACATTTATGTTTACCAATTAAATTACTTTATGGATAATCTTACACAACGGGATAGCGATATATTCAGCCACCATCGTGCCGAAAGTCTGCCCAATGCAACTTCAGTGCTCGTTTTGGGTATTGCTTCCATTTTAACCTGTTTCTGTTACGGCTTGCCGGGCATTATTTGTGGCATAATTGCGCTTATACTTGCCAGTAAAGATAACCGGGCTTACAAGGCTAACCCGACAAGATACACTCCCGGCTCTCACAGCAATGTTGTTGGCGGTAAAGTGTGTGCAATTATAGGGTTGATATTTTCTGCATTGTTTTTCCTTGTATTCGTTTTCCTTATTGCCATTTTCGGCTGGGCGGTTTTAACGCATCCTGAAATGATGCAGAACAATTTCGGACAGTAAAACGAAAAAAAATATAAGTAAAAAGAGCGTGCCAGCTTATCGCGGCACGCTCTATTCTATATTGTAACTATTGTCTGAACTGCTTATCCAAGTTTCAAACTTAATTCTTTCAATTGAGCGTCATCAATTGCCGAAGGTGCATCCAGCATTACGTCCCTTCCTGAATTATTTTTCGGGAATGCTATAAAATCACGGATGCTTTCCTGTCCACCAAGCAAAGCACATAGCCTGTCAAAACCGAATGCTATACCGCCATGTGGTGGTGCGCCATATTCGAAAGCGCCCATAAGGAAACCGAATTTTTCCTGCGCTTCTTCTTTGCTCATACCGAGTGCGGCAAACATTTTTTCCTGCAGGTCGCGCTGGTAAATACGGATAGAACCACCACCAATTTCAGTGCCGTTCAACACGATATCATAAGCGTTTGCCTTTATTTCAGCATATCTGCTCAGGTCGTTCATCAATTCAATGTGTTCCGGTTTCGGAGACGTAAACGGGTGGTGACGCGCAACCCAGCGGTTGGCTTCTTCATCCAATTCAAACAACGGGAAGTCAATAACCCAAAGCGGCTTATAAACGTCATGATCGCGGAAGCCTAAGCGGTTGCCTAGTTCAAGCCTGAGTTCGCTCATGGCTTTGCGGGTGCGGGTTTCGGCACCTGCAAGTATCAAAATTAGGTCGCCAGGCTGTGCACCGCACTTCGTGGCAATTTCCTTTTGCTGTTCTTCGTTAAAGAATTTGTCTACGCTGCTTTTAAACGTCCCGTCGGCATTGCATTTAATGTTAATTATGCCGGTCATGCCTATTTGCGGGCGCTTTACCCATTCTGTAAGCTCATCGGTCTGCTTACGGCTATACTCGCTGGCGCCTGGCACCGCAATGGCTAAAATAGTTTCAGCATCAACAAATACCTTAAAGCCTGTACTTTCCAGTACCGCTAATGATGTATTATTAACCGGGGTTTTCAGGTTCTGGATCTTCATCTCAAAACGGATATCCGGTTTATCGTTGCCATAATGCCACATAGCATCATCAAAAGTCATGCGCGGAAAGGCTTCTGTAATTTCTACGCCCTTAACATCTTTAAATACGTGCTTAAACAGTCCTTCAAAGGTGTTCAGTATGTCTTCTTGTTCTACAAAAGCCATTTCACAGTCCACCTGTGTAAATTCAGGTTGGCGGTCGGCACGCAAATCTTCGTCACGGAAGCACTTTACTACCTGGTAGTAACGATCGTAGCCGCTTACCATAAGCAGCTGCTTAAATGTTTGCGGACTTTGCGGCAATGCATAGAATTGCCCCTGGTTCATACGTGAAGGCACCACGAAATCGCGGGCACCTTCCGGTGTAGATTTAATAAGGAATGGCGTTTCTATATCCCAAAAGCCCAATTTGTCAAGGTAGTTACGCACAGAACGGTTTACCTTGTACCGCAGTTCCAGGTTGCGCTTAAGGGTAGGGCGGCGCAGGTCAAGGTATCGGTATTTCATGCGCAGTTCATCACCGCCATCGGTATTTTCTTCAATAGTGAAGGGTGGTACATTTGCCGCATTCAGTATCTTAAACGAGGTGATTTCTACCTCAATATCACCCGTAGATATCTTATTATTCTTGCTGGTGCGCTCAATTACTTTACCGGTTGCCTGCAATACAAATTCGCGGCCTATAGGGTTGGCATCAAGTTGTAGGTTCAGTTCTTCATTAAAGTAGAGCTGGGTGATGCCATACCTGTCGCGCAGATCAGCGAAGGTGATGCTTCCAAATTTCCTTACTGTTTGCACCCATCCGGCAAGGGTTACTTCTTTACCTGCATGCGCTAAGCGAAGCTCGCCGCAGTTATTTGTACGATACATATTATTGATTTGAAAAGTGCTGCAAGATAACCTTAATTGCGCAATTGCTTAATGGCTCAACAGCTCAATTTTTTATTCGGCAATTCGGCAATTTGACAATTCGACAATTCGACAATTTGACAATTTGGTAATTTGCAAATTTGTTAATTTGCCGCCAACGGTCTATTAGTCTCCTCGCCAATAGTTCACCATTTATCATTCACCCATCACAATTCACCATTCACCATTCACCCTTCACCCTTCACAATTTACCATTCACCATACACCCTTCACCCTTCACCCTTCACAATTTACCCTTCACCCTTCACCATTTACCTTTCACCCTTCACCCTTCACCCTTCACCCTTCACAATTTACCCTTCACCCTTCACAATTCACAATTCACCATTCACCCTTCACAATTTACCCTTCACCCTTCACCCTTCACCATTCACCCTTCACCCTTCACCATTTACCATTCATCTTACGCCATTTATAATTTATAATTGTCTACTGTTTTTTATCATTTTCAGCGCCGTAATTGCTGCTTCTTCGCCTTTATGTCCATGTATGCCACCTAAGCGCTCCCAGGCCTGCTCTTCAGTATCGAGTGTGAGCACACCGAAAATGGTTGGTACCGGCAGGGTGAGGTTGAGTTGCAATACGCCATCGGTAACCGCCTGACAAACATATTCGAAATGCGGAGTGCCACCACGTATAACAGCGCCAAACGCAACAATGGCTTCCGGTTTATGCGGTTTATCGGCATAATGTTCCCAAACCTGCTTAATGGCAAAAGGTAATTCAAAGCAACCGGGTACGGCCACTTTTGTTACAATAACCGCATTAAAACGGTTCATTACCGATTCAAAACCGTTAAGCTGTTCCCGAACTATCTTATCATTCCATTCGGTATGCACTACTGCCACTCTTGCTTTTTCAAGATGTTCCAGCGATTGGGTATCTAAGAGGCTTATGCTATGTTGTGACTGCGCCATTCTTTTATTTTTACCACAAATGTACTTTACAGTTAGCACTTTGACGGCCCGGTTTTCAGCTCAATAATTGCTATTCGTAGAAGTGGGGTCCGGCGCAACACAATTTATAATTCACCATTTACCATTTACAATTCAAAAGTTAACTATTCTTAACATTTCCTATTTTCTTTTTGAGATAATTTTGAGGAAGCAAAGGAAAATAAAGGCCATGCCCTCAAAATTGACATCACTCGATCCGGCTACCGGAATTAAGATAAAAAGTTACACTCCACATACTGATAAACAAATAGCTGCATCTTTATTGGTTGCCCAAAAGAGTTTTGAAAGTTGGGGCAAACAGAGCCTTAAAAACCGCGCTGTAGTGCTGAAAAAAATTGCCAGGCAATTACGCAATGAAAAAGACGCACTCGCCAAACTGGCCACCCGCGAAATGGGTAAACCCATTAAGCAGAGTTATGATGAGATTGAAAAATGTGCCGGGGTGCTTGAATACTATGCCAATAATGGCGCTGCCTTCCTCGCTGATGAAGTAGTGGAAACCGAAGCACGCAAAAGCTATGTATGCTTCAGGCCAATGGGTGTTATTTTGGCTATTATGCCATGGAATTTCCCATACTGGCAGGTCTTCAGGGCACTTGCTCCTGCGCTTATGGCGGGTAATGTTATGGTATTGAAACATGCGTCAAACGTTAGCGGTTGTGCGCTGGCAATAGAGCAACTTATACTTAGGGCGGGCGCGCCCAAGGGTTTGCTGCATACCTTGTTAATGCCGTCATCAGCAATTGCAGGGCTTATAGGTAATAATGCTATTGCAGGTGTTACGCTTACAGGTAGCACTGCCGCAGGGCGCAGTGTTGCAGAAGTGGCCGGCAGGCACTTGAAAAAGCAGGTTTTGGAATTAGGGGGCAGCGATGCCTATATAATACTGGCCGATGCCAATGTGCAGGAGGCCGCAGAAATATGTGTGAATGGCAGGTTGAAAAATAGCGGGCAGAGTTGCGTTGCTGCCAAAAGGTTTGTGGTATTGAAGAGTATAAAGAAGGAGTTTGAGTTGGCAATGGCTGAAAAAATGCAAAATTCAGCCTATGGAGATCCAATGGCAGAAAAGAATATTGTTGGCCCGATGGCCCGCTTTGATCTGCGCGACCAATTACACGAACAGGTTGAGAAGAGTATTGCCATGGGGGCAAAATTACTTTGCGGTGGTTTTATACCTGAAGGCAAGGGTGCGTATTACCCCCCAACTGTGTTGACTAACGTAAAAAAGGGTATGCCGGCCTACGAAGAGGAGTTATTCGGACCCGTAGCAGCAATTATACAGGCAAAAGATGAGGCCGAAGCTATGAAAATAGCTAATGATAGTATTTACGGCCTTGGCGGTAGCATTATATCAAAAAACAGTGCGCATGCCGAAAAGCTTGCCGCCGAACAAATGGAAGCAGGTAGTTGCTTTGTAAACGATTTTGTGCATTCTGACGCGCGTTTACCCTTTGGAGGCATTAAAAACAGCGGATATGGCCGCGAAATAGGCAGCTATGGAATAAAGGAGTTCGTGAACGTTAAGACGGTTTATGTGAAGAAGTAGAGCTTCCCAATAGGGTGATACGCTACTCGCTTGCCGTCATAACAGGAGACTTCCCTCTTGCCAAAGAGGGACAGATTTTTTCGGCACGCAAAAATCAGGGTGATGGGTCATATTCGTATTGTGTTTTCGCTCTACACGCTCTCCGCTCACAATAATTGTCTGAACTAAGATTTACCTGATTTTTATGATGACCATGATTTGCCTGGCGCGAGTATCGGGCTTGGCTAAGCGGGAGGGCTACTCTTGTCTAAGGAAGTAAAGCAGTTTGTAACTGCGGTTTACAACTCGTGGGAAACTTCCCTCTTGCCAAAGAAAAGACCGTTCCGCGCCTTTGCATGAAATCCTCAAAAAACTTTGCGTCTCGCCCGCCATAGCTTCAGCGACGGAGGGCGCCTCTTAAATCTTAAATATGTAAGCAGGTCTTCGCGGCTCTGCGCCTTTGCGTGAAACTAACTTCCAGCTCAAATTGCGTCTCTTGAATCTTAAATATGTAAGCAGGTCTTCGCGGCTCTGCGCCTTTGCGTGAAACTCACTTCAACGTACCCTTTAAGAAATTGCGCCTTTGCGTGAAACTATTAAACCTTCTATTTTTTCTTCCCATCACCATTCTCTCCCTCAAAGCCTTGCAGTGTCGACATCAGCTGTTGCATCGTGCGCTGATAATTGTTGCTCGATCCGTCAAGGAAAATGGTGTTGCCCTTGCCGTATTCAGCAAAGTGCTTTATAGCATCGGTCCACATTGAAAAAAGTATAAATGAAGCGTCCAGGTTGGCGCTCTCCATTTCCTTGGCAGCCAAAGCCATGCCACGGGCAACTTCCTCCCGGAAGAGTGCCACGCCCTGTCCGCGCATCTGCGCAGCAAGCCTTTCAGCCTCAGCTGATATCTTTATTGCATTACCCTCAGCTTCAGCAGCCTTTGTCTTGGTAATTAACAAAGCCTGCCCCTGGTTCTCAGCCGCCGCCTTTAGGTTGTTCGATGCCACAACTTCCGCCATAGAGCGGAGTATCGCATCGTCAAAAGTAATATCGTTGATCTGGATATCCAGCAAATGATAGCCCCAGCCCTCCAGTTGCATATCCAGTTGTCCTTTCACGTGGTGAATAATCTCAGAGCGCAACTGCAATACTTCAGACTGCTTTTTCGTAGCCACAAATGCCCGAACCTCACCTTCTACTGAGCGGATCAGGGCCTGTTGAAAGCTCTTATCATCAATGAATTTAAACGCTACATTTTCAATGGTGGTGCTTTCTTCATTTAAAACAGAATAGAGCAGCATTGCCGAAAAATACACATTGGCCTGGTCTTGCGAAATCGCCTGGAATTTAAGCTCCATAGACCTGTTCTGGTAACTGATGCGCTTGAAGATCTGCTCAATTATCGGAATCTTGAAATTCAGACCCGGCATCATTATCCGTCTGAACTTACCAAAGACAGTTATTACGGCCACCGTGCCTTGCTGCACAGTAACAAAACACATAAACAACACAACTATAAATAAAGCGGCAATAATAAGTCCGGGTAGCATACTCAATTAATTTACTGTGAATATACAAAAGTTCCGCGTGTGTTGGGTGTGGTTGTTTTGGTAAAGCAGTTGGCGGAACTTTGATTTTAAAATGATTTTTATGATATGCATGATTTTCGCCCATTATAAGCTGCGGGGAACCCCCATCTTGCCAAAAGGGAGACCGACCGCGCCGCAGGCGAGGGCAGGGGTGATGGGCGGATTCAAATAGCATGCCGCTCTCGCACTTCGCTATCATTTACTGTCTGAAGTAGGCTTTTTCGCCACTGTTGGTGTTTCCCACCAACAGCCACCGGGAAGTATTCGTTTTCGGAAGCTCCCCTCTTTACCTTCAAAGAGGGGACCGATTTTATTGCGAAGCAAAAAAATCAGGTGTGATAAGGTGTATTCGTGTTAAATGCCGCTCTCGCGCTTCGCTCTTACATACTGTCTGAACCATGATTTATCTGATTAAATGATGAGCATGATTATTCTTTAAGCAGCGTTTTTACAGCCCTTGCACCTGTTGATTCATCCGTTACCTGTACTAAATAAACACCACTAGGCAACGTAGAAATATCCAAAACCTCCTTGTTTGTCATGCTGACGAAGGAAGCAACTTTCCTCCCCGTTACATCATAAAAAGCAACCTCACAATTGGCAGCATG
>CANFKC010000046.1 GCA_947447265.1 Chitinophagaceae bacterium
CCCCAATACATAGGGACTATCCTTCTTTCCAACTTTATCAAGTAATACCTGAAGCCTAGGAATGATAGGAATTCTTATAGGACGTGGATTAGCTCTTGATGTGAGTTTGGTTTTTTCTCGAGTAATAACGAAACAATTATCAATCCTATCATCCCAACGAAGTAAAATAAGATCCTTCCAGTTGATGCCATTGCAATAAAATAGAATCAACCAAAGATCCCTTGCTGTTTCTTCTGCTCTACTTTTGAATTCAGTGAGATTGGCTATGGTCTCAATCTCGTTTCTTTGTAACGCTCGTTTAACTCTGCGTTTTATTGGTATTGTAAATAGATGCTTTGAAAAAGGGTACTGGTAATCCTTCGGTACTTGTCCAGTTTGTATAGCATAGTTGATAATAGTTCTCAGACATCTTAAGTAAAAACCAAGAGTACCAGTAAGTTCACCGCCATTTCTTTTCAACATCCATTGTTCATAATCGTTTAAAAATTCAGGAGTAATATCAGTTAGCATTATTGGCTTACTGAATGCTAAGAAACTATGCAGTGCCACCTTATAAGAGTCAGAGGTACTTATTCGTCCAATAGCTTTCTTTTTTGCAATGTATTCATTAAACATATCCTCTACGAATAAGGTCTTTTGTCTTTTTTCTACCTCATCTCGCTTCAAAAGTTCTTTAAACCGGTTATAGTCAAATGGATACAACAATTCATTTACCATTAACGCTTTTGTAAGTATCTCATTTGCCTTATTCCGTATTTCCATAAGCTTGCCAGTAGGAGTTTGATTGAAAATCAAATCAAACTCCCTTTGGCTGTAGTCAGCTTTTAGATACATAAATCGAACACTCTTATCAAAAGTGGTTCGTAGGCTCAATGGATATTTACCATTTTTCTTGGCTACCCTTGTATCTAAACAAATTATGAACTTCGGCATGTACTATCTGATAGTTGGAAGGGTTAGAAAATCAAACTCATTTATGTTCTGTGGTATAACAGTATTGCCACAAACAAATTGAGCTAGTTCTTCTTTATTGAAGATGGTTTTATTTCCGATCTTATAGAAGGGGATCTCTCTCTTCATAACCATCTTGTATAGTGTTGATTTGGCTACACGTAGGAAGCTCGCAGCTTCATTCATTTCAAGGAATACAATATTCATTGTAAATAATTTTAAGATTGTTACGGCTAATGTCGAGCCTTTTAAATGATTTGCCGCATTGCTATTTGCTATAGAAGTTGCGGATAATGAAATGATTTATAACTCCCTAGAGAAAGAGGTCAATTTTCTTATCTCGAATTATTTGCTCCAAATTGGGAAGGTCATCAAGCAACCTATCAAAATCCCCATTAGAGTTCAAGAAGTCATTTGCACAGTTGTAATCGCAATCAAAATGGAGTCTTAATAAATCATCTTGGTCAATATCAACAATGCCATACTCTCTTAATAATTCCAGTGTAATCAGCTCTTCAGGATAATTTGAATCATCCGCCATATATGATATGGCTTTCTTTATTACAGTTAAATAATCTTCATTGGTCCAAACATAAAATACCTGATAGTATTTTGCTAATTCATTTACGAATGAATCTCGGTCCTCTTGGCTGAGATTTGAAATGAGATTTGAAATTGCTTCTTGTGTCATGTTCTTAGTTTTGTTTAATCTTAAATTCCTACCACATTTCGTATGAGGTAGCTAAGGCATTACTATACCCTTCATCCCAATCGATGGATTCGCTAGTTCCTATAGGGAATGGGTTGTCTATTATGTCTAATCCTTCTAAAAAAGCTAATTCTCCTTGATCGTAAGCGGTCATAACTTTTACGTTTAGTCGTTTTAAAAAAGATTCAATGTTAGATAAGGTCAATAAAAAGCCAGTGCAGGGCTGAAACCTGCATTACTACCTGTGTGGGAGTAGTCTTTTTTTAAACGAACTGGCTGATATTATTAGGCTGCTTCGGCTATTTCATCTCCATCCATCTCTAGGAGAGTTGTGTTTAAGTCAGCAATGCTCAGACGAGCAAATTCTGGATTGATCTCATAACCAATGTACTTTCTGCCGAAAAGTAAGGCTACTTTACCTACGGTCCCTGAACCAGAGAAAGGATCTAAAACAGTATCACCTTCTTTCGATGCACTAAGAATCGGAAGAACAGGTAAATACTCTGTCATAAGTGCCGGATGGTCAATTTCGGGTTTCAGGCCCTGAAGACTCTTTTGCCTTGTTGATGCATTTGGCCCTTTAATTACATACGCATATACTTTTGAAATAGTTTTTTTTATAGGAGATGGAATTGAGGATATTAAATTTTCAAATTACTCCATCACACTTAAAGCTGTGGGAGAAAATGATACGAAAGCCTATATTTCAGCAATAAAAAATATAAATGTTTCTGACCCCAAATATGTTGCATTTATTAATGAAGCAAAAGGTAAGATAATTGAATATTATAATAATAAATGCAATAAAAAAATAGAAGATGCTCGAAATTTAAAGAGTAGAAATCTTTTTGACGAAGGAATTTATTCATTAGTTGATGTTCCACAAGTATGTGATAATTGTTACCTAAAGTGCAATGATATGATTTTGGAAATTTATAAGGCAAAAATGGACCATAATTGTCAGGAGGTTATACAAAATTCTACTGTTCTTCTAAGCCAAAATAAATATGAAGAAGCATCTTCTGCGCTAATTGGTATTACACCAGATCTTCAATGTTATAGTGATGCTAAGGGTTTACTTAGAAGTATTGGTAATAAACGTTGTCAGGAGAATTTACAAAATGCAAAAACGTTGATTAGTCAAGATAAATACGATGAAGCGGCTAATTATTTATCAAATATCACACCTGATTTACAATGTTATAATGATGCATCGAAAGTTCTGAAGAGTATTACTGATCATAAATGCTCAGTTGCATTAGCCCAAGCAAAAGCTTCCTGGGCAAATAAAGATCTAACAACTACAACAAATAATTTGTCTCAAATACCTGCAGATGCAACTTGTTATCCGGAAGCACAATTATTGGTCTCTCAAATTACCATTTATATAAAAGAAAAAGAAAATAGAGAATGGAATTTCAAGTTACAACAACATAAGGATGCGACAGAGTTAGCAAAGCAAAATATAGAACTGGAAAAACAACGATCTAAAGAGTCATCAGAACTAGCCAAGCAACAACAAGCCGATGCTACAGCATTAGCTAAGCAGCAACAAGCTGAAGCATCCTCATTTGCTAAGCAACAACAAAAAGACAATACTGAGCTTCAAAAATTAAGTGTTCAAGCGGCAAGAGAAGTAGGTGTTGCATACGCCAAAAATCAGCCCCAGATAGTTTATAATACAAATGTGAACAAGTGGTAAGTTTAGAAAATTTTCAACTCAATTTTAAAATACTAACATGACAAATCAAATCAAAATCAAAAACCAATGGCTTACAGCTGTTCGTTATTTCAAATATTTTGTTACCATTCTATGTTTTATATTGGCATTTAGTAGCAATTCATTTGCCCAAGATAATTTCAGTTTGGTTGAATTAAAGGGTACATACAGACTTACAATACCTTTGACTGGAAAGCAAGGAGACAAATTCACAGTAAAATATGACATCAAGACGAAAGTTGCCACTGCGTTCATATCTGATAAAGTTCTCTTCACTATTAAAAAAGAAACATGGGGGCCAAGCTCTGACGATCCCAAATATAATACACTAAGATTTACATCATTAGGAGACTCTTACAAGGTATTCGATGGTGAGTCACTTGCGGTTAGGAAAACAGGAAGCGGGTATGAACTTTATTCTCCCGATGAATCTAAAACATATTACATTATGGAAAGTGTAAAATGATAAATCATATTTTGGGAAGCAAGGTTGGTAAAAAAATAGAATTAAATAAAACGCCATATTATATCATAGTTATAATAAGTCAGTTATATTCATTCCTATCCGTGTTTATAAAGAAACTAAACTATTCGAGTTCCAACATTTAATTTCGTATTTGCAAAAAAACTGCAAGAATAATCAGCAAAAGCAGGAAAAAAGGCGACGAAATAAGAAAGCCAGCTATCTATTTATCTATTGATAATCAATAAATAAGAACAAAAAGGAAAAGCAGAATAACTTAAAAAAACTACTCATAATCAGGTGGTCCTAGGTTCAAGTCCTAGTGGGACCACATAAAAAAAGCAGTTACCATATGGTAGCTGCTTTTTTATTTTCCACTAATGCGAATTAATTAGTGGGAGTATTCTCGGATGCTGGTTTTACGTTGATAATGGTTGGCGAGTTATCAAATTTGAGGTGGGTCACTATTTCCGTGGTTAGTTGCTGGGCACCTCTTGCATTAAAGTGGGTCAGGTCGTAAAATATATTCCCTTGTGCTTTAATGATGATACTGTCTTTGTTTTTAAACAGACCGCCTATGTGTGCGTCAAACGCCAGCAGATCGTTGTAAAAGGGCGATTTTTGTTCAATTTCGTTCAGTAAGGGATACTTCGGAAACGTAAGCGCTATGATCTTACATTTCTTCTTTAGCAACATATTAATGCCCTCCAGGTAAAGGTTTTCCTTGTCGCTAAAGTAAGAAGGCCTTTCTGCATAAACGGTCTGAAAAAGTGACAAAGGTTGCGCAAGGCAAATAGTATCGGCAACCGGGAAAAGATTGTTTTTGCTATCGAATATTTTATGCGGCACTACATTATTTTTCATGACCTCCACTAACTCTGTAATGGAGTAATTATTTTTCTTTAGCTGTGCCAATGCATCAAAATTGACGGCTGAATAGTTTCTGTCCACCGTCTTTCGCCTCAGCACAACTGTGTGCGAAATTTGAATTACTACGTTTGAATTTTCCGGCACAAGGCGGGAGAAAACAACAAAATCGTATATGCCTGCGCCCGAAAGTGCTGCTGACCTGAATTGATGTGGCGAATTTTTATTCAGGTATTGTAGATCCAGGTCCTGATACATTTGAGAATCGCCCCAAACGTAAACAGTATTTTTCTCGCGGGGTAGCGTAAAATGAATATACAACCAGTAGAAACTTGCCAAAGTCACTGCTACCAGGAAGCAAAAAGCCGCAATATTGATGAGGAAACGCTTCATTGCTCGTTAAAATTGAAAGTATATAAATTGTTGACTGGAACCCGACCAGAAATAAATGCAAAAGACCAATGCAAGCCGAAAGCCCCACCTTACGGGCCTTGGCCAATTATTCCCGAAACTGGCAAGAGCATAATTTTCTTCCCTGCCCATCCACTCTATGATTATAAAACCCACCAGGAACAACAACAGCCTGTTAGGTAATATTTGTGGCATGCTGAACAGTGTCCGTGAAAAAAGAATCTTGATATAACTAAATGCACTGGCAACACTTTCTGACCTGAAAAATATCCATGCAAAGGCAGTAAGGCAAAAAGTGGTCAACATATTCATCAATTCAGGTAGCGTGGGCAACACCCGGCCCTGGGCAACCACATCGAGATTCGTACGGTTTCTGTCCAGTAACAGTAGCGGTAAAAAATACAACGCATTCAGTGCGCCCCATATAAGAAAGGTCCAGTTGGCGCCATGCCAGAAGCCACTGACAATAAATATGATAAAGAGGTTCCTTATGTTTTTAGCCCTGCCGCCCCTGCTGCCGCCAAGTGGAATGTATAAATAGTCACGGAACCAGCTCGAAAGTGAAATGTGCCAACGGCGCCAGAACTCTGCAATATCTCTCGAAAAATACGGGTAAGAAAAGTTTTTCAGCAACTCGAAGCCAAGTATCCTTGCTATGCCGAGTGCAATATCAGAATAACCTGAAAAGTCGCAATAGATCTGGAAAGTGAAGAACAATACCCCCATCAGGTGTGTGCTGCCGGAATAGCTAGCCGAATCATTAAAAATTATGTTGGCATACGCAGCGCAATTATCCGCGATAACCATTTTCTTAAACAAACCCCATAACACTTGTTTCAGCCCGTCTACAGCCTTGTTATATTCAAAAACCCTGGGCTTTTGTATCTGCGGAAGCAGATGTGTAGCGCGCTCAATTGGCCCTGCAACCAACAATGGAAAGAAGCTTACGAATACTGAATATTCTATAAAATTGGTAACTGGTTTTATTCGGTCTTTGTAAATATCGATAACATACGAGAGCCCATGGAAAGTGTAGAATGATATGCCTACCGGTAAAATTATTTTCAGGGTATAAAAATCTGTGTGTATACCAGCCTGCGCCAGAGCATCCGCAAGACTTTTTTCGAAGAAATTGTAATACTTAAAAACACCCAGGAACCCGAGGTTAATACCAACACTTAACCAGAACCAGAACTTTTTACTATTCTTATTTTCGGCCCTATACATTTTTAACCCCGTGAAATAGTCCAACAGGGTTGAAAATATAAGCAAAAATAAGAAGCGGTAATCCCAGCATGCGTAAAAAAAGTAA
Source organism: Chitinophagaceae bacterium (assembly GCA_947447265.1). Lineage (GTDB taxonomy): Bacteria > Bacteroidota > Bacteroidia > Chitinophagales > Chitinophagaceae > Flavipsychrobacter. The sequence goes on from CANFKC010000046.1 coordinate 6,434, forward strand.
CTGGCAACCAACAGGAGAAAATTTTGCGTGGCCAGTTTTCTATTGGTCAGAAACCAATAAAGAACAAAAACTACGGGGAAGAATAACGCAAAACTGTACGAATTAAAAAACATAGCTAATTCAATTAATGCACCAATTTCTTAAACAGTCAACTCCAATCTACTGTGCAACCTCAATAATCAAATATTTAGGGAATAGGGTTTTCTATTTGAGCGAATCTTCTTTTGTTAAGCACAAACTTGCATGCTGTAAACTGTTCAACAAAAATATTGTTGAGAACTAACATCAAATAAGGCCCGAAAGATAGGAATTTATTCCGAAGCCATTGACATCAGGCGCTTTCAAGTTTACGTAGCAGTCAAAATGTAAAATGCGACATCTATTGCATATTAAGGCAATGCAGCTTAAGAAACCAGCCAGTCCAAATCTTTGATTTTTTTGCTATATTTGGTATATAAGCATCAGCAGAATGGGGCAATTTCTTGGGTATCTGATAGGGAACGGATTGCTTTTTTCCTTAGCCGTTCACGCAATCCGGTTGATGCTGCTATCAAGGGCTATGGAGGTTGCAGGTACAAAAACTGTGGGAGTTATTATTAAAAGAACGCCCGCTTTTACGAACGGGCGCAGCTACAAGATAAAAATTAGTTTTCTAACGGCCTCCGGCGAAGCAATGAGTGGGTACCCTAAGAATTTTATTCCACGAGACATATCTTTTTCTAACGGAAACAATGTGGGCAAGACAGCTCACATCATTTATGACCCACGTGACCCAAAATCATTTATTATAGACAACATGTATGAAAAATATGTGTCTCCCTTGTTTATGTTAATACCGGCTCTGGCTTTCATTGGCATAACTACCTACTTTATGTTATTTAAAAGGTAATGCTATTTTATCGGCCAGTTTCCATCTCCTTTTTACCGTAAATACTATCTATTATATAATCCGCTACCGACAAACGGTAGTGCGATTTTTCATAGTAATTGTGCACATCATCGGTCAGTTTGTTCTTTCCTGAAAAATTATAGACTTTGCCATGACCAAACAGCGAATCGAGGAATGCCATATCTTGTGTATTTAACCGCTTCTGATCGAAAAGTGGGCTAATAACGACCTTATAATTTGTGTTGTCCTCGTTCAGCACTTTCTTAATACCGAATAGTAACTTTTTTTGTTCGGCCAGTATTACCGACACTTCCATTCTCTCAATTGTATCTCTTTTTGCTGACAGGTCTTTCTGACCGGCATAGTATTTTTCAGGATCAGCGTTAATCATATTTTCAATTAACGTAAAATCCTCTTCATTTGTCTGGACATTATGTATCACTGTCGCGGTATCCATAATTCCATTTGCTATTGATTCATTACTGATTTTCCCTGTCGCCAAAAATTTAAGATAAGCGGAGAGGAATGTAACATCAAGGAAATCTTTGAAATTTATGATCTGAAAGTCAGAGATACTCTCCCCCGATGTAAGCGGGTGCTTTCTATAAATATGGCCCTTTGGATTTTCTAATGATTTGAATAAGTCTATGTCAAAAACAAGCAACGCATTTTTAATGTGCATTCCTTTAGCATGAATAAAATTGACTTTTTGCGCTACCCCTGATAAGCCTTCCAGATAAGCGTCAAAATGATAAAAGGATTTTCCGTCAATATACTTTTTCAATTTATCTACCCGGTAGTACCTGCATCTTGAACTGCCAAAAACATACGAATCGTAGGCATATTTCTCCTTATTCGAAATATACATTTCGGTCCCGGTATAATCCTTATTCAGCGTGACATAATTTTTCCCATCCTTGCCTACAAATGAATTATAGTGATAAATAACTTTAAAAGGGTCGTTGATGATATAGATACTCACTATAACAAGAGCGGGTAATGCGGCAATAAGTAGTTTAAGATAAAGCTTGCTTTTCATATCAGAATTGGAAATAAATAAACTGTTTTTTCTCATACACACCCAGGTAAACCAATGCAATCAACGCGGTGTAGTACACTGCCCATCGCAAAAGCAATGGGAGTTTACCGAACGTATGTTCCAGTTTATATTTTACCTGCACAATATGCGCTAATTCAAGGAAGAGGATCAATGCAAAACCGGGGATGATCAGGTTCATTAAACCAGGCAATTTGAGCGATGCCATTTTCCCGGTATGTAATACCTGCAGCAGCTCGCGGGGCACAGCAGCTATCTTCTTTACAATATGAAATGCATCCTTAATATTGTTGGCCCTGAAAAATATCCAGGCAAAAGCAGCCAGGCAGAAAGTGATAAGCACATTAGTCGTATTATCTAACCAGTTTACTTTGCTAAGGCCCATTTTATGGGTAAGCTTGCTGCGCGCATCTTTGGTAAACAGGGCAAAAATGAGGTAGAAACCATGTAATGCTCCCCATAAAATAAATGTCCAGTTAGCGCCATGCCAGAAACCGCTCACCAGGAATACAAAAAATAAATTAAAGTATACCCTTGGTAACGAAACCCTGTTGCCACCTAAGGATATATATAAATAGTCTTTGAACCACGTTGACAGCGAGATATGCCACCTCTTCCAAAACTCAGATATACTGCGGGAATGATATGGCATATTGAAATTTGTCATCAACCTGAAACCCATTACCCGGGCTGCGCCAATGGCGATATCAGAGTACCCCGAAAAATCACAGAATATCTGGAATGAAAAGAAAATAGCCGCAATAGCAAGCCCTACACCAGAAGCATCATGAGGATGATCGAATACAGGATCAGTAAGTAAGGCCAACCTATCGGCTATAATCACTTTTTTCACAAATCCCCAAAGCATTTGCCTGATGCCGCGCGCTATATTATCATATTCTACCGTATGCTTTTCATAAAACTGGTGCAGTATATTCTGCGGCCTTTCTATAGGGCCTGCTACCAACTGAGGATAAAACATCACATATAAGGAGTAAATGCCAAAATGCCTTTCTGCCTTTTGGTTTCCCCTATACACCTCAATGGTATAACTCATCGCCTGAAAAGTGTGGAAAGACAGACCGATGGGCAATAAAATACTTAATAAAGGTAAGTGTCCGGCTGTATTGGTAAGGTGAAGCAGGTCATTTATATTGCTGATGAAGAAATTATAGTATTTAAACACGGCCAACACTCCAATATTACTAACCAGGCTAATGATAAGCAACCGCTTTCGTTTCTTACCCTCCGCATTCTCAATAAGTATACCAGCTATATAATCGATAATAATTGTAAAGAATAGTATTAATATGTATACCGGTATAAAATACATGTAGAACAAACAGCTAGATACCAACAAATGGAACCACCTGAACTTGTGCGGAAGAAGAAAATATATTATTGTAACGAGTGGAAAAAAAAATAAAAAGTCTATGGAATTAAATAGCATAAAGGCATATTGAAATAATAATGGTGATTCGTGAAGTAGCCGGATAATCTAGCCGAATACACTATATGTTAAGTTCGTGCAATATTAGGTAATTTTCATTAGATGACATAAGCCATGCTCCTGTTGTTAAACAATGGTTACCATATGATAACGCTATCATCCAGTCACGTGATTTACAGCTCATATAAGTCTCTCCAAGTTCTCAAGGTTAATCCGCTTATCACCAATCAGGCTTAAACCATTGCGGATACATATTTGTTTTCAGGAAAGTATGTGTAGAGCCCTTCAGCTGTTTACACCATTTATATTTTAATAAACGGCCGGCATGGTAACCCTTACCTATATGCGAAACGAAAAAACGAATGCCGGTTCCGTCAATAATGCCGTAGCTGTTATCTATCTGTCCGCGCCCGCTGCCATCGCTTTTAAAACCGGGATATCCAAAGAGTATTTCCAGCCGCACTATACTATCTTCTACGTGGTAATAACCAACGTTGCCGCTTTTGGAGTTTGCGAAACTATCAATGCTGAATGGTATGGTCTGGTTATAGAAAGAATAGCACATTACCTGGCCGGTGGCAAAGAACCGATAGCAATTAAAATACTCCGGGCTGTCTGCCGGGTAAGCATAGCAATACACCACCGATGTATCAATAATATTTCCAGTCAACCTAAAACCTTTCTTTTTGTAGGAAAAGGTGTTGGCCTTTCCCGGTCTCGGGTAGCCAGCGGTTGTTGTAGTGTGCTTAACCCCTCCGCATGCGCACAGTAAAAGTGTTGTAAAAATAATGAGGATCAAACAGCGCATGTTATAAGCTTAAATAAAAAATTAAAATTAGGTATAAGATTCATTATTCGCTGGGAAAGTTGCTCCTGAATTCACATAATGTATCCGCAGAAGTAGCATGATTATTTACACAAAGTAACCATGGTTGTGCCTCCACTACCGGCGTGCATGGTCCATAACTAAAAATACGCATTGCCCTTTCATGCATTCTTTTGTAAAGCTTATCCAGCATTTGCTGCAGCATCTGGCCCATAAAAGGTGTGTACATAAAAACTGCCGTAACGCGCGAATAATCTGCATCCAGCGCATCTCCATTAATGAAGGTTACATTTGGCAAGCCCAGTTGGTCTGCGCAACTTGTGGCATACTTGCAATAAGTTGGTTCATACTCTACGCCTATTGTAGCTGCGCCCGAAAGCAGATTTACCAACAAGGCCAACTGTCCCAAACCCGACCCGATATCAGCCAATACATCGTCTCCCCCCAGCGCAGCAGCTAACTCAAATATGACTTTTGCGGGTGTTTTCTGATAAAAAACCATTCCGGGCTTTGGTTCCATTATTGGTTCCGGAGCCGGATACTCATGCAACAATGCACTTACAAAAATATCCAGGTTGGTATAGCCTCTACCTTGTTGAACACTTGTTTCAAAACAAGATTGGACATAATGGCGAACCATCTCGCGAAACGCACCTCCGCTGTAAACCCGATTTTTAATGTTTTCCCGAAGCGTACTAAACAACGTAGTATCAACATTTAACAGCATGCCTTTAAGCAATTCGGCACGTATCACTAATTCGGCTGCCGGGGCTGAGGTTTCCAGGCTGCTTAACCGGTCAATTATCTGAAACTCTATAAAATCAATAGCATCGACCCTCTTTTCAAAATTGATCTCATCAAGCAGGCTGGCATCATCTTCCAATAACTTCATATCAGTTTCAATTGCTGCATATATAGCCATGTGAAGTTGCCCCATCCGGGCAAAGGTATTAAACCCGCCCATTGCACCGCCGTCGAATCAACTTTAAGTTTTATGAAAACCGGAATATCCGGCAAAACAACTGCCCGCAGCCTACTCCATTAAGTGCCCTGCCGCATTATGTTTACTTTTGCCTGCATGAAGCGATCAATTATCTTATTGCTGCTCGTATTGGGTTACGGCATTGCTAAAGCAGGGGAGTTGCTATTAGAAGGCACCATTGGTACTTACCCGATAGTTATCAACCTGAATATTGATAATAGCAGCACTTGGGGCAGTTATTTTTATAAGTCAACGTGTTCGGATATTGTACTTGAGGGGCAAAATAGCGGCGATAACGTCACCCTTAAGGTATCGCGCACCAATAACAAAACGAAGGAGACAGAGGTAGCCGAAACTTTCAGGCTTAAACAGGGTGCCAATAAGAGCTGGACAGGCACCTGGACCGATAAAAAGGGGAAACAGCTAAAAGTATCACTTTCGCCTGTCAACATCAACACCATAAAAAACCCGTTTGGCTATTTACCCGAGGTAGCGGATTTAAAAATGAAAATGCCGTATGAGTATATGCGCACTGCATGTATAAAAATCGTGTACGATGGAGCTACGGTGAAAAACGGCAAATACACGCTGAAATATTACCACCTGAAAAATACAAAAGTAAAATTGTTTGAGGTAGTGAATGGGCTGGAAAAAAATGTGGCGGATAAGGTAAAATCAGTATTATTGAGCAAGTTCATGAGTATGGCCAGCTCTTATTATTCCTGCGCAACGGCCAACGGCATCGGCTCAGGCTATGATATGGGCATTGGAGAAATTTTCATGACTGACAATATACTCAGCCTACAACTCAACTTTGATGTGTATTGCGCGGGTAATGCGCATCCGGAAGCCGGGCTCGATATACTGAATATTGACATGAGAACCGGCCGGCAGCTTACCCTGCAAGATGTTTTGTTTCTTGTACCGGGGCCTGTACCCGACCGTGAAAGCGATGCCTGGCTCAACTACAACAGCGAAAAATATGCACCCAAACTCACTGCCTTACTTAAAAAACTGCACCCTGAAGAAATGGTTGCCGGCGGCGACTGCGATTACGCGGAAGTAAGCGCATGGCAATATCCTGATTGGTATGTAAGCGCAAAGGGACTGCATATTTTACCTGGCTTCGCGCACGCAATGGCTCCGTGCCGGGAAACAGACTGGGCTTTCATTCCGTTTAGTGTTTTGAAGCTATACCGTAATCCGAAGGTAAATATTGTTTTGCCATAATAAGTTCGCACTATAAGTTTTAGTTAAGCTTCCGGGCACGGGGATTTTGCTGGGCGTTAATGATTAAATTTGCGCCATCACGGACGAAATGAGTATAAGAGAAAGACAAAGGAAAATAATGGAAAACGGGGCATCGAATGTCACCAAGTGGGTGGGGTCTACCTCATCTGTATTACTGCATACCATTCTTTTCGTGGTTTCGTTCCTGCTGCCTATTCTTGGTGTAGTCAGTTTTGAACGCATGCTACTGGTACTTACCACCATGGTATCGCTGGAAGCTATTTACCTGTCTATATTCATACAGATATCGCTTAACCTGAATAACCAGAACATTGAAATTATACAGGATGACATTGAAGAGCTGGGTGAGGAAATTGAAGAATTAGGTGATGACATTGAAGAACTCGGCGAAGACATTGAGGAACTGGGTGAAGACATTGAAGAACTAGGAGAAGACCTGGAAGAGCTGGGGGAAGACCTTGACGAAATACAAAAGGATGTAGACGAGATACAGGTAGAGGTAGATGAAATAAACGAGGAAGCCGAAGAAGACGAACATGCCGAAAAGAAAGACATGGAGATACTGCTATCCATACAAGCCACTTTGCTGCATTTACAAAGAGAAATAGAGCAACTCAAAGCAGCCGGGAAAAACTAATTGCTTTTCTCTTGCTGCTGTAGCCTTTCCAGTTGCTTTATCCAGTTCTTTACCACGAGCAGCGGTATTAGCCCGAAAATACCAAAACTGCAATCAATAAGTATATGGAACCAGGGTATGTCGCGTATAGGCCCTGCAATAATTGCCAGCGGAAACACACCAAAGCAGGCCAGCATAGCCCAGTCAATTATCCATTTATTACGCACCGGCTCGCGGTAAGGGCCTATAAATGCCGTACCAATTACCAGGTGCGCAAATGCCATCCAGTCATAACCATAGAAGAGAAAAGCGTGTTTGTCATTCATTTCCTGCACGCCCAGCCATACTCTATACAACCACGCACCCATTGCTGTATCCGGACTAAACAGCTGCAACGACATCAGCCATTTCATTTCGGTATACACCGGGAAAGCAGTTATGCCACTCAGCATAAGCAACACCACAAATAAAACAATCATAAAACGGATGCGGAACAATAATTCGGCTTGTGTCATAAAACGGTGTATTAATAGCTGGTATCGTTAACGCTTGCCGGGCAAAGGTACTCTACCTCAACTAAAATTACCCAATCGCTAACGTTGTTTAACCTTGCTCCTTCCCGCATTAACATTGAAAAACCATACTTTTAACTGAAAAAGGAAAAATAGTATTCTTACAAAATGACCGACACCTATATCGAATCGCAACTATTTGAGAGCATTGACTTTGCTGTTACTCCCCTTCCCTTCGGCGAATACGATGATTGTACTTTTATCAATTGCAATTTCGGCAATGCCAATCTCAATGGCTTTAAGCTCATAGCCTGCACTTTTACTGACTGTAATCTGAGTATGGCGCAAACCACTAAAGCTACCCTGCGCGATGTAAAATTCATAGGGTGTAAAATAATGGGCCTACACTTTGAAAGCTGCGATCAATTCATATTCTCGGTTTCGTTTAATAATTGCATCCTGAATCTGTCTTCCTTTTACAAAATGAAGATGAAGAAAATGATATTCCATAACTGCACTATGCACGAGGTCGATTTTACGGAAACTGACCTATCCGCGGGCGCATTTGAAAACTGCGACCTATCCGGCGTAAAATTTGAGCGCACCAACCTTGAAAAAACTGATTTCCGCACAGCCATCAACTATTCCTTCGATCCGGAATTGAACAAAATAAAAAAGGCCAGATTTTCTGTAATGGGTATTTCAGGTTTACTGGCTAAGTATGGAATTGAAATAGCGTATTAAGGCACATTTAAACCTCAGCCCTTATATTTCTGAAAGTATCTCGCTGGCCAGGTTATGTATTCTAAGGGACCTTGCACAATTAACTCCAAGGCTGCTGAGTTCCGGTGCCGTTACAAATATGGCTATCCGGCTGTGTTGCCTTACATTTTTGTACTTATCAAACTGAATGCGCAGCCGCCCACTTATTACACGTGCCTCTAGAACTGCGTGTATATTTTGCTGAGCCAGTATATCAACTGCATAGTACTTAGCCTGCTTATAGTATATATCTGCATCCAGGCAGGTATCCAGCACTGTAAAATTCGTAAGGTTGTAGCTCTTTGAAATTACCGGCCCTTCGCCAATAATTTTGTTGATATACTTAGATATCAGCGCGACAATAAAAAGAATAGCGACAGACATAACGGCAGTGTTGTATAGTAAACAGACAACACAAATACCTGATACCCCTATGCTGGTAGAAAATATTCTAACGTTCTGTTTTTATCTTACACTAACCACCGATTTGAGTTAACAAAATATACCATGTAAGCTATTTTAGTAAAGGGGGCTCAGCTAATTTTCAACAATTCCCTCAATTAAATTAGTTTTGCAGCCAATTTCAAAGAAGAATTATGCTTACTGCAAACGAAATACGCCGTCAATACCTGGAATTTTTTCGCTCAAAAGGCCATGAAATAGTACCTTCTGCGCCTATAGTTATAAAAAACGACCCTACATTATTGTTTACCAATGCTGGCATGAACCAGTTCAAGGATTTTTTCCTGGGCAATGGTGAACCTTCTAATACCCGTATAGCCGATACTCAAAAGTGCCTGCGTGTTAGCGGTAAGCATAACGACCTTGAAGAAGTGGGCGTAGATACTTACCACCATACCATGTTCGAAATGCTGGGTAACTGGAGCTTTGGCGACTACTTTAAAAAAGAAGCCATACAGTGGAGCTGGGAACTGCTGACAGAAGTTTATGGTATACCGAAAGATAAACTATATGTAACCGTTTTTCAGGGCGATGCTGCTGAAAACCTGGAAAAAGATCAGGAAGCCTACGATTATTGGAAACAATATATAGCTGAAGACCGCATTTTGATGGGCAATAAGAAGGATAACTTCTGGGAAATGGGCGATACCGGCCCATGTGGCCCTTGTTCTGAAATACATGTGGACTGCCGCACTGATGAGGAAAAAAGAATGGTTGACGGTGCAACCCTTGTAAATGCCGACCACCCGCAGGTAATAGAAATATGGAACAATGTGTTCATGCAATATAACCGCGTATGGGATAACAAAGAGGGTTTAACCCAATGGGAACGGGAATATACAGGGGATGACCTGAAGCGCGACAGGGCAAAAAAAGTAATAGAATTCACAAAGTTAGATCCTTTACCTGCAAAGCATGTGGATACCGGTATGGGCCTGGAGCGCCTGGTACGTGTATTACAGGGCAAGCAAAGCAATTACGATACTGATTTATTCACCGGTACCATTGCTGCTATTGAAAAAATAACCGGCAAAACCTATGGCTGCACTGATAGCAAGCCAGATGTTGCTTTCCGTGTGCTTTCTGACCATATCCGTGCTATCGGCTTTACTATTGCTGACGGGCAGTTGCCATCTAATACCGGTGCCGGCTATGTTATACGCCGTATTCTTCGCCGTGCTGTAAGGTATTATTATTCTTACCTCGACTATAAGCAACCATTGCTGCATAGATTAATGCCGGTGCTCGCTAAGCAATTTGAAAGTGTTTTCTCTGAGCTGCAGCAGCAGATTGACCTGGTGAGCCGCGTAGTGAAAGAAGAAGAAGATGCTTTTTTACGTACGCTGGACAAGGGCCTGAAGAAAATTGACGACATTATTAATGAAACAAAAAGCCAGAACACCCAAACCATTAATGGTAAAGCGGCTTTTGAGTTATACGATACTTATGGCTTCCCTATAGATCTTACCCGCCTTATCGGCAGCGAAAATGGCTTGCACGTTGATGAGGTAGCCTTCGCCAGCGAAATGCAGCAGCAAAAGTCGCGCAGCCGCGCAGCTACTGCGTTAGATACTGATGACTGGGTAGTATTAAAGGAAACTACCCCTACCAATTTTGTAGGCTACGAACATACTGAAGCAGAAGCTACTATACTAAAATACCGCAGGGTATCGTCAAAAGGCAAAGAGCTGTTCCAGTTTGTTTTAGATACTACTCCTTTCTATGCTGAAAGCGGCGGACAGGTGGGCGATACCGGCGAATTCATTTTCCCGAATGATACCATACAGATTGTTGATACAAAGAAAGAAGACGGCCTTACTATCCACTTTGCCGAAATGCTGCCGGAAAATGTAAGTGCGCCTGTATTGGCTAAAATAGACGTTGTGAAACGTGCATTTACCACAGTGCACCATAGTGCTACGCACTTATTGCATGCAGCGCTTAGAGACGTATTAGGTACACACGTTGCACAAAAAGGTTCTTTGGTAAATGAAGAGCACCTCCGTTTCGACTTTTCGCACTTTGCAAAAGTGACAGACGAAGAAGTTGCCCGCATTGAAACCATAGTTAACCAGAAGATTCGCGAGAATTTTCCGGTGGTAATAAAGACAATGGCTAAAGATGAGGCTATTGCTTTAGGTGCAATGGCTTTATTCGGTGAAAAATATGGCAATATGGTTCGCGTAGTGGTTATGGACCCTGCTTACTCTATAGAGCTTTGCGGTGGCACACATGTGGGCTATACAGGTCAGCTGGGCTATTTTAAAATTACCAGCGAAGGCGCGGTAGCAGCAGGCGTTCGCCGTATGGAAGCTGTAAGCGGCCATGCAGCAGAGCAGTTTATAAACGAGAAATTACAGCTGATCAGCAACATAGCAACGCAACTTAAAAATGCTAAAGACCCTGTAAAGGCAATTGAGAAGTTACAGGAAGAAAAGAGCTTGCTGGAAAAGCATGTAGAAACCCTGGAGGCCCGCCAGTTAGTGGGTGTACGCAATGAACTGCTTACCAAGGATGAAATAATAAACCAGATTTCTTTCATCGGGCAGATGGTTTCAGTTAGTTCGGCCGATAATTTGAAGAAGCTGACGCTCGACCTGAAAAGCCATCTCAACGACCACGTTATTGTACTGTGCGCCAACATTGATGGCAAGCCTTTCGTAGCTGTAGGCGTTGATGAAAAGGTAAACGCGGCACGCGGACTAGATGCAGGCAAAATAATTAAAGAACACGTAGCCCCACTAATAAAAGGCGGCGGCGGCGGCCAAAAAACTCTCGCCACTGCCGGCGGCCAGGACAATAGCGGCCTGCAGGCCGTTATCGATAAGGTTAGGGGATTGTTATAGAATTTATCTAATCACATTTTTTTAGAGCCGCAATATTTTGCGGCTCTATTTTTTTGTACAATAGTCTGTGCAAATGCGAAACAATTATTTCACTTACCCCACCACCAATATATTCTCACTGAATTTCTTTGAAACAGTAGTATTTCCCTCGGTGCCGATTTTAATGATGAGTGAACCATCGTAAGCAATCTTTTCTATAATGCTGATTTTAGTACCTATGCCAACATTGAGTTGCTTGAGGTATTGCAGAAAGGGTGTCGAGGTATCTTTAACGCCTACTACCTGGCATTTTTTGCCGGGCTCTATTTCTTCCAATGTTGTGTTGCTGGTTACAGGTATTTCCCCATTCGATTTGGGTATCGGGTCTCCATGGGGGTCAAATTGCGGAAAGCCGAGAAATTTATCTAAACGATCGGCAAGGTCGGGATGGTGAATGTGTTCCAGCTGCTCGGCAATATCATGTATCTCTTCCCAACTGTAAGCCAGTTTTTCCAGCAGAAAAACCTCCCAAAGCCTGTGCTTGCGCACAATGAGTAAGGCTGCCTTTTTTCCTTTGTCGGTAAACTTTACGCCCTTGGTTTTTTCGTAGCTTATCAGCTTCTTATCCACCAGTTTCTTTATCATGTCCACAACCGAGGCGGGGTTGTTATTCAGTTCCTCGGCAATAGCCGTTGGGCTTATCTTTTCCGTAAAATTGGGTTTGCCAATTTTATATATCGCCTTAAGATAATTCTCCTCCGAAAGTGTTTGCATACCTGACATCAGTCAAAGGTAAAAAAATGTTTAGCAATCGGGGTAGCTGTTATCGCAGAAAGGAAAATGAACAAGGCATGCGCTGCTTATTTCTTCTTTATCTGCACCAGCGATTGCGAACCCTTCGGATTGTAGGCAAGCAGGTTGTAGTGCTTGTCGCCATCGGTTATGGTAAGGCTGGCTGTATTGGGGGGATCGGAGCCTTCTTCATCGGCTATAATAGCCAGATAATGTAATCCTTTAGCCTTGATTGGTATAGTTATCTTCTTCTTAGGTTTTTGTATGGTGTATCGTTTCAGCACAACTTCATCATCAAAAGTTATACTTACCTTATCACCGTCAAAAGTGCCACCATCCCAAATCTCTACCACAACACTATCGCTATACCAGTCATATGCCTTTTCAGTACCTGCTGTTATTTTGTCCAGCCTGGCGGGCTGCACCTCGGCAACAGGCGCCGGGGCCGGCGCTTCGGCATCTTTAGCTGGCTTATTACCCATACTCACTTCCATGTCATACTTATCATGGCTGCTGAAAAGGTCGGTAATTTCGCTGTTGGTGGTAAATTTTATCACGCCTTCCGTGCAGGCAGTATTGTCCAGTTCCTTGCTTGTTGCAGGCCCGGTCAAAATGTTGTTCTTCAGTTCCAGTTTGGCGTGCACCAGGCACATGAAGGCTTTGGTCTTTACGTCGTGCGAAGAAAGTATCTCTACTTCTTTGAACGACAATTTGTGTTGCTGCTTATTAATAGTCCCTTCAATGGCAGCCCGCGTTTCATCAGGTTCAGCATAGGTATAGGCGGAACCCTTCAGCACACCATTGGTTTCCGTACCCACAATTTTATAGGGGAATGTTTCGCCCGTGGCCATGGTAATAGTACCGGTAAGCAAAACTTTATTAGCCTGGCCAAATGTTGCCCCGCAAACCAATAACGCCACAAAAAGACAATAGTATTTCACAGGGCAATATTAGGATATTATACCCTTAAACCTCTAATTTTGCCGCTATGGCCCGTAGTTTTTCGCACCACATTGCATTTAATAAGCAGACCGTACTGGCTGTTGTTGTCCCGCAGTTAAGGAAGGATGGCATGTATTATGAGGTAAATATTAACGGTCATCCCCGCTTTTACATGGCCTGGTCGCCTTTGGGCCGGTATGATATTACTGATGAAGAAACAAATGTACCCTATGAATTGGTACTGTCGGTTGCCGACCTGCTGGAAAAAGAAACCAGAAAGCGATAAAACAGTACTTAAAAGCTTACGGCATGCTTAAAACAAGGCTATTTGCCTTCGTTTCACCGGTTTTTTAATTGTCTTTCTCAGAAAATTTGTGCCTATTAAAGAAATAGCGCACAAAAAAGAGAAATTTTTGCCCGTAAAAACAAAAAATGCTTATCTTCGCACTCCCTTAAATGACACGGAGGCTGTAGCTCAGTTGGTTAGAGCATCAGATTGTGGTTCTGAGGGTCGAGGGTTCGAGACCCTTCAGCCTCCCCAGAGAATTAAAAAAGTGCCGTTGAGGCACTTTTTTAATTACATATACCCTTACATTTGTATTATAACCATTTTTTGTCTTTTTATAAAAATTAATTAACATGAGTTTAGAAGTAACCGGAAAGCTGCTCTTGAAGTATGATACAATACAAGTAAGTGAAAAGTTTAAAAAACGTGAATTTGTTCTTGAACTTGCTGAAGAAATAAATGGTAACACCTATACCAACTATGCCAAAATGCAATTAGTACAAACCAAATGCGATATCATTGACCGCTATGGCGAAGGTGATATGGTTAAGGTTTCTTTCAATATTAAGGGTACACGCTACGAAAAAGACGGTAAAGTAAACTATTTCAGTAATCTGGACGCATGGAGGGTAGAACCTGCCGGCGCTGCACAACCTGCCAATACTGCTAACAATAATAATTACAGCCAGCCTGCACCGGCTTACAACAATGCACCGGCTAATAACTACAGCCAACCCGGTAATTCAAATTCATCGGCAGAAGCAGTTGATGATTTACCATTCTAATTATCATTCATAACCATAATTTTTTCATGCTTCGCCATTCCCGTTACGTTATTCTATGCTGTGTTGCAGTAACCCTATTATTTGCCTGCAATAAAGTACCTGACCACAGGCGCTATATACCAAAAGATGCTGCACTGGTAGCGGGAATAGACCTGAAGTCACTAGGCAAAACAATAGCCTGGAATATGATAACGGGGAGCAAGCTCTTCAAAGAAATGGAGAAAAAGGTGCCGCAGAAAAATGGCACCGATATAATGAGCGGACTAGGTAATGCGGGAATTGACGCATTAAATACCTTTTACGTTTACCTCAAGACAGATAAAAGATTCAATAGTGGCATCAAGGTTACAGCCTTGGTGCCACTTAGCAATTCAGGCGACTGGGAAACTTATATTAAGAAGAACTTCTCCCAGGCTGCAATTAAGAAGCATAACGACATACAGACCGCCTCTTTAGGTAAGGATATGTTCGTAGGCTGGAACAATCACCTCCTTATTATTATTAATGCTACAAGTGCGTCATCAGACGAAGCAACCAGCCAACCTGCTACAGCACCTGTAGATATGGAAATGGAGCTGGACGCAGCATTCAGCATCACTAATGATAACTCCATCATCTCAGATAAGAATTTTACCAAGCTGGAAAACAGTGGCCACGATATCACGTTGTGGATCAACTACGAAGAAATAATGAGCCAATACGGTAATGAAGGCATGGCATCCCGTATGGGTGGCGTTTCATTGGCGCCTGCTATCTGGAAAGGCACTGCCTTTGCCTGTGGGTTCGATTTCAAGAAGGGGAAAATAACCGGCGACCTTACTTACTATTCATCAAAAGAGATGAGCGAAGTATATAAGGAGTTCGGTGCCACCAATGCCAGCAAAGAAATGGTGGAAAGGTTGCCCGCAAAAGACCTGGATATGTTGCTGGCTATGCACCTTTCACCAAAAGGCATTAAAGACATGTTAACTAAAACCGATATGCTAGGGCTGGCCAATGCGGGCCTGGCTTCGGTTGACGATATGGACATAGATAAGCTGCTCGATGCTTTTACCGGCGATATCGCTTTTACTATGAACAGCCTGAGTGTTGAAAGAGCTTCAGGTAATTACATGGAAGAGGGCATGCCGGAACAAACAACCAGGGCAGGTGTTTGCTACGTAATGAAAATTAACAAGCAGGAAAATTTCCAGAAGATAATGGACATTGCTGCTAAAACAGGTATGATGTTGCCTGATACCCGCAATGCTGCTACCAAGGGTTTCGTTGTTCCGATTAACGCACGCGATTCATTCTATATACTTATACAATACCCGTACGTTACCGTATCTAATAAATATCCGCAGGCTAAGGCAGTTATTGAAGGTGGGGATAAGAACGATAAATTGCCGGCAAACGTTCTGGCGCAGGTTACAGGCCACCCTATAGGTTTGTATTTTGATATTCAGCAATCCATACAAAAATTCAATGTGGGCAACCCAACGAGCGAGGCAGATTCTATTTTATATGCCGAAAGCCGCAAACTGCTCACCGACTTCGCTTTGAATGGCGGCGAATTTAAGGATGGCGCCATGCAAACGCACATGGAAGTGAATTTCACCAATAAAGATGAAAGCAGCATAATTGTTCTGCTGAATTATGGCATGAAGATCACGGAAGCACTTGAAAAAGCTAAAGAAAAGGAGATGGAAGCACCCCAGGCCCAACCGTATTAGTGGTTTTGGTTGTCTTTTTACCAATTACCTTTTCTTATTATTTTTATTTACCTTTGGAACACCTTGAATTAATCAATCCTCAAAAATCCGATAAATGAAGAAATTATTCCGTTACGCTGCCCTATTAGCAGTTGCAGGTACTACCCTGTTTAGCTGCTCTAAAAAAAGTGACACCATTAATAACAGCCAGGTTATTGAAACGCCATTCAGCCTGTATTTTACCGATTCATCGGGCGTTTTATACAATTCTAACGATGGTAAATCTTCAAAAATTGTATTTAGTTCTGATGGCCGCCCTTCACGTGCTTTAATAACAATGGGTGAAAACCTTTTGTGGATCAAGGGTCAGGATGTTGCTTTGCCTGGGCCTACCATGTATTACAGCATTAACGAAGGTAAGAATTTCAACCACGATTTCGATTCTATTACCTCCATCCCGATGGTTACCAATACAGGCAAAATTACCAACCTGAACCAATCAATGATTATTTACGTACCAAAGTGGGATGCCGCTTATTGCGTAACAAATAACCCTGATGGCCAGAACATTTTCGGTCTTGCCGGCAACCCGCTTAAAGGTTTACCTGGCTACTGGACACGCGAAAACTATTACGATACCGACCAGATTACTTACCCACATGATATTACAACCACGTCGCTCGCTTTAACTAAAGAAAGTGTATTGTGTGCATACGATGCTGTGCATAACCGTAGTTTTTTCCGTACTGAATTGCTGAATCGCTGGAAGGAAGCTTTTGCAGGAGCAACGCCTTTACCCGCTGCTTCAACAACAACATTCTTCTCTATTGGCCATTACAACAACAGGCTTATTGCTATCGATAATCTTGGTGGTAGTGCTGCTTCCCCTAACAGCAACGTTTATTATAGCGATGACCATGGTTCAAACTGGAGCCCTTATACCGGTATACCAGTGGGAGTGCCATTGCAATGTATTTGCTCTCCTTTTGAGCAGGTTTGCCTTATTGGCACCGATGGCAAAGGCATTTATATGCTGAATGCTAATACGGGTGTATTTGAAGCGAGAAGCAATGGATTACCAGGCAATGCATCAGTGCGCGGTATTACCTTCAAAGAAAATATTTACAAGAACGGTACACATACCCAGTATGTATTTGCTACTACCAATATGGGCCTATATCAGAGCTCAGATATGGGTGCAAGCTGGGTTAAAACTATACCGGGCAATTTGGTAAGCATCTATTAAGGTTGCCTTATTGCAGCCAGTTAACTACCGGCTACTCATCTTTATCATCAAAATAATCTCCCAGGTCGCGCCGCTGTTTCTTAGTGGGGCGACCTGTTTTACTTAGGCGCTTTCCGGTATAAAAACCCGATTCCAATACTTTGGTTACGACTTTATCTTCTTCCGAAGTGAGGTCAACATACTTGGTGACCGCCTCTTCAAAGCCTACTCTGTTTTCAATAATGCCGGTTACTTCTATTGTCCATTTTCTGGCCGGGGTTTTAATATCGTAGCGTTCCCCTACCGCCACGGGCTTCGCTGGTTTTATGTTGTTGCCATTCCACTTTACTTTACCATCATCAATAGCTGTTGTGGCCAGGGTCCTTGTTTTAAAAATCCTTATCGCCCACAAGTATTTATCCAGCCGTACCTTATTTTCCATTCTCCAAATTTAATTCATGCGCATGCAATAAAAAAGAGAAAATTATCGTCTCTATTACCGGCAGGTCAATAACAGCAAAACTGCCTGTCCGTAATTATTGCCGCTAAAGTATATCTTTGTTACACTATGAATGATAAACCAAATCCGGCTCCCGCCGAACACCTGGGCTACCTGGATTCAGCAAGGGGTATTGCAGCCGTAATGGTAATGATATTTCATTTCATAAGCTGGAAATACGAAAACACTACCAAGGGTGCACTTGCATCCATCATTTTTAATGGAAGCGATGCGGTTTCGTTCTTCTTTGTGCTGAGCGGGTTTGTACTCTCTTACAAGTACCTGGTGCTGGGGCAGCAGCTGGATATCCGCAAGTATTACATCAACCGCATCTTCAGGCTTTGGCCGGCATTCTTTGTCGCAGTAGTGGTGCATGCTATTAATGCGTTGCGGCTGGATATGAGCGCGGCTAAGTTTGCAGATATGTTTCTACTCAATAAATCGCAGTTTTGGGAAGAAGCCATATTGCTAAGAAGCCGCAGTGTGCTTTGCGGCCCCGGCTGGACTTTAGTTGTGGAGCTCTGGTTGTCGCTCTTTATTCCATTCTTTATATTAGTAGTTAAGCGAGACTGGCGTTTGGTGTTTTGGCTGTTGATGGCATATATGCTGGTACGCGAAATATTTTATATCCACTTTATACTGGGTATCCTGCTCAGCCTTATTTACACAAAGGTTAAAGATGTATCATTTAAACAAACAAAATGGTATCGGTATCGCTACCTAATTCTCGCGGCTGCATTTGTGTTGTTTTCGATAAGGCACATCAACAGGCTTTCACCGCTGGGCCCTACCTATACCTACCTGGCTGATTACATTGGCCTACCCTTCTTCTACTATACAGCCTTCGCCTCATTCGTATTTATAGTCGCCATAATACAGAGCAAAAACGCGCAGCGCATACTGGAACATAAAATACTGCGCTTTATCGGTAAAATATCTTTCGGTATTTACCTTATGCACTGGTTCATAGTAGGCGACATCTACTTTTACTGGGCCGATCTGCTTCGGTATTTTGGCAGCGAAAAACTCACGTTTGCCGTTATGCTGGCATTTTGCACAGTAGCCACGTTTACGCTGGCTACCATGCTTCATTATTGGGTAGAATTACCTTTTATACGCTACAGCAGGCGCCTTACCGGCCGCATGAAGCCATCCATACAAATATAGATCAGCGCGAAGTTGGCTGTGCGGCAAATGTTGATTGTGGTGCATCTGCATCAAATTCTTCAACCGGGCGGAAGCCCACGAAGCCGAAATGATCTTTAGGATTGTTGCTTTCGCGAACTGATACGCCGCAATAGCTGCCTTGAGAATACCAACTACCGCCTCTGTATACTCTCAATGAGCCTGTTGCTGCACCCTTAGGGTTCATAGCCACTTTGCCGGAATAGTTGCCATACCTGTCGGCACACCATTCGTAAACATTCCCGCTCATATCGTATAATCCCAGTTCATTAGCCCTTTTGGTGGCAACAGCATGTGGTTTGCCGCCGCTGTTCTCGCTTGTCCAGCCCACCATGTCAGCACCCTTGCCGCCGCTAAACGGATAGCCCTTGGTTCCGCTGCCGCCTCGTGCCGCAAATTCCCATTCTGCTTCTGTTGGCAGGCGGTACTTCTGCCGCTTCTCTCTACTCAACCATTCGCAGTACTCCACTGCATCTTCCCAACTTATATTTACCATTGGGTTCTCATCTACCCAACCATAAACCGGCACTTCAGTCGGCATAGGGTTAGCGGTTGCTTCGCAATAGTGTTTCCATTGCTTTACCGTAATTTCTGTTTTAGCAATTCTGAAGGTTCCCAAAATTACCTTGTGCGGAGTATGATCTTCCCCGTTATTCTGAGATGGGTCGGTACCCATTCTGAACGTGTCTCCGACAACATTAACCATTTCAGGATAAAGCTGTGCGCTTGCCGATTTTGAACTTAATGCAATGGCTGCTATGCATGCCGTTTTGAGTAGAAGGGACTTCATAAATAATGCTTTTTTGAGGTTACGTAATTTGATTGCGATTAACGGTACCAGATACATTTAGCACAAAAAACATTCACTACGATAGGAGGAACGAGCAATTCGAATGTGTATTTTTTAAAAGCAATAATCAAAGTTAACAACTCATTAACCAAAAACCAAATTAATTTTTGAATAACTAATAGAATTAGCTCATTAACAAATTTATGTAAAATAGAGAGCAAACATTAACTACTGATTAATAATACTTTACCGCTTTAGCAATGGGAAAACTATTTTACCGTTAATACTACCAACTGGAATAGTATTTAAGCTGTAATTGACAAAAAATGCATCGGTTATTGCCGAAACATAAAGAGGGTGTTATGTAATTTCCGCTAAAGCCGTCCTTACTATACCACGGCTTAAAAGCCGTGGCAATTGGTACCTTCTCGCTATAAGTATAACTTGTAAAAGCAGAACTAAAAGCAACACATAACCTAAGTTAATGAACTTGCCTTGGTACGATAACAATAACCACTGCTTTTAAGCCTTGGAGCAGATTGAACTGCACTGGCTTTAGCCGAAGCATAAAACATGTATTGCGGAATTTTCAGCTAAAGCCACCGTTGCGCTACTGTATCGAAAACCGGCTCGAAGTTGGATTGCACATACCCTGCTTTCAAGGGCAAGCGACTCTTAAATGCATATAATAATGCAGACTTACTTATTGCTTTGTTGCAACAATGCAATAACGCCTTCTTTCTGTAAGATGCGATAACCAATCCTGTCGTTTGATATGCCTTGCTTCAGCTCATAAGTAAAATGGTAATTGCCATCAGCAGCCATATCCGTCACAAAGTACGCAAACAGAATTTCGTTGGTCTTGCTGAACTGGTGCGCCACCTCATACAGGTGGGTAGATAATAACATGAGATGGCTACGGTGGTTAAGTAGCCCTTCCATAACCCCCTTGGTACATTCGCAGGCATCGTGTACGTTGGTGCCTTTAAAAAGTTCATCCATCAGTACCAGGTGAGGCTTATCATGCAGCAGCTTTTCGGCTGTCTGTTTCATTCGCTGCACCTCGGCAAAAAAGTAGCTTTCGCCCTTCAATATGTTGTCTTCCACATGCATATTGGTAATAATGCCCTGCATAAAGCTTATAGTTAGCGACTTTGCAGGCACACCCATTCCCAAATGCGCCAGCAGCGCACTAACACCAAGGGCACGCATAAAAGTTGTCTTGCCCGACATATTTGCACCCGTTAGCACCAGGAAGTTCCTGTTATTATCGAACGTAATATTGTATGGTACAGGTGTTGGCAGCAACGGGTGGTAAAGCTGCACCGCATCAAGGCGAATGGGCAATTCAGGTTGCAGTTCAGGGAACACCCATTTGTGTTCCACGGTTGCTTTAGCCATGGACTGCCATGCGTCAAGCCGCGCATAGCTGGCCATAAGGCGGTATACCATGCTTTTCATTTCGCGGCGCGCCAGGTAGTTAAGCTCGGAGAGCTCCGCGAATTTTGCATCCTTGGGTATGTTCACTACCCTTTCGGTGAGGCGATGTTTTAATTCATCGTTTATCGAATCCATTTCCCTTTGCAGCATTGCAGGCAGTTGCTGCTGTGCTGCAATGGCAGTGAGTTGCATACAACCCTTCAAAAAATCGGAAAGGTGCGAAATAGAAAACTTAGTAAAAAAGTATTGGTTCCGATTAAAAATCTTCTGGAAAAACGCGCTCATCACCAACGTTATTCCGGTCGGCGGGCTGCTAACATGGTCGGCAGATTCAAAGAATTTATCCAGCATTACCAGCGTACCGTTCGATATTACCGATGGCCACAGCTGTTGATTTACCGCCCAGAATTTCACAGCATCCTGGGTGGCAGCAAGTTGCCCCGGCGTATCGGGCGGGTTATGAATATGCTTACGCAAAACATCGCGCCCGTATTGGGTAGTGGTACGGTCCAGCAGATCAAAGACCCCACCGCTGCCATCAGAGGTAAAAATAGAAAGATCTTTGAGCGTTATTCTGTCGTTTTGCATATTGGTGAAACAGTGTTTATTTTAAGGCCGAATGAATAGGGTTAGTAACTTACATTCTTCAAAACAAGTTCATTTCTTGCTCATTATCAGTCAATAGTTTTAGACTACTCTATGTCACCCCTTCGGGGTTTTGTTTTTATTTAGCTACATTTCTACAATAATACCACCCCTTCGGGGTTTCCATGTTTTACATAATTATTATTCTGAGGGTTACCCCTTCAGGGTTTTGTTTTTATTTAGCTACATTTCTACATTAATACCACCCCTTCGGGGTTTCCATGTTTTACATCTTGTTATTCAGAGGTAATGTTACCCCTTTGGGGGTTTTGTTTTTATTTAGCTACATTTCTACAATAATACCACCCTTTCGGGGGTTCCATGTTTTACATTCTTGTTATTCAGAGATAATGTTACCCCTTCGGGGTTTTGTTTTTTATTTAGCTACATTTCTACATTAATACCACCCCTTCGGGATTTCCATGCTTGCCTCCTTGTCGTCGCAGCGTAGTATCACCCTTTCCGGGCTTTCTGTAGACTTGACTATTCTTCTACCATCATACCATAAATTCGGGATTTTCATGCCCTATGTTTAATTGCTACCTAATAATAATATTAGATACTGAATTTCAATTTTTTATTTCGCTAAAAAAGATACTATTACTCTTTTGTAAAACCCCGAAGGGGTGATATTATTGTAGAAAATCTCTGTTACGTCACGCAAAACCCCGAAGGGGTGACATAGCTACATAATCCAGTCAAATAAATATTTTTCGTCAAATTCAATTTCAAATTTCTTTAGCAAACCAATATATTCATCCCGGAAAGTTTGCCTTTTATGATGCTCTTCCTGATTTAAGATGTAATTGTATACCTTTTCAATGTGCGACTGACTATAGGAGAACGCACCATAACCTTCCTGCCAAGAAAATTTGCCGTGAACAAACTTCTGCTCATTGATAAAGTTGCTGGAGTTATTTTTTAAATCCCTAACTAATTCGGAGATAGACATTGAAGGTCGTAATCCCAGAAAGGCGTGAATATGGTCTCCCACACCGTTGACAATAATTGGTTTTTGTTCTTTCGCTTTAATAATGCCGGCAATATATTTATGTAATTCGTCTCTCCATGTTTTATTAATGAGATTCTCTCTGCCCTTTACTGCAAAAACTACCTGTATATAAACCTGCGAAAACGTACCTGGCATAGCGTTGTTTTTGTGTCACCCCTTCGGGGTTTTGCTTGTAATTTAACTGTGCTCCTACAATCATGCCACCCCTTCGGGGTTTCCATGTTTTGCCCGCTTGTTATTCTGGGTAATGTCGTTCCTATCAACGCTCAAAACCTTCCTACCTGTCAAACATCATCCTCTGTCCCCTATAAAGATCCAAAACTGCGCCGTTTTCATAAACGATATTTCCGTTAACTAATGTATACTCCACTTTAGCCGGAAAGGTATGTCCTTCAAAGGGCGACCAGCCGCATTTATACAATATATTTTCTTTGGTTACCGCATAGCCCGTATTCATATTTACCAGTACCAGGTCAGCATGGTAGCCTTCCCTTATGTAGCCACGTTTCGCTATCTGGAAACATTGTGCAGGTGCATGGCTCATTTTCTCTACCACTTTTTCAATGCTTATTTTACCCTGCTTAACATATTGCAGCATCAGTAATAACGAGTGTTGCACCAACGGTACACCTGAAGGTGCCTGCTGGTAGGGCTGCTGCTTTTCTTCCCAGGTATGCGGCGCATGGTCGGTAGCAATAATATCCAGGCGATCATCCAGCAAGGCTTCCCATAAGGCTTCTTTATTTTCAGCTACTTTAATTGCAGGATTGCATTTTATCTGGTTACCATATTGGGCATAGTCATCGGCTGTAAAATGCAGGTGGTGCACACATACTTCCGATGTAATACGCTTATCCGGTATCGGGAACATATTCGTAAACAGTTGCAACTCTCTTTTGGTAGAGATATGCAAAATATGCAGCCTGGTATTGTGCTGTTTAGCCAGTTGCACTGCCGTAAATGAGCTTTCAAAACACGCTTCTACATCGCGTATCAGCGGGTGGAATGACGCATCATCGGCATCAGGATACTTAGCTTTGTTTTCTTTAATAACGTTTTCATTCTCGCAATGGGTGGCTATCAGCAATTCTGATTCTGAAAATAATTTGCCCAGCGTGAGGTAATTATCCACCAGCATATCGCCGGTACTTGACCCCATAAAAATTTTTATACCACAAACGCTGTTCTTCTTTTCGTTGGTGCGCAGCGCTTCTTCTGCATTGGTATTCGATACCCCCATGAAGAACGAATAATTGGCAACCGAAGAATTGGCGGCAATGGTGTATTTGTCCTCCAGCAACTGTTGGGTTACTGCAGGCGGATTGGTGTTCGGCATCTCCATGAAAGAAGTAGTACCACCCGCAACGGCTGCCCGTGCCTCACTGGCTATATTTGCTTTATGGGTAAGGCCTGGTTCACGGAAATGCACCTGGTCGTCAATAACACCCGGCAGCAAGTGAAGTCCTTCTCCATTTATTTCGCGGTAATTACCCTGAGGGCTAAGTGATGGACCTATCTTATCAATTAAGCCATCCTTTATCCATACATCGGCTATAATGCTAGCGCCTTCGTTAACTATCGTAACATTCTTTATTAATACTGGTGTCATATTTTAGCTACATTAGTGTGGAATAATTGCGAAACGTACGCTTAAACCAATAAGGCGTATTTTTGCAGTGCAAATCTACTATTTACGTAACTGGTAAAACGCCTTTATGCAGAAAAAAGCATACTTACTTTTGTTATTTGTTCTTTCCGCCAGCTATGGTATTTCGCAGACCACTTACCTGCCAATGGGTTCTGACGATTATTTATTACTTGATCGCCTGGAAACAAAATCGGGTCGGTTGTGTGATAGCCTCAGGCTAAGTGACAAAGCGGAATCGAGGAAAAATGCCGTCAACTTCGTGGAAATGCTCAACAGAAACATGGCTGATAGTGCAGATAGCTCCAGGTACAGTAGGATTGACCATTACAATATGCGCCAGCTGCTTTCAGAGAACGGGGAATGGACGCATGACGAGGATGGTTTTATAAAGTCCAAACACCCTTGGTTCAATACACTTTATAAGTACCAGTACGATTTTGTGCACATCAAAACCAAAGACTTCTTCCTGGTAATGAACCCAGTGCTCAATGGCATGAGCACCATAGAGCGTAATAGCCCGACTGTTGCCGGAACATCGGAACGCCTGTTGTGCAATAACCACGACCTTGAAGTAAGGGGCTGGGTAGGGAAGAAAATTGGCTTTTATACCTGCTTTACCGATAATCAGGAAAAAGTGCCTGCCTATATTTATAACTATACCATTAAAAGCAACGGAAGGGTTGGCCTGCCAGGCGCAGACTATGTACTTTTACCCCGCAACCGTAGCGGTTATTTTGATTACCTGAACGCAAGCGGCTATATCGATTTTGCTGCAATAAAAGACAGGGTGAACATAACGTTCGGATCGGGCAAACACTTTATAGGCGATGGTGTAAGCAGTCTTTTCCTTACTGACTTTTCTGCTAACACACCTTTTCTGCGCTTGCGCACAAGAATATGGAAGCTGAATTATGAAACCATGTACCTAGAGCTCACCGGCCAGTT
Source organism: Chitinophagaceae bacterium (assembly GCA_947447265.1). Taxonomy (GTDB): domain Bacteria; phylum Bacteroidota; class Bacteroidia; order Chitinophagales; family Chitinophagaceae; genus Flavipsychrobacter. The sequence goes on from CANFKC010000046.1 coordinate 31,954, forward strand.
CAAAAAGGAAAAAGACACCAACTACCCGCACAAGTTTGCCACCATGCATTCTATATCGGTAAACGCAACAAAATGGCTGAATATCGGCTTCTTTGAAGCAGTAGTTTTCAACAGGCCGAATGTGTATGAAATTGCTTACCTGAACCCTGTTGTCTTTACCTTATCGCTAAATAGCTTTAATGGCGGCGGCGACAAATCGCTACTCGGGTTTTCGGCTAAAATTATTGCAGCAAAGCATATTCAATTATACGGCCAGGTTATGCTGAACGAATTTAAATCGTCCGAGTTCTTTAGCGGAAAGGGTTGGTATGGCAACAAATGGGGCCTGCTTGCCGGAGCTAAATACTTCGATGCTTTTGGCATGAAGAACCTTGACCTGCAGGGCGAACTAAATGCCGTGCGCCCTTATACTTATACCGCACAAGATACCCTTGCTAACTACACCAACTACAACCAACCACTCGCTGACCCATTAGGCGCTGGTTTCGTAAAAGCGGTAGGTATTATCAGGTACCAGCCCATACGCAATGTTACCCTTACTGTAAAAGGCATGTACTATGTACAGGGTTCTGATACCGGGCATACCAATAGCGGCAACAATATTTTCAACAACTATGCCAGCGCACCTAAGGGCTCCAACACCTATGGTGTTAAACTGATAAACGGACCAAAAAATACCTGCTCACTTATTAATATAAACCTCTCTTACCAGGTGCGCAGAAACATGTTTATCGATGCTGGTATCATCTCCCGCAAATTTGAAAATACATCGAACGTTTACCCTAATTATTCTACGGCTGGTGACGTTTACGGTCCGTTAAACACCAACCTTACTTACCTGGGTTTAAGAATAAATGCTGCAAGAAGGGACTACAGTTTCTATTAGTGGTTATTAGTAAAGTTGATTATAGATACCACAGGCAAAAAGATTTGAGAACTTTTCAGAAAGTTGTCAAATCGAAGCTCCAAAATTGCGCCTGACTGCGATAGCAGACTTGAACGAACCACAAAGCGACAAGTAAAACATCAACACATAATCCGTTACTTTGTGCTGGCAGGCGTTTCAACTCTAAGCGTAATTATGAACCAACCATCTTATTTAGTATTCCCATGCTTTGGAGAAGAAGGTTTCTATTATGAATGCGCTTTCGCATTGCTGTCACTATCCCGATTATACGATATTGGCAATCTGCCATTCCATGAAATATGGATATACACAGACAATGCGGGATGGTTTACCCGGTTTAAAGATTGTCCCCTGCCGCTTAGGTTCAGGAATGTAACAACCGCTGAAATCAACGAATGGAAGGGCGCTATCAACTATCTGTACCGCAGCAAAATAGAGATGCTCAAAGACTTTACGGAAACGCACCAGGGCAATGTACTCTTTTGCGATACGGATATCGTATTCACATCTCCACTAGCGCCATTATTGCAAGGCATAGAAGCAGGACAGGTTTATATGCAGAACCGGGAAGGTATTGTTAACACCCGCAGTTCGCCCATGCTTAAAAGGCTGGACGACTACCTGCGTAGAACTCCACACACACCAGTTAACGGGAAAAACCTGTTTGACTTACCGATGTGGAATTCCGGCATTATTGGGTTTAACACAAGCATACCGGATGTTGCAGCTGATGCACTGGCATTCACGGATGAATATTACCCGCGTAACCATTCCATTAGGGTTATAGAGCAATTTGCATTTTCGGTTGTATTTCTCAGGTCGGGTGCTATTCATGCCGCTGCACCCTATACCCTTCATTACTGGAATTTGCGGGAAGCCAGACAAATATTCCAATCGTTTTTTACCCATTTAAAAGGCAGCAGCTGGCAGCAACTTACCCAACTCAGTGGCATGATACAGCTTTTCGAAACAATGATGGAAAAGGTGAGGTTTGAAAATAGCCAGAATTTTTTGGGTAAAATTATACAGGTAAAATGGCGACCACCTGCAACTAACTGGGATGAATTGAAAAGACAATTATGACTGGACTTTGCCAGCGACATTCATGCTTTGGACAAGCCGCGATAATAACCAGAAAACCAGGAACGGCAGGGGACCAATAAAGGTGCTCCGCACTTCTGCAATAGTAATGATTATTTTATGAGTGCCAGCGGTATGCGGCAAAAAAAACATAATTGCGGTAGCCGCAATAACACCGGCAAACGCCACCACATAACTGGCTATCCATAATAAATACAGCCACTTTTCCTTATTCTTCCAGTTAAAATAGCCGATACAACCCGTTGTAGCAAATAGCATATAATGGGCAACCTGCCGTAAAATTGTTGGTAAATGATACGGCTTACTAAAAGCGAAAAAGCGGTTATCGGCCAGGCTGATGAGCACGAGCACCACCAGCGATATGATGAAAGTGAGTTTAACCGGCTTCATTGGCTATTCCTTTTTTAGTGTAGTGTACCCAAACATAGAAAACCAGCAGGTATAGCGCCGTTGTAAAAATGTAATGATGGCTTATTTCCACCCAACCCCGGTAGTGTATGTTCATCCAGGCAATAATGGCACACCTTATTACATTCAACACAAAAATATAGGCGATACCAAAAACTATAAATTTGGTCCGTCGCTTCCAGTCAGCCGGGAAACAGAACAAGAACGAAAGATACAACACGTAAATATCCAGCGCATTGCAGGGGTCTGCCACGCTGATTATTTTATGTCCGTCAATAAGGATGGTAGCGGCTTTGCGGTCAACCCTGTGCGGATATAGTGTACTTACGTTATTGTAAAAAAGAGATAATAACTTTTCGGTACTGTATGCGGTAACATTCGTGAGCACACCATCAGGAAACCGCCTTGGCTCCAATACCAGGCGATAAGCGAATTGCCAAACAACAAATATCACCAGCGCCCGTAATAAAAATGATTTTATTAGCTTAGGTATTTTATCGTAGTAAGTTCTTAAACGCACAGGCCCCTTAATTATTTGCAGAAAATATCTTGTAATATATAATTACTACTGCACAAAGGTACTTCTTTCGTTTAAAAATTTTGTCAATAAACCGTTATGATTCAAAATGGGATGGCTTTGGTTCATTAACTTAGTAGTACGTAGCTTTGTAGTATTGTGCAGGCAGCATAAATAAGCAATAGTGACCAACGAACAACTAACCCCGCTTAAGGAACGATTGAAGCAGCCACTACCCGGCAGGCAGGCGCAAGAGCGCATGGTGGGCAGGGTGCGTTTAATGCCGCTTACTTTGCCTGAAAATGCCAGGCCCAGTGCTGTGTTGTGTTTGCTGTTCCCTGTGGGTAACGATCTGCACATCCTGCTCATGAAACGCAAGGAAGACCGCACCGCCCATAGCGGCCAGGTGAGTTTTCCGGGCGGCAGGTACGAAAAAGAAGATGCTGACTATAAAGCTACTGCCCTGCGGGAAGCAAATGAGGAGGTCGGCATTCTTTCGGCTGATGTTGATGTACTTTCACCACTCACCTCCCTGTACATCCCGGTGAGCAATTTTAACGTGTATCCATTTTTAGGCTATACTGCACAGCAACCCGAATACAATCTAAGCCGTAACGAAGTATCGTATATCCTGGAAGTGCCGGTCGCCAAATTGTTCCACCCAGAACGCAAGATCGTTACCGACGTCACCTCGCCCGTATCTCCTGAACCTATAAAAAACGTGAACGCTTACCAGCTGGAAGATGGCACCATTATCTGGGGCGCAACTGCCATGATACTTTCTGAAATAGAAGCGATAGTAAACTCATTGTAATTGCAATGAATAGTGGCGATTACAAACTTCGGTGTAGCTATCTTGGAGAGCCGAACTGTGACGGACAATGTCAATAAGGCAAGAATTGTTATAATAAACCGCCATCAAAATTATTAAAATAATAATTTACTATCTTTGGTTCAAATAGGGAGCTATGCGAACCTTACAGTTGGTAAATCATCTTACAGATGTTCAATTAAAAGAAAGGCTTGCCTCAACAACCGGCAAGCCGGAG
>CANFKC010000047.1 GCA_947447265.1 Chitinophagaceae bacterium
AACCTTTTTTGAACAAACTAAAATTTCAAGTACTACAAATACTTTTACTTGTACTACAATCTCTAATAAATCTCCTATATCATATTTGTTCCCCACATCGGAATGCCTACATCTACAGACATATTACACAATGCTATTACAGCGTCTAACGTTCGATGATGACATTGATGAGTTAATAGTTAAACTTTCAACGATAACCCTCGATCAACTGGTGTTAAATGACAATATTAGTGAGCAGTACTTTCATATTGTCATCAACAAAAAGCAATTGCGATATAGTAAAGAAAAAGCTATAGCACTTGCCATTGAAACAGGCAATGACCTGATTCAATATAAAAATAGCTACTACATTGACCTGCCTGCTAGCTTTATAGCGAATAAGTCGAGGCAGCTAAACATCTACTATTGCCACAGTGTATTCAAAATAAAGAACAGCCTGTTCTACTGCAATCGCAACGATACCAATAACAGGTTAGACTATAACCTTACAGGATTTAAAAAGGAGCTATTTACCAAGGTGAAATTCGATGGTGAAACACTGGTAGAGCTTGATATTGCCAATGCTCAGTTTGCTATTGCTGCACATCTAAACCCAGCCATAGATGCAAATTTTACCTATCATGCACAGGCTGGTACACTATACAGCTATGTTGAAAAGAAGCTGGATTTACCTGCGGGATCTGGCAAACTGTTAATGTTCCGTATTGCCTTTGATAGGGTAAAACCAGAGGTAGATTATGACAGGGTAAGATGCCTGTTCCCTAAGTTTATGAACTGGGTTGACAGCTACAAAAAGGAGCATGGTTATAAGATGTTCGCTAACCTGTTACAAAAGACGGAATCGGCTATCATGATTGATGGGCTACTGACATTTTTAATGTCGAATGGATATGAAGTGTTCACAATACACGATGCCTTACGTGTTAAGCAATCACAGGTTGACCAAATCAGGGTTATAGTTAATGAGTACTTTAGTACTGCCGGTTTTGTTTGTCATTTACGACAGAGATAAGTCAGGAATACATTAAGAGGTGCGGCACTGTTGCCGCACCTCTTAATGCTCCTCGGCTATACCATACTTAGGAAATAGCACGCCTGTAAAGTACCCTTCCAATGCGCCTCGAATACGAGTATCATTGTGGTTAATCCACCTTACGCCACAAAAGTCCCTAATGTGAGTTTTTGCCGTTGCAGGGTCTAAAATCAAATTTGCCGCTTCATCTGCTATCAGGTACTTTTTCAAACGAGCATTTGTGGTGCTTCCCATAAGATGGTTAGTATAAATTCGCCGACGTAAATTTTTTGTCCTGCCTACATAATAGGGAATTTCAGCCTCTATACCTTGAGTGTACGTAAGAAGATATATTGCAGCATCCTCCGTAAGCATTGATGGTTTCAGGTTTTTGAATAATAGCACATCCTTACTGAGTAAGTCATTTAGCGATTGTTCCAGAAATGTAATCCATTCCTGGTCTTTCCTTTCTACCATAATATTTTATATCGTTGAAGCTCCTTTAAAAGTAGGCATTCCGAAGTGGGGAACAAATATGATATAGCAGATTTTAGAAAAGAATTTGAGTACTTGAAATAGGAGATTGTCACAGACAATCGTTTCAAACGATTATTGCAGCTAAAACAACACTAAAGCAGATTGTTTGATAAGATGTGTCACTTTATGCCCAAATACGCCCAAAACAGCCCAGAATCGCAAGAAACACACTCCGAAGAACGAATGAACACAACACTATCCAAACGTAGTGGGTTTGAAGGGAAGGTAATAACATCACCGTAAAAGGCGTTCATAGCTTATAGAGTGCCAGTAATCAACATCTCTACTATTTCGACAATGTTTTTAGCTGCTTGGTCGTTAAGGACTGTCGTATTAAGTGAAGGAGTATAAAAGCTGCTAATCCAAAGGGTATTATAGCCAAAGGTATCTGCAACATGGTCAACTTCATTTACGGTGCTTCCTGTTGTCCTTGTTGTACAAATAATGATGTCACAATTGGCACTGCCTAGTTGTTTCAATGTATGGAACATACGACTGCGAGGGTCGCCTTGACTTTCAATTCCAATTTTTAAACCTTCAACCGTAAGTGTAACTAAAATATCACCACTGTAATCAATAACCGTATTCGTTGGTAGTGAGTTCGGATATTTACGGACTAGTATCTGGCAAACAAGTTTTGCAATTGTGGACTTTCCTTCATCTGCTCTCCCATATATTCCTAAAATAGTCCTATTCATAATAATAGATTGTTTCTAAAGGTAGGTTAAACCAAGCAATATAGGATGGATCAATGTACTATAGGCAAATAGGATAATGTTTTAGTAGGTGGAGCGGTTATTCCGCCTGACATTAGCCTCCTAATCAAGCAATATGTCAACGAAGAAAAAAGCAATAAGCAAGACAGTCGAGGTTTCTCCTGTAAAGTCCGTAGCAACGAAAAAAGCAACTGCAAAAATTGTAGCTGTAGTTGATGTGAAAGATAAGGTATTGAAGGATTCCGCAATCGTGGTATCTGATACAAAGAAAAATACCGTAGCATTAGTTGTTGCAGCTACAAAAGTTGTAATGGTAAATTTGGCTAAAACTTCATACCATTATTACAGGCACTTCATAAAAGCAATTTTAACCGATGGCAAGGTGAGCAAATTCAGGTTTGTAAAAAATGACGCTGGATGGCATGGAGTGGTATCAGTTGACAAAGTTGAACTGGATAAGGCAAAGAAGGTGTTTTCCGACTATAAATCCAAAAACGTTGATACTGCTGATTTATGGTGGTAGTGATTAAGCGAAATAAAACAGAAAAACCAACCTTAGCACGGTTGGTTTTCCTGTTTATAGAGCTTCGGCAAAATCTTCACCTATTAATTTAGCTTGCTCTAAAATGGTCTTAACGGCTTGGTCTTGCTTCTCCGGAGGATAGCCGTACTTTTTCAGGATACGCTTTATCATGACCCTCATTTTAGCCTGTACGCTTTCTTTCTTGTCCCAGTCAATAGAAACGGAACTTTTTACGCTCTCTACGAGTTCCCTTGCAATGGTTTTTAGTATCTCATCGCCCAATACCTTTACTGCACTATCGCTGACCTCCAGTGCATCGTAAAATGCCAGTTCCCTGTAATCAAGCTTCAGGTCTTCGCCTCGTTTATCAGCTTCCTTTATGTCTTTTGCCAGCCTTATTAATTCCTCTATTATCTCGGCTGCTGTAATAGCGTTGTTTTGGTAGCGTTTAATAGCATCAGCCAGCATTTCGGAGAACTTTTTACTCTGTATAATGTTCCTCGATGAACGCTTTTTTATCTCATCATTCAGCAACCGCCTCAGTAGCTCCAAAGCCAGATTTTTTCTCGGCATGTTTTTAAGCTCTGCCATGAACTCATCGGACAGGATATTCAAGCCTGATATTTCAGGGTTTTTCAAACCTGCGGCCTGAAATATATCTATTACCTCTGTTGATACCAGCGCATCTGATATGATTTGCCGTATGGCAGTTTCTACCTCATCATTACTGCGCTTCTTAACGCTTTCACGTAGCTTGGTAATACGTGCTTTTATAGCCTGAAAGAAGCTTAAATCGTCCCTTATGGCTAATGCCCTTGGGCTGGGTACAGAGATGGCAAAAGCTTTGGAAAGGTTGCTGACATTGGTATTGAACCGCTCTCTGCCTCTGTCGAGGTCTAAAATAAAATCGGTAGCATCCAGCAAAAACGATAATTTTTCCCTTGGTTGCAGGTCAAAGAACCTTTTGTAATCGAACTTATTGAACAGGTCAACAACAATGTGGTACAGTTCCTCCATTTTATCGGCAGCTTCATCTTGGTCAAATTCTATTTTACCCTTACCGCCGCTGGCGGTGTAGATGCTTAGTGCCTTCTTTAAATCTTGTGCTATGCCGAGGTAATCTACAATTAAACCACCTTCTTTGTCCTTAAATACCCTGTTTACCCTTGCAATGGCTTGCATCAGGTTGTGTCCAGTCATTGGTTTATCTACGTAAAGCGTATGCAGGCAAGGAGCATCAAAGCCAGTAAGCCACATATCACGCACCAGCACCAGTTTTAAACTATCTGTTGGGTCTTTGAGCCTGTCACCTATAGCCTTTCTGCGTGATTTATTCCTGATATGCTCCTGCCAATCTGTATCAACTGATGAGCCGGTCATAATAACTTTTATGGCTCCCTTGTTATCCTCTTTGTTATACCACTCAGGGCGTATCTTAATTATTTCATCATGCAGGGCTACACATATCCGGCGGCTCATACATACTATCATGCCCTTGCCATCAAATACCTCGCTACGTTGCTCAAAGTGTTTTACAAGGTCGGCAGCAACCTGTTTTAGTCTTTTGTCGCTGCCTACTATGGCTTCCTGTTGTGTCCATTTGGCAAAGCGTTGTTGCCGCTCCGTTAACTCATCTTCCTCTGTTACTTCGTCTATACGCTCGTCAATGATAGCTTGTTCATCAGGGTCTAACTCAATTTTGGCTAAACGGTTCTCATAAAAGATGCGCACTGTTGCGCCGTCTTCTACTGCCTGTTGTATATCATATATATCTACGTAGTCGCCAAAAATGGCTTGTGTGTTCCTGTCTTCTTTTTCTATTGGAGTGCCTGTAAAGCCTATAAACGATGCATTAGGTAGTGCATCTCTCATGTGTTTGGCGTAGCCGTCAATAAAGTCGTATTGGCTGCGGTGGGCTTCATCGGCTATCACTACAATATTGCGTCTGTCTGATAGCATAGGGTAGATACCACCTTTTTCTTCCGGCATAAACTTTTGTATGGTGGTAAATACCACACCGCCGGAGGCTACCGACAATAAGCTTTGCAGGTGGCTGCGGCTTTCTGCCTGTACTGGTGTCTGCCTTATGAGTTGCTGGCAATTACTGAATGTTTCAAATAGCTGCTGGTCTAAATCATTACGGTCTGTGAGTATAACAATGGTTGGGTTATTGAGCTGCGGTGCAACTACCATTTTACCGGAATAAAACACCATGCTCAAACTCTTACCACTGCCTTGGGTATGCCATACCACACCAGCCCTTTTATCGCCCACTACTCCAGCTGCCTTTATTGTTGATTGTATGGCTTTGTTTACAGCGTAGTACTGATGGTAGGCTGCTATCTTTTTAATGGTTTTTTCCTTTGTTTTCTCAAACACAATAAAGTACCTGATAAGGTCTATCAGCGTTTTCTTTTCCAGCATACCCTTCAGCACAGTATCCATCTCTATGTGTGTCGGCTGTTTTGGGAAAAGGGTAGTATTGTATTTTTCGTAAGGCTCAGCAACCATTGAAATTTCCTCACCTTTTGCAGGGGGTATCTTCCAATTGCTAAACCTGCTCCATTCGCTGGTTATACTACCAGCTTTTGCAAACCAACCATCGGTAGCTATCAGTAGGCAGTTATAATTGAATAGTGTAGGTATTGCTTGTTTATAGGTTTGTAGCTGGTCATAGGCATTTTTTACTGTAGCGTTTTCATCGGTAGCATTTTTTATTTCAATAACTACAAGTGGTAAGCCATTGACAAATACAATTACATCAGGTCGTTTGTTATTGTAATTTTCAACTATAGTATATTGGTTAACGGCAACAAAATCGTTGTTATCAGGGTGCTGAAAATCGACCAGCCAAACCTTGAACGTCTTTATTTGTTCACCATCCCTGCCTTTTACGTCAACGCCCTCTGTCAATAATTTATGAAAGGCTTCATTATTAGCTAAAAGCGTAGCCTGCTGCACCCTTAACACATGCCTCAATGCTTCCTCTTTAATGTCGGCCGGTGCTTCTTGGTTAATTCGATCAATAGCATTTTGCAGCCTGTTAGTCAACACAACTTCATTGTACGCCCTTTCTATAGTAGTACCATTAACGACTTCATAACCTTGCTCCTGCAAGGTTTGTAAAGCCATTTGTTCTATTTCGTCTTCGGTGAGTATATTCATTTACGGTACAATTAAGTTAAATAAAACTATTTGTTCGCTATCAAAACGTGGCTGTAAGGTGTCGAAAGATATTTCATATCTTTTGGTAATTGGTTCAAACCAATATTTACCACCTTTCTTCCCCTTAAAAAAACTCAAGTATGACTCTCGCCCAACCAGATCTCGTTCAAAATGCAAGAATGGAGATAAACTAAAAATATCTGTATCCCATTTCAGAAAAAGGTGTTCTTGTCCAAGGGTTAAAACATATGCTTGGGAATCATTGAAATCGTAATCGTCAAACTCCTTATTTAAGGCGTGTCCATTAAACTCTTCACACTTGCATTTAACTGCATAACTTTCAAACCGAAGTATTTTGCAATCGGCCATAAACTCCGATAGCAGAAGCATTTCTTTAAATAAGGGTACCACTTTTTTAAGCTCATCCTCTGCTTCTTCCTTTGTCGGAGCTGCATGATGAGAAATGTCGTTTCTGACATCCTGTAATTCTAATAACTTTTGTAAAAGTTCGATGGGGATTAGCTCGCATTTCAATGCAAGGGTACTAGCCTTGGAATGCTCAATAATTGCAATTAGGCTTTTAATTTTAGTTTTTATTGCATCCGATAGCAATGTTCCGGTGTTAAATTTTTTATAGACTGGATTGCCATTGGGTGCTATCGTTTCGAAAATTTCAACAGCTTGCAAATTGATAGCTTTGTATCGCACTTCACCTAATACAACAGCATATAATACAAATACAATCGATTCCCAAGTATCCTTCAGATGTAACAATTTTCTTACAGGGTCATTTGCTCCTTCACCTTTTTCAGAGAGCCTGAAATTGTAAGCAATGCATGAAGGATATTGATTGTATATTACTTCCTTCAATTCTTCATATTCGTCTTCCTTGAAATCAGCATACGCTTCTTTATATGCCTCAATATCCATTTCATATAGTATGCGACTTGGCAAAAAGGATACATGAGCTATTGGAAATTCTCCTTGCTCATCAATCGATTCATTAAATCGTTGATACTTTATATCCTCATATGGTGCAGGTGCTGTCATACTATATTAAGGCAAAAATTGTATTTGCATCATTGGTGTTAGCACCCAATTCCGACAAAGTAGCATTGGCTACTGATTTATTAACTATGTTGTTGGTATGCTTTCGGACTTCATTGAGAGGATAAGTGAATTTTGTATTGCAAGCACATACTAAAATATCTACTCTCAATGCATGATAACTTCTTATTGCATTAACTGTAGCTCTGGAATAATCACCCATTGTGAAAAAGGCAACTCTCCTTGCACCTAAATTGACAATATCTGAGAAATCATTAGGATCTGCTCCCAACTGTTGGCGATTTGTAGAGTTACCTCCATTGTTTAGTATCCTCGCATATACTATATTAAGTGTTGTTGTCTTACCGCAACTATCACTACCTGCAAGTGCTATTATTCTCATTGTACAAAATTTATGTTATTTACGGCTATTTCCCCCTTCATCAATTTAGGCAACAAACTATCACGAACAGTCTTTAGTGTTTGGTTTTCAAGAATATTTTGAAACCTTCGTTCCAGTAAAGGTTTTACTATTTTATCGAATTTAACTAGCGTCTGTTCTGGTGGAATTGACAAATTCAAGTCTAACATATCACTTGGATTTACCCTCTGATGACTGCTACTGGTACCGGTTGCATGTCCAGTTAGCTTGCTGATTACTTCTTGTTGCTTTAAGAAATAGTTGATAAATGAATAGCTATATGGTTTATGGGCAACAAACCCAATGAATTCTGTAGAACAGATTGAGGTATTCTCATCAATATCGCCAATAGACCATATTCTTGGAATACGTGGGTTTAATTTGGAGAAAAGTACCGAGTATCTTTTTACTATTGTTTTATTGCTCAGAATTGAAGAACCCAGATCGTCCGCAGGTACTTCCCCAGCATCAAATGCAGGTAAGCTATAGTGTTTAAACAATTTTTCCGGCGCTAATGTCGGATTTACACTCGATTTAACTTGGTTTGCCACTTCCGAAAATTTCCCCATTCTCCACCCTTCATGCAAATCACAGTCATTAGATACACACATTTCCTTAAACAATGTCTGCGCTATGGTTTCAAGAGTTTGGTTAGTTTGATTGTTAAGTTCAATTTTGTCATCCAATGAGGAAAGAATAAATGCGATGCGCTCTTGAACTTCTAACTTTGGAAGGACAACCACCAAATCTTCAATCATACTCTTAGTGATAGCATTTCGTGTTGCTCCAACAGAAGAAAGATTAAGTAGATAGCTCTTAGTAAGTGGATTCAGTAGGTAGTATTTTAAAAAAGTGTTATTCAGTATATTTTTTTTTGGCCGAATAATAGCTACGTGTTGATTTACCCTTGCAGGTAAAAGATTATTGGGGATTTGACAAACTCTCGCAACGCTGTCGCCAGTGATATTTAGTAACACATCATCTTTTTCGAGAGCAACATTGTTCAATTTCGTTGCTTGTTCCACGTTAATATATGCCAACCCATTATAGGAAAAGCTGAAATCTAAAACGTTTTGACTTCTTATGAGAGCATAGTCCCCACTATCTAAATATGTTTCTTTACCTCCCCTTGGTGTTGCACCTGAGCCAATTTTGGCTGACACACTCCCTAACTTATATTCCGTCCAATCACTAAAACTCATAGCCTATACCTTTTAAATTTTCTCGAATGGTTTGTTCTAAAATGGCACTCTGCGCAAACTGCTCTGACAGTGTTGCCGTGAGTGCTAGCATTTTCTCTTCAAAGGGCATCAAATCGGTTTCCTCTTCCTCTGTACCAACATATCGCCCAGGCATTAGCATATAGTTACTATCTTTTACGTCCTGCATTGTTGCTGCTTTGCAGAATCCGGCTATATCGCTGTAGTCGCCCTTTAGGTTTCTCCAATTATGGTAGGTATCAGTAATTTGCTTTATGTCAGTATCGCTTAATTCCTTATTTCTACGATTGATCATAGTACCCAGATTACGAGCATCAATAAAGAGTATTTCGTTACTACGGTTCCTGAATTTCCCATTTGTCTTATTCTTTGCTAAAAACCATAGGCAGGCTGGTATCATGGTATTATAAAAAAGCTGCGCTGGTAAGGCTACCATACAATCCACCAGTCCGGCTTCAATTAGGTTCTTTCTTATTTCACCCTCGCCACCGCTATTACTGTTCATACTGCCATTAGCCAATACAACACCTGCGGTGCCAGTTGGGCTTAGCTTGTGTATGAAGTGTTGCAGCCATGCGTAGTTAGCATTACCCACTGGTGGTATACCATATTTCCAGCGTTTGTCATCTCGTAATTGCTCCCCCTTCCAGTCGCTTATATTAAAAGGTGGGTTGGCTATTATATAATCAGCTTTCAAATCTGGGTGCAGGTCGGTGGTAAACGTATCCCCAAATTGTATATTGGCATCAATACCCCTGATAGCAAGGTTCATTTTTGCCAGCTTTACAGTTGTAGGGTTGCTCTCCTGTCCGTAAATACTCAAATCTCCAATCTTGCCTTGGTGGTTCTCTATGAATTTTTCGCTCTGTACAAACATACCGCCACTACCACAACAACCATCATAAATCCTGCCCTTGTATGGCTCCAACATATCTACCAACACCCTTACAATACTTTGAGGTGTGTAAAACTGTCCACCGTTCTTGCCCTCGGCATCGGCAAACATGCCTAAAAAATACTCATATACCTGCCCCAGCAAATCCTTGCCTTTATGCCCTTCACCACCAAAGCCTATATTACCGATAAGGTCTAACAATTCGCCCAGCCTTGGTTTGTCTAAATCAGGGTCAGCGTAATTTTTAGGTAGTATGCCTTTCAGATTCTCGTTGATCTTCTCTATCTCATCCATTGCCTTATCAATGAGAATACCGATAGTCGGTTGCTTGGCATTGTTTTGCAAAAACGCCCATCGTGCTTTTTCAGGCACATAAAACACGTTGTAAGCTAAATACTCATCCGCATCCTCTGGATTAGCTCCGGCAAATTCACCTTGCCCACCCACCAGTTTTTCGTGCAGCTCATCGAATGCATCAGAAATATACTTTAAAAATATTAGTCCCAAAACCACATGCTTGTATTCCGCAGCATCCATATTACTACGGAGCTTATCAGCGGCAGCCCAAAGTGTTTTTTCAATTTCTCTTATGTCACTCATATTGCTTACTTTACTTATTGTCTTTTTTATTTTTTATAGTCTGTAAAAGTAGGTGATAATAACAACATGCGCCAGTGAACCAAAACAAATATTAATTACCAGCACCGGAGGTACTAACCCTTATTTTCAGTTAAAAAACGATGTGGACAAATAGTGTCACAAATTGTAGTCGAACGTTTCCAATTTGTGACAGGATAGCCGTAGTTTAGCCAAATGGAACAATTCATATCTTATTACCGTTGTAGCACCCAAAGGCAAGGCGTATCAGCATTAGGTCTTGACGCACAGAAAAATTCTGTAATGTCGTTTCTAAATAGCAGAACGCTATTAGCTGAATATACCGACATTGAAACAGGGAAGAACGACAATAGGCCACAATTGCTTAAAGCTATCGAACATGCCAAGCAAACTAATAGCATCTTACTAATTGCGAAGCTGGATCGGTTATCACGTAATCTTACGTTCGTAAGCATGTTGATGGATACAAAAGTAAAATTTGTGTGTTGTGACATGCCTGATGCCAATGAGCTTACAATACATATATTCGGTGCGCTTGCACAATGGGAACGCAAAAGGATTGCCAGCCGTACATCTGATGCGTTGCAGGAATTAAAGAAGCGTGGTAAGGTTCTCGGCTCACCTGCTAATTTTACTATAGCAGCCAGACAACTGGGTCCGGTAAAGCTTAAACAGATTGCCAACGATAATGCCAACAATCAAAAGGCAAAAAAAGTCATCAATCTGTTAAGCAAGAACGGTAAGTCATTGAGGGAGATAGCTACAGAGCTAAACGATTCCGGTTTCAGAACTTCACGAGGTGGTAATTTTGGAGCAGAGCAGGTTAGGCGCTTAATTAGTAAAGTTGCCTAATATACCTTGCAGCGATTCTAGCTATTCAACACGACTATAGCATCCAGTAATCACAATCAAGCATCTCCCATTAAATCTTTCAATGAAAAACCGACAGTTCTATATTTAGGCTTAATAGGTGTATTCATTACATCGTATATAGCTCGCATCCTATTATCTGGGTATTGCTTGATTAATAGATCCTCAGGGATTTTCGAGGTACGCTCGTTAATATCAAAATAATATGGAACGCTACTGTTTTCGCACTCTGATCTCATGCTCCTCAACCAATTAATATCGACTGATTCAATTATCTCAGGGATTTGCTTAACCCAGATAATTTTACCTGTATCTAAATATGATTGCAATGATATTTCGGACGACTGACAACAGAGCCTAATACACTTATTACCATTCAATTTTAGAAATTTCGGCATTAACTCATCCGCAGTAGCTTGATCACTTAGAAGTAGCTCATACATTATGTTTGCCGGTGGATTTACCCTCCATTTCTCTGGTATAAGTCTATATGCCCTTTTAATATTCCGTATAGGTAAGATAAACATAAAATTAGGGTATCTTCCTTGGGATATTCTATTAAAGAGTAATGTTATATGCTTTTCGCTAGGTGTTACCAGTACGTTATCTCTGTTTAGCCTCGGTTTAAATACTTCAAATAGTTCATCGGTAACAGGTATTACGTAAAAAGCATTCTCCATTAATGCCTTTTGTCGAAATATACCTAAATGTTTCAATGAAGTATCTCCCCAAGGTACTATCGGTAGCTTGGCGTGCTTGATTTGATGTCTATATTTAATTTGTTTCATAATAAGTGAGCTGATTTTTTGCCCACTTATAATATGTCTGAATGTGACTAAAGTTTATTTAACCGAAAAAAATATTAAATGTCCTAACGGTATCAACACATTCAACATTTTGGGCTCAGTGCTTCGCCCATAATGCTAAAAGAGTTGATAGAGCAATTGAAGTTCTGATTTGAATACTAGCATATCTGGAGAAGATAAGCTAGTTTCAAATCAGGTAGCGGTTAATCGGTATTAGCACCTGTACCATATTTTTTATCAAAATAACCTTGCAACTCCAATAGCCGTCTTATGTTTTTTACATTTCGTGCGTAATTACTCAAACTATCATAGTACTCGCCAATTCTCATTACTTGCCTCTGATACTCAATCGCATCAAATTTTATGTCAGTTTTGACCTTTAATATTGTACTGTATATAATATCAGATGGCGTTTCATTGATACAAAAAGTCCCTGGTATCGGCAGGGTGTATTCCAATATATTAATGGCATAAGATTTATGAACCCTAAAAAGAAGGTTGCTATTGCCTTGCAGTTGCCGGAGCAAATCGTCAAGATCGCTATCGGTTTCAATAAAATGCCGATACTTTCCACCTATTACTGGTTGAATTGGCTTTATTAGGTATATTTTTTTAGTCTTACGATGGGCTTCGATAGCGTATATGTTCGCTGCTTTAACTACAAAATCTTCACCACTGCCACCGCTAGTACAATGTAGAGGTGCCGGAGCCGGATCCCACATTAAATTGCCTAGCGCAGCTCCTAAATTCGCACCTGCCAATTTCGATGTTTGCTCTGCCAACATTTGGTTTATCATTAACCCACTAATGCGCCATTGTTGCCGCTCTACAACATTTTTTAGGTATTGAATTTCATGCTTTAGCGGTAGTTTTCTGGTAGCCTTAGCAACATTATTCGGTTTGCTTACTTCATGTGCTATCTGCAATGCAACAGATAGTGGCAACACTTTTGACGCTAATTCCATGGTTTCCTCTGAACTCATGGCAACAGAGATCAATTTACCTAATGTCTCCAAGGTATCTGCATCAATTTCGAGCGTTACTATTTTGTTTGTTTCCATCCTGATATATTTTATCTGGGCAGCTTTCACCATACACCAGCACTAACAAATAATAATTTATGCGTATGGTTCCAAAAAAATCAAAATGGTTCCAAGCGCCCCATTTTTCTTATTTCGGCATTCTATGTTTGCTTATCAATTTTCTAACGCTTAAAACTAAAACAAATGGAACAAAGTATTCAAAACCTCGATTTAACATTGGTAAAAATGAAGCTAATGGATGCCGATGAAGGACAGGCATGGGACAGAGATCAATGCGCACATGCAGAAACAGAGTATAAACGCTTTTTGAACCTGATACGTGTTTACGGTAACGCTGTACCAACAAAAGCCATGGACATTTTTTGGCATCAGCATATTTTAGATACACGAGCCTACTTCACGGATTCAACAAAAATCTTTGGTGAGTACTTACATCACTATCCCTATTTCGGTATCTTTGGTGAAGATGATCATAACAATTTAGTCAGCAGCTTTGAATTGACAAAACAGAGATACTTTGAGTTGTATGGAGAAAATTTAGATAGAAAGTCTGCTCTGCCGTCTGAGTACAACAAATGTCATACCTGTCATAACCAATGCAGCCATTGCAATAGACCCACTTTTACTGCGTAAGGTGGCTAAAAGGTGGCAGTTTCAGCGAATATGCTCACACGCATTCATTCAAATTCGAATGTTTATATTTAATTATAAATAAGGTCTGTATTGCTTTTCATGCGTTTCTGTGTGTTCATATATATATTTATGTAGTTCCTGAGGAACCACACTTAAGTTAACTAAAGCGTTGTAAATCAATTGATTACAACGCTTTTTTCTTTTGGGGTTAAACATAGTTTAAACATTTAGGTCTGTTTAAGCGCGAATAGAAATTTTCTGAAATTACCCTTTATATCAGCATAGCATAGCAAAGGCAAAATTTGGTTACTTTGGTTCTTGCATCTGCAAGTTTATTCCTTTTGCACTTTGCTACTACCTATCTTCAGTTTCATGGTGCTATTCTTATTCCCTCAGATAATTTATAAGACTGGCAATCGCAGAGCCACTTTATAGAAATTTGAAAATTCTGGTATTTTCCTTGTTTCATCACTATCAGGTGTAAGATCATCCACCTGTTTAAAATCATCAAAACAACTGCTCATATCAGGATAAACTATAAGGCAGTCAATTGATTTGCTTTTATCAAACTCTAGTCGTTCGTAGACTTTTGTTAATCTGGCATATCCACTTACCTGCCGAATGTCCTTAATATCATAACCTGCTGAACCCCTCTTTTGAAATAATTCCCGATATTTAGCATCGATAACCATTTTGTGCTGCTTACCATTATCGTTGCAATCCAAGATATAATCGAGTTCATTGCCATTTATGTAATCATGGTGGAAACTGGCGTAATCATTGTGCTAAACTAAGTGAAGATAAAGCAAGGCTGCCATGAATTGGGTTCAATTCATGGCGGCCTTTCCTATTCCGGTTGTTCAAATTAATCTTCGAGCTGCTTCTCACTTATGGTTTTAATAAAGCTGAATGCGATAAGGCAAATTCCTACCACGAGAACGACCCCGGATGCCGAAAACCCGACCAGGTAAAGCATTATTTTCCGGGATACCTGTGCGAAATAATTCCCTTCGTAAAGCGCAATCGACCTTGCGATTCCGGCTGCCAGCAACGACAACCAGAAGAACAATAAAGAATAGTGCATCACGGTAAGGCCAATGCCAATTGATTTCCTCGCCGCATCATGTAATTGCTTTTCAAAAATGAACGTAACGGATGCCAGCAGCAACATAGTGTTGATACCTATTGTTGCGCCCATAGCATGTGCCACGGTAATTTGGGTGCCATGCGTATATTGATTGACATAGGGAACGGAAATAGCAATAGCCAAAATAAGATTCAGAAGTATCTAGGTATCTGCTACCTTAAAGAACCGGTATGCTAGTGGGTAGCTGGTATTGCCAGATTTCTTATAACTATTTTTCCACTGCCAAAGAATATTGGCAAGCAGCACCAGCTCTGTCATACTGATAATATAGGCTACTTGTTTTACGATTGGGTTAGCAGGCACTATGTAGGTATGGTGCCCCCAGTTGAACATTAGATTGCTAAGCCCCAGAAAATAGAATGCAAAAGATATTTTCCGATGCCCCATTTTTTTGTCGCCGGTTATTTGCTCCATTGCATACATGGCTGTGCCGTAAATAAGCATATTCCATGCGCCCACCATGCTGCCATTAGCTTTCCACTGTACGGTGAGGTCGCGAATGATATTTTCATTGAAGTAAGGTAGTAACCATAAGTGCGCTTCTATCATCGTAATAAAAAAGAACAAAAGCCCCGTACACCAGCTCCATATATAAACCGGGGTCGAAGCTAACCTAGGCCTTATGGTCATCAAAAAATTTATTGCAAATAACAACCAATAAACAATTATCAGCGATGAAACCCACGGAGGGAATTCCAGGTATTCCCTACCAGAGAAATAACCCATACAAAAGCCCGAAACTGCAATGAAAATGGTTAGCGATTGCAATAAAAAATGTACTCTGGCGAGCTTGCGTGAATAGAGCGTTCTGCCTGCCACATCAGGTATGTACCTGTATACAATACCGGTTACACAGGTAAATATCCAGTTCACGGCAAGAAACACATGAACGGGCCGCGTGTTTTGAAAAGAGAATTGTTCATTCAGAAAATGAGGAAACAAATATTGCAGGCTTGCCGTAAGCCCGAATGTAATACTCAACAACAGGCACGCAAAACCCAGTACAATGAAGCGGTATGCTATAGTATGTTGCCTCATGTCATTTTGTTATTGTAATAGCTGTGTTGCCTACATAAGATAAGTAGGCAATAATTGCATCGGCTTCGTCGGGGGAGAAATGAAAATTTGGCATTCTGGTACCTCCGTTTAATAGCATTCCTTTAGTGTATTTTTCACCTCCGCGTTTTGTAGTTGTAATTAGGGTAAGATCCGGCCCCATATAACCGCCAAGCCCGTATAACTGGTGGCAGCTCTGGCAATTGTTGATCTGCCAAAGTAGTTTGCCTTCTTTGGCCGCTTCAGTCATGACTATGTTGCACGAAGTACCTGCGGTATACACCCAACAACTATAGGTGGCATAAAGACCAAGCAACAAGAAAATTACGCCTATCTTCTTCACTTCATTTTTCAGATAATACTATGATTAACAACTAATTCCTGACTTCAATATCAGTCTATCGCTTTAGGCCTGCTGTAATTCTACCAGGTGTACTTTGGTTGCAAACCACTTAACAGGCAGATTCATAATAAGGAGCCCTGAGAACATAACGAATGCTATACCCAGAAGCGCTTCATTGATATAGGGCACAGCTATATAGCCCATTGCCGATATTCCCTGTATCATTAGGGCTATCTCATTAAGAATTATGCCGCCGATAAAGATGAAAATACCAGCTTTGTTTTTGGGAGAAACCGAGATAGCTCCAACATGCATGCTATACCCTAAAATGAATAACGTGGTCACTCCTAACAGCACAAGGTGCAGGTAGCCAATTACAATGGGCCGGAACCCAAACGAAAGCGTGCTAAGTGACGGTATTGTGGAGCCTAACTGCAACAACACCTTAATACTGAAAGCAAAAAGCGAAAGCGACACTACAACGTATGAGAAGGCTGACAGTTGGTTCTTCAGGAAAGTCCGTTTCGGTATTATTATAGTTACAGCCCAGGCCCAGGCCAGTACCTGCGCTATGGCAGCAGCAACAACGACCGCATATGCCCACCGCGGAATCGGCATCCACAGTGCAGAGAGGAAATAAGCAGGTATGCACGCAAAGGCAAATAGCCTGAAGATATTTAACAGAGCGGCTGTTAGAGTTTTGTTGCTCTCGAGCTTTTCAAATAGCAGCCCCAGTATCGTGAATGCGAACCAGCCATTATACTGAAAATGCAGGAAGAAATATACCGCAGCCAGGTACCAGTTCTGGTGCATAGTTTTTGTGGCCATCATAAAGGCTAGAGAGAAGGCACCCAGGGACGATAACGCACCAAATATCGCAGCCGCCTTGAACCAAGCAAAAATGACTTTTTTCTGCCCGGTTCTATTTATGTCCGTCCATATGTATGCGGCAAAGAAATAGGATACAAAAAGCGAGCTGGTTGAAAAAAAGATTGAAAATAGTCCATAACCCTGTATGGGGAAACTTAGCAGCATGCCATAGGCGCAGATAACGTTAGCATAAAGAAGCCAATTATACCGTTTAAAGAGATCAGTTCCTCTGTAAACAGAGAGGCGCGAAACCACAAGTGCCATAAGCGCCTGTGTAACCCAGCCGCTAAATGCGAAATGGGAATGGCCGTGCAGTAAGTGCTTCTGGTCTATGAATGAAAGTGAGTAAGCAATTTTGTAACGAAGCACAACCCCAATTGCCGCTACTACCAGTAAATTAAGAAATGAAATCTGTAACCATTTCCTCAGCGTCATCTTATTTTAATTAGTATGCAAAGCAACTAATTACTACAACTACCGGATATGACTCGGGTCATATTGCCGCAATATACTTTTCCTTTTCTGATGTTGATGTCGCCTTTATCATGCATCACCCGCATTGTCCTGATAACTGTTTCTACTCTCAGGCAGGTCATATTGGCAATCTGTTGCCTGGTGAGTTTTACTTTACCACATTGGGTGCAGAAGTTGTGTTCGGTTTCTCTAAGATAGCCAATGAGTGAGGATATTCTTTCTTCTGGTTCATTGTAGAGTAATTCCTTAAGCAGGAAGAACTTAAACCTGAGCCGCTGTGCCATTAATTTTGAAAACGACATGAGTATCTCGGGATGTTCCAGCAACATCTGGTGAAACGTAGATTCGTGTAATTTGATGATAACGCAATCCTCGTCTGCGATAGCCGTAGCTGCATAAACGCCTCCATCAAACAGTGGCAGCTCCCCGAAACTCTCCCCTGGCTCAACAAGTGACTGCAGATACTCCTTGCCGTCGTTGTTGATGTTGGTCCACCGCACGAGGCCGCCAACAAGCTGGTGATAGAAATTGCAGCGTGTACCTTCCATGAAAATCATTTCGCCTTGGCTTACCTTTTTGTAAACGGCACCTAATGTGAGCAGGAAATCAATATCGACCATCATAGCAAAATAATTTGTAAGGTAAAACTAGCGGGAAGCAGATGCTTTGGAGATGACCTTGCGCACCCCTAAACATGACAAGGATCATGTTTCATTTTTTTCATTACGCAAAAATTCACACAAACCCTTACCAGCGTTGACTTGTCATCATATTTTCCCGGACAATGAGATTGGACAGAGAAACAAAAATTTGTGTTTATGATTGAACGCATAAACAAGAGGTAGCAGGTGTTATAATCTTGCACTATCATTTTAACCAACAAATCAGAAATATGAAAAAACTATTGTTCTTAGCTGTTATCTGTGCAGTGTTTGCAGCATGTGGAGGTAGTTCCACTCCCGAAAAGAATCCTTACGTGCAAGAAGGCGCCGCTGACAAAAAAGAATCTACCGGAAATCCTTCGTATGACCCCAAAAGGGGGGAAGGCAAATTTACACATGTAGATATTGCCCCGGCATTGGATCCCTCCATGGCAGACAATGGTAAAAAAGTCTTCGAAGTAAAGTGCAATAGCTGTCATAAAACGACAGATGAAAAGTTGGTAGGCCCGGGATGGAAAGGCGTTACCAGCAGGCACACACCAGAGTGGATCATGAATTTCGTAACCAATACAGATGAAATGATCAATAAAGACCCCAAAGCACAAGCACAACTAGAAATTTGCCTGGTAAGGATGCCCAACCAGAACCTAAGCGATGACGATGCCCGTGCTCTGTATGAATTTATGAGAAAGAATGACGGAGTAAAATAGCTATTACCGATATCGGAAATGGTAACAATAAAAACAATTATTTTATGAGACACCTCAAATATCTTCCAGTCATAGGGGCAGTAGCACTTGTAGTTGGGATGAATGCCTGCAAACCTAAAAATGCAGGTAATGCAGTAACTGGTGACGCCGCGGCAAAAGCATACGTAGCGCCCGGCAAATACGATGAATTCTACAACTTTCTCTCTGGCGGCTTCAGTGGGCAAATGAGCGTTTATGGCCTGCCGAGTGGTAGGTTGTTACGTGTGATCCCTGTATTTTCTGTTGACCCGGAGAAGGGATATGGTTATAGCGAGGAAACCAAGCCTATGCTGAACACTTCGCACGGCTTTGTGCCGTGGGATGACCTTCACCACCCGGAATTATCGCAAACCAATGGTGAAATAGACGGCAGATGGATATTCGGCAATGCCAATAACACACCCCGTGTAGCCAGGATTGACCTCGCTACCTTCAGGACCGCCGAGATAATAGAATTGCCTAATAGCGGCGGTAACCATAGCTCTCCATTCATTACAGAGAATACAGAGTATGTTGTCGCGGGAACCCGTTTTAGTGTGCCTCCTGACTATGAAAATGGCGATATCCCCATTAACACATACAAGAAGAACTTTAAAGGCCATATCAGCTTTATAAGCGTTGGTAAAGAAGATGGTAAAATGGAACTGGCATTCCAGATAGAATGCCCGGGTGTGAATTTTGATCTTTCTCATGCGGGTAAAGGAAAATCGCACGGATGGTTCTTCTTTAGCTGCTACAATACCGAGCAAGCCAACACACTACTGGAAGTGAATGCATCGCAGCGCGATAAAGACTTCATAATGGCAGTAAACTGGAAGAAAGCTGAGGAATACCTGAAAGCGGGAAAGGGTAAAAAGATACCAACAAAGTATGCCCATAACGTGTATAACGAAAAGACCCACACCGCAAATTCTGAAATGAAAACTGAAGTAACGGTACTCGACTCCAAAGAGTTAAAGGATATCTGTTACTTTATTCCTTGCCCTAAATCACCACACGGTTGCGATGTAGACCCAACTGGTGAATACATAGTAGGTAGCGGAAAACTAGCGGCATTAATCCCTGTATTCAGTTTTGATAAGATAATGAAGGCGATTGCCGACAAGGCGTATGAAGGCGATTTTGAAGGGATTCCCGTCATAAAATACGACGCTGCCCTATATGGCGAAGTGAAAAAGCCAGGCCTGGGACCGTTGCATACAGAGTTTGATGGCAAAGGCAATGCCTATACTTCATTCTTCGTATCAAGCGAAGTGGTAAAATGGAATATCAAAGACCTGAAAGTGCTTGACAGGGCACCGACCTTTTATTCTGTAGGCCACTTATGCGTACCTGGTGGGGACACTAAGAAGCCAAATGCAAAGTACATGATCGCTTATAACAAAATAACCAAAGACAGGTACCTGCCGACAGGCCCGGAATTGGCCCAAAGTGCACAGTTGTTCGATATCAGTGGAGATAAGATGCAACTGATACTTGACTTCCCCACCATTGGTGAACCTCACTATGCACAGGCTGTAGCTGCAGATGTAATTAAAAACCGTTCGGTTAAGTTCTTTAAGATTGACGAAAATACTAACCCATATGTATCGAAAGGTGAAGGCACCACAAAAGTGGTACGTGAAGGAAACAAGATACATGTGTACATGACTGCGATAAGGTCGCACTTCTCGCCCGACAATATAGAAGGTGTGAGAATGGGCGATGAGGTTTACTTCCACGTAACCAACCTGGAACAAGACTGGGATGTTCCTCATGGCTTTGCCGTAAAGGGTGCAGTAAATGCCGAACTTTTAATAATGCCGGGTGAGACACAGACGTTGAAATGGGTTCCTGATCGCGTTGGCATCTTCCCTATATATTGTACCGATTTCTGTAGTGCACTGCACCAGGAAATGCAAGGATATGTAAGGGTTTCACCTGCAGGCAGTAGCGTTCCTTTAATGTTCAGTACGGGTAAGAACCAGCCCGCCCCGGAAAGCGCAACAGCCAAGTAAGCCCGAAAGGAAAGTAATTATGAATGAATATTGAGTTTCGGCTTATCATACAGAGTGGTTACATCTGATGTGGTAAGCCGAAATTTTTCAAAGAGTACTAAATAAACAATAGCCGTGAAACACAATAAATTGAGCGTTTGGACCAGGTTGCTGCAAGTCATATGCGGCATAGGGCTTTTTACGGTTTTGTTTACCCCAATTTGGAGAATTGACCTGGATGCACCACAATACCCGGAAGGATTGAGACTTAACATTCATGCCAATGGCATAAGAGGCAACGTAGACATCATCAATGGATTAAACCACTACATTGGCATGAAAACATTGCATAACGAAGACTTTTTTGAATTTACGATCCTGCCTTACTGTATCAGTTTTTTTGGAGCGTTATTTATTATCGTAGCGTTGATTAACCGGAAGAAATGGTTCTACAGTTCCTTTTTCCTGTTTGTCGCATTTGGCATTATTGTGATGATTGACTTTTGGCGCTGGGAATACAATTACGGGCACAACCTTGACCCACACGCAGCAATAGTAGTGCCTGGCATGGCCTATCAACCGCCTTTGATAGGATTTAAGCAGCTGTTGAATTTTGGTGCATTCTCTGTCCCTGATATTGGTGGCTGGATATTTATAGGTGCTGGGGCATTAATGCTTTTGGGAGTCGTAATTGAGTGGAAGAGCACACTTAAATTTAAGAAAGCGGCATTGCCTTTTGCCGCTATCATAATTTTGTTGATGGGTAGCTGTAAAATTGAACCGCAGAAAATTGCAGTTGGAAAAGACAATTGCGCATTTTGTAAAATGACAATATCCGATCCTCGCTTTGGCGCAGAGATACAAACCAGCACCGGCAAAGCCTTTAAGTTCGATGATATTCATTGCATGAATGAATTCGTCAAATCAATGCAGTCGGATTGGAAAAAGAACACCACATTTTACTTCACCGATTATTGCAGCACCCACGAACTTGTGGAGGCATCAAAAAGCGTACTACTGAAGAGCGCGGAACTTAAATGCCCTATGGATGGCCACTTAGCGGCATTCAGTAACCTCGATAGTCTAAATGCAGTAAAGGCCGTATACCATGGCGATTCAATAACCTGGGAGCAATTATAATGAAGGCGATAATCCTAATATTGTGTTCTTGCCTTTGCCTCAGTATAATTGCGCAATGTACAACGGTACGTGTAGGTAAACAGCAGGCAATTACAACGATAACCGATGGGGTAATGAAAGCTGGCAACAATGATACCATTATCGTAGAATCCGGCACCTATCATGAAAAGAACTTGGTTATTGCCAAGCCGATTGTGTTGCTTGGTATCAATCATCCGGTATTGGACGGCGACCACAAATACGAGCCTGTCTCTATCAAAGCTGACAATGTGGTCTTCGATGGTTTTAAGGTATGTAATTCTGCCATATCCAGCATTGTTGACTATGGCGGCATCAAAATATACAATAGGCGCTATGTAACCATAAGTAATAATATTCTTGAAGACTGCTTCTTTGGTATCTATTCTCAGAACTGCCAGGGTTGTATCATCAAAGGAAATAAGCTGACGGCACGCCAGGCGCAGGAGCAGCAAAGTGGTAATGGCATACACTGCTGGAAATGTGATAGCATGCAGATAATAGCGAACACCATAACCGGGCATCGCGATGGCATCTACTTTGAATTTGTCACCAACTCAATAATATGGAGGAACATTTCGACAAAGAACATGCGTTACGGTTTGCATTTCATGTTCTCCAACAGCGACACCTATGCTGCCAATGTCTTTGAAAACAACGGTGCCGGTGTGGCAGTTATGTTTTCGCATCATGTAAAAATGTTTCACAATTATTTTAAAGAGAATTGGGGCGATGCGGCTTATGGCATTTTGCTCAAGGAAATATCAGACAGCTACATAGATGGCAATAAATTTGAAAAAAATACTAGCGGCATATTCATTGAAGGAGCAAGTAGAATAGAAATGTACAATAACAGCTTTAAAGACAATGGCTGGGGGCTTAAGATACAAGCCAGCTGTATGGATATTGTTTTGAAAAACAACAACTTCATTGGCAATACTTTCGATGTTGGGACCAATGGCTCACTGGTGCTCAACACCTTTACCCACAACTACTGGGATAAGTATGAAGGGTACGACCTTAACCGGGATAAAATTGGCGACGTACCCTATCGGCCGGTAAGTATGTTCAGTATGGTTGTAGAGAAGAATCCACCTGCTATGATATTGTTTCGCAGCCTTATAACGGTCCTCATGGACAAATCAGAAAAAGTAATACCTAGCCTGACCCCCGAAAACCTAAGAGACGATCACCCTCTAATGAAACCTTTACAATTATGATAGAGGCGATTAACATCAACAAAAGCTTTGGCAAACTACAGGTGCTGAATGACATTTCGTTTTCCAGTGGCGTTGGCGAGTGTATTGCTTTAATAGGGCCAAATGGCTGCGGCAAGACAACACTCATCAAATGCCTTTTGGGAATGGTTGTACCCGATTCCGGCGGCTTCAGATTCAAGGGCGAGGATATTGCTAAAGGATGGGCTTACCGGTCATTGATTGGTTATATGCCGCAGATAGGCAGATATCCTGAGAATATGAAGATAGGCCAGGTGATGGATATGCTCACGGATATAAGGCAGAAGCACGACGGGCTTGATGAAGACCTGATTGGCGCCTTTCAACTTAAAAAGCTATACAACAAAAGGATGGGCACTCTGTCGGGAGGTACTATGCAAAAGGTGAGTGCCTCCATTGCTTTCCTTTTTCGCCCGGAAGTACTTATACTCGATGAGCCAACTGCAGGACTAGACCCGATAGCGTCAGAAATTCTAAAAGAAAAAATACTCGTCGAAAAGCAGAACGGAAAACTATTCCTGATAACATCCCATATTCTCAGCGAGCTGGATGACCTCGTTTCGCATATTGTGTACATGCAGGATGGCCATATCATTTTCTACAAAGCCATTGATGCACTAAAAACAGAAGTTGGTGAAACTAAACTAGCTAAAGCAGTAGCTCATTTTATGAACAATACAACATCATGATAAAGATCGTCAAATATATACTCCTGGATATTCTCAGGAACAAAATAGTCCTCGCTTATACCTTATTCCTGCTGGCTATTTCATTCACTGTGTTCAGCCTTGAAGATAGTGTTCAGAAAGGGTTGCTCAGCCTGCTTAATCTCATATTATTCATTGTACCATTGGTGAACATTATATTTTCCACCATTTACATTTATAACAGCTCCGAGTTTATTGAGCTATTGCTTAGTCAGCCTATTAAGCGCCGAAGTATCTGGCTGAGTTTGTTTATAGGTTTGGCCAGTGCATTATCTATTTCATTTCTTATAGGCGCGGGAATACCTGTTATATTGTACTGCAGTTCTGCCACCGGGCTTATGATGGTGCTGATGGGAGTACTCATTTCCATAATCTTTGTTTCTATTGCTATGCTGGCCACCGTGAAAACGCGGGATAAAGCCAAAGGTATTGGTGTAGCAATAATGTTATGGCTCTATTTTTCGCTAGTTTTTGATGGCCTTGTTCTGTTTTTATTATTCCAATTCGCCGACTATCCACTGGAGCAACCAATGATTGGGCTTACCGCCTTTAACCCCTTAGATCTTGGCCGGATAATGATACTGCTTAAGATGGATGTTTCGGCCCTAATGGGGTACACAGGCGCAATATTCAAAGACTTCTTTGGTACCCAAAAAGGACTCGCCCTTTCCATCTTCGTTATGCTTTTATGGATCTGTTTACCCCTATTGTTTTCGTTAAGAAAGTTTAACCGTAAAGACCTTTAGTTATGAAAACAGACATACAGGATATAGAAGATATACAGGCCCTAGTAGATAGTTTTTATGAAAAGGTAAAGCGTAATGAAATCATAGGTGCGCTGTTCGCACATGTAAATTGGGAAAAGCATTTACCGGTCATGTATTTATTCTGGGAGAATGCTTTGTTTTTTACCGGTGGCTATACGGGCAATCCATTAAAAACCCACCGCGCGTTTCATGAAAGGAACCCACTTAGCCCCGAACATTTTATGGAATGGCAACGCCTTTTTCTCTCGACAGTCAACGAACTATTCGCAGGTGAAAAAGCTGAATTAGCCAAGCAAAGGGCATTGAGCATATCTACCGTGATGCAGATAAAGATATTTCAAGGCAATGGCGAAACCAACAGGGAGCAATAAGCGGGCAATGTCGTTTTTCCTTATAACAATAAGGGCTGCAAATAATCGCAGCCCTATGTATTTATAACACCTAAAACCCTATTTTTTTGCCGGCGGCAGCAGCACACCGTCTATTACGTGTATGATACCATTAGCTGCCGGAATTGATGCGATTATTGTAGCGGTTCCATTCACCATTATTTTCCCATCTTTCTTCGTGATGGTAATATTGCCGCCGTTTACCTGTCCCAATATTTGTCCGTCCTGCAATTGCTCCGCTTTATAGCCCCCTACTGAAACGTGGTACTGTAGTATATCTGCAAGATCTTCTTTCTTTTCAGGTTTTAAAAGACCTTCAACTGTACCTGCGGGTAGCTTCTCAAATGCGGCATTGGTCGGAGCGAACACGGTAAATGGTCCAGCATTACTCAATGCGTTAACCAAGTCTGCGGCCTTCACTGCTGCAACCAGCGTAGTGTGGTCCTTACTGCCGCTAGCAACTTGAACAATGTTCTTCTGAGATGCATCATCCTGCACGGCAGATTGGCCCGCCCCTGCAGGAGCACTACTTTCCGACTTTGCTGTTTCTCCAGGCGTGGTGTTATTACTATCACAGGCAGTCAGCCACAAACAAAGAGAACAAATTATCGGCAATGTGATCCTTTTCATAAAAAAGATTAAAGCGTTAACAATAAATTACCCTATAAATGTACACCCTCGCCATACCTCCATTTATGACTCCAGTCACAATTACATTTTCTTTTGTTAAAGTAGACCACAGCCACACCTATTCACTTTTATATATGATTCCACGCATACTAGCTGCTTCGCATTCTCGGTTATTTTGCTCTCGAAATAATTATACATATCATGCACAGCGCAGAGAATACAGAGTCAGGCCTAACAATAGGCAAAATTGTAGCAGTTAACTTCAGGACAGCTGAAGTCTTCAAGAAATACGGCATAGACTTTTGCTGCAAGGGCAACAGGTTGTTGGTTGATGTTTGCAAAGAAAAGAAGCTTGACTTTGCGGCGATAGAAGAAGAAGTGCTTGTGGTGATGGAAGCATTGCAATCCATTCCGGAGGACCAGTACAAGTCTATGCCGCTCGATGAATTGGCAACGCACATTGAGAGCAGTCACCATACTTATGTACGGCAAAGCATTCCGGTACTTTTAGGTTATCTGAATAAAATAAATAAGGTGCACGGCGACCGTCACCCTGAGCTGGATGAGATCTATCAATTGTTTGACGGTTGTGCTACTGAGCTCACACACCACATGGTTAAAGAAGAGACTATTCTCTTCCCTGCGATAAAGAAAATGGCAGAGGCAGCCAGGAACAACCATACGATTCCCCCATTCTTCTTTGGTTCACTACAAAACCCAATTAATATGATGGAGCAGGAGCATACTGTGGAAGGCGACAGGCTTTTCAGGATAGCGGCACTGAGCAATAATTTCATTGCACCTGCCGATGGATGCACTACCTACAATGTTGCCTTTCAAAAATTGCAGGAGTTTCAGAATGATCTGTTCCAGCACATACACCTTGAAAACAATATTCTCTTCCCTAAGAGCATTGAACTTGAAAAGGTTGTAGAATTCAGTTAGTTGAAAATCATAACTAATAACTCAGAAACTACTACCCAAATTATTGCAAACCAACTGCATTTAAGCCATTTCACAGTGGAGACACACCGCAAGAATATCTGCCGGAAAACAGGCACTAAAACGGTCGTCGGGCTATTAAAGTTTATCCAGGGGGCATAAGATTGAAATTTAAGAGTACACAATAATATCGCCGCTTCATTCTACTTTGTCTGTAATTTCTTCGCTTTTAATTGGCTCAACAGGTATACCATGATTAGCAAGGTATCCAGCAGCGACCATAGCTATATGTTAGCTCAGCAACCGCGTTTACATTAAACTTTATAAGTTCATGTGGAAATTAAGTTCATTAGCTAAGGCTTTGTTTATCGCATCTGAATCGTAGCTTAATTCATTGAAGTACTCTTTAGAATACTCTGATTTATAAATTTCAAATAAATTCTCGACATAACTTAATGTGGTTAGCGTATTAGCGGCCAATGATGCATAGGCAACTGATAGCGGGTTATTGTCATTATTACCTAATTCAAGAAATTGCTCATGTTGATTTTTTAGTGATGTTAGCCTTTCCTTAAATGTTTTGTATGTTCTAGTGTCAGCTAATTGTTGCGGCAGTACACACTCTTTATTAATCCACTTTGTAACAGTGCCATTTGAAACAGCATAAGAATCGCCATAGATACCGGTAATAGTGAATATTTCATCAGGTGTGTAATCATAACCTAATTCGTAATTGGCAATATATACCCTATCAGTAATATTTGGTTGCATAACTTATTGAACATTTAAGCTTAAGCAAATATTGTAACTATTCTGATAAAAAAAGTCCCTTATATTAGTAGTTTGTGAAATCACTATTCCTTGTGAGGCAACAAATCGATAATAATTGATTTAGTTATACGAAGTCATAGCTTGATGGCCGTATAAACTTCCCTGTATACCCGCCTCAATTTGTAAACAGAATTCTTTAGTTGATGGTTTCCAGAATCTTATTGTAGCCTATGACAATGGTTTTATTGAAAGTTCAGCTTCGTTTGTTGGTATCAAGTATGGTCTAATTTTGGTTGCTATACCTTAGGAAGTACATAATTTTTCGGAACTATAAAGTAATTGGTTGAAAGAGTTGTGATAGTAATTCGTGGAACATAGCTTCATTGTCTTTACGGTTATTATACTTGTACACAAATTCGGCTACATAGTTGGGTAACTTATGAGGGCTAACACTATGGTATTGCCCCATAATGCCACGCTCAATAATAGCCCAAAAACTTTCTATACTGTTACTATTAAGCCCTCGGTAACTGTACATTTCTTTGTGGTCAATAACTACGTGCCCAATGATTTTTTTCATAGAGTTGTAGCCCTTATAGTTATCCGTAATTAGTACGCTCTTATCTTCATCAACATACTTTTGCACCATTTTTTTAAGGTTGGCATAAGTAAGATTTTGCATTACCTCTGCTACTACATTCCCGTTCCTTTCCACTATGCCAGCGACAGGTATGTTATCCGTACCTCTACCCCTTTTCGAATTGTTGTTAATTTTTGCAGGGTTTTTACCTTGTGGGCGAAAATCAAAACCTTCAGCTTTATAGTGTTTCAATTCTGAATCCAAATCTTCACGCCTTTTTTGCGGCATTTCCGGTTTTGCAAATTTGCGTGGTTTACTGCCTATAAAGGTTTCATCCATTTCAACAACGCCCTCTAGTTCATCAATGCTTTTGTTTTGTTGAGCCATTAATTCACGGAGTTTATGATACATTGTAAATGCCGTTGGGTAGGAAACGTTGATATTCCTTTGTAGCTGTAATGCTGACATTCCCTTTTTTGCATCCGTAATTACCGCCAGTGCAAAAAACCATGTTTTTAAAGGTAGTCGGGTATTATGAATGTTGCTGTTAACCGTTACGGACGTGCTTTTATTGCAGTCGTTACACTTGTGCCTATGGTCTTTGCGCCTATTGGAAAGGTTCTTAGAATTGCAATAGGCGCACTTTACAACTTTGCCGTATCGCAACGTTTCTGCATACTCAATGCAGGTTAATTCCGTGGGGAATTTTTCGGATATTTCAATAAGGTTCATGTCGTTATTTTATTTCTTTTTGCTGATTTACCGTATTAACGTCATTTATGAACTTATTTATAATTTTTTGTTTTTCACTTGTATCAACACCTTTCAAATCAGCCATAAAAGCTGCAGTTTTAAAATCTTTTTCAAACATTTCCAATTTACTCGGACTACCAAAAGATGTACCGAAATTCTTTTGTTCATTAATCAGAATAGACAAAGCAACTTTATAAATAGCTAAGTCATTTTTCGTTTCATCGAAATCCGATTTCATTGAATTGAATTCAGCTAAGTCACTTTTTCTAAAATCTATAAATTTCTTGCTAATAAAATAAATTAGCAATACGGGCAATGTGTATAATAAAATGTCTACCATTGGGCTAAAGTTTTGACCTAATTTATCTAATATTTTTGCTGTTAAATATTCTATTATTCCTCCTATTACAACACATGCAAGGGTAGAAACATTTAAGAATGCTGAAATCTTGTTTTCGTTCTCCATAATTTTATATTTTTAGATTTATCCAAAAATATAAAAAAAATCAAACTAACCAATAAGTTTATAGTTCCGTAATTTTTTACCCACTGTGTAGGCAAGTAGTTGATATTGATTCAATTTGTGCAACACGGTAAACTCTCGCTGCTAAGAATCTTCGATTTCTTTTAACTGAAAGTTTATAGCGTCATTTTGTTGCGCGATATGATGGTAATCACCCATCGTTTTTGCGTAAGAAAGTGGTCTATTATATATATATTTGAGGGTTCATAAGATTAAAATTTACGGGTACATACATACGATTATGAAAAACACTACGAAATTTCTCCTTGGTTTATTGTTGTTTGTTGCCACTTTAACGGGTGGCGGTCATTTGCTTGCACAAACCTATTGCACACCTGCGTTTGGCACCGGATGTTATTCGACAGCTATGACCACCCGAATCGCCCACTTGGTTGGATCTTCAGGGTCAATAACTGACACAACCAGCTGTACGGGTTCTGGATATAGTAACTTGACGGCGCTTTCCTGTACTCTTTCTGCAGGCAGCACTTATAGTGCAACGCTTAACATTAGCTCTGCTTATTATAGCTCATTTAATGAACAGGTATGGATAGATTTTAACAATGACGGCACCTTTCAATCGAGCGAAACAGTTGGTGGTGCCACGTATGGCTCGACCTCTACTCCAGTTATCACATTGACCATACCATCTTCTGTTAGTACCGGCTCGCGCAGGATGAGGATAGTGGGTAATTATGAGTGCTGTGGCGCTGCAACCTATCCGTCAATTGATCCATGCCCTACTACTACTGTTTCGTATGGCGAAGCAAGGGATTATACGGTTGTTATTGGCTCTCCAACGCCTTATGGTACCGCATCTCCTGCAAGCCTGAATTTTGGCACAATAGCAGCGTGTGCTACTTCTTCTTCGGCGCTATTCTCTGTTATCAATTGTGGTTACCTGACACCGTCTTCAGGAGTTCTTACGGTAACTGCGCCATCAAGTTACCAGGTATGCAGTACAGGCAGCGGCACTTACGTATCATCATATACTATTGCTTATTCCGGCAGCACGGTAAGTACTGCTTCCGTATTTGTTCAGTTTGTAGCTCCGTGTACATCAGGTACATATTGTGGTAATGTTGTGGTTTCAGGGGGGGGGCTATCCACGCCAATCAATATCAACGTTTGTGGTAACAGTGCCAGCGCTTGCAGCGGCACACCCACAGCAGGTACGGCCTCAGTTTCTCCTTCTTCAGGTACTTCAGCCACCACCTTCACTTTTAGCCTTTCGGGTACTACCATAGCATTGGGGCTTAGTTACCAGTGGCAGTCTTCTACCAGTTGCGGTGGTACCTATACCAATATTGCAGGGGCAACTAACCCTACCTATTCTATATCAGGCCTTACCAGTGCCCTGTTCTACAGATGTGTAGTAACCTGTGGGTATTCAGGTTTGTCGTCGACCACTTCTAGCTGTGTAAGCCCATCCATATATTGCGTACCAACATTTGCTAACCCTTGTTCTTCTTACCCTATGAATGCCAGCATAGCCAACCTTATAGGGGCTACAGGTTCTATTAGGGACAGCGCATCATGCAGCAGTACCAGCTATTTAGATAGGACATCGTTATCGTGTACCCTGAATGCAGGGACTAGCTATGTTGCGACACTTGCACTCTCCTGTTCTTATTATCCCAGTTTTCACGTTCAGGCATGGATAGATTTTAATAATGACGGAACATTTTCAAGTTCGGAAAGTGTAGGGGGTGGTGGTTCATTCAGCTCATGTACGGGATCAACAATAACGCTGACTATCCCCTCTTCGGCTGCGGGTGGTGTGCATTTAATGCGGTTTGTAAATAATTATCAGTGCTGCGGCGGTTCAGCTTATCCGTCGATAAATCCATGCCCTACGACAGCTGTTTCTTATGGAGACGCAAGGGATTATACCGTAAGTATCGATAACGTGCCCTCAGCCACTATAGCACCTACCTCAATAACCTTCCCTCCTACAACTACAAGCGTATGCTCGTCACCAACGAATATTATACTCAACGCATCGTATCTCGCACCATCGTCAGGTAGCCTCACGGTTACTTCTCCAGCAGGTTTTAATGTGTATAATGGTTCTGCCTGGGTTTCGTCCTATACTATATCGTATACTGGTGGTGCAGTAAGTTCTGCAACAATTCAGGTGCGTTTCTGTCCTTCAGCCTGTGTTAGTTATGGCGCTACGGTTTCAGTATCGGGCGGCGGGCTGGCTTCCCCGGTATATCTACCTGTCTCCGGGAGTGGTTCCGGATGTTCCGGATGCTCTGGCACACCAACAGGCGGAACAGTAAATGCTACATCAACAAGCGGATGTGTCACCTATACATCCATTTTATCGCTCTCAGGCACATCGTCAGTGAGCGGGATTGTCTACCAATGGCAGTCTTCAACCGATGGTACAACGTGGTCTAATGTATCAGGCTCAACTACCTCTGGGTTTACTGCTGTAGTTACCGCCAACGTTTATTACAGGTGTGTGGTAACGTGCAGCTACAGCGGCCTTTCATCGAACGCAACCCCTGTTTATCTTACTTTCGGTGCGCCAACAGTTTCGGCTATTGCGGGCCCGTCGACGGTTGCGATAAGTTCCACAATAACCCTTGCAGATACCACCTCCGGTGGTACATGGAGTAGCAGTAACACCAGTATTGCTGCCGTAAATAGTTCCGGGGTTGTGAGAGGTGTTACCGCAGGTAGTGCTGTTATCAGTTATTCAGTAACCAATAGTTGTGGCACTTCGGTTGTTACCGCCCCAATGACAGTTGGTACCTACTGCACACCTACTTTCGGTAGCCCGTGCTCTTCTTATAGTATGAATACCAGCATAAAGCGTCTGGTGGGTTCTTCAGGTGTTATTATTGATACCTCTGCCTGCACCGGTACCAGCTATGAAGATATGACGGCAATGTCATGTTCGCTGGTTCAGGGTACAACTTATACCACGACCTTATATGTTACCGGTGGTTATTATGCAACCTTCTCTGACCAGGTTTGGATCGATTTTAATAATGATGGTACCTTCTCGGCTTCTGAAACTGTTGCCGGTGATGATTCATTTTTTACATCAACGCCTGCTGTGCCTCTGGTCATTCCTGCAGGTGCGGCGCTGGGTACACACAGAATGAGAATTGTAGGTAATTACACATCAGGTGGTTGCTGCGGTTCTACTGTTTATCCTTCCATGAATCCTTGCCCTACTTCATCTACTTCATTTGGCGATGCGAGGGATTATACGGTTACAATTGTACCGGCTTCACCGGTGATAACTGCCATTCCCGATTCCTTATTATTTGGTTGTATAACGGTCGGTACCTATTCATCCACCCTTAACACTACGATTAATGGTACTTATTTAACTCCATCTTCAGGCACAATAACTGTTACCGCACCAACTAATTTTGCCATTTATAATGGCAGCTCATGGGTGTCATCTTACACCATTTCTTATGCTGGCGGTACCATTAGTGCTTCAACTATTCAGGTTCAGTTCTACGCAGCCTCAGGGAGCACGGTAAGCGGATATATTACGGTTAGCGGAGGTGGTACAGCACACAGTATTTATGTGAGCGGTTCCGGTTGCTCAACATGCTCAGGTACACCAACAGCAGGTACAGTTAATGCAACGGTTACAAATGGTTGTTCTACCTATACTTCTATTTTGTCACTAAGCGGCGGTACTACTTCGGGTGGGCTTACCTATCAATGGCAGTCTTCTCCGAATAACACTACATGGACAAATGTTACAGGAGCAACTTCGGCAGGCTACACTGCAGTAGTAACAGCTAATATATACTATCGTTGCGTGGTTACCTGTACGGCGAGTGGCCTTTCTTCAACCACAGCTTCGATACTGCTCAATTTTGGTGTTCCTGTAATTGGTGATATTTCGGGGCCGCGTAAATTGTGTGTCGGAACAAGTGTTACACTTACCAATACGACATCTGGTGGTGTATGGTCGGTTAGTGCACCAACAATAGCCACCATAAATACTTCAGGCACATTTTATGGCCTTTCAGCAGGCTTGGTTACAGTATCTTATTCTGTTACTAATAGTTGCGGTACTGCTGTTTCTTCTAAAGTTGATACGGTAGTTTCTTCGGGTCTTATAGTTGCTGCTATTTCTGGAGCATCTACAGTTTGTGTAGGTGCTTATACGACATTTACAGATGCCACTGCCGGAGGCACATGGAGCAGCACTAATACAAGTATTGCTACTGTAAATTCAGGTGGTAATGTTGTTGGCGTTTCACCCGGTATCGACACTATTAAATATTTCGTTCCGGGATATTGTACGGCTACAGCTGTGAAAGTTATCACAGTATTGCCCAACAGTGCGGGCACCATCAGTGGCCCGACAACAGTATGTGTTGGCGGAACTGCTACCTATACTTCAGCAGTAAGCGGAGGCAGCTGGAGTATCCAGCACCCGAGCATAGCTACAATAAATTCGTCAACAGGTGTTGTTACGGGACTGAGTGTTGGTAACGATTCTGTATACTATACCATAACGAATGCATGCGGAACGTTCCGTTCAGCATACTTTATAACTGTATTGGGTGCACCAAGTGCAGGCACAATCAGCGGCGCATCGATTGTATGTATCGGCTCCACAATAACATTGACCGATGCGGTGAGCGGCGGTATATGGAGCAGCAGCAATAGCGCAATAGCATCAGTAACTTCAGCAGGTGTTGTCAGGGGTAATTCAGCAGGTTCTGCTACCATTACCTATACTGTAAGCAATAGTTGCGGCACAGCGATAGCGACCAAAGTATTATCAGTAGGTACGAGCGGCGGTACAGCCGGAACGATCGCTGGTCCGACAACAGTATGTCCTGGCCGTACCATTACGCTTACAGACACCACTTCGGGTGGCGTATGGAGCAGCAGTGTTACCTCAGTAGCCACTATTAATTCATCAACAGGCGTATTAACCGGTGTTGCAGCAGGTACAACAACCATCAGCTATATAGTAA
Source organism: Chitinophagaceae bacterium (assembly GCA_947447265.1). Taxonomy (GTDB): domain Bacteria; phylum Bacteroidota; class Bacteroidia; order Chitinophagales; family Chitinophagaceae; genus Flavipsychrobacter. The sequence goes on from CANFKC010000047.1 coordinate 34,212, forward strand.
GTGGTAGCTGTGGTACAGGTATCGCAACTTATACGGTAACCGTATTACCAAATCCATCAGCCGGCACCATCGGCGGTCCGACCAGCGTATGCGTTGGTGCAACGATTACCATGACCAGCACCGTAGGTGGAGGTACATGGGTGAGTGGTGCTCCGGGCATAGCCAGTGTAGACATCGCAACCGGAGTTGTAACTGGTGTATCAGCAGGTTCAGTGCCTATTACCTATACCGTAACCAACAGTTGCGGCGTTATAGCAGTAACACCATTTATTACAGTTAATCCATTACCAGATGCAGGAACTATAACCGGCACAGCAACAGCCTGCGTAGGCGGAACTACCACTTTGCT
>CANFKC010000048.1 GCA_947447265.1 Chitinophagaceae bacterium
ATTGATAATCATATTTTTGCGCCTCTCTTTTTCTAATGCGTAGCATTAGAACTTTTTAAGACAAAAATCAAGTGAAACCCTTTACTGTATTGACTTCTAGCCATAGCGGCAGTAGCAAAAAATAATCTTATTGCGTAATCTGGGTTTAAGCACATTATTCATTTTATAGAGTAACATGCTGGTCTATAACCTGTTTTAATTGCTTTGCAGGCATTACTCCCGACTGTCTCCACAGTACTTTCCCACCCTGAAAAATGATTAAAGTAGGCACACCTGATACCTGGTAAGCCTGCGCCGCTGCCGGGTTCTTGTCTACGTCTATTTTTACTATTTTCACACTATCCCCCACCATTTTCTTCAACTCGCTCAATATAGGCGCCATCATTTTACACGGTCCGCACCATTCCGCAGAAAAATCGACCAGTACCGGCGTAGCGCTGTTTATCAATTCAGAGAATTTATTCGCTTCCATAACTTTTTTATTACAACATTATTAAATTTTAGTCCACTCGCGTATAGGGTTACGTACGTTCTTTCATAATTTAAAGTAACAGATGTTGTCCACTTTATTATTCTCTTAACGCCAATCCCCTTGCTTGTTAACTTATACGTATGGCAAGCGCCTCAGCTCTTCATAAAGAACATTTTTGCGGCAATAAGGCAAAGTAATATAGCAAATCCTTTCCTGATGCCTTGTTCAGGCAAACTCAGTGCCATTTTTGAGCCAAAATATCCGCCCAACATAAACGCAATGGCTATTACGGCAGCATACTTTACATTTACGTAGCCAGCTTTATAATAACTATAGGCAGCCATAATACCAATCGGTGGCAACATTATTGCTATACTTGTTCCTTGGGCAGTTCGTTGGTCCATAGCCAGAAACATAACCATCGCGGGTATTATAATTACTCCACCACCCAAGCCGATAACGCCGCCCAGTATGCCAGAAAATAACCCAATCGCGACCAGAATAAGAAACGTTGTTATATTCATAATACTACAGTTTTGTTTCCTTCAGCAAATCAGCTTCTTCAATCAGCCCAGTATGTTGCCATATAAGTTTGCCATTTTCGTATAGTTCCAGGTAAGGTATTGATGCTATGCCTTTTGCCTTCAGCAGACCTTCGTTTGCGTCGGCATCAATTTTAAGTAGCGTCAATTTATCTTTCCGCTTGTCAACCAATGCCTCTAGTACAGGCAGCATCTTTTTGCAGGGTTCGCACCATTTTGCATTATAATCTACCAATACATACCTACCCTTGCTTACTTGTTGATTCAGCTCAGCAACAGTCATGCCCGGCGCTTTAGGGGCAGCATTGCCCGTCTCTACGGCCTTACCGGCACTTTCCCAACGCATAATGCCACCATCCATGTTGTATATCGCCTTAAAACCCATTTCCTCCATTTTGGCGGCAGCTGCTCCGCTCCTGCCACCCGACAAACAATACACCAAAACAGGTTTAGCTCTATCAAGTTTACCCACCTCCGCTTCAAATTCATCCGCCCTTACGTCAATATTGATTGCATTTTTCAGATGCCCTCCTTTATATTCATCCGGTGTTCTTACATCAAGCAATTGCGCTTCTGGCAATGTGGACATTTTTTTCTCAAAATCATCGACAGCTACCGTTTGTTTAATTTGCCCCGCGGTTGTCGTTTGCGAAGCAGTAGTAGTACTGCGGCCCTGGCAGGATGCCATATAGCTTGCTGATGACAGCAATAAAATTGTGACTAATCTTCTCATTACGCTTCTACAGTTGAAAGTATGGTTACAGTAGGTTCAAAAATGATCCTGGACTTTACCGAGTTCGAAATTAAGCAATTCTGCTCCGCCTTTTGCAGCACTCTGTCTGCCTTTGCCCGGTCTTCCTCATTGTTTATCATTACTACAGGCCTCAATGTAACTTCACTCATTACATACTTACCGTCCACCATTTCCAGCTTACCTGCAGCAGAAGAACTAAACTCAGCATATTGTAATCTTGAATTTTCTGCGATTGATAAGAACGTGGTCATCAGGCAACTATTCACTGCTGCTGTAAACAGGTGCTCCGGCGACCATATACCCTCCATACCGTTAGGAAATTGTGGCGGGGTTGCTACTTCAATAGTCTGAGTAGCATCTGGGGTTGCCATTAACCCCATTCTGTCCTTCTGCCACTTTACACTTACGTTATAATCGTGTGTTACGCTCATTGTTTCTAATTTGAATGTTGTTCAATTATCTTTTTTAACTGTGTTGCGGAAACGACACCGGACTGACGCCATAAGACCTTGCCACTCTGAAAAAGTATGATTGTTGGAACGCCGGAAATATTATAGGCTTGTGCGGCCACCGGGTTCTTATCAACGTCAATTTTTATTACGGTGGCCTTATCACCAATAAGTAACTTCAGCTCACTTAATACAGGCACCATCATTTTACATGGCCCACACCATTCTGCCGAAAAATCAACCAGTACCGGTTTACTCCCGTTTATTAATTCAGAAAATGCTCTCGTTTCCATATGTTTATTATTTTATTTCTTCGTAATCAACGTCAACTTCCTGAGCCTGCTTTTGTTGCCGGTATGTTTGGCGAGGTGTTCTTGTATTACACCCCCCTGCACCGCAACAGGTAGCATCGGCCAAAGCCTGATAGAGGAAGAATGCACCCATAACACCAAACATCCACTCCTTCATGTAAACTGCGCCTACTGCCATGTACAAGCCGATTGCCAGCCTTACAATGCGCATCAGGTGCCAGTTGCTCATTAATCGTTCTTTTGAAAAAATCATTTCTCGAATTTTTTCAGGTTCATCCAGCTACCACCATTATGCACTTCCTTAAATCCACCAGAAATCAACATCGACTTAGCCGAACTGCTCCTCATTCCTGAAGCACAACAGGTAATGATGGGCGTATCCTTTTTTAGCTTTGCTGCATTCCTGCCCAGGTCATTTAATGGAATGTTTAACGAGCCCTTAATGTGGCCACCTGCATATTCACCCGGTGTGCGGACGTCTAAAATAATTGCGCCATTTGCAATTAACTCCCCAAGATCTGTCTTTGGGCCCATGCCCAGCATTTGTTTAATTGAATCTAACATTTGTTTGCTTTTTAGTATTCTTATTGCTTCTTTTTAATAACATCACTTTTACTTCCCAACACGCTGAAAACTAACCCACCCATTAATGCCCCATACATTGTTGCATTCAGTGGCCTTGAAGAAATTAAGCAACTGCCGGATGCACACCCCACGAAAAACCAATAACACCATCCGACAGTAGCCCCTATCACTACACCACCTATTTCAATTTTATATTTACCTAACCATTTGATCATTGCCACTAAATTTGAACGCTGAAGTGAAATTTCATTGTTTCTGGAAACAAAGTTCGGCACTTACAAAGGCGCGGTCTGGAACATTTGTTGGATAGCAGGAAATTATTTTTTCCCCTTCGTAGAGATGCCAAATGGCATGTATAATGGGCATGTGCTGATAAGACTTGTCAGCATAAAAATACCCGCAAGGGCCAACAGCACCAGTGCGATAGTGCCCGTAACCACATGAGTAAAGTATAAAATTGCAATTACAATAGCGACCACGACTCTCAGTAAGCGGTCAATTGTTCCCATATTCTTTTTCATAAACAGTAGTTTTAAATGATGATGTAAAACTACGTCTGAGATATGGCCCTGTAAGGAACAAATGTTCCCTAAATGCAGATTATTTAGATGACTGTCGTCATCATTTGCCTATATAAGTTCGATGGTATTCCGTCCAAGTCTGACAATGTCCTTCTGTTCCATTGTACGTAAAAGCCTGCTCACGGCCTCTCTATGGGTGTGCAACTCATCTGCTATTTGCTGGTGGGTAATAAATAAGGCTTTTGTATTCGCTGCTTTTGCGCGCTCCTGCAGATAATGCAATACCTGCTTATCCATATTGCTGAATGCAACAAGGTCAATTACATCTAGCAACTCTGCAAATCTTTGGCCATAAGTGCTGCTGATAAACGTCTTCCAATCGCTATACTTCATCCAATCATCAACCTTGCCAACTGGTACCTGCAACACTTCGGTATCGTCTTCAGCTATAACTTTTACCATTGCCTTCTTATTAGCCTGACAACAGTTTATTGCCATGGCACACGTTTGCCCGGGATAGAGATGATACAGAAATATTTCTTTGCCATCATCATTTTGCCGCACAATACGTAATACACCCTGCACCACAATAGGCACAAAGAAAATTTCGCTGCCTGGTTGCATGAGTATCGCATCTTTTGCAACATGCTTTACCCTGCAATATCTGTCTATTTCCTCCAGTAAACCCGGGTCCGAAAATGGTGTATTGTTCATTTACAGGCTAAAGTAAGGAACCTGTTGCAATTTATTATCGTTGCACCTACAATCAGTAAGTTACCGTAGCTGAATATGCAGATGGTCATCATGCCTTATGGCATGGCACCCCTGAAACCTGACTTTGGGGCTTATGAGCTTTAATCTTGTTTTTAAATGAGGTTCAATAAACAGTTTGCCAACTTCCTGCTGGCTGGCGAATATATCCACCAAATGCCGGGTACGAACAGCGTCAAATTTAAAATTGTCGCCTTGGTATTGCGGAACCAGTCTTGTCAATATATCGTAACGCTTGAACCCACACGACTTACAATATGCTGTGGTATTTTCTTCACCAGGCAATTGTTCTTCATTTATCCCATACCCTATTGGCGACGGCGCCATGTTCGTTGCCACCCCAGTTGCTTTATCTATGTAGCAGAAAGCAACATCAACCTTCTTGCCGTCGCTATGACTTAAATGCGGCAACAGCGGGAAGCCATTCATGAACGGAAAACCGGCATCAAGGTAATTTATTACACTTCCCGGGCATTGCTCATTCAGCTGGTTACCTGCAGCAAACATCACTGCTTTAAGTTGGGGACGAACATAATGCCGGTTAAGCAGGCAAGAAAAAAAGTGCAGTGGCTTAACATGGTTTGTTTCTGAAATTGGCAGTGACACCCTGCCAAATGGCTGGGCTATTACTGGTACAATTGCAAATGTGACTATACAATAGAGTATTACAAAGATACCAAACAACAAAGACCGTAAAGACCATTTAGCAGTAATGCGCTTTGCTAGTAAGGGCCGCGCGAGGAGCGTCAGAACATAGATAATCCCCCCAACCTGGGTAATCAGGGTAAGAACGATAAAAACTACAATATGGCCAATATGAACGAGTGTCCTCATGTAGTGTGTTCTTAGCTATTTTTCAATTAGAAGGACCTTTCTCGTACATCACTATAACAAGCCGCCTGCCATAGTTACTTTCATTTAACCACTCTGTTGCAATATCATGTAACGGCGCTGCTGTTGTATCTATTTTTAGTGCACCTATTACAGATCAGAGGCCATCATTCTGCGATACGCCTTTATGAATATCGCACCCAGGTTTTTATAAGGCGGAACGTAATCAGAAAATTTCTCTTTTTCGGCTGCGTTTACCTTTTTATTGAATTCCACTTCTATGCCTCGCCACATGCTTATCCAGTTAGCATCCTGGCCGGCAATAAGCGAATTATTAAGCGATTTCAGTATCTCATCATTTACCCCCATAGTACCAGTCTGTTTCGATGATACAATATGTGCATCTGGCGATTTATCTAAAACGGCTGCAAGATTATGATAGCCGCCACAAGACCCCAATATCACTACTTTCACATGTTTATCAAGGTTCGCGAGCGATACCTGCAAGTGGTAGCTATGCCCCCTGTGTATCATGATGGACGGATAGATGTGGCTGGTAGCAAGGTAGCTGGTAAGCGAATCGATTGCGTCATCATCTTCTGGCTCAGGCAGGGGCAGATTAGCATAGATTACTATTTTTTTACCGCTCAAAGAAGATATTACGCTCCAGTATTTTTCGGTAACTATCCTCCATTTTTTGTCTTTCCTGAACTGGTCGGTGAAGTGCTCATAAGAGTGTTTGCCATCTTCGTCGCCGAAGAAAAACACCCGCTGGTGAATAATACCAGAATCGCCAACCATATCATTAAACGGGACTTTATTAATGTTATTAAGCCCTAAACGTGCCGACAACAAAAGCGCACCGGTATCGGTTGTCGCAGTTTTATTACCATCAAAAAGACGCGATAAAAGGCTGTATATAATTACACCCTTCCGGCTTTTTTCTTTGTATGACAGTTCGTAATTCTCTTTTACTTTTACCCTGAGAAAGGCAGCAAGGGTACTGTCAGAAATACTGCCAAATGCATCAGCAACATCAACAGCATCTTCCAGATCATATTCAGCCCCCTTTTGCAGGTTACTGATAAAATTCGCCATCAATGTTGATCTGGCGGTATCATTCATTGTAGCCAGGAATTCAGACAGCGTATTGTAACCCGCACACATGCGTATAAAAGTGCGGAAGTGGTCATAGTTCAGACCATCCAACATTTCGTCGCCTTTCAGCGGTTTCATTTTTTCGAGCAAGCGTTTAAATGAGCCCAGGAAGCTACTGGTATAAATTTCGTCCTGGCCGTAAACCATTACAAAATAAAGTTCGCCCGTCGTCATGCCTTCTATGCATTTGAAACGCTCTGCATCAGGAGACTCATGCAACTCGTTCATCTTTCTCACATAATTCAGCGAGCGGAGTGCAAGCTCTTTTGAATAAGTACCTCTACCAATTGAATCATTCTCCAACCTTAATCTTACCAGGTTTTTAAAATACAGATCAGCATCACCGGTTATTTTATCAATCTCGGCAATTGTCTTCCTTCCGCTTATCAGGTCGTTCAGAAATGCCATAGCCTTCAGCGGCGATTTAGAGTGATCTGCTATCTTAACTATCGCCTGCACATAAGGGTCAGTACTCCTATGTACAGCATTGGTAAGCGGCGGGTTGGTTGATGTAGCATAACTATATATCAGGTCCGTTTCCAGGCGGGCATCAAGCGCAACAATTGCGGTAGCAAAAGTATCGTAGGCATATTCCGGCAGGCGGCGTATCATCATTTTAGGGTCCTTCTTACCCATTTCCGTATAGATATAGGCCCTGAGGTCCTTATAGTTTTCGAATAACACTTTAGAGTTATCAAGCGTGTAGACGTTTGTATTTTTAACCGTAAAGCTGGCCAGCTTACCCTCGTTAAACGCCACCAGCATATCGTGCAGGTTTGCGACCAGCTTTTTGTAATACTCCGGCTTTTTATCGCCGTCATTATTATATGCGCTTAAAAATTTAAACACTGCGTTCAGGCACCGGATTCGCTCCTGGTTATCAGCGAAAGAGTCACGGTCATTTTGTGGCATGTTTTCTATCATTACCTGCAAAAATGCCCCGTCAACCAGAATTGCCTTTGTAAGCATATCACTTTGTGCAGTGTCCGGGAAAAACCTGATATGGTTGTCAACAATTCCATCTGCCGCATCAGCGCGCTTCAATTCCTTGTCTATCTTATCTTCATGAAAATACCTTCTCTTAAAAGGCACTTCGTTCATATAAGTCGTTACTTTGTATGGATCGATTTTAGGGGGAACAACAACAGCAACTGTGTCCTTATTCCTACGCTGAGGCTTAACGACAGGGCTGTCTGTAATTACGATTGTATCGGTTTTAATAACATCTACACCCGGAGAATCGGTCCTAATTGTAATAACACGGCTCGTGTCCGTTTTAACAGTATCGGCAGGAAAAACAATTTCGTGTTTCACTTGCGCACACAACCACTGCGAAAGTGAAAGTAGCATGCAGAGCGATAAAAGAAATTTCAATTTATTCATAAAGTACTAATCCTCATCTGGCTTCCCACATGCTTTAACTACAAATCTACCCTTAAAATTGTGAAAGAAAAATGAAATTTAACCCGGAGATGCATTGCGCCGCCAATTGTTTTACACACTTTTGATTAATTAGCAAGCCACCACAGCTTAACTGCTTACATTTGCAACATCAATACAAATATCCCAACAGCATAATGGAATCTGACAATACTAAGCAAAAGTACATTCCCGGCGTTTGTAACATCGGCATAAAGGAGTTACGTTCCAGACGCATGGCATCCATTGCCGCAATGCTAGCTGCATTTATAGCTGATGCCATGATACGCCATTATTACCCGGGTAACCGGCAAATGGAGTTACTCGTATTTTTACCGCTATGCGCTGCGTTCATAAGTGCCTTGCAGGTGCATTTTAAATTCTGTATCGCCTTCGGGCTGATAGGTGTTTTCAGTTTTGACGGTGAGCAACACAAAATAACAGACGACCAGAAAGAATTTCTTAAGGCCGACCGCCAGAAAGCCATAAAAATAATCGGACTGGGAATTTTAATGGCTGCTGCAGTAACTGCCGTTTATTATTTCTGGCACTAGCCCACTCCTTGTTCCTTTAAGACTCTTCGTCGAAGTATATTTTGTAATAGCTTTTGCCCGTTGCATCGTCATAACCACGCTCAATAAGGCTTTTATCTCCGTGAATATAAACGTGGAAATTATGATCGAGCTTAAGTACGCTCTTAAATACCTTAGCCTGCTTTTTTACCGCTTGTAGCGAAATGCCAAATTTATCGGGTATATCTACATCGTTATTTTCAGAATAAGTATCACCAAAATTCCGGAAAGAATCAATAAGCTCTTTATCGTAAAGCACTTCTTTTTCAAACTTTTCCTTCTCGAACATCTCATTGCCCTTAAAGTACTCCACAGATCTGTTAAGCAGGTCTATCTGGTCAGTCTTTTCCATCTCAAACTCCTGCGGAACCTGTTTTGCAATAAATTGCTTGGTAAGTGTAAGAAACTGGTTCGTCTGGAAATATTCATTGGCCTGTGGCGCTACGCTTAAAAACGTTTCCCTCCAGAATACAGCTTCTGTACCTTTTGTCGCATTATCGGCAATCAGCACATCAAAGCCTTGCTCCCCTTTTGTAGGGAATACCAGGCAACCTTTATCGAACTTCGACACTTCCACCCCCTCACGCAACACCATATTAAATTCCTTGCCGTCTATCGAAAGATCAAGAAAATTGCTTTTAGTTTCTGTTTTAAAAATACCGATACCTTCCACATAGGCACCATCAACAACACAGTTTCCATAATGACAAACATAGAGTTCTCCCTCTTTTATTTGCGGGTGCTCCGTGCTTTCAAAAAGGTGTTTGGCTATATTAATGGAGTTCTGGTGAAAAGTTGTCTCATCCGTAAATATCTCCAGACAAAAGTTATAAACTTCGTTATAATTTAATGATGACAGGTGGTGAAACGAATACATGCTCATCTGGTCAGTAAACCGACTGAGAAATGGCGCAGTTATCTTCTCTTTATCCTTCTGAGCAAGTTCCAACGGAGCTTTAGATAGCACAAGTTCGCCACCCGTACCCTTGTTACCCACAAAATGCACTGACATATTCAGTAAGTTGCTATCACTAAGGTCCATCGCCATACAATTACAATTTTGCTCAAAAATAGGTTAACCGCTGTTCTTATTATAGAACAACTGTCCACAAAATAAAAAGGGTTCAGGTGTTTACCTGAACCCCAAATAATTACAGTCTAAATTTATATCAATTCAATGCTTCTGGTAACAAATTCTGTTAATTCAGCACCAGTCAACATTCCCTGAGAAAGCATAGCAAGGTCGAATGCCTGCTTCGCCAGTTGCTCCTGCAAACCTGCATCGGCTTTAAGAATTTTATCAATAAGCTTGTGGTTTCCGTTAATAGCCACTTTATAGTTATCTGGTAATGAGCCATAGAAGCTCATTCCGCCACCACCCATTTTGGCCATATCCTTCATGCGGCGCATGAATTCATCCATAGTAACGGTAACCGGAAATTCACCCGGGTTTAATGCTTCCACCTCTACCTTCATATTACTGTTGGTAATAGCCTTTTCAAAAATACCTTTTACCTGGCCTTTTTGTTCTTCATTCAGTACCAATGAAATTTCTTCGCCTTTGTCAATCAACTTATCTGCAACATCAGCATCAATACGCTTTAATGTTGTTTTATCCAGCTTGCGCTCCAACTGGCTGATGAAGTGCGGATCAATTGGAGAATCCATTACCAACACATCATAATCCTTTTTGCCTGCGCTTTGTATAAAGCTGTCTTGCTTGGCAGGATCTGACGCATATAGAAAAACAACATTACCATCCTTGCCGGTTTGTATGTCTTTCACCTTATCAGAATACTCACTTATAGTGTAATTTTCCTTCTTAGTGTTTGTAAGCAGAGCAAAATCCTTAGCCTTATCATAGAACTTGTCTTCGCTTATCATGCCGTATTTCACGAACATACCAATGTCTGACCATTTTTCTTCGTAAGCCTTACGATCGTTCTTAAATAATTCCGACAATTTGTCTGCCACCTTCTTGGTGACATAAGTGTTGATCTTCTTTACATTGCTATCCGCCTGCAGGAAGCTGCGCGATACGTTCAATGGGATATCCGGAGAATCTAACACACCATGCAACAACATCAGGAACTCAGGCACGACATCCTTTACCTCATCGGTAATAAACACCTGACGGCTGAACAATTTAATTTTGTTACGCTGAAGATCCATATCGTTCTTCACCTTAGGGAAATACAATACCCCGGTAAGATTAAACGGATAGTCTACGTTAAGATGTATCCAGAATAGCGGATCTTCACCCATAGGGTACAATTCCCTGTAAAATTTCAGGTAGTCTTCGTCCTTAAGTTCCGAAGGCGGCTTAGTCCAGATAGGTGTTGTATTGTTGACAATGTTGTCCACTTCAACATCCTTCATCTTTGGCTTACCTTCCTCATCTACACCATCCTCTTCAGATTCTGTATTGGTTCCAAACTTAACTGGCACAGGCAAGAATTTGCAGTACTTATCTAAAATACCCTGCAACTTCCACTTGTCGAGAAACTCCTCGCTTTCAGCATTCAAATGCAAAATAACGTCAGTACCGCGCGTGGTTCTGTCACCTGCAGTAATTTCAAACTCTGTGCTACCATCGCATATCCAGCGCGCTGGTACGGCACCATCCTGATAGGACATTGTATTGATCTCTACAGAATCAGCAACCATGAATGCTGAATAAAAGCCAAGACCGAATTTACCAATCAGTTCATTCGCATCCTTAGCTTCCTTAAACTTATCTAAAAACTCAGTTGCTCCCGAAAAAGCGATCTGATTAATGTACTTTTTAATCTCTTCAGCCGTCATACCCAGACCGTTATCACTAATAGTGATGGTCTTTTTGTCAGCATCAAACGCAACATCTACCCTGCTCTCACCAATCGGGCCACTATATTGCCCAAGCGCTGCAAGACGATTGATCTTCTGAACCGCATCAACGGCATTGCTTACTAACTCGCGTAAAAAAATCTCATTATCCGAGTATAAAAACTTCTTGATGATCGGAAATATATTTTCCGTGTGAATGGAAATGGTTCCTTTTTCCTGCATAGTATTATGGTTTTAGTAACCTAATATCAATTGATGTTCCAAACAAAGAATATTGCCAAATTGACAGAAAATAGTCTGTTCCATGACGGTATTCAACACAACTTGACTGGATATACCTCACCCCAAAACAACGACAAAGACAATCCTGTCAAAACAAAATTGAAAAAAAATGGCTGCAACCAAGTTGCAGCCATTTTGAATAAAAGTAGTTATTGAAATTAGAATTTCCACAGATTCCTTTTGTAGCGTTGAATTTCACGCTCGATCCTGTTTGATTCCTTGATCTGCCTAGCCCTATCTGGATATTTATCCTTGATCCTCAAATCTTGCGGATTTGATTCCTTAATGATAGTTGATTTAAATGCACGTTGCAAGAAGATGTCATCGAAGCTGATATTGTAGATATCCCTTTGCGGATCGATAACTTCTTTCGCTGCGAACAAGTTACGGCAATGTTTGAAGTTAAGGTAGAACGGATGGCTATCGCCGATTTCAACACCAGTAGTAGTCTTCAATTTCTTAACAGGTCCCATTCCGATGATTTCAGTTACTACACGTCCCCTTACCTTATCGAAGAAGATATCTTCTTTAAGTTCGAAACGGGTTACTGAATCCGGGTTAAACTGATTAGCTACAGTTTTAGTACCTGTGATCTCACCAGTAGTGTCAATAAGTGTCATGATAGAGCTATCACGGAACTTCTGCATTACTTTACTATACGTGATTTTCTTTTTGAATGCATCATCTTCATAAGCGATCAACTTACCATTTTTGATACCATCCATGATGAACTGGATAAGTGTTTCGCCAGGTATAGCGAAGATCCTGTTTTCAGAATCCCTTGTATCAATTTCTCTCCAGATCCTCTTGTAGAACTTAGCACTGTTCTTATCATTTTCAGGGAAAGGGAAAGGTTTTGCACCTTTAAGATTCGCCAATTTGTAGTAACCATCCAAAGGCTTCGTTGAATCCACATCCACCGACTTAAAGTCAAATGAATCAGCATCAGCAACTATGTCAGCAGACGCAATACCGGTATCTTCGACTGGCATTGGTACTTCCGGTTCAGTACTAGCAGCTGGCGGAGGCGTCGTAGTAGGCGCAGCTCCGGCATTACCAGTTTGTGAATCGCCAGCGCCACTCTTATCACCTTTTCCCTTCTTCTTGTTAGATTTCGTAGTAGTAGCAGACTTTTTAGCAGCACCACCACCAGCACCTGCGCCCTTTTTCTTTGCCTTTTGCGCTACTGAATCAACAGTTAAGCAAACTGCAAGGAGGAGAACCATTGAAAATAAAATATTCCTTTTCATAATAACAATTTTAATTTTTTAATTACTGTACAGTGAAAATCATAGGGTCAAGAGGACGCCTTAAACCATCAGGGCCTGTAGCAAAGATATCGTCAAATATAACTCTTGTACCCGGACCAGCACCATTCAGCGCTGCTTTCATTTGCGCATTCAATATATTACCATTCAATTCAAAAGGCTGAGGGTCTTGTCTTGGCCTGATAACGAACATCTTAAAGTGGTTCACGTTAAAAGTAGCTGCAAAATCGAAGTCTTCAAGATTAGCAAATACTTTATCAGTAGAAGTTAACTGCGCTTTAGGAACAGCACCACCTGTCTTACCACCGAATTTAGCTTTCGGATTAGGAAGACGTTTGCAACGGAAATCAGATTCACCAAGCTTAACGCTCTTACCTGTTGCATCAACACCGTAGATAGCAACTTTTGCAATGCCTGACTTTGTAACAGTAACATTGTATTTACCCTTGCTACCGGTCATAGTACCGTTATCAATTGTCGTTTTCAACTTGTCAGTAGGTGTACCTGGAGCAGATACAGAAACAGGGTTATCAACACCAATGTAGAACACGTTCATTTTATCAGGAGAAACAACAGCTGAAGGCTTAGCTACAGTATAGCTAATTTCAGGTGTTTTCCAGTTACCCATAGTACCGTCAGCCTTCTTCATTTGCAAAGTAGCAGACCATTTGAAGTCACCCTCGTGAGATGTGCTAACGGTATAAGTACCCTTACCCTCTTTTACATTCAACCTTTGACCACCAACTGTAATATCTGGATTAATTGAATTACTGAAAGCAGTAAGGAAAACTTCAGCAGTATATGGCTGACCAACCAACAGGTAAGTAGGAGATGTAGGCACCGCTATCGCTGCATATTGATCCAATACAAGATCAGTATGAGTAACGTCGCCCAATATCTTCTTAACAGCAGCGTTTTCAGTGCTTACCAAGTCAGCGCTGATCTTAGTCAGAGACGTAAATGCAGCAGTAAGTGGAATACCTTCTCCGAAGAAATTATCTTCCCACGTGGTCTTTACACCACCTTTGCCCCTTGCAGGTGCGTCAGCATTCAAAGCCATTTTGAAACCTGCTCTGTCTTTCGGATCAAGCTCATTCAAAATTTTCGCCTGAGTTTCTTCAATTTTCTTCTTTAGAACCTCACCACCATGTTGATTTATCATCAGACGGTAGCTAAGATCAACATCTTCACGCATTTTGTAGTCGCCTAAATTAGTATCAAGCTTACCACAAACTGCTTCAAATTTACCCCTTGTTTCGTCAATAACCTTCTGAAGATCAGCTGACGCCGCTTTTACGCGGTTAGCCCTTTCCCAGAAAGGCTTTGCACGAGCCGGATCATCCTTCAAAGTACTGGCGGCAAATGAGGCAAATGTTTGGTCAATAGAACCCTGAACGTTATTCGTAGAATTTTCAAGCCCTATTGTAATATTCCTAAATGAATCAAGTACTTTTTCAGTAATTGTGGTAGCTGCGAGACCTAGCAGTACAAGGTATAAAATACCCATCATTTTCTGCCGCGGGGTTTCATTTACTCCTGCCATGCGAATTAATAATTTAAGATTAGGTTAGCTGTTGTAAGGTTAGTTTTTTCTGAATGCATCCAATTGAGCCTGGTAAACTTTCGCCAGATCCGTGATGTTTTTGTTGTAAGCTTTCATACCCTGTGTTGCAGCTTCGAATTCTTTAAGCATAGTAGCAGAAGAAGTAGTCATTGCATTGATAGCACCTAATGTTTTGTTGAATGTGTCGAAGCTTGCATTCATGTCGCTCATGTTCTTAGCATAAGCCTTCATACCCTGGCTTGCTATCTCAAAATCTTTCAGCATCTGAGTTGATGCAATTGACATTTGGTTGATAGACTGTAAAGTCTTACCAAAAGCATCGAAATCCTTTCCAACTGTAGAAACGTTATCACGGAATTTCCTCAAATCACCAGTAGCACCTTCTATTTCTTTAACCATGTTCAGAGTTACATTTCCTGTTCCTGCAACCTGGTTAACTGTTTCAACTGTTTTAGTAAATTGTTCAAACCCTTTGCTTAATTTCTGTATAACAGCAGGGCTGATAGCAGTAGCTAACAAATCGTCAAGGCCAGATCCAGATGCTTTTTGCTCTTCCGGAGTTGGTTCCTTAGAGTCCATCGCAGCAAAACCAAGAATGGCGAATAACACAGATTCTGTCATTAGACCAGCGGCAATCATGAACTCACCACCTCTCCAGTGGAGAATTTTGAACATCAAACCAATGATAACCACACTGGCACCCCATGAAATTACGCTATTAAGTCCCGGTCTTTTTCCTGCTGATTGCTGAGGATTATTGCTCATAGTTCAATTGAATTTTAATGGATTTATTAAAGTTGATTGTGATTTTTAGATTTTCTCTTTAGATTTTGAATTATTTCTTTTTTGTTGGTGCAGCCTTTTTACGGGTAGCAGTTACATTAGTCAATATTTCCGGAGCAGCCATTACACACCTGAAACCGATGAAGCAATGTGCTGTATTCTGCATTTCGAAATCACGAGAATAAGGACTTAATGATTTTGCATTACTTAAGAAAGAACCACCACGAACAACTTTACGTTTCATTGGGTCAGAATCGTTTGCGTCTGCATCATATAATAATACAGGGTTAACGTCAGCTACGAAAGCGAAAGTTGATGGACTATAAGCGTCCATTGTCCATTCTGCAACGTTACCTATCATATTGTAAACACCGAAATCGTTTGGAGAATAAGACATTACAGGAACTGTGAACGGAGAACCGTCACCAGTGTAATTACCTTCATCTTGTTTGAAGTTAGCTGTAAGACCTTTTTTGTCAGAAGGAATTGAAGTTTTATCATCAGCAACCATTGGATCGTAGAACGCCAAAGTATCTTCTTTCAGCGCAGCTGAGTTATCAACAGTTGTAGTTGCAGAAGACAACCAGCTTGAGTTTGGATCTTCAGAACCAGCAGCAGGCGTAGTAGGAGCAGGAGTTTCTACCGGTGTAGCAACAGTTGCAGTAGAATCAGTAGCTTTTTTGCCACCTTTCTTCACTTTCTTATCTTTCTTGCTTGCCTTTTCTTCTTTAGCGGTAGACTTATCTTCTTTAGCCGCATCTTTTTCTTTAGATTCTTTTACCTGACTAAGTGAACCACCGTCAGCTAACATTTTATTGTAAGCCCTCATATCCTGCTGAGCAGCATACACCCACTGTGCTTCAGAAGGCAGGCTGTAAGATAAATGATAGCTCTTCATATAATCAGCAACTGTAGCAAAGCCATTAGAAGTCATTGACCTCCACGAGCAGAACGCCCTTGCCTGCTTCCAGTTAACACCTACAACTGGATAATCGTCGTATGGAGGGCTGGTGAAATAGTTTTCAACAAGGATGTCAGTTTGAGCGTTAGTAAGATCTTTTGCCCATATTTCCTCATCAGGAAACACAGAAATCGATTCTGTAGCATAAGAACCAGCCTTCACCTTAGGATTAGTACCTTTTGAACGCATGTAAGTGAAAGCGAACTGGATAGAATCTTTCCTGATCTGTCCCCTCTCGTCAAGCAATGCACGAAGCTTAGCCCTCGTTTCTGCGTTATCAAAAAGTTCTTTATGGTCTACGTGAGCCCAGTTGATACGCCTTACTGTGTTTATCTCATGACTGGCAGAATCAAGGACCTTTGCGTCTTTGAAATACTTATCGTCATCCTTAAGATAGTTAGTCACAGCGATTGAGTCAACTACCCACTCCACGAACTGCCTGTACTGCTGGTTCGTAACCTCAGTTTTGTCAATAAAAAATGAAGAAAGACTTACTTTCTTAACACAATTGCTATCCGTAGCCTGCTGGCTATATTTGATAACTGTTGTACCACCTGGAACATAAACCATTCCCTGAGGCGCAGTCAATTTCTGGTGCTCATATGGTATCACCGGACGAATGCGGGACTTTTGCTGTTGAGCGCTACAAAACATGGACAACGAAGATGCCGTAACAAACAATGACAATGCAAAATGCGTACCCTTCATATACATATTTATCAATTTTAATGTGAATTCCTGAATTTAGTAATTTAACTGTTGATTGCTCAAGACCTCTACACATGAATGATACCACAGGCGGTAATATATCACACCAACTTTCACGTTTCTTTAAGCAACTTTCGACAAAAAAAATAAAATTCCAGCACAATAACAAGTTTTTGGCCTGTTATTGATTTATTTATTTTTCGTAAAGATAATTAACTTATCGTAAAAGTAAAAAAAAAATGAAAAAATATCGACGGATGCTAACAATAACCACAAAATTAATAAACCATTACACTGCAAAATAAAGCACTTTATTAACTAAAGGTTATACTAATATAGCTGCTGGTGTGGGTTTTACGAAATAATTACCATGTGGATAACATGTTAGTTGATTGTGAATTACTCAATATAAAATAATTGTTAGTTAGTTATTACACGCCTGTTTTCCTCTTAAAATTAGTCAATTATCACCTACTCTTCTGCCCTGTTTAGCTGCGTATAGAAGCAAATTCCGGCATTTACATGCAAATTTTATAGAACAAAGCCCAATGGTTAACATATCGATAGCTTAACGTACAAATTTTAAATGAAAAATATCAATAAACCATTAGGGAGTAGTTAGAACATAGAAAATGTATCCGATAATTTACTTTAGGAAGCATCCGATAAAACAGAAAACCAAAAGTATCATATAAATTTATTTTCCAGTTGCAAAATTGCGCCCGGGTTTAATCATCTCCGGATGACGTTGCTGGTAGTGCTGTATATCAGGGATGCTCACCCCAGAAACATAAGGATTTTCAGTGTGGGTATTGATATAATCCTGGTGATAGTCTTCAGCTTCCCAGAATTTTGTCAGGGGATCAACTGTAGCGGCTATCGGATTATTGTACTTTCCCGTAGCATTCAATTTCTTAATATAATCCTGAGCCATGTTTTTTTCCGCCGCATTGCGATAAAAAACAATTGATCTGTATTGGGTGCCATGGTCTGGCCCCTGGCCATTTACCTGTGTAGGGTCTTCCATAGCCGCAAAATATATGTCCAGTAATTGAGGGTAAGATATTTTGCTACTATCGTAATATATATTCACGGTTTCAGCATGACCTGTAGTGCCGGTTTCAATACTTTCGTAAGTGGGGTGCTCCGTATCACCGCCCGCATAGCCGGACACCACTTCAGCAACTCCCTTAATGCTTTCAAACAGCGTTTCTTCATGCCAAAAACAACCTGCAGCAAATGTAGCCTGGCTATACTTTGAAAGATCCGCAGGCTTATCGCCATCTGAATATTTTCGTGCAATTACCGATTGCTTTGGACGTTGCACAGATTGACCACAAGAGAACAACACAAAAGAAGTAAGAACCACGCATGCAATAATTGTTATCGTTTTCATCAGTTTAATTAGTTTATGATATTAGAAACGAAAAATTGAGGAGTTTGGCTTGGTTCAAAAAACATAATTTTGGCTCCTTCAATTCAATCAAATGACATTAAACTTCAAGGCATCTATTGGGCTTGCAGCACTTTCGTTAGCTATAACACTTACTGCCTGCCAAAATACGGTAGTGAACAATACTGAAAACCTGGACAGCAGCACACATGTACACGAATACAATGACAGTGCGGCAAACAAGGATGCAATGATTGATGAAGCTAGCAGAGACTATCAAACTGTATATCTGGCAATATCCGATACCGGCGGTAACTATTACCAGCTGCAAACACTGATGTACCAACTACACGCTGCTACCCCATTAGCTATTGACACCCTGAACCGTTATTACAATCCCACAAAAAAAGAAATAGTTGTTGCAGAAAATGATAAGGATGAAATGTACCGGGGCGAATATTTTCCGAGAAGATTCCCGGGAAACGAACTTAGCATTGAACATATGAACACGTACAACCAGAATAGCAATAACAGCACATTTGCTTTAGTAGCCGCGATATGCGAAACAAAGGCCAGTGCCGATTCCGTACTAAAAATTATTGCCCCTTCGGCAAAAAAAGCATTTGTAATAAAGGGTGAAATCTACGCCGGTTGCATTCATTGAGCTGGCAACAAATAAACAAAGGAGGCACGTGCCTCCTTTGACTGAAATGTTATGCTGTAGCCGAAAATACTACGAAATTAATTTCTGTATTTTTTTATCGAATGCTCCTTTTGCAGCCATGCCGATTTGCTTGTCAACAACCTGGCCATCTTTAATAAATAAAACGCAAGGAATGCTGGTAATACCGTACTGAACTGATACGTTAGGGTTTTCGTCAACATTAATTTTGCCAACGTTTACCTTACCATCATATTCTTTAGCAAGTGCATCAATTGTTGGACCTAGTGCCAAACATGGTCCGCACCATGGAGCCCAAAAATCAACTACTGAAAGTTTGTCTGCCTTTAAAACGTCTGATTCGAAGTTAGAATCAGTGAATACTGCTGCCATATAAAAAGTTTAATCTTGTTTGATAATATGAGGCAAAGTTAAATTAATATTACCTATCGGCAACATTGCGAATGCAAATAGCGCTATAAGTATTACACATGCTTTGCACACTTTTAACTTATGCTATGCAAACCATTTGCAATTCTCATTATACCTTCTCCACTATATATTGCACCGCCTCATTAGTTTGTAGAAAACCTATAAACTCGTCATTCAATTCCATTTTCAGTTGCTGAGAACGTAACCGAACAACATGTCCCGCTTCGTCATCGCTGATCTGGACAAATAATTCGGTATTACCTGGGTATCGCTTCACATTTTCTTCTATGAATCTCGCAAATGGTTCATCAACATTTTGAATCGGCACTGCTATACTTACCTTCTTGGTCAGAAGTTTTCTCACATCGTCTAGCAACATAATATTGCTGATGCTAAACTCCATAACACCCGGCCGGTATTTATGCTCATCATAAGTACCCTGTATCATTAGTTTCTGGCCGTTAACCAGGAAGTTGCCATATTGCACATAACTCTTCTCCCACAGCATTATTTCGTAATGGCCGGAATAATCGTTGATGGTCAGCTTACCAAACTTTGTCCCCTTCTTACTGGTCATGTGTCCAACGTCGGTAATAAAGCCAGCTATACGCACCAGCCTGCCTTTATTATCTTCCAGTTCATTTACCGGCGTCATGCCGTAATTGTCCATTTCAAATTTAAATCCATCCAGTGGATGCGCACTCAGGTAAATACCTACCACTTCTTTTTCCCTATCCAGCAATTCAGGTAATCCCCACTTTTCACATTCAGGTATCAGCGGCGGCTTTACCTCAGGCATCGTAGCCGCGCCAAAAAGGCTGTTGGTCGCCATTGATGAGCTTGCCTGGAACTGGTTACCAAATTTAACCAGCCTTTCCAAACCTGTTTGTGGGTCGGTACTTGGGCTGTAAAAATACTGCGCCCTGTGCAGTTGCGGGAAACAATCAAGCGCCCCTGCAAGCACAAGGTTTTCCATCGATTTTTTATTTACCGTACGCTGGTTAACTCTTTTTATAAAATCAAAAACACTTACAAAGGGACCATTACTTTCGCGCTCCGCAACAATATCTTCCACCGCGGCCTCTCCTACCCCTTTTATCGCATTTAAGCCGAACCTGACTACATTGGCCTTTGCAACGGCAAAGCCCTTCAGACTTTCATTTACATCAGGCCCTAATACCTCCAGCCCCATTCGCTGGCACTCCTCCATGTAGAACTTTATCTTATCAATATTGCCTTGGTTATTCAGCACAGCCGCCATGTATTCCGCCGGGTAATGGGCTTTCAGGTATGCTGTTTGGTAGGCAACTAAGGCGTAGCAGGTAGAGTGCGATTTATTGAACGCATATTGCGCAAATGCTTCCCAGTCCGTCCATATCTTTTGCAGCTTGTCCTCTGGGTGGCCTTTAGCCTTTGCCCCTTCAACAAATTGGCCCTTCATTTTATCAAGCACTGACTTCTGCTTCTTACCCATTGCTTTACGCAATACGTCGGCATCACCCTTGCTAAAGCCCGCCAGGCTTTGCGATAGCAACATCACCTGCTCCTGGTACACGGTGATACCATAGGTATCGCCCAGGTACTCTTCCATATCCGGAACATCGTAAGTAATAGGCTCCAGGCCATGCTTACGTTTTATGTAATTGGGTATGTACTCCATCGGACCCGGCCGGTAAAGGGCATTCATGGCAATGAGGTCATCAAACTTATCGGGCTTCAGGTTGATGAGGTGCTTTTGCATACCGGCACTTTCAAACTGGAAAGTACCATTAGTATCACCATCCTGGTATAATTGATACGTGGCTTCGTCATCAAGCGGAATCGTATCTATGTCTATTACAATGTCATAGTTTCGCTTAATCAGGTCAAGCGCATCTTTAATAATGGTAAGTGTTTTAAGCCCGAGGAAGTCCATTTTAATAACGCCAGCATTCTCAATTACGTTGCCCTCGTATTGGGTAATCAATGAGTCTACGTCCTTAGCCATAAATACCGGCAACAGATCGGTAAGGTCGCTAGGCGCAATAATGATACCCGCAGCATGAATACCCGTATTACGGACGGACCCTTCCAGCTTAACGGCATTCTGTAATATTTGCCCTAATGGCGTATTGGGTTGTGCATATATCTCGCGGAGTTTCATTACTCCTTCCATTTCATCGGCACCCAGCCCTTCTTTTTCATCCAGGCTATCTTTACCCTTCAGCTCCGCATGTATTAATCTCTTTAGATTGATACCCGGGCGCTCCGGAACGAATTTGGCCAGCATATTGCTTTCAGAAAGTGGCAGGTCCATTACGCGCGCCACATCTTTAATACTACTCTTGGCCGCCATTGTACCATAGGTAACAATCTGTGCTACCTGGTTTTTACCATACTTCTTTACAACATAGTCAATAACACGCTGCCTGCCCACGTCATCAAAGTCAGTATCGATATCGGGCATGCTCTTACGGTCCGGATTCAGGAAACGTTCGAACAGTAACTTATATTTAATGGGGTCGATATTGGTTATACCAATGCAATATGCCACAGCCGAACCCGCAGCAGAACCACGGCCCGGGCCAATAAATACGCCCATATCCCGACCTGCCTTAATAAAGTCGCTCACGATAAGGAAATAACCGGCGAACCCCATTGTGCGTATCGTAAACAGCTCAAATTTCAGCCGTTCCTCTACCTCGGAGGTAATCTCTTTATACCTTTCATGGGCACCTTTCCAGGTAAGGTCTTCAAGAAATGCATTCTGATCATTATTAAATTCGGTAGGCACAACAAAGTGGGGCAACATAATGTCGCGCTCCAGCTTCAGCGGTTTTATTTTATCGAGTACAAGGTTTGTATTATCAATAGCTTGAGGGAGGTCGGCGAACAAGCCGGTCATCTCTTCCTGAGTCTTAAAGTAAAACCTGTCGCTCGGAAAGGCAAAACGCCCGCCCTTGGGCTGCACCTCATCATCATCGCCAAGGTCCTTCCATTTCGGGTCGGCCTGCTTACTACCCGTGTTTATGCACAACAATATATCGTGCGCGTTTGCATCCTGCTGATCTACATAATGGCTATCATTACTCGCAATTACAGGCACATTGTATTTTGCCGCAAAGCGCATCAGCACTTCATTTACCTTTATCTGGTCGGCTATTTCATGCCGTTGTAATTCAATGAAGTAATCATCTCCAAACAGATCGAGCCACCATTTAAATTCCTTCTCCCCTTCTGCTTCCCCTTTTTTCAAAATAGTACGCGGAACAGATGCTGCAAGGCAGCAGGTTGTAGCAATCAATCCCTCATGGTATTGCAAAACCAGTTCTTTGTCAATTCGGGGATACTTACTGTAAAGCCCCTCCATGTACCCTAGCGAACATAGTTTTACCAGGTTCTTATACCCTACTTCATTCTTCGCCAGCATCAGCTGGTGATACCTCAAGTCTTTATCATCTTTAGAGAAAGCACGCTTATGGCGGTTTTCCACGAGGTAAAATTCACAACCAACAACGGGTTTTACAACCGGCTCCAAAATATCCTTCCCTTCAGGCGTCTGGCCAACGACCTTAGTCTTCTTCCACGCCTGGGCCACAAAATCAAAAACCCCAAACATATTACCGTGGTCAGTAATTGCCATTGCCGGCATACCATCTTTCTGAGCCTTATCAAAAAGCTTGGATATATTAGACGCCCCATCGAGCAGGGAGTATTGTGTATGGTTATGTAAATGGGAAAATTTCACTTTTCAGCACCTCCTGTTAAACTGTTTATTAATATCATTTGAAGATCAGTTGACCCGCAAAAGCTGTCTACAAAATAACGAAATAATAGGCTGCCAAATGGCGAATAGTTTTCCACAGCAACAGATCGCAATTCTCTGGTTGTGCACTGTGAGTCTTTTCAGAAAAAATCACTACTTTAGATTATTAATTAAGGGCATCTATTGAAATATATCCAAAATATCATTCTGTGCATTTTATTGTTTTTTGCAACTTTTGCTACCCAAATCTCACCAGGGCAACAAAAATTCAAATATAATTTCAATGCTGAAAACGGTCTGCCATCAAATCACGTCTGCAACATAATCGAAGATAAATTTGGGTATTTATGGTTTACAACGCCAAAAGGCATAGTTAAATACAATGGATACGATTTTAGGTTCTTCGGTCTACCCGATGGCTTATCCACAGAAGATAATTGGGAATTATTTGAAGACAAAAAAGGTAGGATGTGGCTGGGTAGCAATTCAGAAGAGATCGGATACCTATATCACAATAACTATCACAAAGCCATATTAGAGAATATTTCAACTGAGATATTCCCGCAACACATGCATTCATTTAACAATGGAATCATCTTTTCAAGTCCATTCTTAAATAAATCCAATCATCCCATTCTGTGTATCGAATCAAACGACACCATTCGCAAAATCAACATTTCCGATACTTTTTTTGAACAATTAGCGACCTACCTACCTCCCTACAAACAAAAGTATGCAGTTCCTTCTCTGAACGAAAAGAATGAAATTTGTTTCTTCTTAAATAAACACATTTATAACTGCAAGATACGAAACAACGCCCTAATCTGTGAAACAAAATTGCTTATCAATGATACAGATTTCTTTCAAAAAAACTTTAGTAACCCCTACTTTTCAATAGGGGATCTGATGATATACTATCAAACAATCCCCAAAATTAATTCTTTCAATTTTTTAAATACCAAGACCGGACAAACAAAAACAATATATATTGACAGCTTCGTAAATAACGAAAACATAGAACACATTTATTACGAAAAGTCAACCATAAAACAAGTCTGCTTTTACATAATCACTGAAAATAAAATCTTGAAATATAACCCCAAAAACCCCTCTCGTCCAGAGCAAATTTTTGATTTAGATAGCTTTAGAACATCACCCACGATGTATGGATCGGAAATCAAAGTTTACTGCCAGAGCCGGTTCTGGGGAAGCCTGATAGGGAGCAATACCTCGGGTGCAGATGCACTTTTGAAGTATGAGAATCATTTTAAAAAGGAGCCCGGTATCTCCCTTTCTGGCTTTAAATATGTTGGAGGATCAACTGACCATCAACAATTTTGGTGGAATAAAACAAGTTCGACTCTCGCGCAGATTGATAGCCACTTCCATGTAAAATTCAGTATTCATAAAAAACTGAGTACTATAGGGAACATCGTACCCTACAATACTGACACCTTTTATGCTGTGGGGTCGGACTTGCATACTACACAGTGGTTTTTAAGCAAATACAACAAATTCATCCCATCAAACATCGACAGCATCGGCAAAACGATCATAACAATTGACGTAGATAAAAACGGAGACTTATACATAGTTGACTCCAGGTTTTTTTTTGAACTCAAACTTCTTCAGGGGAGAATTGAAAGACGCCGATCTGAGGCGGGTAAGTACTTTGATATGGTACGCGACGAGTTATCAAATAGCTACCTCGCCTATAATGCTTTTAAAATCTCAGTTCATGGAGAGAAAGATTCTACAATTTCAAGAAATAAGATACACGAACTTGAAATCGACAGAATTGATAAGATAGTTATTGACAATAAATACGGCAACGTCTTCATTAAGGGCAGTTCAAAAAATGAGTCCAAATTAATGATATGCGACTTACACACCTACAAACATACCGAGCTATTCAGGAACTATAATTTAAAGGGTGCTCAAGTAGTAATTTATAAAGGAAGAATTATAGTTGCCGGAAGATTTGGAATCCTGTTTTGTAAAATACTTGCGCGCGATAAACTGTCCGACCCAGTAATATATCCGAACATCAAAGATATTAACTACAAAAACATTACCGACATACAAACCTCATGGAACAGATTGCTGTTAAGCACCGACAAGGGGTTTTATAGCGTGAAAATCCCCCCAGATAATTTCATCGAAGATAATTCACCAGCTCAAAACAATTTCAAGCTAATTCTGCAAAACAATGACAGCTTTAGAACGGTCACTAAAAATGACACAATAGTTATCGACCAAAAGGATTATCACCTTCAATTTGACATTATTAATGCACTGGGAAACGGGAAATTATGGTACAACTATAAACTCTCGGGGTCTGAAAAATGGGTGCAACTGAACTCGAATGAATTAACGCTACCCGCAAACATAAAACCAGGCACCTATCATACCTTATCATTAAAATTCTATGATAATGTATGGAGAAGTGACATTATTACCATTACTATTTACGTTACACCCTACTGGTGGCAATCGCTTTTCCAAAGTCATCTTTTCTGGGCCGGTTTAATTTTGATAGTTATCGCACTGTCTTTACTCTTGATTTATTTTACCAGAAGAGCCACTAATAGAAACAATCTCAGGCGTAATCTGCAGCAGGAAATGGAATTAAAATCGGTACACTCTCAAATTAACCCCCATTTCATATTTAATACACTCAACACGGCACTCTTCTTCATTAAGAAGAAAAAAATGGACGAAGCGTATGAGCACGTATCCAAGTTTTCGAGACTTTTGAGAGCTTACATCAAATCATCGAGGAGCAAATACATCAGCATTGCAGACGAAGTTGTCAACCTTAATAATTACATACAGTTACAGCAAAGCCGGTTTGAAGATAAATTTGACTATGAGATACGGGTCGACGATAAAATTGATACCGCTCAGATAAAGATTCCGGCCTTACTATTACAGCCTATAGTTGAAAATGCAATTGATCATGGTCTATTTCACAAAACTGAACATGGTCATTTGAAAATTGAATTTAAGAAAATACCTTTATCCAACGAAATTCAATGTATTGTTGACGATGATGGCATTGGTCGACGAATGGCTAAGATACTATCTGCAGATAGCCTCGTAAAAGCAGAATCATATGGCGATAGCCTGGTAAAAGACCTGATCGCTGTTTTTAACAAGTATGAAAAAACAGGCATTTCGATCAATTATATTGATAAACCGGAACCGGAAAGTGGTACAACAGTTGTAGTAACGATAAAGAACCCTTTGCATGAAAAATAACTTTAGCTGTATTATTGTAGATGACGAACCAAAAGCCATAGAACTATTAAAGGATTGTATTAATTACTTATTCCCCAATCTCGATGTAATTGGTTCCTATACATCCTGGACTGTAGCGCTGCCCGCTCTGCGAACTACGGAGTGCGACATTCTTTTCCTTGACGTTTCGATGCCAGGTAAAACGGGATTGGATCTGCTTACGCTGCTTCCCGATCTGGAAACAGAGATTATATTCGTTACGGCACATTCCGAGCATGCAATGAGTGCATTTAAATTTGCTCCGTCGGGATACATATTAAAGCCAATTGACGATACGCAACTCACTCAGGCTGTTAAAAAGAGTATGGAGCGGTCGCAACTTAAGAAAGCTGCAAAAAACACTCCCCCAACATCGTCCTCGCAAAAAATAGCGGATTATATACAACTTGGGACTAAGGGGTAAAACAAATAAGCTACTCGTAATTGAGTAGCTTATTTTCAGATATTTTTATTCGCCAAATAATTCATCAGAGGTTTTCCAATCGGGTACATCTGCATATTCTACCATCTTATCGTTTATCTCCTTTTTAACCATAGTTGCGGTATAAGTAGACTTTTTACTCGTTGATAACCGCCAGTCGTGTTTTGATGATCTATTCATATTGCTCATACAACCACTATTCTTTACATCAGAACTTACAAACATCATAGTTCGTTGCGATTGCTCCTCTAAGGAGTTTTTTATTTTCACATTTTTGACCGTTTTGATATTCGGAAGAGTAGGTAAAGTGAACGTTTTTTTGCAATAGAAGCACTCGTAGGTGCTTCTAACGAATTGCACTTTTTCTGTTTGCGCATTTACCTGAAAATAGGTGCTAATTAAAACTACTATTAGAATTATTTTTCTCATGTTTTTAGTTTAAGTGATTAATAAATTGGCTTTCGTTTATTATCACTCGTACCGGTGGTGACTTATTCCTTCGGAAACTCGTTAGAGTATTCATTTTCTGACAGTTTGCTATGTCAGAGGTTCCTATGACTTGTGTAAAATAATCAGGGGCGTGAACCTCAGAGCTACACATTCAAGTCCAAAGGAACCGCCAAGTCCCACTAATCCTGAACAAATAGATGAAGCCACACCCCTTTGAGGGTGCGTCTTGCATCTTTCTCGGATTAGTCGTTTTAAAATTGGCGGTTTTATGGACTGTCAGAAAGATAGCTAACGCTACTCTTTTAAATATCAATATTTTATGTTCTTCCTTTTCTCTAAACCATTCGAAACTTTTGTTTAATTAGGCGATAAAAGTAACATAAATCATTCGATTTTCTCTGATAGCAATCAACTAAACTGCTGTCAGAATAACGTTAAAAAATTAAAACTAAAAATGGATCAAAAAATGGAAGACCGGATTTACCAGCTGATTGAATCGTGGGAAAAATTCCTGGAAAAGGATGGATTAACTTGTTGGGGAATTGCAATCCGATATTATGATTATAAAATTGAGGAGGCACAAAGTAACCGGTCAAGAATATTTAAGTATATAGAATTATTGAAAGACGAAGGTAGAATTTTTTCACATTTTGATTTTAATGGTGACATTCGATATAATACGCATCAATAATATAAATATTTAGTAACCCCGACTGGATTTGAACCAGTAACCTACCCTTCGGCAAAAGGTTGCTCTGTCCAGTTGAGCTACGAGGTCAGGAGATAATTTCTCCTGACCTTCTTATTGCAATTCAGATTTTACTTTCAAGGTTACAGCAACTTTATTTTTACCCGTTAAAGTTTTGTATGTTAAACGGCCATCCAACCTGCCCATTAATTTTTCGAACCTCTCTGGGTCTTTGATTTTACGAGTGTTGTACCGGTAACTAAATTCATGGCAATATCGTTGGAGGTGCTTAGGACTCATACGGATGTAAATGCCATACATACCTCGCCTTAGTTGTGAAAATGCTCCCTCTATACCATTTGTATGGTATATGCCACGAACATACTCACCTTCGCTATGCTTAACAACCTCATGTCCTGCAAACTCTTTAGATAAACCGGAATAGGATTTGTGCCCGTCAGTATTGATAACTGCTGTGGTACTTACCAACTCACGAATAATAGGTTTAAGCGTATCAGCTTCTGTATTCTCTACTACTTTATAGGTAACATTACCGCCTCTTTCAAGCACGCCAAATACTGGAACTTTATTTACTGCACCTCTACCAGCTTTTAATTTGTCGTCATCTTTTTTGTGTCTGTCCTGTCCTCCGTGGTAAACTTCATCTGCTTCTACCATTCCAGTAAATAGTGGGTGTTCTTCTTCAAACATTTTACGGATTCGATGACCTAAGAACCAAGCAGATTTCTGTGTGACACCTATATCTTTACCGAGCTGTATAGAAGAAATTCCAGCTTTGTGACCGGCGAGTACGTAAATTGCCATTAGCCAACTGGAGAGAGGAATATTGCTATTTTCCATTACAGTACCGACAGTAACGGAGTACTTCTTTTTGCAGTCACCACATTTATAACGGGGCGGTGTGATTTTGTACCACTTTTGTGATGAGCAGTGCGGGCATGTTGGTATGCCTTCCCAACGATGTGCTTCTAAAAATTCCCGTGCTACTTCTTCAGTGGCGAAATATTGAATTACCTCTTTTAAACTCTTAAAACCTGTAAGCTTCATTTCCTGTTTCTTATACCGCTAATGTATAGTCGTTATGCTCTGGTTCTTTGATAATTTCCGTTAGAGTTGCTATAGGAAAACGTCAGAGTTTTGGTGACTTTACATAGGGTATATTACAGTAATGGTATTTGATTTCAGACAAGAATATATAATATGAAAAAGGACTGATGCTTAGTCAGTCCCAAGTTGTATATAATCCGCAAAAAATAGGTATACCTAATAATAAAGGCACTGATTATCTCAGCACTGAAGAAATCATATACCTGGAGTCGGTAAATGGCTGCACCAAAGTGGTGACAATACATGGCGATATTACCAGCTCTTATAATTTAGGTAGGTTTAAAATTGTTATGGAGAAATATAATTTCTTCCAGGTTCACAGATCCTTCATTATTAACCTGAACCATATCAGACGATATAATACCGATGGAGAAATATTGCTTAGCAATGGACAGGAAATTCCGATCTCGCGGAATGTGCGCGATGAGTTCCTGCTTAAGTTCAATAAGGTGTCGAAAACAGACATTTTATAGCTCCAGGCATTATAAACCGGGTTACGGATTTTCACACATGAACACTACAAAAAAAGCTCCGGCATATACCGGAGCTTTATAAATATTGTAAAGTAGAAAAATCAGAAGCCTTGTTTTGCAACGCCATCTTTAATAGCCTGCAGCGCTTTTGCTTCGCTCATGATAGCAGCCATTTTATTGCCATTGCCATCATGACCACCTGCCATGTAACCGCCTTTAGCAGTTTTTGTAATTACCGCGTCTTGCATAGGCACGTTTTTCTCTTTGGTTTTCAAGCAATAAGCCTTAATCATTTTTGAAGTATCCATTTTCTTGAATTTTAAGCGTTAGACTGTTTTAAATTTGTTTTACGGCACAATCTACATATTTTTTCAGAAATGAACGGCTTCCCAAAAAATAATACCTCAAAAAGGTGAATAACTTGGTAATACCCGTCAATTTAGCTCTTTCCAGCCGGCAGAACAGCTAAATATGCCTTGCGTAGCATCATTTTGCATTTTGAAGTGCTTTTTAATTATTTTCACCAATCGTAATCGATTTCCGCATGTTAGTTATACTTTTTGTCTGGATATATATTTTTCTTTCTTCGTTTTCCGTGGGGCTTTTTACTCAAAGACTTTTGCAAAAGGTTACCGGCGGAGCATCTGCGTTTTCTGCTGCTTTAACCTCTGTATTGGGTTTAATAAGTATTACTGTAGTACTGAGTTACTGTTCCTTATTCCTACCGATTAATAATTGGATACTGCATAGCATACTTGCCCTGATAACGGCAAGCAGCATCTGGTATTTTAGAGATGCCTTTTTAAAAGTCATCCGGGACCTGGC
Organism: Chitinophagaceae bacterium; assembly: GCA_947447265.1. Lineage (GTDB taxonomy): Bacteria > Bacteroidota > Bacteroidia > Chitinophagales > Chitinophagaceae > Flavipsychrobacter. The sequence goes on from CANFKC010000048.1 coordinate 30,294, forward strand.
TACCTCGTTTGCCGATGCGGACATTATACATAAACTACTGCTCGTTGTTTTCTTCCTTTTCATCCTTATCAAGGCTTCTGGACAGGTGCAAAGCCTTGATTCTGGCTCATATCACCTGCCCTTTATCAAGTGGGTGGAAGCACACCACCTTATTACGGGTCTGGCTAACGTACACTCCCGCTTCGGGTTTAATTACCATTACCACATCCTTTATGCGTTCTATGGTTTCGCCTGCGTATTCGGCACTACTATTCATGCGCTCAACGGCTACCTCTTTCTTATGGGGTTCGTATACCTGTATGGCATGTACACTAAAAATGCCGCTAACCCTTTGTATAAACTGGCGGCCATAATTGCGTTGCTCTATATATCGCAGATTAATAAAGGCATGACGGGCTTCAGCCCAGATTTCCCGGTCGCTATTGTCCAGATGATGATCGTTTTTGAATGTCTTAAATATCTCGACCTCAAATACAACAATGGCATTACGCAACATAATGAACAGCACGTACTGCTTACTATCTTCCTGCTCACTTTTGGCGCTATCAGTTTGAAGCTGGCTACCGTTTCCGTGGTTTTTGTGGTGACGATCGTATTTTTCCGCAGCATATTCAATTTGAAAACCTTTGCGACATTATTTGTTTTTGGCGTGGTTATACTTAGCCCTTATCTTTTCCGTAACTACACCATGTCCGGCTACCTGGTATACCCTTTCTACTCGGTCGATCTTTTTCATGTGCCATGGAAAGTACCCATGGCCCGCACAATTGATGAGAAGATAGTCATTAAAAATTTCGCACTGGGTTACCCTTATTATTACAAGGGAGCCTACCACTATAATGCTGAGCTTTTTAAAACATGGATAAAGAACCTGGCCTACCTGAATAAAGCCTATCCGCCAATAATTGCGGTTATTGCCTTTTGCATAGTGGTTGCGTTTGTAAAGTGGACAATGGCCCTTATCTCGCGAACCAAGGAAAATAATTTACTGGCACCGGTAAACGTAATACTCTATGGACTTGTAGCCGGCATATTTTTCTGGTTTTACAATGCGCCTGACCCCCGCTTTGGCAATGGCATAATACTCCCGCTTATCGCAATTGTACTGGCAGATCTTTTAATTAGTCTGAAACTTCTACGACTCATAAAACCAATTGCCATTGTTTGTTGTCTGGCTATTGTCGTTTCGTCTGCGGCATCACTATCCGGTTTTGCAGTGTCTCAAACTGTATACCAAACCAACAAAGTCAACTTCACCTTTGTAATGCAAGAGCCCTATCCTGCCCCTGATACCGCATCAATATCGGTACAAGGATACCACAGCTATCAGGCCAAAGAAAGGTGCTGGGAATGTCCTTTGCCATGCAGTTATACGATAGACTCCTTCCGATACACAGAACCTGGAAATGTAAATAAGGGTTTTCTGCCAATGCATGAAAACCAGTAGTAAAGACGATATGTAGCTCTCTGCCGACCACTAATAAGCATCAAGCAAGGCAATTACACCGTGTTCATCTATGCTGAGGGTGCCTTCGTCGAGCATATCGCGGATAATCTGAGTGGCTCTTTCCCTTTCATTGGGGGTAAGTTGCGCTGTAAGTTGCGGGAGGGTCCTGTTGCTTTCTGCGAGTTGCAATAACAGGTCGTTGGTCAGGTCTTTTATGGAGATGGTTTTGTTAGCGTTGTTACGGCACACATCGCAATGGCCGCATTGCTGCGCTTCGGCTTCGCCAAAATACTGCAATACAAATTGTTCCCTGCAAACCGTCGTGTTTCTTAAAAATGCGATCATTTTATCCGTTCGTTCCTGGTGCCGCTTGCGTAAAATGGCTATCCTGTTCAGGTCAATCAGCAGGTGCTGACTATCTACCCTCCTGTGATGGAAGAACATTTGCGGCCCCTCGCCAGTCTTGTTATAATCAATTATTTCCATGCGGTGCAGTTGCTCCATGGCCATAATCAATTCTGGCTGCTTAATTTTTAAACGGAACGCTACTGCAGATTCCCGTATTGCGGTAGGGTAATAAAAAATAGAATTGAACATGCGCAACAGGCCGACGGCAACATAGGCCAATTTTTCATGCGAATGGCCAAGGCTATCTATAACATGGCGGTCGGCAATAAACTGGACTGTTGACGGCTGGTAAACTGCTTCCGAAAGCGTCCATAAACCATCGCGTTCCAATAGCTTGAGCGCATAAATCGCTTCAATGGGCAGGAGTGAAAACTTCTTACAGAAATCAAACACATCAAAAGGATAATAATGATACGGTTCTGCGCTTATGGGTATCTGCAGGTATTCTGCTACAGCCTGATATACTTTGCGCAAGTAGGCTTCGGGTGGATATTGCAAATCCGTACTTTCTTCCAGCCGTTTAATGTCTACTTTATTGTACATTGATATGGCATCGGATGCCAAGCCATCCCGGCCCGCCCTACCCGCTTCCTGATACCAGGCTTCCAGGTGTTCCGGCGAATCGTAATGTACTACCAGGCGCACATCGGGTTTATCAATACCCATACCAAAAGCAGTGGTGGCTACCATAACATTCGCCTCGTTTTTCATCCACTTCTCCTGCGCTGCTTCCCGCTCTTCCTTTTTTAATCCTGCATGATAAACGGCAGCCCTTATGCCGTTTTGCGCGAGGTAGTCGCCGGTCATTTCTGTTAGCTTCCGGCTGCGGCAATATACTATGCTGCAATCATTACCGATGGCACCCAGCATATCAGCATTCTTCTTTTCGGTATAATTTACCTGGTAAAAAATGTTCTTCCGGGCGAAACTTTGCTTAAAAAGTTCGTAGTTTTTAAGTTTTAGCTGTTTGGCAATATCGAGCTGCACCTCCTGCGTGGCGGTTGCTGTGAGAGCCAGCATGGGGACATTAGTAAACAGTTCGCGTACGGTGGCTATCTTCAGATAATCGGGCCGGAAATCATGCCCCCATTGCGAAATACAGTGCGCTTCATCAATAGCCACCAGGTTAAGATCGAGCGTGGGCAGAAAATCGTTAAACAGATAAGTTTGCAGGCGCTCGGGAGAAACATACAATAACTTATACTCCCCCGCCCGGGCCATTTCTAAGGTAGCCTTTACCATTTTATGGTTCATACCTGAGTGCAGGCTGACGGCCGGTATGCCAATGTCAGTAAGCCGCTTTACCTGGTCCTGCATGAGGGCAATGAGCGGCGAAATAACCAGGCACATGCCTTCCCGCACCATTGCCGGCACCTGGTAACAGACAGATTTGCCGCCCCCCGTAGGCAGCAAGGCAAGGGTATCTCTATCGGCCAATACCGACATGATAATATCCTTTTGCAATGGACGAAAACCATTGTACCCCCAATACTGCTTCAATACTGCCTCAGGCGTAATCATAATACCGGGTAAAGATAAACAGTTTGCAGTTGGCAGTTGTTTAGTCGGCAGTATTCAGTTGGCAGGTTACAGTTGGCAGTAGGCAGTTGGCAGTCTCCGGTTTGCTGTTGGTAGTTGGCAGGTTACAGTTGGCAGTTTCCGGTTGGGGTATCTGGTTTGTGCAATTGTGCAGGTTATTGAATTGTTAAGTGGGGTCACGCCGAATTGAAAAAAGTTTGCGGTCTTTGTTCTCGAGTGTTGTTTCCCTTGCCTTTTCTCGTATACCACAAAACGTTCTACATGTTTTTTATTTTTTGCTGCCATCCTTAAGCATCCTTGTTGCCTGTTCCCAACTGCGTGACAACGAAACAAAGGTGCCACATTTTCTGTTGGTAGAAAAACGTTGTGCACATAGCTTTCACAGTGTGAAAAGTGTTGGGAAAACTGCGGTGTGTAAGCGGGTTTGTGAGGTTAGCGCTTTGCAGCGTAGCACTTGTGTAAAATGAGATTTTACAACTTTTTGGAAAGTTGTCAAATCGAAACCTGTGCCAACTGTTGTGCCTTCCATTTTAACAACACCAACCGCTTTGGCAACTCTCCAAAGAGTTGTCAGAGCTAACCACAGCAAACCCATGTATTGCCCCCGTATATAAGAAGATTTGACAACTTTTTAGAAAG
>CANFKC010000049.1 GCA_947447265.1 Chitinophagaceae bacterium
ACAACCACAATTTTCAGCGGGGCAAGCACAACGCTTACCTTCAGCGGAACGGCAGCCGATGTAGTGTATTACTGGAACGGCACCAGCACACTTTCTACTACTATTTCAGGTACAGGTACCAGCACAGTTACCGTTACTCCGGCGGCAACCACTACCTACTCCATCACTTCGGCTACCTCAGCCCTGGGATGCTCAAAAACTATCAGCGGTAAAACCGCCTGGGTTATTGTAATGAATGCTGCTGACACAGTTCCGGCCCGCGATAACAATCTGTATATGGGTAACCCAACAAATGCTACAGCTACACCGGCTGATTCTACAAACTACCTCGTTACCAAATCTCAGTACACGCTTTCTTATAACAACCGAAAGGGCATGGCTAACTGGGTTAGCTGGCACCTTAGCCGCGCCTGGAAAGGAAGTGCAGCACGTTGTAATTGTTTTACGCAAGATGGGACACTGCCAACCGGCTACTTTAAAGCAAGCACCGGAGATTATACCAGTACCGGCTTTGACAGGGGCCACCTCTGCCCTTCTGACGACCGTGATGGCAGTGATACTGATAATGCAGCCACGTTTAAAATGAGCAACATTTCTCCGCAGGCACCCATTCTTAACCAACAGATATGGGGCAATCTGGAAGATTATTGCCGCAAACTGGTAACACAGGGTAATGAATTATACATCATTGCCGGTGGCTATGGTTCCGGCGGAACAGGTAATCTCGGTGGTACTACCAATACTATTGCCACCGGAACCATTAATGTTCCGTCCCGTTTCTGGAAGGTGATTTTAGTGTTACCTGTAGGTGCAAACGACAGCACCAGGGTGCACTACAATAGCCGTGTAATAGCTGTTGATATGCCCAATACCCAAAGTGTTAATGCACATACCTGGGACTACTACCGCGTACCGGTTGATTCCATTGAGGCGCGTACCGGCTACAACTTCTTCTCCAATGTTCCGGATAGCATAGAAAATGTAATAGAAGCGAGCATTGATAATGGCGCTGCCGGCATAGCCTACTGGGATTTTACCAACACCAATAATATAGCCACGCTCGCCGCAACCACAGCAAGCGACAGGCTGGATACTTCAACAGCTTTGGCTTAGAATACTATTACCCGTGGCGCAACTGCCGCAGCAAGCACAGGGGCGAATTCGTTTCGCAGCACCGGCTTCAAAAACGACGGCGTTTCCACAGCAAATACCGACTACTACCAGGTAAAAGTAAAGGCACGTACTGGTTATAAATTATCAATTTCGGGTATTGATTGCCGCTTTGCAGGAACCGGTTCTTATTATGCGACACCGGGTGTTACCTCGCAATTTGCATACAGCCTAAATGGTTCGACATTTACCATGATAGGCTCACCTGTTACCACTACTTCCCTTACTCCACCAACATTCGATTGCAGTGGTGTAGGTGCATTACAAAACCTTGCAGACTCACAAGCGGTATACATCAGGTACTATGCGAGCGGCCAGACAACTACCGGCGGCTGGGGCTTTGCATCATCAGACACTGGCGTTTCTGGATTGATTATCAATGGTATGCTCACTGCTACCGGAGCAAAAACATTACCAAACGAACCGCAATTAATAACTGTTGCAAAAGGCATAGAATTGAATATTGCGCCAAACCCTTTCAATAACGACCTTACAGTGAATTATGAGGTAAGCAATAATGCACCGGTACAGATACACGTTATTGCTTTGAACGGATCAGTTGTTTATTCCACAACGCTTAGTGAGCAAAAGGGAAATCTGTCATTGCCACTTGGCGGGTTAGCGCCAGGTAATTACATTTTGTATTTGACTTCCGGAGACAGCAAGGCTGTTCGGAAGATTGTGAAGCAATAAGATATTGACGTTTTGTTTGATGAGCTGTTGTTTAAACGCGTGCGTTTAAACAACAGCTTTTTTGATTTACCCGGGTAAACAGACTGTCGGATTTAGTGTTTTGTAAATATTGGTATTTGAACGCTTTCCGGGTTGTCGTTGTCATATACCTTGGGTTTAATCCATTTGTGTTCGAGACCCTGTTTCCCGTGCGTTTTACTGCTACACATTACCAATAGTATTTCTACCTTAAAGGTCTTGTGTAAGGCTAAAATTTGTATCACGGGGCTGCACACTTTGCTGAGATATTTCGGTCTTACAGGCGTAAAAAATCGTCATTGACAGACTTACCAACAACAATGATGGGTTTTGAACTGTAGCGGGTTTCACCCAAGGGTACTAATAATTAAGTCCTTCTGACTATGCAGATTTTTAACGTTGAAATCGTTAAGCCGAACAAAAATAAAAAGCCCCTAAGTCGATTGGCTTAGGAGCTTCAGTTTCTATTATACTATCAGTTTACTTATTGTCGTTATTCAATTTACTGTGCTTCTTGCTATAGCCAAAGTAAATTACAAGGCCAATTAACAACCAACCGCCAAGGCGCATCCAGTTGGTTGTACCCAAACCTGCCATCATGGCTATGCAGGTAACAATACCCAAAATAGACACCACCGGAACCAGTGGCACCTTGAAATGACGAGGAATTTCGGGATTCGTTACTCTCAGTATCCATACGCCAGCACAAACCAGCACAAAGGCAAACAGTGTACCGATACTGGTCATTTCGCCAACGATATCTCCGGGAATGAAGGCTGCAAATGCACCAACTATAACCAGGAAAATCAGGTTCGATTTGTATGGCGTATGATATTTAGGGTGCAGCGCCGAGAACATTTTAGGTACTAAGCCATCTTTACTCATAGAATAGAACACCCTCGATTGACCCATCAGCATCACCAAAATAACAGAGCTAAAACCGAAAAGTATAGCTACTGTAACCAGGTTGCCTAACCAGCTGTAATTGGTCATATAGGTTTTAATAGCGTATGCAACCGATGCTTCTTTGCCTTTTGTAGCATCTCTGAAATCTTCGTAGTTAGCTACACCGGTAAGTACGTGTGCAAATAATACGTAAAGTATAGTACAGACAGCAAGGGAGCCTAATATACCTATCGGCATATCGCGCTTAGGGTTTTTAGCTTCCTGTGCAGCAGTTGATACTGCATCGAAACCGATGAAGGCGAAAAACACTACCCCAGCTGCACCCAATATGCCCCATATACCACCAAAATTGTGGGTTATGTTATGGCTATCCGTATACGTAGAAGCAGGTGGAATATAAGGTGTGTGGTTGGCAGGCATCATATAGCCCCAACCCAGAATGATAAATAACACCACTATTGATACCTTTGAAATAACAATGATGCCATTAACTACCGCTGATTCCTTGCTGCCTTTTATCAGCAATAACGAAATCATGAAGATGATAAACAGCGCAGGTATATTCATAATACCGTGGCTCAATACCATTCCCGAGGCATCTTTCAATGATTCAAAGGGCGAATGCGACCACTCATAGGGGACCCGCATACCAAACATCTCCAGCAGCTTATTTAAATATTCGCTCCAGGCAATACCCACCGTTGCAGCACCTACTGCATATTCCAAAACAAGGTCCCAACCAATTATCCAGGCCACCAATTCACCCATGGTAGCATACGAGTACGTATAAGCACTACCTGCAATAGGTATCATAGAAGCAAATTCTGCATAGCAAAGGCCAGCCAGGGCGCAACCGATAGCGGCCACGATGAAACCTATTGTAACTGAAGGTCCCGCATTGTTGGCTGCAGCGGCGGCAGTACGAACAAACAAGCCCGCACCAATAATTGCCCCGATACCCAGTGCAACCAGATTGGTAGCACTCAGTGTACGTTTAAGAGTTTTTTCTCCGTCATCGGCATCTAATAATAATTTACCGATTGGTTTTTTTGTAAATATTCCCATGAAATGTTTTTATTGCACTTTAAGGTACTAAGATAGTAGTTTGAACGATAACTTGGTATAGATAATAGGATACCGTAAAAAATTACCCCTAAAATGCCCTGATACTGCGGCTAGAGTACAGTTTAAGGAACATTTTTACACCTATTACAACTGCAGAATGCTAGGGAACGTTGACCAAATAAAATACTCATCTTACTTGTACTTTTTCATTTTTTCTTCATTGCAAAAGTCTTTAAATAGCCTGCTATTATCAGATTTTACGCTTCGCATAAAAGAAAAATATCTGCGCAATATGCGGTACTTTATTTCGTCAATGTTCCCAATTTCCTAAAATTACATTAGGTTTGAAAAATGTTTGCACATCGCCGAGGTATTAGTATAGTGGCTATCCTGTTTTGGGTGATGGTATCGCATTCATCATGGGCACAACCTACCCTGCCCGATCTTACCGGCATTAACGAAAACGGTTTTGCGTTGCTTTCCTGGACCTGCCAGTATGATGGGGTTAAGTCGATAAGTGTTTTACGGTCGACAGATAGCAACTTCAACTACTCTACAATAGGCTATGTAAAGAACCTTTATAAAGGTGTTCAGGCGTTTGTTGATGGGCATCCAACTCCCGGCAAAAATTTCTATAAATTATTCATTGTGTTTAATTCGGGGCTTACCTGGCGCAGCAACCATTATGGTGTTTTCGTAGATTCTGCTTCAATTAACCCCAGAAGGATAGCACCTTCAAACGAGGCACTGCAGAAACTGATAGTGAATGAAACGCTGGAAAAAGTTGCCAAAGCGGATGCCGGTAAGCCGCGTAAGCCTATGGCCGCCGCCGAAAAAGAACGCTATACGGAGGTTATAAAGAAAGATAAGTATGCCGATGCCATTAAAAAGGAAATGGACGTACTCAATGATACCAGCATAAAGCGCCCGAAATTCAAGTTTAACGCCAATGATAGCGGAGAGATAGATCAGGTTCTGGCAAATGTGCCACTGGAAACCCGCAAAAAATTGACCATAACTTATGATAATGACACCAATGAGATAGACGCCGGTGCCTACATTGAAGATAAAAGCAGCACACCCGAACTAAAAAAGAAGATCCACATTACTTTTGACGATAACGAAGATGTAAGCACATTTATTGAAACACTACCTGAGGCGAAAGACAGAAAAATAACCCTTTCATACAGCGAGGATACCGACGACGTTGATGCGGCCGACTATGTGGAAGAAGAGGAAAGCGCACCCGCCAAAACACAACTTAACAAAATACAGGCCCAGCAACCGAAGAAAATAAGCGTAACTTTTAAAGATGATCGTGCGGCGCAGGCTTACATCGCGGCAATGCCCAAAACGCAGCATAGTAAAATAACAGTTTCCTATAACATTGATTCAGCAGCACCACCAAAGGCGAAGCCTGTTGCGGAGGCACCAGCAAAGCCAGTTGATGTGCCTAAGCCAAAGATTAGTATTAAGTTCCACGACGACTTTAATAATAATCCGGTCGCCGACATCAAATCGAAATATGTGGCAGTTGATCCGACCCTGGGCCATGTCAAGATCAATTTACCTGATGATGTTGCGACGCACCATTATTCCGTGAAGTTTTTTGACAAAGAGAACCGCATTGTAATTGAGGTGCCTAAACTGAACAGCACACACATTATTATGGATAAACGCAATTTCCAGAAAAAAGGTCAATACAAATTTACCATACGTAAAGATGCGATTGAACTGGAATCCGGCAACATCACCATTTACTAAGGCAATTCTGGCTATAAAATCTAATTGCTTAATTTCGAAATAAGCCCTTTACGCGCCAGCAATCTTACCCGCTTATCATTACCCACCACCCACAGTACATCATTCATTTCGAGTACAACAGACGATTCAGGGTTGAGCAGGCGTTGCTCGCCCCGCTCAATACCAACAATCAGCCCATGGGTACTTTCGCGGAAGCCTGATGCTTTTATGGTTTTACCAATGAGTTCAGAACCCTTTACAATTTCAATCTGCAAGAGTGCAACCTCGCGTTCCGGTGCCTTATAGTTGAGGTTTACAGTACTGTGCCCGTCCAGGTACTGTTCAAATGCGCCCATCTGTTCATCAGTCCCGATTATAAAAAGGTCGTCACCCGGATATAACCGCTCGTTGCGGTCCGGAACATTTATGGTATACAATCCTCTCTTTATCATGGCGATATTGACGCCATATTGCTCCCGCAATTTCAATTCAACGAGGGTTTTGCCCACTCCGTCAAAATCGGCGGTAATGGTAAAACTTGAAATATGCGCATCCCAGGGCGCAAGGTGTGTACCCTTTGCCTGTTCTTCCTGCTGTTCTTTATCGTGAAAATTATGCAGGAAGCGGTCTTCAATCCTGTTATAGAAGTTTTGTAAACGATTGTAGTTACCGATTATTAATACCAGCATTATGCCTATTGTTGCCAGCGCAATATGATAAGGTAGCAGGTAATTAATGAGCGTACCGATAACTACGAAGGCAATAATAATGCGCAGGCAGTGCAGCATTAGCAATACTACGCGGTAGCGGGTGGTTTGCCAGAGCCTGATAGTTACATCTTGCTTTAAATTACGGATTGCCAGTGCCCATACAAACGGAGAAATTGCCAGCAATACCAGCACGGTAGCGGCTATGCTTGCAACGGGGTGTTGTCCATCGAGCCACAACGGCATAATAAATTGCGTCATTAAAACCAGCAATGCCACAATTATGGTAGTATAAATGGCTGTTTGCAGCAGGTACATCTTTATAAATTCACGCCAGTCGCTTGTAGTTTGTATGGAGGTGGCGTTAGCCGTGTATGACGATATAGCTGCCTTAAATCTTTCGGGCAAAATACGGTCAGCAAGCCTGTATACTGTTCCGGACGCCTTTACCATATAAGGTGTAGTGAAGGTTGTGATAGCCGATACTGCAACAATTATAGGATATACCTGATCGTTAATTGCATGAAGGCTCAAGCCCAATGCGGCTATAATAAAGGAGAACTCGCCTATTTGCGAAAGGCTCATTCCCACCTGTATTGATGTTTTTAGCGGTTGACCAGAAACCAATGAACCGAAGATGGTTGCTAACGGTTGTGCGATAATTACTGTGAGCGCTATTATTAAAATAGGCATCCAATACAATGGCAAAATACCGGGGTTGATGAGCATACCTACCGAAACAAAGAACACAGCACCAAAGAGCTCTTTAATGGATTTGGTAAGGTGCTCTATTTTGCTGACAACGCGCGTTTCAGCAAGTATTGACCCCATTACGAATGCCCCAAGCGCCGGTGAAAAACCAACAGATGTTGCCGAAATAACCATTATAAAACACAGCGCGAGTGAAGTGACAAGCAGCATCTCATCATTCATAAATTTACCCGCACGCCTGAGTAAAGACGGTAAAAAGAAGATTCCCGAAACAAACCATAAAACTAAGAAGAAAACCAGTCTTAATATCGGGAATACCATGCTTAAACCAGAAACCGGCCCTTTCAAGGCAAATGAAGGCAGCAATACAAGCAGAACAATTGCTACAAGATCTTGTATAACCAGGATGCCAAAAACCAGCCCGGCAAAACTCTTACCCTTTACATTCAGCTCATCGAACGTGCGGATGATGATAGTGGTAGATGAAATGGCCAACATGCCACCAAGAAAGAGGCTGTTAACGCTATCCCACCCCAGGGCTCGACCCAGTAAATTACCCGCAAGCAACATTATGCCCACCTCGAGGCAAGCGGTAATAGCCGCAGAGCCACCAACTTTTATCAGTTTCTTAAAACTAAATTCCAGCCCCAGGCTGAACAAAAGGAAAATAACACCTATCTGCGCCCACACTTCCACGCTCTCACTATCGGTAACCGTAGGGAATAATACCGTATGCGGCCCTACCACAACCCCGGCTATAATATAGCCAAGCACAATAGGTTGCTTCAGCCACTTGAACAACAAAGTTGTAAGTGCCGCAGCAGCCAGTATTAGCCCAAGGTCGGTAATTAGGTGTGGAAGGTGATTCATAGCAGGCCAAATAGCGCTATTACATAGTTACAACATTTTGGCGAATGAAGGAGCTATTTTAAGTAGCGCGCAACCCATTTTAAGGAATCCGGAAATGGAAGGCCAATTTTGCTGTAATCGTCACGGGTTATCAATATCTGCTTATTATCATTATCGCTTTTAGAAAAAGCGACAAGGAAACAACGGTCATAAAACGTATCGATATTGGCACGAGGCACGAAAAGATATTTAACGGTTTCCATTTTTATGTTGCCATTAACTCTGTAAGCATAGCTTATGTGATAACGCCCCCCACCTCTAGCGCTTACATAAACGACATTGGTAATCCGCGCCATGGCAAAAACAGGGTCCTTCGCTAATTGTCGGTAACCATATTCAGTATACATATTGTAAAGCAGCAAGGCAAGGACAATCAGTCCCAGAAATGCGAACGAGTAAAGCTCTCGGTTTTCCGAGTCTTCGCGCCCTATTTTGCCATTGTCCACATCATGGTTGCTCATTATAATTGCACTAGTCCTTCAATGTATTTGCCGCCCCCGTTTAGGCTTTTTGAAGATTTTGAAAATGACGCTTACAATTTCACAAAACGCTTAACCACTGTGCCGGCAGTACCGGTTAGTTTTACGCTATAGATGCCGGATGGTAATTCTTTCACATTCAATATTGTCTTAGACCGACTTGTTGTCTTATGCAACACAACAGCACCCATACTATTGATAATCAATACATTATCAAATGCACCTTCATCACTTGTTATAGTCAACTCCTCCGTTGCCGGGTTAGGGAATAAAATGCAGTCGTTACCCAAAAGCGGCTCTGTTGGAAGTATACTAGGAAGGTTAGGCACTATTGTTTTTGATGTTGTCCGCTGCCTGAAATTAGTTGCGGTAACGCTTGCTGCACTTGCTGTAAGCGTAATAACAGAAGACGGTGTAGTGGCATAATTGAGGTCTTCAGGGTAAATGATGTAGCTGCCATAACCCAGACTGCTGAAAGCATAGTTGCCGCTGGCATCAGTATAGGTGTAGGTAAGCACATGCCTTGTGGCGTCCATCAGGTAAACTATCATATTTACGGCCGGCACATCGCCTGCTGTGTTTTTACCTGCACCGGCAGTTATGAGTCCACCAATAAAACCCGGGCCAGATGGCACAATACCAGAAACCATATTAATGTGCATGGTATCTATCGGATTGGTATGGTTGATGGTTACTGCAGTATCCCAATGCGGGTTTGACAGGCCGTAGGTAGGTATTATGCCACTTGCGCCAACAATAGTGCTGGTATAGTCAAGCGACTTGGCTTTAACAATAAACTGGCCTGCACCCATTCCGTTAAATTCATAGTAAGGCAAGGTTCCGTCAACACAGGTTATTACAGAGTCAACCGCTGTTAAAGTACCTGCTGATGTGTTGTGATAGATCAGCCACACCTTCATATCCAGTGTGTCAGGAACCGTGGCGCTGAATGCGATGTGGCCATTAATGCGGTCAACATTCACCAAAGTGGTTGTTGAGGTACTGCTCAGGCTGCTAAGCGTACAGGTTACCACACAACGATAATAGGTAGGGGTCAATGCACCAGTGAAGGTATAAGTTGCTGTAGTTGCACCACTGATTGCAGCCCATGAACCTGAACCCGTTGGCGATGATTCCCATTGCAAAGTGATGCCTGCAGTGCTGGTGTAGCCGGTATTGGTTAATGTTATCGTGGTAGTCGTGCAGGTGGTAACAGTAGAAGTATAAGACGATGTGCCTCCCGACGGAGTGCCTGCGCAACCGCTGACGGCCGTGAGCGGCACATTCAGTGTTACAGCACCACCGCCACTAACAGCAACATTACCCGTATAGCTGCCTGCAGTTGCCGGTGCCAGGAAATGTACGTAAATGCTGTTCGACGTTACAGTGCCGCCCGTATAAGCAATGGTATAAGAACCTGAATAGGTGCCACCAGCAGTAGCAGATACTTCAAAATCAGACGATGTAGCGGTTACAGTAAGGTTACCAGAAGCTGGTGAAAGATAAGTACCCGTAAGTACGGTATTCAGTGGTGATGAAGTCGTACTGGCTGCTGTTGCAGGGAAGCTGAGCGATGTAGGTGCAGCCGCCAGTGTAGCGCAAACACCATAAGTAACTGAAATAGTACTTGTCGACGCTGAAAGTCCACTCGTAGTGCAGGTTACGACACAGCGATAGAATGTTGTTGAAACGATAGTGGCAGTGAATGCAGCATTGGTTGCACCTGAAATATTGGTCCATGAACTACCCGATGGACTGGATTGCCACTGAAACGTAATGCCTGCGCCAACCGTATATCCTGCATCGGTAAATGTTACTGAAGTTGCGGTACAAACTGCGGTTGCGGAAGCTGAAACAGTTCCCGCGCTAGGTGTGCCTGAACATGGTGTAGCATATGTAATTAACCTCCCTGTACTATATGCAGAAAGGCTGCTTGCAGTGCAGGTGACAACAAGGCGGTAATAAGTACTCACGGTGATACCCGTAAATGAATAAGTAGCCAAAGTTGCACCACTGATGGCACTCCAGGTAGCACTATCTGGTGATGATTCCCATTGTAAGCTAATACTGCCGGTTGCTGTGTAACCAGTCGCAGAAAGTGTAACGGGAGTAGTTGTTCCTGCCATTGTTACCGAAGAAGATGCAGAACCACCACTTGGGGTTCCGGTACATGTGGTTGCAGAAACACCATTTATAGGAACGTTCAGCGTCAGGGCACCGCCACCTGTAATACTTAAGTTGCCAGAATAACTACCTGTTGTAGATGGCGCATTGAAGACTACAAAAACGCTGGTTGCGCTAATTGCGCCTCCTGTGTAGGCGATGGTATATGAAGCAGTATAACTGCCGCCGGATGTACTGCAGATACCGAAATTAGACGGACCAGTAACCGTTAAATTTCCACTCGAAGGACTCAGCAGCGTGCCCGTAATTACAGTGTACAATGGAGCGGAAGTACTACCCGGCGCGGTGGTAGGAAAAGTTATGGAAGTTGGGCTTGCTGTTACATGTGGGCAGGTTGAGCCATAAAACGTTACCAGCACAGCAGCTGTGGATGAAGAAGAGCCAGAGAAAGAGCAACTTACCTGGCAACGGTAATATCTGCTGCTCGCGCCGGCAAAAATCAATGTTGGGTTGGTGGCACCACTTATGTTCGACCAGGTAGCACTATCGGGCGAACTTTGCCATTGTAAGCCAATACCGGCTGCATAGGTATAACCCGAATTAGTTAACGTATCGGCGGCACCGGTGGAGCATAAAGCGTAAGATGTGGCAGTAATAGTACCTGCAGTCGGCGTGCCCGAGCAACTTGCTGCATAACTAACCATTACGGTTGACGAATAAGAAGTAATGCTACTGTAACTACAGGTAACCGCTAACCTGTAATAGGTATTAGCAGTAATGCCGGAGACGGTGTAAGATGCATTGGTTGCGCCCGATATGGCACTCCAGGAACCGGAACCCGTAGGCGAAGACTCCCATTGTACATTTATGCCGGCAGCGACTGTTGTGCCTGTGGTATTAAGTGTAAATGGTGTTGTAGTGCTGGCGATACTAAGTGTTGACGACGCCGATCCTCCGGAAGGAGTGCCGGAGCAAGGACTACTGCCAACACCATTCAATATCACATTAATTGGTAACGCGCCTCCACCGATAATACTCAGGTTCCCGGTGTATGAAGTGGCTGCAGCCGGGCTGAACCGAACCTGAATAGTAGATCCTGAAACCGAAGCTCCGGTATAACTCAATGCATAAGACGGAACCCAGCTTGACCCATCGTATACTTCAAAAGCTCCTGAAGAGCTGGTTATTGTCAATGAACCGGAAGCTGGCGTTAATAAAGTGCCGTTCAGCACTGTATTTAACGCAGAAGAACTGCTACCAACAACCGTTGCTGGAAACGTCAAAGAAGTTGGCGCGGCGGTTAAACTCGGGCATCCTGAGCCATAATAGCTGATCATAACCGGGGATGTTGAGGCCGACATACCCGATGTAATGCAAGTAACCACACAACGATAATACATTGTTGCGGCAACGGTAAAGGTAAATGTCGAACTTGTCGCGCTGGAAATATTAGTGTATGTACCCCCACTAGAAGGGCTAGATTGCCACTGGTAGGTAATTCCCGCACCAGTTGACGAGCCTGTAAGCGAAAGCGATGCTGTACCTGAAGAGCAGAAAGCATAAGATGACGCAGTAACCGACCCTGCACTAGGTGTGCCGCTGCAGGAAGCCAGCGCAGTACCGTTTACATACACCGGAATAACGGCGCCGCCACCGGTAAGCATTACCGAATCGGAAAACGTACCCGCTGCAGCAGGTGAAAAACGAACATTTACTGATGCCGAACTTATTGTTCCGCCGGTATAACCTATGGTACAAGATGAAACCCAGGTTGACGCAGATGCATCGAATACCTCGAAGTTTGTAGGTGCTACCACCATAATGCTACCTGTAGCCGGCGACAGCGAACTACCTGTAAGAATTGAACTCATTGCCGAAGAAGTAGAACCTACAAACGTAGCCGGCAGCGACAACGTAGACGGCGTAGCGGTAAGCGTTTGGGCTATGCCATAGAACGAGAGGCAACAAACAACAACCAGCAACAGTATTTTTTTCATGAGTAGCGTTTTGCATCGCAAATATACATTATATCTACTGGTATTGCAATAAGTATTATGCGGTCGTAAAAATATTGGGAGATATAGTGCGATATTTCGGTTGCCCCACTACTCAACTTATTCTGCCTGACAACGTCGCACGGGCTGCCGATCGCCTAATTAACTAAAACGCCACCTTTAGGCTACTCATCGTATTTGCCCGACTCCTTCAATATAGTTTCCAACCCATCCGCGACCACTTGGAAAAGGAAGACCAAATTTATCATACTCTTCCCGGGTAATTAAAATGCGCCTTTTTTCAACGTTTGTCCGGCAGTAAATAACCATTATTTGTTTGTCTAAAAACACACCTTCCAGGTTACGACCTGAAACATAATTGTACCGGGTAGCAGCATTATACCAAACTCCATCTATTTCATAGGCGAAACCCAATTCCACATGCGTATGGTGGTCATATTTATTATCGTGCCCGGAATATTGAACCCTGTTTATCTTGCAAACAGTATAGGCCGGGTTATCCAATATCTTATTTACTGTTACTTGCTCCCGCCACTTTTCATATTGAAAACAGCCGTAAAAAAATGTTATAAACACAGAAACGAAGAGCAAAATTTTCAATTTCTCTCTAATTTCCCTATTCATTGCATGAATTTCCTTACTCATAAGTGTCCGTCAGCGTGAGAACCACTGCTAATATAGTTAAAATGTAAAAGGGTTGCTCCAACTATTAAGCAACCCTTTTCTATGTATTGAATAACCTTATGCCAGTTCCGGGTACAATGGGAACGCTTTCATGAACTCATTTACTTCGCCCTTAATGGTTGCCATTACTTGGTCGTCATCGGGTGCAACTAGTGCACGATCAATCCAATTAACTATCTGCTGCATATCGCCGGCTTTAAGTCCGCGGGTAGTAACAGCGGGCACGCCCACCCTTATACCAGATGTGACAAACGGCGACTTATCATCAAACGGAACCATGTTTTTATTGATGGTAATGTCCGCCTTTACCAATGCGTTTTCCGACTTTTTACCACTAATACCTTTATTACGAAGATCTATCAATAATAGGTGATTATCAGTGCCGCCCGAAACGATATCGTAACCCTTTGCTGTAAATGCAATAGCCAATGCCTGCGCATTTTCTATTACCTGTTTTCCATAGGTTAAAAATTCATCCTGCAAAATCTCGTAAAAAGCTACCGCTTTAGCAGCAATAACGTGCTCCAAAGGTCCGCCCTGTGTACCGGGGAATACGGCAAGGTCTATCAACTGACTAAGGGTGCGTGTTTCTCCCTTCGGCCCTTTTGCGCCCCAAGTGTTTTCAAAATCTTTTTTCATTACAATAAGTCCGCCACGCGGGCCACGTAATGTTTTATGGGTGGTAGTTGTAACAAAATGGCAATGGTCAAACGGGCTATTCAGCAATCCCTTGGCAATTAAGCCAGCCGGGTGAGAAATATCAGCCATAACCAAAGCACCAACCTTGTCAGCTATCGCGCGTATACGGGCATAATCCCAGTCGCGGCTATAAGCCGAGGCTCCGCAGATCAGAAGTTTAGGCTTGTGTTCGTTGGCCTGCTTTTCCATCATGTCGTAGTCAACCCTGCCGGTTTCTCGGATAACACCATAGTGCACCGCATTATACAACTTACCTGAAAAATTAACCGGAGAACCATGCGTAAGATGTCCTCCCATACTCAGGTCAAGACCAAGAATGGTATCGCCAGGCTGCAATACTGCCAGCATTAAAGCTGCATTAGCCTGTGCGCCACTGTGTGGTTGCACATTGGCATATTCCACGCCAAACATCTCTTTTGCACGGTCAATAGCGAGTTGCTCGCTTTTGTCCACCACTTCGCAACCACCGTAATACCTTTTACCCGGATACCCTTCAGCATACTTATTGGTCATTGCGCTGCCCATGGCCTGCATTACCTGCAGGCTGGTAAAGTTTTCAGAAGCAATAAGTTCCAAACCATGGCGTTGGCGCATGAGTTCTTCTTGAATGAGGTTGAATATGGCGGTATCACGTTGCATTTGTTTGATTTTAGGGGCAAAGATAGGTCCGGTTACTATTAATACAAGCGTAATTCTTCCAGACTTATGTCATTTAATCGATACTGATATGATGGGGCCTATCTTCGCTTCCTTGTTATAGTGAATACCCAATTCAGGAACCAGGTATTGCGAAACCACGCCATCAAGATAAAGCGCATTATCGCAATGCAGCTGATCAAGAAAAAGATGCGCCATATTGTAAAAATTAACCTGGTAGGTTGAAATAACAAATTAAACAATACCTTTTCTATCAACTCCTACTGCATTGCGTATATTGATATTAGGGGAAGTATCTACAAACTTACGATTGCACATACCATTGTGCACCAGCATCGGCCCCGATTGCGTGGCTTCCATTACCCCACTTTGCTGAAACATAAATTCTACCGTTGTCAGCACACGTGCTGCGCCACCATCGGCCATCATAAAAACGCCATTTGGCTGCACATAGAAATTGCCATACCCTGTAGTATCCCTTACAGGAAACCGCGTTTGCTTACCTGCATGAACAAATAAACCAAGTGCAATACCATTGTCCATAAACATGCCGCCATTCATGGCAAAGACCAGTTTATCTTTCTTTAAATCTCTGATTTTAGCCATTGTACATAATGTTTTATTAGGCAAAACATTAAGCAGCTCTATTTTGTATTTCTTAGGGTCACACTTAAACACAAAGTACCTTATGCCTTTGTATTCAATTTTTGTAAAATCGCTTTTGAGGCCAAGTTTCTCCGCCTTAAATGGTGCCTTTTGCTGTGCTGTGCATGTAAATGCAAAGCAAACAAATGCCACCAGAATCAAATATTTCACTACCGTATTGCTTAGATTCATTGATGGCAATTTTATAATCAAATTTACACTTATGCAAAGAAACACGCGAATTATGATTGACAACATACTTGTGAACCTGTTTCGAGCAAATCACAGTAATCGAGCATGTCAAGCAAAATCATAGTTCTGACAATCTTAAATAATAAACGGCAACCAGTTGTGTTGCTGCCTATAAAACTATAGTTTTGAGCTACTACTAACCATACATAATGGAACAGAAAAAAAACAGCAGCAGATTTACCTTATATATATTACTCGCCATGGCGGCAGGTGTTGGCCTGGGCTTTATTCTGAATAAAAACATAGAAAGTAAAGCCATTGCGACTCCTGATGCTGTATTGCAGCCATTTAAACTTGCGGCTGATGTCTTCCTCAGGCTAATAAAAATGATAGTGGCACCGCTAGTGTTTACTACACTTGTTGTGGGTGTAGCCAAGCAAGGCAGCGCCAAGAACGTGGGGCGTATTGGTGGTAAAACCATGCTTTGGTTCTTCGGCGGGACTTTTGTAAGTCTGTTCCTGGGTATGGTGCTGGTTAATTTTTTCAAACCCGGCGAAAATATGCACCTGGCAATACCCGATGCGGTTGCCGGTTTGCCAACAACGGGAGCCATAAACCTGAAAGATTTTATCTACCATATTTTCCCGACCAGTATTTTTGATGCCATGGCTAAAAACGAGATACTACAAGTCGTCGTATTTTCCATCTTCTTTGGCGTGGCTGCAGCATCAATTGGTGAAAAAGCTGACATAGTAGTAAAGATGCTGGATTCGGCCGCACACATTATTCTTAAAATGACCGGCTTTATCATGAATCTGGCACCCATTGCTGTTTTTGGAGCCATGACCAATGTAATTGCCACACAGGGGCTGGGCATACTGGCAACTTTCTCTAAGTTCATCGCGGAGTTCTATATGGGCTTGCTCATACTGTTCTGCATATTGGTTGGGGCTGGTTATTTGTTCATACGTAAAAGGGTTTTTACCATGCTCAAGCATATAAAGGAGCCTGCCCTTATAGCGTTTTCTACCAACAGCAGCGAGGCTGCTTTCCCGAAACTGATGCTGGAATTGGAGCGCTTTGGATGCGACGAAAAGATTGTGAGCTTTGTTTTGCCTTTGGGTTATTCATTTAACCTGGATGGTTCTATGATGTATATGACATTTGCATCGCTATTCATCGCCCAAACCTATGGCATTCACCTGGATGGCGCGACGCAAATGAGCATGCTGCTGGTATTGATGCTTACCAGTAAAGGTATTGCGGGCGTGCCGAGGGCATCGCTGGTGGTTATTGCCGGCACGTTGGCTACATTCAAAATTCCTGAGGCTGGCCTGGCGCTGTTACTGGGTATTGACCCGCTCCTGGACATGGGCCGTGCCGCTATGAACGTGGTTGGTAATAGTGTTGCCACTGCAGTTGTAGCCAAAATGGAAGGTGGATTAAAATAGAAAAACCTGCCCACGGTATATTTAACAACCCAATAGTAGAAACAATTCTACAATTAGTAGCTTTGATTTTTTACTTTTGTATAGATGTGCCACACATTTGAGTGCGGACCATCTCAGAATTCTCACATTTGAATTTTTAGATATCATGCAAGTACGATCAATGGCTGAATTTGCGGCCAGCGGTGAAACACCGGAAATATTATTTTGGGTTGGATGCGCCGGGAGTTTCGACCAAAGGGCTCAGAAGGTAACCAAAGCTTTCGCCCAGATACTGGATAAAGTAGGCATCAAATTTGCAATACTTGGTAAAGAGGAGTCATGCACCGGAGACCCTGCACGCAGGGCCGGAAATGAGTTCCTGTTCCAGATGATGGCCTATAATAATATCGCATTGCTGAATGGCTACGGCATTAAAAAAGTAGTGACTATCTGCCCGCATTGCTTTAATATTTTTAAAAATGAATACCCTGCATTAGGCGGCAACTATGAGGTAATGCACCATACTACCCTATTGCAGCAGTTAATAAATGAAGGCAAGGTGACGCTGAAAGACGGCGGCGCTTTCAAGGGCAAGAAAATAACGTATCACGATAGCTGTTATTTGGGTCGTGGTAATGGTATATATGAGGCTCCACGGGAGGTATTGCAGGCATTTGACAGCGAATTAATTGAAATGAAGCGCTGCAAAAGCAATGGCATGTGTTGCGGCGCAGGTGGCGCACAAATGTTTAAAGAAGAAGAAGCAGGCACCAGCCGCGTAAATTTTGAGCGGGCCGAGCAGGCACTGGAAACAGGTGCAACTATTATTGCTGCAAATTGCCCTTTCTGCACCACCATGCTGACGGATGGTGTTAAAAATAAGGAGAAAGAAGACACTGTAAAAGTGATGGATATAGCGGAAATGGTTGCTATGTCAATGGCTTAAAAGGTAAAAAAGCAAAAAGTAAAAGTAAAAAATTGGTTGTTGTGGGCACGGTTGGCTGATTTAGTCGAAAGTTTTAGGTCGAAAGTCATAAGCTGGATGAGATATGATATTTTCATTTTTTCAAAAATATAATTACGCGTGAAGAATAAGACATTGGTATTAGGTGCAACTGAAAATCCGGCAAGGTATAGCTACCTGGCTGTTAAGAAATTGCTGAGTAAGGGGCAGG
The DNA here is from genome assembly GCA_947447265.1 of Chitinophagaceae bacterium. Lineage (GTDB taxonomy): Bacteria > Bacteroidota > Bacteroidia > Chitinophagales > Chitinophagaceae > Flavipsychrobacter. The sequence goes on from CANFKC010000049.1 coordinate 18,023, forward strand.
CAGTACTTGCTATCGGGAAAACAGGGGGTATTGTTGATGGCGTGCAAATAGATAAGGAGCCCATGCCGAGTGAAGAAGTTGATACGGTTACCATGTACCTTAATGCCTTGCACCAAAAAGCTTATTACGACTATATACTCTCGTTAAAACCGCGCCGTATTATTTTTAATCCGGGTGCAGAAAACGAAGAACTGGAACAAATAGCCAACAAAGCAGGCATAGAAACAATAGAAGCCTGCACACTGGTTATGCTAACAACAGGGCAATTTTAGTTGGCAGTTTACAGTCAGCAGTTTACAGTTGGCAGTTGGCAGTCGCCCAATGATAGTAGACAGGTTTACAATTGGCAATTGGCAGTTTTACAGTCGGCAGTAGGCAGTCACCAATTTAATCAATCTCAAATATTGCGCTTGACCATTAAATAATACAGCTTTTTACTTTATACTTACGACTTAATACTTACAACTTACGACTATTTAAAAACAGCTTTCGACTTTATACTAACGACTTACGACTAAATAACTTTCCACTTTATACAAAATGACTAAACAACTCGGTATTCTTGCTCTTGCTCTGGCGCTTTCTACAAGCGTTAAAACACATGCTCAGGGAATTACACCCCGTGATATGGAAAAGCTGCAGATAATGGAAGATTCTATGATGGTAACCGTCGATTCCATGTACGAGGCTTTTATTCCTGATACCCGTATTGGTTATAGCGAACGTTTTATTAAGCAATTGGTCAGGACACTTAAAATACCCAATTCATTTGCCTACCCTTTTAACAAACTGAAAGAGAAGATCAATATGATTGCCCCGGAAGATAACTCCTTCCGCATATTTAACTGGGGAGTTACCTGGAATGAGCTGGGCAGGCGCTACTACGGTGCTGTGCAGTTACCGCAGGAAAAATTAAAGTTATTTGGACTCATTGATTATTCTGAAAAGCTTAATAAAGGTGCGGAAGACAGTGTACTAACGAACGGCAAATGGTTTGGCGCTATCTATTACAACGTTATCACTACTGAAGTAGAAGGCCATAAGGTTTACAATCTGTTTGGCTTCAGCGCATCGAGCCCATTAAGTAATAAAAAGGTTATTGACCCGCTTACTATAACAGATAGTTCCATTACGTTTGGCGCACCTGTATTTGGTGTTGGTTCAAAGAACTTCCCGAAACAGCGAATTAACCGCTTTATACTGGAATACAAGAAAAACGTGCAGGTTACACTCAATTATGACAAGGAAAAACAGGTAGTCGTATTCGATAATCTGATGTCGCAGGTAAACGACCCTTCCAGGAAATATACCTACGTACCGAGCGGACAATATGATGGTTTCAGGTGGGGGAATGAAATGTGGAATTACCTTTACAATCTGATACCGATAACCGAATTAAAAGACGGCCAGGCACCAACTGAAGAAGAAGGAAAGTAGCCAGCTTTACTGCTTCAACAAAAAAAGGAAGCGAGCGTCGAATAATCCTTTAAATTTTATACATTTGCAGCCCCTAAAGGGAATAGTGTTCCGGTCCGGTAGCTCAGCTGGATAGAGCACCAGCCTTCTAAGCTGGGGGTCATTGGTTCGAATCCAATCCGGATCACTTTTCATCACTTAAAGCCTTGTAAATCAATAGATTGCAAGGCTTTATTTTTATTTGTGGCATTTTTTGTGGCATTTTTAATAAAGGTTACTCAAAGCAAAAGACCCCAGAAATGGGGTCTTTCATTTACTGTATCATGCGAAAATTATATTTCACCGCGCTCCTTCCATGCATTACGCATGATGTCGGCATTCTCTTCACCATTAGATTTCACATAATTCTTAAACACCTTTACATCCTTGTGCCCAGAGATAGCCATGATAGTAAATATTGGCGTACCTTTCATATGCTCTAACGTGCAGTAGGTTCTACGTGCGCTGTGGCTTTGCAGGAGCTGCCATTTTTCATATTTTTCTACCTGCACCTGTCCACCTCTGGTTATTTTTTTCAGAAATGGCTTCTTTAATGAAGGTATGTTCTTGCCTATTTCTTTTAGATAGTCGTTGAAGGGCTGGTTCGTAGGACATGGTGGAAAGCCTGCCGAATACTTATCAAAAATTCGCTGCGCTATCGGGTGAATTGGTATTGTCACCTTAGCCTTGGTTTTCGTTTGCAGAACATAAATATTACCATTGCGAATTTGCTCCTGGGTGAGTTTAGAGAAGTCGGAGTACCTGAGTCCAGTCTTACACGCCGCAACAAATAAGTCACGCACTACCTCATAAGTGGGGTTAGAGAATTCGTTATAGTTCACTAAATCCACAATCTCTTCATCTGTAAGATAGATACTATCACTATTCTCCGCACCCAGCATCCCCTTCCAATTCAAATCGAGCCCCTTGTCTATCAATTTATTTTCTATCGCATAGTCGACCATTAGCCCAAATTTTTTCAGGTAGGTGCTTTTAGTGTTCAACGCCAGTCCTTGGATATTAGAAAGGTAATCCTCGTAGTCTTCAATAAGTTGCTGAGAAACATGAGTGAGATAAAATTTCTTGCCCATATGCTCCTCAAACTTTTCAAAACTACTCAAGGTTGAACCATAGGGCTTTATGCTATCAGCCTTTATTATCAGTTTGTTATTAGACTTTCTTTTACCGGCTTTGGTATCGTCTATAAACTGCTGAAAGTACGTTGTTATCAGTATACGCTGCTTCTTCTCTGGTTGACTCCTAACGATAGTCTTCTTGTTAATGGCATCCCGGAGCAGTTTAGGGGTGATATTCGCTGTACCGATTTCATTCTCCAGTTTCTCAAATGCATTCCGAACTTTTTGCTCTGCCTTTGATAGCCTGCCTATCAATCCTGCGTTTTCAGCATTCTGCTTTGGTTCAAATTTCTTATTGTTCCAATCAGACGTATGTATGCTTTCGCCTACTTGATATATCAAGCGACGCCCCCAGGCTATTGAAAAATATATGGATGTTATACCAACCACTTTGGGATTGCGTATGTACATATTCAATCTCATTTCTTCTTTGTTTTAAACATAAACGCATCCAAATCACTCTTCCTAAACAGATACTTGCGACCGGTGCCGCCATTGGTTAGTTTACCTTGTATAACTCTGTTGACTAAAGTTCTGCTACATACTTTGCAGTATTTAGCAGCTTCTTCAAGTGTCATATTTTCATCAGGTGCATTGCGCTGGCTATAGTATGTAACCTTTTGCAATTCCCCATCAACTATCTCTTGGATTAGTCGTTTGAGATCAGAAACTGGCATAAATACCATTGAATGGAAATCCATTTTTACACGTTGATATTGGTTAAAGAACACAAGATGCTCTTACGAATACAAAATTGACATCCTCCCACGAAAAAAGATTCTGACTATCGCTACGCTTCTCAACCACGACATTGCCAAGGTACTTATCAAAGTATAATAGGATCGAATCATTAAATCTTATGTACCCATTTTCTGTATAGTACATGTAACATTGGGCTATGAATACAAATTCTATACCCATCGATTGCTCAAAAAACTCTTTTAGACCTTTACTGTCTATCTTGTTATGATCAGGTTTTAAAGCACCTAATGGCTTGTTTTCTTGGTCCATATATTTTATTTATTTTGTTTGAGTTATTGTTCTATTTGTGCAACCTTTTTAGTTTAGTTTATTTGTAAAACTCCCTGACCCTTAAATCAGCAGGAATAGCTTTTATTTTATCCACTTGCTTGAAAAAGAAAGGAGTGTTAGTGGCTTTGCACTCCGCCATGAGTTTTCTAGCCCAGTCGGTATTGAACGGTCTTATCTTGTTTTTGGGTCCCGATTCGCCACCGTTAATTACCCAGTCGATAGATTTATTTTGTAGCCATGGCATAAGTGTCATCCATCCCAACTGAGGCTCAACCGACAGGAATCTTCTGCCGTTTACTTGTATTAATTGACCTATTAATTTGTTTGCTGTGACTTGATCAACGGGCGAAGTACCGAACATTACATTGTCTGGTGGAGTTTGCTTCCATGACTGAGGTATATACTTATTAATATTACTAGGACGCTTCGTCAGTAACAAGAACATCAAATTGGGATAAACACCAGCAGTAATATTGTCAAAGAATTTTTGTCGTAAATCCCCTGTGGTTGTGGAGAGTAGTTTCTCATCCTTGTCAATGAGTGGCATTGGAATTTCGAATATATCCATCATTGAGCCAACAAACACAGCATCTGTTCTGTTTGCCGTTTTAGCTTTTTTCTGAAAGCTTTTTAAGCTATCAAAAAATCCAGCAATCTCTCTCCTTGGGTTTCTGGGTCCCCATAGTTCGTATCCTGTCCGCTTTGATATTGCGCAAGCGTAGCAGTTGTCACAGCCGCTATGAACCCGTGTGCAGCCGTGCCACGGATTACCCGTGTGCTTGGTCCATTCGATACCTGAATCTTGTGCCATTATTTTATAAAATTTAATTGTGAAAAAATGAGAGGGTTTATAGGTTAATTATCCTATGCGAAGTCGCTGAAGAAATCATCGAATTCGCTGTTGCCGCCGTCTGCTTCAACAGCTTTGAAATTTGCCTGAAGGAAGAAGCTCTTATGATTTTGAGGTAACCTCCAGTTTCCATCGGGCAACTGTTGCAACTGCTGAGTACTAGTTATGTTTTGTTGATCCACGCTGAGTTGAAACTCGCCTACTATCTCCAACTGCTTACCATCTTCCATTATGAGTATTGCCTTTTTAACTGGTAGTAAGTATGGATGTGGAATTTCCGCTGGCTCCTCGTCTTCGGCTTCATCTGTGTCTATTCCTTCGGCTTGGTTAATTGCCCTCATTCCAGGTACGTTCACTGCCGAAATGACCTTGTTCACATCTGTCCCTGCTGCTTGCATGAGCGCCTCTAATCCAGGCGAATTCGGCGCTGAAAGGACATTGGACATATTACCGACAGAGGAACTAGACGGTGAATCAACCTGAGGGTTGGTGCCTGCAGGTTCACAAGAAGCTTCACTGCTTGCTGGTTTGCCACTATTTTTCACTGCGGCTTGTTTGAGCTTTCCATGCTCAACACATTTGTCATATGCTTGACTAAGGCTACATTTATCTTTACCAGTTAGCATTTTTAGGAATTCGGCATTGCCATGCTCTGTTAACTTTATGTAGCATTTGGCAGCATGTTTACTGTTGCCAGTAACTGTAGCAATTCGGTCCTCTTTGTCGTTGCTGGGAGTAATCTTCCTAATCCAGCTTTTTCCATTTTTAGTGCCGATGTAGTCAATTATTATCTTAACAACCTCCGCCATAGCCCTTTCCTGCTTGTGCTCACGATACTGAAAAGCCAATAGAAATTCCATCCTTTCGTCTGCATTCAGTTCAACAACATCCAGTGTAATAGTATCTACATTCGATGCCCTCAGTGCTTCCACAGAACCATATCCTAATATAATTCGATAGGAGTCATTCTCAAGATAGGCTACTGGATTTCGATAGTATCTGTACTTTTTAACAGCCTCCGTAAAAAAATTTGGATTATCAATGTGCTTGCATATTCTTTGATACACATCATAATATTCAACCTTGTCCAGGTTGGCGATTTCAACTTTTGATTGCTTAATCATATTAAATTATTAATTGGTTTTGTTATAAAAATTGACAGACTATTCCCAGCTACATTGCTGTATTATTTTTTTTAGCGTTTGCTTTGGGAGTAGGCTTGCCTTACCTTTTTGTTACTTCATCTATCTGTTGCGCAATAGAATTAATAAAGAATTGTATGTGATAGCCTGTATTGCGTTTCACTTTGCAAAGGTAAGAGTTCTTTTTTGACAGATATAATTAATATACATGCGAATTAACATTCGTGAGTCTGCAAATTCACGAATGTTAAAATAAAAAACCACAAATAGTTGTAAACAAGCTTTTTATAGGTTAACTAATAAGCATTTTGATAAACTTATGATAGATGCCACCTTTATCAAAGTCACCTTTTTTGACTGAATTGTAAATAGCATTGAACGCTGGGGCGTTGATATCCAAAGATTTGCTTTCATCAGATTTGCAATAAATTGCATTATTGATAATTCTTACCGTTTCGGCTTTATTTCCGTCAAGTTTATCACCATAAAGTTTCATCCACCCTTCATTTATAAGGTGGGAATATAAGTGCATAATGAAGGTGTCCAAATATTTAAACTTTTCATCAAAAACAATTTTTTCATCTTGAATTTTGTAAACCATTTTTTGCTGAAAGCGATATAGATCATTAGTGAAACCTAATAAATGGCTATATTCTGACTTATAGGCAGGTTTTTTGGCAACTTCTGCTAGAGGATTTGAAAAACTTAGTATTTCAAAAATCCTTTTGTATTTCTCCAGGTTCTGGCATTACAACATTACTTGGTGGGGTAAAAATTGCCATGATAGGAAGCCTTACGGGTTTATTCCTTACCGTAATCAATTCAGGGTGGTTTTTCAAATCATCAAAAAGTCAATTAGAGCAAAGGAAAAATGATTTTTACACCTTTATTCAAACTGAACTTTTACCCGTAGTAAACCAGAGTTTAAATGCAACTTTTGATTCACTTCAACGAAACCTCTTAAAGTTCAATGATACTTTCACTTATAATTTAGATCGTTTAGCGGGTATTTTTGACACCAACTATGAAGCGTTGCGAACTCAGGAGAAAGTCCTTGATATGCTTCAAAATATTGACCTTGCGGATATGGCAAAATACAATGTAAAAGTGCTGAAACAACTGCAATTAAGCATGGAAGAATTTGAAAAATTCAGCTCTTACTTACAAAATATGAACACCTTTGTGGACAAAATAAACCAACTATTAAAGAGGACTGATAATTTCCAAACTATTGCTAATAATATTAATGATAATATAGGACAGAGCAATGATTTGATGGTTTTCCTGCATACTCATTTTAAGGCATTGGAGGAACGGAAAAAAGTGATACAAAATGCTGTAGTAGTGGTTGATGATGCAATTTCAGGGGCATTAAATGAGTTGAAAACGCATACCCATAAGTCAATAGAAAGTGTAAAGAAATTCACTATTGATGAATCTGATGCATTGCGGCAGGCACTTTCTGATAGCCATACAAACCTTCAAAACTTGGCTTACTTAGAAAACTTGAAAAAGGATTTATCGTTGTTTAAAAATAGTTCCGCTACTCATGGTGAGCAGCTAAAGCAACAGTTAGCTGAAATGAACGTTACTATGGGTAAATTGGTAGAGTTAATGAATGAAGGCAATGAACGGCAAAAAGAAAATATATTAAAACGATTATTTAGCAAAAGTGATAAAACGGAGGCTACTAAAATAGAAACAAATTAATGAAAGATAAAAGCTCAGGATTTTTCTGGCCCAGCTTTACTGATTTGATGACAAGCTTATTTTTCATCATGTTAGTTTTGTATGTTCTTACTTATGTAATGCTTAAAAAATCAATTAAAGCCAAAGACGAACAATTGGCGATTATTCATGCGGTAGAGGGTAGCCTGTTACCCTTAAAAAATGATAAAGATTTTTTCAGGTACGAAGAATTATATAAGAGATTTACATTAAGATTTGATGTGGAATTTGAGAAAAGTAAATATCGCCTTGCAGAAGGCGAGTTAAAAAATTATACGCTTACGATATACAAAATAAAGGAGGCAGGAAAAAAGTTGCAAACAATAATAGATAATCTAAAAAAAGAAAAAGACAGTAATCCGAACTTAAAGGATGTTTCATATACACTGGTTATTGCGGGATATGCTTCCCATTCGGGACCCGAACAGGAAAATTATTTATTGAGCTATAATAGAGCGAACTCTTTGTGGAAATATTGGAAAAACGATTTAGGGATAGACTTTGAAATGCCTATGTACAAAGGGCTAATTGACTTACAAATTGCTGGTAATGGTTGGGGAGGGGTTGGAAGGATTGAGCCGGATAACAGTGAGCAAAATCAGCGATTTATTATTCAAATAATGCCTAAAATAGGAGATTTAAACCAACACCCTAAAAAATGAAAATAATTGCATTTATAATTTTATTTACTGGTCTAATCTATTTTTCAAGTTGCTCAGGGTGTTCTAAATCAGGTAGAATAAAATCTCAAAATGCGCAAACGGAATCATACAATCCCAATACGCATGTAAGGGATAATCTATGTAATGGGCAGAAAATTACGGTTAAAATGAAAAAAGAAAATGGAGTTTATAAAATACCCGTTATGATTAACGGGGTATTAATGGACTTCATTTTTGATACCGGTGCGGGTATGATTTCAATATCAGACCTTGAGGCGAATTTTTTATATAAACAAGGTAAGATCACTAAAGATGATGTTGTTGGTTCTGAAAAATTTCAGGATGCCACTGGTGGAATTACAGAGGGGGCTGTCATAAATCTCAAAGAGGTTTCAATTGGTGGTATAACGATACACGACATTCAAGCCTCGGTTACCAATAATGTCAATGCGCCTTTACTATTGGGACAATCTGCACTGGAAAAATTCGGGACGATTACTATTGACTATGCAAATAGTGAGGTCATTTTTCAATAACTTTCAAGGTACATTCCTACTGGACCAATTAGGTATAGATTTTGTGTAAAAGGTTGAGAAATGGTAAATAATTTTCCATTTCCCAAAACTTTTAAGTTGCAGTGTCAAAATCAATTTTTTGTTCAATTTCAATCTTGCTATCCTCAAAATCTATTCCGCTGAAAACATTGAAAGGATAAAGTTCCCTGCACCATTTATCATCATGGTGTTCAGAGTGGTTTTTACTCCACGTCTCAAAATTTAAGTTTCTAATACGCATACTTAAAAATAGCCTAAAACACAGTACTCAATAATACTCCTTAATATAATCATACGCCCGGTTAAACAAATCCTCGTCCTTTATTTGATACTTTGTCCAGAGTATCTTTCTGAGTGCTTGTTTTACCTCGCGTTCGCCACGGATTGATACTTGCCAGCCGTCAAAACGCACTATCCTAACGATACCGTCAATATCGTTTACAATGCGTTCCACGACTGCGGGAGTAGTATCGGTTTTCAGTTCCAGGAACAATTCCGTAAGGGCTGTTTTAGCTGTTTTGATTTCCTGTTTGGTCTCGGTTTCTTTCTCAGCCTGCAGGGTCTCCTTTGCTAACTGGCACAATTCCTTAATGAACTCTATTGAATTGATTAAGCCTTTCTCAGCCTTATCGCGTAAAGCCTCAAGGCGCTCACTTAATTGCCGGAAAGCAGGACTATTGTTTTTCTTATTGAGCCGCCCAACTAATATTATTAAAAGTTTTTCAGCCTTCTTTGAGTCCTTATTGTTCAACAGGTCGTCAATCACCTCTGCATTCTACGTTAAACGGTACAAACGGTAAACGCTAAAAAAACGCTATAACACTGATTTTTGGCGTAATGACATGAAAAAGCCGACCTTTTACAGTCGGCTGATATATCCCTTACGTTAAACGGTTTAACAGTTAAACGATAAACAAGAACTACTTATTATCATTTTTATATTTATTTCGTTCTCCGAACTGTAGTTGCTTTATAACCCTATTTTTTTAATCAATCATCTTTGCCGACTATCTAGTCAAACCAATAATGGTCAGAAACGCTGATATTGCATCTGAAACCACTTCCATACATATTGCAAGATCATATGAGCTTGATGTAAGCCTTTTTATTTAAGATTGCTTCGTTGACCTTCTTGCCAACATAGCTATTAAAATCGGTCTCTGAATCTAATTTAAAGCTTTAGAAGCTGGTATTACCCAGCAGGATATAGATAACATTGTCGCAGAGCGCAGGCGAGTCGCCTTGCAACCAAAACCAACTGGAAGTGCAAACAATAGCGGGGCAGCAAATGAAAACCCGAATGATGGTGAGCAGGACACAGAAGAAGCGAATAAGCCACAACCGAAAAAAAATGATTCGGATGACATTCCTAAACCTTTTTTGCCAGACGCCTCGCTACTTGCACCGGAAACCGAGCCAGAAGAGGATGAATATAATCCCATACCGGTAACTATTGACCCTGTAGCAGAGAAAAAGAACTTTGATCAAACAGAAAAAAAGAAAGAACAGGAATATCAGGATGAAAAAGAGTTGAGGCTGCGCCGGGCAGAATATCTGGACATTGCGCAAAAAAGCGAGATGTATTCATTTGGTTGGTTCAAGGCATTGTTAGAACTGGAGGATTCTTTTACTACCGAAGACCGGGTGAAAAGAAACCCGATACGTGTAGTTTTCAATAAAGCGAGAATAGAGGATGACGGCACTCTCTTGCTTTATGATACACCATATATTCCACCCTCCATTGAGGATGTAGGAGAGTTACGGATAACGTTCTATTCAGGGAGCGATGATGAAAATATTAAAGCTGTACAAGCTGAAGTGGTAAGCCCTCAAAAAGACAGGGTGAAGGCAAAACTGGTAAAAACGGATGCACTAACAGGATTTGATCTTTCAGTTATTACTAAAGCGGTAGTAGAGGTAAGTAATGCCGACTTCATTCTTGAAAAACTAAAAGCCGCTTTTAAGCAGCTACCATATAATGATGATGATAATCTTCACAGGTTATTGCCGCAGTCTTTAAACTTTATATTTGGTCCTCCAGGCACAGGTAAGACTACGTACTTAGCGTGGCTGATTGGCGGGCTGAATCCACACTTGCTCACATTAGCCGGAGAGCCGGTATTGCCCTTAATGGACAGCAAGAATAAAGTATTGGTATTAACGCCTACTAACAAAGCTTCAGATGTACTTACTGAAAAAATTATTGAAAATTATCTGGAAAGTAGGCAATACCCTGAATGGCTTATGCGGTTTGGCGAGACAAAAAGCGACATAATAATGGATTCAAACTTCTTTATAAAGAATAAGAAAGTGGATGCAGCAATTTATAACAAATGTACCCTGATAACAACAATAGCCAGATTCCCATACGATAAATTTACAGTTGACCGGACAAATAAAGAGGCTGATAAATGGCCGGTTAAAAGCTTCAAGTGGGATTACATTATTTTTGATGAGGCATCAATGATTAGCTTGGCGAATATTGTATATGTAATATATCAAGCAACAAAAGTTAATCCAGATGTTAAATTCATTATTGGCGGAGACCCGTTCCAAATACATCCTATTATTCAATTCAATTGGGAGGGCTGGAGTTATATTTCGAAAAAGGCACTTAATTCAGATGGGACACCCAAGCTTAATGACGAAGGAAAACACATAGAATATACGCAGGATGCCGGAAATATTTACAGTATGGTTGGTCTTATCGATGACAACAGTTTTATTAGTCCTCGGACTACGCCCCATGTTTTCCCAGTTCATAACCTTATTAAACAATATAGAAGCATCGAGCCTATAGGCGCACTATTCAGTAATTACAGGTATAACGGTAAACTACAGCATGACAGGATACCTGAAAATATATTTGCAGACAAGAAAAAAGATGTCAAGAAGATAGAAGTCCATAATTTACCTCTTAAGCCAATCACGTTTATTCATTTTCCAGTAAAGAAATATGAAAGCTTATATCGTCCAAGGTCCATAAAGGGAAGCCCATATCAAATTTATTCGGCCATCTTTATTGTAGAAGCTTTAAAATACATTCAAAGCAATGCAATCATTGAAGATAATGCTCACTATAAAATTGGGGTGATTTGCCCGTTCAAAATTCAGGAAAGCATTATTAATAAGTTGGTTGAGAAAATATGTAATGGAAAAATTGAAGATTTGCATCAAATAGAGCGAATAAAAAGTTTGGCCAGATGGTTACCGGATACAAAAGAGCATATAATTGAATATCGAGCTGAGGAATTAGAGCAAACACTGTTCAAAAATGGTGAGAAAATTAAGGATTTTGTAATTCCATACACTCATCAGAATGTAAATGTTTACACGCCTTCAAAAACTAAGTATGAAGTACGAATTGATGAAAATGCAATAGACATAAAACTCGAATAGAAATGAAAGAGATAAAATATATAATGGTAACCAGTTGGTCAAACCACTGGGATAAACTTCAAGGCAGTAAAGGCGCTTCTACACTCTTTACGCTGCCTTTAATTAAGGACAAAATAGCGGACAACCCATTGCCGGATGATGCGGTAACTTTATTTATTAAATTGACAGAAGATAAATCATTTGAAAAAAGTTGGATTGGCAAAACCAAAAACTTCCGTAAGGATCAAACCAACGGTAAAGATGCAATTAGGTTTGATGTTTCAGATTTACGAGAAATTGAATGCCCGCAACAATACAAAGGACATTTAAATGGCTGGCATTTAAATAAATCAATGTCCGTAGCTGCCATTGAAATAAAGCTCGGAAATACCAATGCTAATTTGCAGCCAGCGTTTTTTTCGGAAATGGCTATTTGCAATTGGCAGTTATTTGAAGAACATTGTTTTCACCTGCTTCGGCTAATCGGCATACATGATATTCACAAATTCCCCCAATCAGATAATAGAGGAAAAGCCGATGGCTTTTTTAAGTTGAGTTCACTTTCTGTTTTGTATGATGCTACATTAGAAACTGACTTTGTTACGCAGAAGGAGACACAAGTTGACAACTACATTAATCAGCTTAAAGGCGATAAAATAAGGATTGGCCAACAATCCTATACTATCAAAGAAACAAATCGGCAGGTTTGGATAATAACTAGGGGTAATAAAGTTCACCCTATTAGAACGGAAGATCACATTAAGGTGAAGGAGATTCCTTTTGTAAAATTAGTAGAAGTATATCTCCACCTACAGTTGGCCTGTCGTTATACGAGCAAAAAAATAGAAATAAAAACACAATTACTTTATTATGAATCAATGTTTTAATTAACTTTGATTATTCACCTTCACCTTATATCTACCTTATGTATGCCCCTGCAAATTATCCGTATAGCCATAGCTGAAGACCAGCTTGTTTTCCGTCAATGCATCCTCACCATTCTGAATGAAATGAACGATGAGCATTTCATATTTCAGATTGTTCTCGAAGCTACAGACGGCAACGAACTACTTGCTGGGCTTAAAACAATAGACGTGCCCGATGTTTGTACATTAGATATAAGCATGGAGGGAAAGAACGGTTACGATACGCTCAAAGAATTGAAAGTACTATACCCTGGCTTGCCCGTTCTTATTTTCTCGCAGCACTACAGCGATTTCCCGGTAAAAGAAATGCTCAAGGCCGGTGCATTTGGCTTTATACCGAAAAACATTGATGGGGCAGAATTAAAAGAGGCACTCATAACCATATATAAAACCGGTGTCTACCATCCGAAAAGTATATTACATTTAGTGCAAAAAGCCCGGCAGGAAAAGGCAATCCTCACTGAAAAGGAAATGCACCATTTAAAGATATTTAACAGCGATAAAAGCTATAAAGAAATTGGCGCTATTTTACACGTTAGCGACCGTACCGTGCAGGACTACGGCGACAACCTCTTTGATAAACTGCCGCTCAAAAAACGTTGCAGAGAAGCCCTGATGATTTTCGCGGCTAAAATGGGCTTAATCCCTTACGAATAAATGAAAACACCGTCAAACGACGGTAGTACAAACCGTTGTTTGACGGTAAGTTGGGTAAATGTATACAGCTAAATTCGTTAGCGATAAATGTATTCTTCACCCAACAAACCAAAAATTTATGTGTCAAAGCAATGCTGACAGCCAGGACTATTCTTTATTAACAGCCAATACTGGTATGGCTACGATTACAACTGCAAATTCAAGCCTTGCTGGTGCAAGTGCTACAGCAGTACTTACCGGTGCAAGTAACGGGACAATTATTAAATCGGTAACCATCAAAGCGGTGCAGCCGACTGTTACCGGAATGGTGCGCTTGTTTATCGGGACAGGTGATGGCGTTACCAAATCGCTCTACAAAGAAATACCTATACCCGCAAATCCGGTATTAGCCGCTACACCAACGCCAACTCTTGTATTGCCAATGTTTGAAATTACTTTAGACGGAGGATTTGAATTAAAGAGTGGATACAAGCTATATGCATCTACAGACACAACGCAATCTTTCAACATTATAGCCGAAGGCTTAAATTATACCTATCCGGTAACATTGCCAGCTTCATGTTGCAATTTCTTACAGAAAACCGCAAATACTGGCCTGAAAACCATTTCAACGGCAAATGTTGAGTTAAATGGTTCAGGTGCGGTAAATGTATTGCAGGCTGCTGCCCTTATGAATGGAACAACCCTAAAAAATGTTACAATAAAAGCACTGCAAAGTACCCATGCGGGCATGATACGTTTATTTTTAAGTGCAGATGGCGTAACTTATTTCCTTTATAAAGAACTCATGGTACCTGAAACCACGCAATCAAGCAATGAACCTTCATTTAAAACTGTGTTGCAACTCGATTTTGACCTTCAGAAATCATACTACATAGCGGCTACGACCCAACTTGGCGAGAGCTTTGCAATTACTATTGAAGGTGTTGATTGGAAATATCCAATATCATAGTTTCCTTATTGACTGATCATTTTCAAAAAAATCTTATGGTAAGGCTTTCCATAATAAGCCAGAAACAACATGAATAGGCAATTTTTAAATTCAGTTACTGATGGGAGTTCAAATGTAACTGCGTATAAGATGAACACATCTTTCCCAAACCTTTCAATGTCCGACTCTTTTGATTATTCATCAATCGGACCATATCACAATGGCGCACTTGACTATTTCTTTCAAAATAATGATTTCCCCATGCGAAATAGAATGAGTAAAGCTGATTTTATATCTGTGCTGATGTCATTTAAGAAATATTCTGAAACCGTTGGAATCAGTCAAGTATCAGTCGATATTGCCATCGAACGTTATATTAACTATTTAGAATCGAATAGCTATTTCATCAGCACACCAAATGGCGTTTTTTTAGACCTAGGAAAATATACAAATATTTTCCTAATGCTTAGCATGGTTAACAACCTAGGTATTTCGCTGAAGCTATACAATTGCTTTGATTTGATAACAAACAACGAAGTAGGTAACATAGGCGACTACATAAGCAATTTAAATTCTAAGGATTTCCCTGCAGGGGATGCCGTATTTATAGCAGTGGCAAAGTCCCTATATAAAAGTTCACACGCCTATTGGGGTAATAATGGTGGATACAATCCAACTCCAACTGCTGGTGCGCAAAGACTAACATGGAGCCAAAGTAAAGACCTCGCTGATTTGATGGGTGGCTTGGCAGGTTGCTGGCTAGGTGGAGTCGGTGCTCTTTTGACAGGATATGCTGTATCAGCCGTATTCGAAAAGAACAATCCAGTATGGTAATTTACAATCAAACTATTAATAAGAGTGCATACAAAAAAACGTATGCACTCTTTTACTTTCAATCATCAGTACTCTTATAGTTCAAAAATTGATTCCACATTTGTGTTAAAAAAGTGCGCCAATTTTAATGCAATTTCCACGGATGGTACGAACCGCGCTGTTTCAATTGAATGTATGGTCTGCTTTGATACCTTTATTTTTTCGGCGAGGTCTTTTTGCGTGATGTTCATTTTCGCCCTCTCAACTTTTATCGTATTTGTCATGTTATAAGAATATTATTGTGATTATTGAGATTGCGCAGATAAGTAAATAGGTCACTATGCCCCATTTGTCCTTTTTAATATTTTGAAGGTTTGCCCATATACCGACGTCCTGATATTCCCAAAGAACATCAAAATACAAGCCTATGTGAAAACTCAAAAGATATAAAATAGTGCCTAGGGCACTCATTTTAATCAAAGCTCCAGAGCCATCGGACATATCCCTGTCGGGGTTCATTATTTTGAGAAGTCCGCTGTTCATCATTAGACCAACCATTATAATGAATGCCAATTGAAATGATTTCAATCGTACCATCTTTGTTCTGTCATCTTCGTCTCTTTCACGGCTATAAATTATCATAATAAGCCCCAAAAGCATAACCCACTCAAAAAGAGCACTATGCTGAATAAGGCTCAGTTCCTTAAAGATAATGACGCCGAAGAGACGTTCAACCATGAGAAAAATTAAGCCTATAGCCGAAATAATAATACCGACTTTTTTCCAGCTCGGTCCATACATCAATGCGATTCCTTTCATGAAATTTATTGGGAACTATACCCATTTACACGCAAAGGGGTAAAATAAAAAAAGCGCATATAAATATGCGCTTTCATTTTCTATAAAAAGTCGGGGTACTTCAATCCGAATGTTTGACACACTCTTTTCGCCGTTTCCGTGTCAGTAAATTCATTC
>CANFKC010000050.1 GCA_947447265.1 Chitinophagaceae bacterium
GTGTGTAAATCTCTGTCAACGGTTAGGTATAGCCTTACCTTCTTTTTAGTTTTTCGCATAGTTTTATTTTTTTAGTATGCTTTTATTTTTCGCCACAAACTGTTACTATAAGTGGCTTGTACAATTAATATTAATAAGTAGCGAGAAAAACAAGAAAAGACCAAAAAACAGGCAAAAAATCGTTAAAAAAGATAATAAATGACAAAAAGTGACAATGTCATTTTTAATATGACACTACGCACACGAATACTATCTATGAGAAAGTGACAAGCAGAATATACATATTAATATGTTTAGGCTACCAACTTGTAAACTGTAGAAGCAGATAATGCTATTATTTACCAGTAGAATATGGTTTCAAGTGTGCTTCAGCCAGGGATAGTTCAGTAAAATCTATAAACGGGGGAAGATAAACATGAAAAATTTAGTATATGATAGTTGTAAACTACTGGTAATCAGCACCAAAAAAACACCGTAAAATACACAATATCTTGCCCCACTTTCAAAAATGTCTTGCCCCAAAAGGAAAAAGCCTCGATAATCTATTGATTATCAAGGCTTTAGCTTTTTCTTTCTGCGGAGGGATAGGGATTCGAACCCTAGATACCCTTTGACAGGTATACACACTTTCCAGGCGTGCCTCTTCAACCACTCGAGCATCTCTCCTTTCATTAACCATAGCTATTAAGCGACGGCTAAGGAACTGCAAATGTAGGATTTTAAATGGTAAATTGTTAATGGTAAACGATAAATTGTTTCGCATAAGCGCTATTGTTACCTGCCTTATATTCCGGTCGAAATCTCTAAAAAAATAAGCCGCTTCGTTTCCGAAGCGGCTTAATAATTAAGCGGCAATTTATCATTTATAATTTACCATTTACAATTGATTACTCTTCTTCGTCAAACTGCAACACGTCTTTGTTTGCCATCAGTAAGTCGAATTCTTCTTTAGAACCAACAACCATGTCATCGAAGTCGCGCATACCGGTACCGGCTGGTATCAGGTTACCTGTAATAACGTTTTCTTTCAGGCCTATCAGGCTATCAGATTTACCGTTAATAGCAGCCTGAGAAAGTACCTTGGTAGTTTCCTGGAACGAAGCGGCTGATATCCAGCTCTGCGTACCTAACGATGCCTTGGTAATACCTAACAACATTGGTGAAGATGTTGCAGGGTTAGCGTCGCGGTATTCAACAAGCTTCTTATCTGCACGGCGTAATGTACTGTTCTCTTCACGCAATTCACGTAAAGTAACTATCTGGCCAGGATGCAGCTTATCTGATGCTCCTGATTCTGTTACAACCTTCTTGTCATAGATCCAGTCATTCTCATCCATGAAGTCGAATTTATCAACTGTATCTTCTTCAAGGAATTTAGTATCACCCGGATCAACGATGTTTACTTTACGCATCATCTGGCGAACGATAACTTCAACGTGTTTGTCATTGATCTTCACACCCTGTAAACGATATACTTCCTGTATTTCATTTACCAGGTATTCCTGAACTGCGAAAGGTCCTTTAATTGACAGGATATCGCTTGGCGTGGTAGCACCATCAGAAAGTGATGTACCTGCTTTTACGAAGTCACCATCCTGCACCATGATGTGGCGGGTAAGTGGAACCAGGTATTTCTTAACCAGTCCTTCGCGTGATTCAACAATGATTTCACGGTTACCACGCTTAACACTACCAAATGCAACAACACCGTCAATTTCAGCAACGATAGCAGGGTTACTTGGGTTACGAGCCTCGAACAACTCGGTAACTCGTGGAAGACCACCCGTGATATCTCGTGAACGACCCATAACACGTGGTATCTTAACAAGAACCTGACCGTTATGTACTTCTTCGTCAATGTTCACAACAATGTGCGAACCTACCGGTAAGTTATACAACTTGATCTCCTTGCCTTCAACAATGATGGCAGGTATCTTGGTCTTATCTTTAGTTTCAATAACCACTTTCTCGCGGTGACCAGTTTGTTCGTCAGCTTCTTCACGGTAAGTTACACCGTCAATAATGTTTTCAAACTTCACTTTACCACTCACTTCAGATATGATAACCGCATTGAACGGATCCCATGTGCAAATCACATCGCCCTTAGCAATTTTCTTGCCGTTGCTTATCTTCAGTATAGAACCATAAGGTACGTTGTTGGTAATGAGCAAACGATCGTTTGTTACATCAACAATACGCACTTCACCTGTACGGCCAATTACAATGATCTGCTCTTCGCCAGATTCATCTTTGTACTTGGTAGTACGCAGACCGTCAAACTGGATAGTACCATCGAAACGTGCAACCATCTGCGACTCGGTAGATGATGAGTTCGCCACACCACCAACGTGGAACGTACGAAGTGTCAACTGTGTACCTGGCTCACCAATGGACTGTGCTGCAATAATACCTACCGCATCACCCTTCTGGGTCATGTAACCGGTTGCAAGGTTTTTACCATAGCATTTAGAACATACTCCGCGGCGGCTTTCGCAAGTCAGTACAGAACGTATTTCTACTGTTTCAATACCACCATCGTCAATCCTGCGTGCAATGTCTTCAGTTATTTCTTCACCTGCAGCAGCTATTAATACTTCACTTATAGGGTCGTAAACATTGTGTAATGATGTACGGCCTAGTATACGGTCATACAATGGTTCTACTATATCTTCATTGTCTTTCAACGCTGAAGTTGCAATACCACGTAATGTGCCGCAATCTTCGAAAGTAATTACCACATCCTGCGCCACATCCACCAGACGACGGGTCAGATAACCCGCATCCGCTGTTTTAAGGGCGGTATCCGCAAGACCCTTACGGGCACCGTGCGTAGAAATGAAGTACTCCAATACACTCAAACCAACTTTAAAGTTAGAAAGGATCGGGTTTTCAATAATTTCAGAACCCGATGAACCACTACGACGTGGTTTAGCCATCAGACCCCTTAAACCAGCCAGCTGCTTAACCTGCTGTTTAGAACCACGCGCACCCGAATCAAGCATCATGTAAACAGAGTTGAAACCTTGTTTATCAGCTGCCATCTCGCGGATAAGCGTTTCTGTTACGCGGGTATCCACACGCGACCAGATATCGATGATTTGGTTATAACGTTCATTATTGGTAATAAGACCCATATTGTAGTTATCCCAAACTTCATTCACTTCTACCTGTGCATTTGCAATCAATTGCTCCTTAACATCAGGAACAGTAAGATCCTTAATGTTAAACGACAATCCACCACGGAATGCGGTACGGAAACCTAATGTCTTGATATCATCAAGGAAGGCAACCGTTTTAGGTATGTTAGTATTTTTAAGGATGTCACCAATGATCTCCCTTAATGATTTCTTAGTTAACAGCGCATTTACGAAACCGTTCTCCTTAGGTACGTATTGGTTGAAGATAACACGACCAACGGTAGTTTCGATGAACTGCATTTTAAGGTTACCCTCAGCATCACGCATGTTAGCCTTGATCTTGATCCAGGCATGCAAGTCAGCACGGCCTTCGTTGTGGGCTATTACCACTTCTTCAGCGCTGTAGTATGCTTTGTTTTCACCCTTTACTTTTTCAGTATCGGTTGATTTTTTACCCTTAGAGATGTAATACAGACCAAGTACCATGTCCTGAGAAGGAAGAGTGATTGGTGTACCATTCTGTGGGTTAAGAATGTTGTGAGAAGCCAGCATTAATATCTGTGCTTCAAGTATAGCAGCATTGCTCAAAGGAACGTGTACCGCCATCTGGTCACCATCGAAATCCGCATTGAACGCCGAACAAACGAGTGGGTGAAGCTGGATTGCCTTTCCTTCGATCAGTTTTGGCTGGAATGCCTGGATAGACAAACGGTGAAGCGTCGGGGCACGGTTAAGCATGATAGGATGGCCTTTCAGGATGTTCTCAAGGATATCCCAAACCACCGCTTCTTTACGCTCAACCAGTTTCTTCGCGCTCTTAACGGTTTTAACTATACCTCTTTCAATAAGCTTACGGATGATGAAAGGTTTGAACAATTCAGCAGCCATATCTTTTGGTAAACCGCACTCATGCAATTTCATTTCAGGACCTACCACGATAACCGAACGACCAGAATAGTCAACACGTTTACCAAGCAAGTTCTGGCGGAAACGACCTTGTTTACCTTTCAGTACGTCAGAAAGTGATTTCAGTGCACGGCCACCTTCAGCCTTAACGGCATTTGATTTACGGCTGTTATCGAACAGGGAATCCACCGCTTCCTGCAACATACGTTTTTCATTACGTAAGATTACTTCAGGAGCTTTAATTTCTATCAGACGCTTTAAACGGTTGTTACGGATAATAACACGACGATAAAGGTCATTCAAATCAGATGATGCAAAACGGCCACCATCAAGAGGCACCAACGGACGCAATTCTGGCGGAATAACCGGAATATACTGCATAACCATCCACTCAAGGCGGTTTTCAATACGGGTATTCGCATCACGGAAAGCTTCTACAACGCTAAGGCGCTTAAGGGCTTCCTGCTTACGCTGCTGCGATGTTTCGTTTGCTGCTGCATTACGAAGGTCGTAAGACAATTTATCAAGGTCAATACGTGCAAGCAACTGCTGAACAGCTTCTGCACCCATTTTGCTGATGAATTTGTTAGGGTCTTCATCAGGCAACATGTAATTTTCCTTTGGTAAAGCATCCAGAATTTCCAGATACTCATCTTCAGTCAATAACTGCTGGTGAGTCGATTCTGAATCTTTAAGGTTAAGCTTGGTACGGATCATATCTTCCGCCTCGCCAGCCTGTATTACTACATAACGCTCGTAGTAAACAATGCTCTCCATTTTCTTTGAAGAAACACCTAACAGGTAACCAATTTTATTAGGTAAGCTTTTGAAGTACCAGATGTGAACGATAGGCACAACCAGTTTGATATGGCCCAGACGCTCACGGCGCACTTTCTTTTCCGTTACTTCAACACCGCAACGGTCGCAAACGATACCCTTATAACGGATACGCTTGTACTTACCGCAAAAACATTCGTAATCCTTAACCGGTCCGAATATTTTTTCGCAGAACAAACCATCACGCTCGGGTTTGTACGTACGGTAGTTGATTGTTTCAGGCTTCAACACCTCGCCATAAGAGCGGTCAAGAATCGCATCAGGTGATGCAAGACTAATGGTGATCTTATTAAATCCAGGCCTCGGCCTGTTATCTTTTTTTATAGCCATTTAAAGAGTATTTAGTATTTAGTACATAGTAGATAGTATCGCTTAAATAGTTCTCTGCTACAGTGTTTGATTAATAGTTATTAATTGTTTCAGTATCTTAATCTGCTTTTAACGAGTTGTGCAACGAATACAACATTTTATGTATTCCTGTTAAATCCGTTAAAAGCAGATTGTGATATTCATCATTTATATAACCTAATTTCTTACTAATAATAATTTGCGTTTCAAGTTCATGAGCAGAGCCTAAAGAAATAGTCAAAAACTGTTTAAACCATGCATTTGTATTTCTTCCGGCACCCTCTGAAATGTTACTTGGTATAGAAGTTGCAGCCCTTTGCATTTGTGATATAAGTCCGAATTTCTCTTCTTTCGGAAAACCTTTAGTGACATCGTAAATCTTAACAACTAAGTCAATCGATTTTTGCCAAACTATCAATTCTCTAAAATTATTCATTCAACCGTCTATCTACTAAATACTATGGACTATGTACTACTACTCAAATTTCAATTCCAGACCTAAACCACGTAACTCATTAACCAATACGTTGAAGGACTCTGGAATACCTGCTTTAGGTACATTATCGCCCTTAACAATGGCTTCATAAGTCTTGGCACGGCCAACAATATCATCCGATTTCAGCGTCAACAACTCCTGAAGGATATTAGAAGCACCATATGCCTCCAATGCCCAAACCTCCATCTCACCAAAACGCTGACCACCGAACTGTGCCTTACCACCCAATGGCTGCTGTGTAATAAGACTGTACGGCCCGATTGAACGTGCGTGCATCTTATCATCAACCATGTGATGCAGTTTAATGATATAGATAATACCTACGGTTGCTTTCTGGTGGAAACGTTCGCCGGTTTCACCATCGAACAGGTAAGTATGACCGAAGTCAGGTAAGCCTGCTTTAATAATAAGGTCTTCAATTTCCTTAACAGAAGCACCGTCGAAGATAGGAGTAGCAAACTTGATACCCAACTTCTCACCGGCCCATCCTAAGATGGTTTCATAGATCTGTCCAAGGTTCATACGGGAAGGTACACCTAGTGGGTTAAGTACTACGTCAACCGGAGTACCATCTTCCAGGAATGGCATATCTTCTTCGCGAACAATCCTTGCAACAATACCCTTGTTACCGTGACGACCCGCCATTTTATCACCCACCTTCAGCTTACGCTTGCTGGCCAGGTAAACTTTAGCCAGTTTCAATACACCCGCTGGTAATTCATCACCGATGCTCAGGTTGAATTTCTCACGTTTGTAACGGCCTATTTCTTCGTTAAATTTAATGTTGTAGTTGTGCAATAACTGGTTGATCAGACCATCAGTTTCCGCATCGCCAGTCCAACCTAATGGATTAACATTTGCGTAGTCGATAGAACCCAAAGTTTTTGAGTTGAATTTACCACCCTTGCTCAGCACAGTTTCACCAAAGTTGTTGGTAACACCCAATGAATTCCTGTCTTTCAACAAGATCATCAGTTTTTCCAACAGGAAGTTCTTAACGTCTTCCCTGTTCTTTTCGTGAACTTTTTCTATTTTCTCAATAGCCGCTTTTTCACGAACCTTTGAGTTTTTATCCTTCTTGGCGCGTTGGAACAATTGCTTGCTCACAACAATCCCTTCTGTTCCGCTTGGTGCTTTCAATGAAGCATCTTTCGCATCACCGGCTTTATCACCGAAGATAGCACGTAACAGTTTTTCTTCAGGAGTCGGGTCAGTTTCGCCCTTAGGAGTGATTTTACCAATCAGGATATCGCCTTCTTTAACGTGCGCACCTATACGGATAATACCATGCTCATCCAGGTCTTTAGTAGCTTCTTCACTTACGTTCGGGATATCTGGAGTTAATTCCTCTTCACCTAACTTAGTGTCACGTACTTCCAGCTCATACTCATCAATGTGTACAGATGTGAACCAGTCATCGCGAACTACTTTTTCATTAATTACAATCGCATCCTCGAAGTTGTAACCTTTCCAAGGCATGAACGCAACTTTAAGGTTACGGCCCAGCGCCAACTCACCATCTTGTGTTGCATAACCTTCTGTTAAGAAATCACCTTTCTTAACCTTCTGGCCTTTGCGCACAGCAGGACGTAAGGTAATGCTGGTACTTTGGTTGGTTTTCTTGTACTTGGTAAGCGTGTATATTTTCATGTCGTCTTCAAAAGAAACCAAACGCTCTTTTTCATCACGATCATAACGTACATAAATATGGTCTGCATCAACGTATTCTACAACACCATCACCTTCAGCGTGTATCTGGATACGTGCATCACGGGCAGCTTTTGCTTCAAGACCAGTACCTACGATAGGCACCTGTGGCTTGATCAGTGGAACTGCCTGACGTTGCATGTTCGATCCCATCAATGCACGGTTGGCATCATCATGCTCTAAGAACGGAATCAGCGACGCACTCAAACCAACGATCTGGTTTGGCGCAACGTCCATGTATTCCACTTCATTAGGTTCAAGAATCGGGAAGTCTCCTGTCTGACGAGATTTGATCTTGTCTTCGGTAAAGTTGCCCTTATCATCCATAGGGATATTTGCCTGCGCGATCTTAGCCAGATCTTCTTCTTCAGCACTCAGGTAACGATAGCTCTTCAGGTCAACCCTACCCTCTTTTACTTTGTGGTAAGGGGTTTCAATGAAGCCCATGTCGTTGATCTGCGCGTGAACGCAAAGCGTAGAGATAAGACCAATGTTCGGGCCTTCCGGAGTTTCAATAGTACACAAACGGCCGTAGTGGCTATAGTGAACGTCACGAACCTCAAAGCCTGCACGCTCACGACTCAAACCACCAGGTCCGAGCGCCGAAATACGCCTTTTGTGCGTAATTTCAGAAAGCGGGTTGGTCTGATCGAGGAACTGCGATAACTGCGAAGTACCAAAGAACGAATTGATAACAGAAGAAAGGGTACGTGCATTAATAAGGTCAATTGGCGTAAACACCTCATTATCCCTAACGTTCATACGCTCGCGGATAGTACGTGCCATACGTGCAAGACCTACACCGAACTGAGCGAATAACTGCTCACCCACGGTACGTACACGACGATTGCTCAAGTGGTCAATATCATCAATTTCAGCCTTACCGTTGGTTAAACGAACCAGGTACTTAATGATGGAAATGATATCTTCCTTGCTTAATACTTTCGTTTTAAGGTTAATATCTAAACCTAACTTACGGTTGATCTTGTAACGACCAACTTCACCCAGGTCATAACGCTTATCACTGAAGAATAATTTTTCAATGATACCACGTGCTGTTTCGTCATCCGGTGCATCAGAGCCACGTAACTGACGATAGATATGCTGAACCGCTTCCAGTTCAGAGTTAGAAGTATCTTTATTTAAGGTATTGTAGATGATAGAATAGTCACCGCTCACTTCTTCCTTCTGCAGGAATACAGTTTTGATGCCCATTTCCATGATCATCGCTGCGTTTTCTTCATCAAGAACGCTGTCACGGTCTAAAACTACTTCATTACGCTCAATGGTAACCACCTCACCGGTGTCCTCATCAACGAAATCTTCAGTCCAGCTGCGGAGTACGCGTGCTGCCAAACGGCGGTTAAGGTTAGCTTCCAGCGATTTTCTGTCACCTTTCACTTCATCAGCCATACCGAATAATTCCAGGATGTCCTTATCTGTTTCGTAACCAATGGCACGTAACAAAGTAGTTACCGGGAATTTCTTTTTACGGTCGATGTAAGCATACATCACGTTATTAATATCGGTAGCGAACTCCATCCAGGCACCCTTGAATGGAATTACACGCGCACTGTAAATTTTAGTACCATTCGGGTGAACGCTCTGTCCGAAGAATACACCCGGAGAACGATGCAACTGAGATACAACAACACGCTCAGCGCCATTAATTACGAAAGTACCACGTGGGGTCATGTATGGGATATTACCCAAAAACACGTCCTGTACAATGGTTTCGAAATCAACGTGCTCTTCATCGTTACAACTTAATTTCAGTTTTGCTTTCAGCGGAACTGAATAAGTTAAACCACGCTCCATACACTCTTCAATAGTGTAACGGGGAGGGTCAATGAAGTAGTCCAAAAATTCCAGAACGAAGATGTTACGCGTGTCGGTGATAGGAAAATTTTCCTTAAACACCCGGAACAATCCCTCGTTATCACGCTTATCGGGCGTAGTTTCGAGCTGGAAAAAGTCCTGAAACGACTGGAGCTGGATGGCCAACAAATCGGGTGAAGTAGCTACGTCATGTAGCTTTCCGAAATTGTGCCTACCTGAAGCGGTCTTTTTTTGCGGTATAGCCATAGTATTATATAAATCCTGTTTTACGCAATTAAAATCCTGTAAAGTAAGCCCAGCCTACCTTACAGTTAAAATAATAGTACTAAAAAACAATCAAAGTTATTTCGTGCACGTATGTTCCCAAGAAAAAAGGAATGCAAAGATATGAAAGAGGCCTTAATTAGTCAAAAAAATATGAATAATTTTCAAAAAAGGCACGGTTTTTGTGAAAAGCATGCAAAATGGATGTTTTTTAACATTTCATTTTGTTAAGGCTTCGCCAAATAGGTATAAATAGCGCCCAAACGCAGGATTTTTAACAAAATTTTATGTTAATAAAATTATAAAATGCGATCGCTCCTCATATTCATACAGTACTAATTTTAGTTACAAAACACTTACTTCCCTCCATCTTCAACGAATCTATTATTGCGTAAACTGCCAAATTCGATTCGTTTAAAATACCTGAATTTATCCTTCTTTGCCAACGGCATTTCATGCCAGAATTTAAGTAACCTAAGTTTTGCGGTATTTTGGGTACAAATGTAAATCTTGTCGTCTTCAACATAATACTGAAGTTTACTTCCTATTTCAGTATACCTTATCTCCGTTATATCATATAAAAAATCCCGCACGCCCAATTTTATAGCCCCCAGAGGGGCAAAATTATTAATTAGTCCATGCATGCATTGCCCCCACAAATTAGCATTGAGCAATAATGTGTCTAACTCAATTCTCTTAAATCCCGCACGCCCAATTTTGCTTACTATCAATGATAGTTCATTGATCATATCCGCTTTACTATAAGGCTGACTTTTCTTAATAATCGTAATATGCTCATTAAATTTTTCTGGAATATACTGCGCGATTGGCGCATTGATTGAAAATTGGGTAAGGAAATTATTTAAAGCCCAACAATCGGAGTTACTTCCTTCCATGGCTTTGAACAATTCGGGAACATCAATCAAATTGGCATCTCTGTTCAAGAGTCCAATTATCATCGGTTGAAGATCGTCATATTTCAACAAGTACAGAAGTGCTCTCCTCGCCTTTTCATTACTAAATATCTCATAATCTCTACCTGCAATATTGCTGTTTATTCCTATTAAATGGAGCGCGCATAATGCACCTACCTTCGCATGGTAGTTGGTGGATTTATCAACAAAATCAACTAAAATTTGTATTGCTGCTTCCTTTTTTGCTGCTATGGAAAACATATCTGCTGTATATCCAATCCAGTAAGCCTTGTTCGTCTCGACGAACTTCCAATCACCTTCGAGTCTTTTAATTAATTCATTTAATGAGGAGGCTGTGTCTATTTTGACATTAATCTCCCCACCTTCTACTGGAAGAATCTGAGCCGAAGATTGTAAAACAATAAAAAGGCTGAAAATGAGTAAGATGCTTTTCATTAGGTCGGTATAAATATTTCACAAGAAAACGGAGCATGATTTTCAAAGTATCAGCCCAAATACCTTCTGCAATTCAGATTCAGAAATGGTGTCTTTTTCCAATTTGTCGTAAATGGACGCCAGAAGTACTTTTAAGTTAAATATTCTAAGCTAGGTAATACTGCGCACCACCCGAATAAATATCCATTAGTATTTTCATAAATAGCCAGTTAAAGTAAGGTTAGGCGGATTTTTCAATTGCTAAAAAAAACAAAACTAGCCTATTCTGGTATCCATTTCAGAAGCTGCAGTAATTCACTATCAGGAATACTTTCCTGTTCACTTTTATCAAATATGGTAAGCAAATAAACTGATTTTTCCGTAATTTTCACATAGGTAATTACCCTTGCACCGCCTGATTTCCCAGCACCTTTCGATGATATTGCGAGCCGGATTTTGTAACAATTATTCCCAATATTTGTGCCTTGTTCCGGATGTTGCTTCAGGCTTAGAACAAGGTCAATATATTCGTCTTTGAGAGAACGATATTTCTTGACCAGGCGTTTTAACTCCTTCTCAAATTTTGGAATTGAAATTACGTTATAGCTCATTGAATAAGTCTTCTGCGTTG
This sequence comes from Chitinophagaceae bacterium, assembly GCA_947447265.1. GTDB lineage: Bacteria > Bacteroidota > Bacteroidia > Chitinophagales > Chitinophagaceae > Flavipsychrobacter. The sequence goes on from CANFKC010000050.1 coordinate 11,515, forward strand.
CGGCCTTTCAATTTTCCTGCTTTAATTAATTTCATCTCCTCCACGGCTTCCTGCACATCTTCCAAGACTTTAGCTTTATAAGGAGTTAGCGTTTTTACTTTCACATAAGAGAAACTTTTGAGTAGCTCCATAAAGAAAGTAGCTTTCGCATCTTTAATATCCAATAGTATTTTCATAGATAGCCAATTAGAGTAAAGTTACGTGGATTTTTCAATTTCCAAAACCATCCGAATACTATGCTATTTATTAACTTGTATAACTTTTTGCACTCTTCCCCATTTCTTCCTAAAAGCATACTTGCAAATTCTTTCCATTGCTGTGAGTATTCTACGCATACTTGGTCTGCCCGACTACAGATCGATATCACCCACAAAAAAAGTGTCCAAAATCATAGCTGACTCTGGACACTTTAATATCGTAATTAAACTCTTTTTACATTTTCACAAACTGCTTAACCACAGTGCCTGCGGTGCCGGTCAGTTTTATGAAGTAGACACCCGGAGTGAGGTCTTTAATATTTAAAACAGTCAAAGATTTATTCACCTGGCTGCTCAGTACAGTTGCACCTACATTGTTGGTGATAGTGAGGCTGCTGAAAGCATTTTCATCCATGTTAATGGTAAGCTCATTGCTCGCAGGGTTAGGGAATAACACGCAATCATTACCCATGTGCGTAACGCTCTTTATTACCGTTGACATATTAGGTGTAATGGTCTTAGACCCGGTACGTTGCTTGAAATTCATGCCTGTTGCGCTGGCAGCAGATGATGTTAAGGTAACCAGTGACGATGGCGTAGTGGTATACATGATATCTTCAGGGTAAATAATATAGTTGCCATAACCAATGCCGCTGAAAGCATAGTTACCGCTGCCATCAGTGTAAGTATAGGTAAGTACATGGCGGCTCGCATCCATCAGGAACACGATCATATGTACGGCAGGCACATCGCCCGCTGTATTCTTACCAGCACCTGATGATATATAACCACCAATAAAGCCAGGACCAGCAGGCACAATACCGCTAACCATATCGATATGCATACTGTCGGTTGCACCTGCTGTGTGGGTAACAGTTACCGCAGTATCCCAATGTGCATTAGATGCGCCATAAGTAGGCACAAAACCCGATGCTCCAATAATAGTGCTGGTGTAGTCAAGTGCACGCGCCTTTACCAGGTAGTTACCTGTGCCCATACCATTGAATTCATAGTATGGCAATACGCCATCAACACAAGAAATGATAGAATCTATCGCTGTAAGCGTACCTGCTGAAGTGTTATGGTAAATGAGCCACACCTTCATGTCTAATGTATCAGGTGCTGCTGATGTGAATGCGATATGCCCGTTGATACGATCGACCGCAACACTTGCTGAAGTAGAGGTACTGCTGCTGCCGCTTGATATGCAGGTAACCACCACGTGATAGTACATAGTAACAGCAGCACCGGTAAACGTATAAGTAGCGTTGGTTGCGCCGGTAATGCTGGTCCAGCCACCGCTGCCGGTGGTTGACTCTTCCCATTGCAGCGAAATATCAGCGCCAGTAGTATGACCTGTATTAGTTAGTGTTACCGAAGTTGATCCGCAGCTTGATGTAGTTGTGGCAGCAGACGCACCACCAGAAGGTGTGCCACTGCAAAGAGAAATACCGGAAACAGCAACGGTAGCCGGAGTAGCACCGCCACCAGATATAGTAACATTACCTGAATAGGTGCCGGTTACAGCAGGCGCAACAAATCTTATGAAAACAGATGATGCCGATATGGTAGCTCCAGAATAGGCAATAGTAAAAGATGAAGCATAGGTGCCGCCTGAAGTATTACAAACTTCAAAGTTAGTTGGCGCAGTAACCGTTACAGAGCCAGTTGAAGGTGACAGATACGTACCAGAAACTACAGTATTGAGCCACGAAGAAGTAGTGCCTGCATAAACACCAGAAAAAGGGAGTGTTGATGGCGAAGCGGTTAAAGTAGTGCAAGATGATGTGTAGGTAATAAGCACACTGCTGGTATAAGCAGTTGCACCTGAATAACTGCAGGTAACGCCGCACCTGTAATAAGTACTGGCTGACATTGTGGTGGTCAAAGTTGCATTCGTCTCTCCCGAGATGGCTGTCCATGATGATCCTGTTGGAGAAGACTCCCACTGAAAACCGATACCCACAGCTGACGTATAACCGGCAACGGTTAATACTACCGGAGTAGAACCACATGCAGTTGTTGAAGATGCCGACACAGTACCTGCAGAAGGTGTACCAGAGCATGGCGCCATAGAGGTGCCTGATACTGTTGCGCAAACAGGTGAAAGGCCTCCACCGGTTACACAAATAGTTCCGGTTGAGGTTCCGGTACTTCCCGGTGCAACAAACCTTGCATATACACTGGTAGCCGATACTACGCCACCAGAATAACCAATTGTGTAAGATGATGTATAAGTACCACCAGCAGTAGGGCTCACTTCAAAATTTGAAGGTGCAGTTACCGTAAGCGTACCCGTAGCTGGAGTAAGATAATAACCATTGAACACACAAGACAGCGGGCTGGAAGTAGCGCCAGAAGCTACAGCGCCAAAACTCAATGCCGTTGGAGCAATAGTGCCGTACGGGCTTCCGCTGGCTATTGAAACTGTATAATCGCGCGCATCGCCATAAGAAATAGCTGTAGTAGGGCAAGGATTTATTGTAGGATAAGTAGATCCTCCGCAGCAATTATAATTCGCTACCAGTCTCATAATGTGCGTGCCAGCCGCTGCGCTGCCTGGCACCGTAATAGCGATAGTTGGTGTAGCCGAGGAAAAGTAACCACCCCCACCTATGGTCTCCGATGAGGCAAAAGTGCCGTCATTATCAAAATCTATCCAGATCTGCATCTGCATACTGTTATAATAGCTGGTGGTAACGTTAAGCGTCGTGGAGTAGGTTGCGCCAGGATTCAGCGTACAAGACAGCGATGTCATGCTCTCGTAGCTAGACGAAGTGCATGCGCTTACATCTGATATGCTACCAGCAGTGCCAATCAGCGAACGAATACTTACATTGAAAGGATAGGTACTGCAAGGGTTGGCGAATGTGGGCGTGCAGGAGCCATAGCTGTAAGCCCCAACAAAGCAAAGGACAATAAGTAAAAATAATTTCTTCATAATTGTGGTGTGTTTGATAGCGTCAAATGTAAATAAAAATGATGACATAAATAATATTTTAGTTAAATATTAATTACCCCTAACAGAAAGACCGATTAACATAGCGTTAATAAGTGCCAAACGACTTATTAACTGCCGCTACAGCTTCACAAACTTCTTTACCAGGCTATTCCCGGCACCGGAGAGCTTTATGAAGTATATGCCCGGAGCAAGGTTCTTAATATCCAGCTTAGTTTCAGATGCTACTATTTCTTGTTGCATTACCGCTGCACCGAGGCTGTTGGTAATGGTTAAGTTAGCCTCGCCTGCATTGTCCATGCTAACGTTCAATACATCAGTTGCAGGGTTAGGGTAAATACTAAAGGCAGCCGGTTGGTTTACCTCTTTTACACTAACATCAGCCGGGAAACCAATAATATTATGCTCTTCATTGGTCATTACCACTTCATTTTCTTCAAAATAGATACCCACCCTGGCTGGGATTATTGTACCATCTGGCACCCCCGGCCGCACCATAACATCGTATGCAAAAGTGCCTTGACAAAGATCGTGGTGCGTGCTATCCAGCAGGTTAATACCAGGGAAATCAAACTTAACAATGGTCATGCCGCTTACATGCTGTATTTCCGTATACATTTCATGCGAACCCCAGATTGCTTTAAATGTAGATGCATCCAGGTAATCAGAAAGGGTGTCTAATACGTAGATATTTCTGGCAGTATCATTTCCATCATTTTCAAAGCCTGCTGTATAGTGGAGCAAAGTACCCGCGAGTATGTGACCCGATGGCACAGATTCTATAAAATTAGGGTCGTAAGACGAACGGATTGTATCAATCTCATCAGTATGATTATTGGAGGTATCTATATCTCCGCTGTCAGGGATAACAATAAACTTGTTATGAACAGTATCGCCAGGATGCCTGTCTGCAGAGCCAGTGGGCTTATTCAGCCGATAATTAATACTGTACGGACTGTACCCAGAGGTAGCAGTCATGCTACCCAGATGCCATGTAACTACATTACCACTAACGGAATAGGGCGACGGATATGACGATTGAAATACAAATTTAGGCGTAATGCTCATCGTCACTATTGGCGATTGTGCACTGCAACTGTTATTTTCAATGTAGATATGACCACCGGCCGAATGCGGGCCGGAACCAAAAACCGGGCGTTCGCTCAAATCGTAACCTGCACCAGTAGGGCAGGCAAATCCGAAGTATTTTCTTGTATAGGTGTTTACCGCAGCAACTATAGTATCGTAAATAACGCCCGACGATGGTACTGACACATAATATACGCCTGATGATGGCGACAGCACCCTGAATGCGTAAACAGTACCCGCAGGTCCGGCAGCAGGATAATAGAAACCGCTGGTGGCAGTAATGGTATCAACCGGCGTTCCGTTGGAATCTATGCGCACCGTAGCTGTTCTGTAATTCGGCCTGTCGGGATAGTAGTTATAAACGCCATTACCGTCAACATCAACAAAAAACGCAATAGGCAAAGTTCGGCAGTAAAAATAATTGTGTGTAAATGCGATGGAATCTTGCGGAACATTATTGAAGTAAACAACCTGCTTTACAGAATAAGCACCCGAATGACTGTAAACATGATACGTGCTGGCTGTAGATGAAGTACTGCCAAACATTGCTACGGAATCGGTCTGCCCGTCACCATACCAGGTTTTAAGACGCAGCAGCGACGAACTACCAACAACCCTTACATAGAATAAGGGACCATTACATACAGTACTGGTAGAATCTGTTACACTATGAGCGGTAATGAGGTAAGGAAATACTATACGTAGTGAACTGGAATATCCTGTCAACCCACTATAGGAACACTTCACTGCGCAACGGTAATAATAGTCTCCATTTGGCGTGAAGGTATAGGTAGAGGATGTAGCGGCTGAGGACAAATTGGACCAGCCTGTTGAACCATCAGGCGATTTTTGCCATTGATAAGTAATACCTAGGGCTACTGTGCAGCCTGTAAGGCTTAAGGTTGCACTACACGCACTGCAATAATAAGTTGTTGAAGCAGCGGTGCCACCGGTAGGCGTGCCGGAGCATGAAGTGCCAAATATGATTAGTATGGCAGCTGTTGAAGCCGTTGCACCACTTGATGAACACGTTACATTACAACGATAATAGGTGTTAACCGAGATGCCTGTAAATGACCATGGAGCAGACGTAGCCCCGGAAATATTGTTCCATGAAGAACCCGTGGTGGAATCCTGCCATTGCAGCGTTATGCCAGTTGCAACAGTAGACCCTGAGTTGGTTAATGTAATGGCTGTTGAAGCACTCGCAATAGTTACAGAAGAACTCGCAGTACCTGCAGTTGGCATACCGGAACAAACCGCTATCCCGGTTCCATTCAGCGGAATATTCAATACAGCCGCACCGCCGCCGGCAATGGTCAGATTACCTGAAAATGAACCGAAGGTCGGGGGATTGAACTGAACCGGTATCGTATCGGCACTAGTTGCACCTCCGGTATATGCAATCGTATAACTGGTAACCCAGGCTGAACCGTTATTAACTTTAAAATTTGACGGTGCTGTAACCGTTATATTACCCGTTGCCGGACTTAGATAAGTACCTGCCACGACAGTATTTAGAGCTGCAGATGATGCACCTGCGGCTGTAGCAGGAAAGGTAATAGAAGACGGAGCTGCTGCCAAAGTAGGACAGGTGGACGAGAGCGTTATGCCTACTGAAGATGAATAGGCACTTAGCCCGCTATAAGCGCACGTAACCAGACACATGTAGTACATAGATGCACTCAGCGTAAATGTTACCGAACTGTTGGTTGCACCTGAGATATTACTCCAGCCCCCACTACCGGTTGATGATGCCATCCACTGAAACGTGATACCCAAATCCGTAGTGTAACCAGATAGCGATAATGTAACCGGCGTGGAGCCGCACACTGTATAAGCTGACGCAGAAATAGTTCCGGCGCTTGGGGTACCTGAACATGCTGCTGCACCAACAGTTGCCATAGCGGAAGCACAAACGCTGCTAAGGCCGCCACCCGTTACACAAATATTGCCTGTATAAGCGCCGGATGTCGCTGGGGCAACGAATTTCGCATAAATACTCGCAGCACTTACGGTGGCCGAAGTGTACGCTAAAGTATAAGATGACGTATAAGTGCCACCGGAAGTTGCACATACCTGGTAGTTTGCCGGTGCGGTTACTGTTAATGTGCCGGAAGCAGGTGTTAAATATGTGCCATTAAAAATGCTGGTTAGTGGTGAAGAAGTTGTTGATGCAGTTACCGTACCAAAGTTAAGTGTTGATGGTGTGAGGCTACCTGTAGGGCCGGTTGAAGCGGCTGTAACATAGCTCGTAGTTGCTGACACCCCGGAATAAGAACAGGTTACGACGCACGCATAATCTGTAGCAACCGTCATTCCTGAAAAGCTGTAGGTAGGCGAAGTAGCCCCAGAAATGCTGGTCCAAGAACCTGAGCCTGACGGGCTGCGCGCCTGCCATTGAAAAGTAATGCCAGCCGATGCAGTATAACCCGTAAGCGAAAGCGTAAATGTTGTAGCTGACGTGCCTGATGTTGGCGTAACCGATGCCGTGCCTGCTGTTACTGTGCCGGAACAAGCTGATACTCCGTTCCCATTCAGCGGAACGGACAAAGTAGCAACACCTCCGCCAGAAAAAGTTAGATTACCTGTTTACAAGCCTGAACTTGTCGGCGAAAAATCAACTTGCACTGAACTTGCGGAAATGGCAGCACCAGTATACGATATTGTATACGAAGATACCCAAGCCGACCCATCATAAACTCGAAATGCGCTACTACTGGTACTCACCGTAACATTGCCAGACGCTGGCGAAAGGTATACCGCATTAAGTACTACTGTACCAGCAGCAGACGTCGTCCCCACTGTTGTAGCAGGAAATGTATAAGATGCAGGTGAAGCTGTGAAATGTGCCGTATCAATCGTTACAGCATAGTCCCTTACGTCGCCATAGTAATAAGAATGAGCAGAAGTTCCATCTGGACATGGGTTTAAATTTGGAAATGCGTGATAATTATATTCCCCCTCTATTCTTAGTCTTTTTGTACCTCCGGAACAGCCTGCGGGTATTGTGATATTAAAGTGCCTTAGCCCCGCCCCTGCCACAGAGTCCCCACCCACTGTTTCAGAAGTCTCAAAAGCGCCATTATTGTTAAAATCAATCCACGCCTGAAATGTCAAAGCATAACTACCAGCTGCCCCGACAGAAACCGTATAGGTACTCCCCGAATTAAGCGTACACCCCATCACCGACGAATAGTCGATATAGCCTAAAGAATCGCAAGCCGTGCTATCATTGATCATTCCCGACGCTCCATTTATCCGCAAATGGTTAGAAGCAGATGATAATGATAAACCTGAACTGCTGCATGAAAAATGATAATACCATGCGGGCGTGCAATATTGTGCACGTCCGGTAATAGCAAAGCAAATAATAACAAGCAGAAGCAGTACTTTTTTCATACGCGGCGATTTTGAATTATCAAATGTAACAAAATCAAGCAAACAAATAATATTTAAAACAAATATTAATTATCCCTAACAAAAAGGCAGTTTAACATAGCATTAATAAGCGCTCACCAACTTATAACTGAATTTATAACTTAAAAACCTTCTTTACCTTGCTATCACTACTATTGCTCAAAATAAAAAACCGGGCTCATAAAGAGCCCGGTTTACAATTATATTATTAAACGTTGGTACTTAAGATTTTACAAACTCCATATTGGCACTGATCTTCACATCTTCGCCAACCATTATACCACCAGTTTCTGTTGGTGCGTTCCATACAAGACCAAAATCTTTACGGTTTAATTTACCTTCTACGCTGAAACCTGCTTTCGTGTTACCCCATGGGTCTTTTGCTATACCGCCGAACTCTACATTCAAACTTACAGGGTGCGTTACACCGTGCATGGTAAGGTTACCGGTCACTGTATAATTTTCCTCGTCAACCTTCGTCATGCTATTGCTTTCAAAAGTAGCTTCAGGATAAGTTGCTACATCAAAGAAGTCACCAGACTTCAGATGCCCATCACGCTGTTCGTTGTTAGTTGATATAGAATCAACATCTATCTTAAAGCTGACCTTTGCTGTTGTAAGATCATCGCCCTCTGTTTCTACGGTACCTTCAAATTTTCCGAAGCTGCCGCTGACATTAGATATCATCAGGTGCCTGATCTTAAAATGTAATTCTGAGTGTGCAGGTTCTAAAACCCATGTTGTTGTTGCCATTGTTGTATTTTTTTTGTTTTTTAAACTGTATGTATGTACATGCAAATGTACTATTTTGCTCAAACGAAAACCAAATTATCCTTCCGTTAAACTATTTATAGAGCAATAAACATTATTAATGGATAGATGCATTTGTATGAAATTTAATTTAAATGAGCCTTCAGGAATTGTAATGAAAGGTCGTGCGCTTTCGCAGCAGCCTCTTTATCGAATTTCGGGTTACTTGGGTTAGCGAAGGCATGCACAGCATCAAAACTGTATTGTGTAAACTTATTACCTGTTTTCTTAACACTGGTTTCCAGCTTATCTACGCTTTCTTTGGTTATATAGGAATCCTTGCTGCCGCGCATGTATAATACATCTGTTTTCAGAGGCAATATCTTCTTTATATCGGCTTCAGGAAAACCGTAATACATAACGCATCCAGCAGCGTTTTTACCAGCCTGCACTGTCGTTGTAAAAGACCAGCTACCGCCCATACACCAGCCTATAGTTGCAATTCTTTTATCTGGGCCAATTTTGTTCAATAAGCCATTAACAATGGCAGTGCCGCGCTCGGGAGTAAGTTCCCCCATATACTTACCTGCTTCATCAGGTGTTGTAGCTACTTTACCATCATACAGATCTATAGCGTATACGTCAATGTTTCCACCCAACTCTTTCTGCCATGTTTCTGCTTCCCGCTTTATATAGTCATTAAGGCCCCACCATTCGTGCACTACTATCAGCACCCTGTTGGTCGGTTTATCGGTTGGTATAAAAAACGCATTACCATCTTTACCGCCATTTGTGGTAAAATTGATCATACTACCCTTTTCCGGCGCGTAGGCCAGTGGCAGCGGAGCTTCGTGTGCCGCCCTGAAATCAGCATTCATGGCCAGCATTTTCATATCGCCAGGCTTCTGGCAGCAATTTTGAGCGTAACCGGTTATCGATGTCGCTAATAGTGCGGCTGCAACAAATAATTTAAATAAAGACTGTTTCATATCATTGTTTTTTTATGAGCTATCAAAAATATGCAAAACTGTGGGCCTTGTGTCGATTTAATCCGCAGAAATTAAACAAAAAAAGTAAACGGCCTTGTAAAATAACTGAATCAGAATAAACAAATAATTATCTTTGCGGCGTTAAAAATAATTTTTCACTCAAAAAATATAAGGAAATGAAAATTACAGTAGTGGGAGCGGGTGCAGTAGGCGCAACTTGTGCTGACAACATTGCAAGAAGGGCATTGGCTGAAGAACTGGTATTATTAGACATCAGGGAAGGTTTCGCCGAAGGTAAGGCTCTTGATATTACCCAAACCTCATCTTTACTTGGTTTTGATACCCGTGTTATTGGTGTTACTAACGATTACAGCAAAACTGCTAATTCTGACGTAGCTGTAATTACTTCTGGTATTCCGCGTAAACCAGGCATGACTCGTGAAGAACTGATTGGTACTAACGCACGTATTGTTGAAGACGTTTGCAAGAACCTTTTGGCACACTCACCAAATGTTATCATTGTGGTTATCTCTAACCCAATGGATACAATGACTTATCTGGCTATGAAATCTACCGGCTTACCAAAGAACCGTATTATCGGTATGGGTGGTATACTGGATAGCGCACGTTTCAAAACTTACATACAGAAAGAATTAGGTTGCTCTCAGAACGACCTGCATGCAGTAGTTATTGGTGGTCATGGTGATACAACTATGATTCCGCTTACACGCCTGGCTACAGTTAATGGCACACCAATATCTAATATGCTGAGCGCTGAAACCCTGAAACAAATATCTGCTGATACAATGGTTGGCGGTGCTACCCTTACCAAATTATTGGGCACAAGTGCATGGTATGCACCAGGCGCAGCCGGAGCAGCACTTGTTGAATCAATTGTTCGTAACCAGAAGAAAGTATTCCCTTGCTGCGTAATGCTTGAAGGCGAATATGGCCAGAATGATATTTGCCTTGGCGTTCCTGTTGTTATCGGCAGCAATGGCTGGGAAAAGATCATTGATTACAAACTGAATGCAGATGAGCAGGAAGCTTTCAACAAATCTGCTGACGCTGTTCGTGCAATGAACAAAGTTCTTGACGAATTGGTACAAGCATAAAAAATTAAAAAGTAAAAATAAAAAGTAAAAACACCCGGTTTTCGGGCGTTTTTTTTGTGTCTGAACCGCTGTTCAGTTGATTTTTATTGATTTACCTGATTGTCTCGTTTCATTTATTTAAATCACTAATTGTCGTAAAAGAACCAATCAGTGAAAGTCAGGAAAATCAGCTTAGTCAGCGGTTCAGACACATTTTCTTCATCGGTAAGCTCGGACTGCTACTTATTGAGCCAAGAAGCTATTATGCAATTGCGCCATTATCCCCCTAGGCAACCCTATAGTTCTTTCCGGGCAGCGCCTTTATCAGCCCCTGCATTTCCAGGTTGAGCAAGGTGGCCGCAAGCATAGAATTGGCAAGGCCGGAGCCATGGTATAATTCATCAGAATGGACCGTATCTTTTGTTTGCAATAAGGCCATAAGTTTCTCCTCATCAGGGGTAAGGTTTATGAATAACTCACGCTGCACAGGCTTCCGCTTGCCTTTATCCATCCAGTTCATCATTTCGATAAGGTCCGCGGGCTTTGTTATCATGGCAGCCACATTGGTGCGTATAATGTCATTGCACCCGGCGCTGCGACTATCATTAACACGGCCGGGAAAGGCCGCTACATCACGATTATAACTCGCAGCCATGTGTGCTGTAAGCAATGCCCCACCCCGTATGCTGCTTTCTACCACCACTGTAACGTCACTAATTCCGGCAACAATGCGATTACGCATCGGGAAATTACCACGCTCCGGTGTTGTGCCGGAAGTGAATTCGGTAAGCACCCCGCCATTTTCAACCATCTGGCGGGCAAGGCCGGTATTGCTGGTAGGGTATATCCTGTCTAAACCATGCCCCAGCACGCCAACAGTAGGCACTCCCAGCGCAACACATCGCTTATGCGCTATTGCATCAATACCCAAAGCCAGGCCACTTACAATTAAAATATTTTCAACCTGCGCCAGCCCTTCAACCAGTTCTTCGCATAACTGCTGCCCGTAGTCGGTGTTTTTACGGGTGCCTACTATAGCAACGATTCGCTTCGCATTCAGGTCAGCATTTCCCTTATAAAATAACAACAAAGGTGCATCACTGCAATTCGTAAGGCGGGAAGGAAAGCTTTTATGATACAGCAACACCTGCAAATTGTTCTTTACAACAAAACCAAGCTCTTTTTCTGCCTTCTGCAATATTGCCGGATCCCTGAATCCACGGGCCCGGCTCTCACTGATCCCTTCCACGTGCTTTAGTTCCTTTAATGGCGCTTTAAAAACACTTGCGGCATCACTGAAACGCTCCAGTAACACCCTGCCTGTTTTTGCTCCAATACCCGGAACCATGGTCAATGCCAGCTGATAAAATAATTCTTCGTGTTCGTCCTTTGGCAGCATTTTTGCAATAGGTTGTAGAGCAATATTAATGAAGTTGCTAAAAATAATTCCGTTTGTGGATATCTTTTTACCAACTGCATTTTACCTTGCCTTTCCCGTTAAAAACCGCACCTTTGTATAACGAATAATAAAGCACATGAAAAAAGTAGTAATTATAGCGCTGATGACCATATTGTGCCTGCCGGCTTTGGCCATGCACAAAAAGAAAAAAAAGAAAGTAACGAAAGCAGTAGCGCAGACCAGCGCAATACAGTCAGTACTGATAGATAAGACAGGATGCTTTGGCCGCTGCCCTACTTACTCCATTAAAATTGATAATACCGGGCTGGTTACTTATACTGGCAGAGGAAATGTTAGCGATAGCGGTGTCTACACAAAAAATGTCGGAGCCAAGCAAACGCTTGCCATTTTGAATAATTTGAACAGCAAACGGGTAGACACCTGCCGAAAGGAATATGATAATATGATACCTGATTTACCTGGACTGATTTATACGATTAAGTATAAAGACAGCACCAAGAAAATATGGAATGCCAACTGGGGTCCGGAGTTTCTGAAGTTAATTGTCGTGGATATTGAAGATATCGGCAAGGTGCACGACGCTACCTGGAAAAAGGTGAAATAAGGAGTTTAATTAATGAAATAAACCCATGAAAAATAGTTTCCTTGTCCTAACTGTGTGCTTTGCCGCATGGTCTAATTCCGTAGCACAAGTAGTTGCAACAACTGGAAAAAGTAAATGGGGCGGCATGCCAAACTTTGATTCGCTTTACCGCGGTAAGCAATACCTGCCATTTAACCTTACTACAGTTGAGGGCAAACCGGTCAACAGCGATAACACTACCGGGAAAGTAACGTTGCTGAACTTCTGGTTCGAAAGTTGCCCGGGTTGCAGGGCTGAGTTTACTGAAGTAAACGAAATATACAAGCGACTAAAAGGAGATAGAAATTGTGAATTTGTAGCTATAACATTTGATGATGCCGCGTCACTTCCGAACTTCATAAAACAAAACAACCTGCAATTCCCTATTGCTACTACCGGCGATGTGAATTTATTACACCGGCTCAATTATGGCATGGGCTGCCCTAGCCTAGTCCTTATAGATAAAAACGGCAAAATAGCTCACATAGGCAACTTTGCTGTTAATATGACAGATGAAAAGGGACGTTATTCTGTGGCAGTAGATACCTTGATAAAATGGGTCAAAGAATTAGAGTAACAATCTAAATTATCAACTTTGTAAAAAGCTGTGAAGTCTTGTGGTTGGCAAAATAGTTGCAGCACCACACACCCAGCCTTCCTAATAAGCATTAAAAAAAGCCCCGATCCGGGGCTTTTTTATTATCGTTCAAATACATTTTTTACCTTCTTCCGCGACCGCCGCCGCCACCTGAATGGCCTCCACCTCCGCCAGAACTGCGACCACCGCCGCCACCAGCAGAACCGCCACCGAAGCTACGGCCACCTGTGGAACTACTTCCACTAAAGCTGCGACCTACATTGCCACCGCCACCTCTGTTGCCACCACCAAAAAAGCCTCCGCGCGATTGTCCGGCATTGCCACCATTGGATCTTACCTCGCTATTGCCCCTGTTGCCGCCACCAAATATGCGTGAAAAACCACGTGGATTATTGCTCTGCTGAACCGAACCATTGCCACCTCTAGGGCCTGCATTAGCCTGATTTTCCCGTTGAAAGTTACCACCTCTCACCACGCCGCCGTTCGGCGCTGCCTGTGCGTTGTAACCCATTTGCCTTGGGCCGCCACCATAATTGCCGGGGTTTGATTGCCTTAAACCACTACCCGACTGGCGATATGACGGCCTGAACCTTGTGCCCGCTACCTGACGAGGGCCGTAATGATTGGTGTAGTTATTGTTGTTGCGATAGTCTACATGGTTGTAATACCTGTTCCAGTAGTTGCCACCGTAGTAATTGTTCCAGCCACAACCATAAGTAGGATAATACCAATAGCTGTTAAATGCACCATAACCGTACCATGAACTGTATCCCCAGGCCGATGACCAGCAAGGGCCAATGCCAAAACTCACACCGAAATGCGGCCTCCATGGGTTCCAGCCCATGTATGGGTCATACCAATACCTATCATACCAGAATGGGTTATAGAACACATTATAATAACCCATGTTCGAAAAAGAATAGTTGAACCTGTTTATCCTCGAGCTGTAGCTTAGGTCGTCGCTGTTATCAATATAGTCGTTCGGGTTGTCATAGCTGCCATAAGCATCGTTGCTGCCGTCCCCTCCCCCATTAAAATTGTTACGGTTGTCGTCGTAACGCTCCCGCTGGTAAACATCATTATTGCCGCGCCTCGTGCTGTCGTTTTGCGCTGCTTCATTGCGGCTGCGGCCTGTAGCATAGATATCATCTTCCTGGGCAATGGCAGCAGTGCCGAGCCCCATAAGTAATAAACCTGCAAACAGTAACCGTTTCATAGTGTTGGTTATTTATAAGAAATAAAAATTGCTTAATATACTTTCAGCCTTTCTTAAAAAGCTATAGTGAAATTACTACTTTTGCCATAATTCACCAAAATAAAGACCGCCAAAAGCGTGCCAGGTTTATTATGTCGAAAATTTTAACAACTAGAGCAGAAGATTACTCCCAATGGTATAACGATCTAATACTAAAGGGTGGCTTAGCCGATTATTCGGCTGTAAAAGGGTGCATGGTGATAAAACCACACGGATATGCGTTGTGGGAAAACATGCGCGATGAATTAGACCGCAGATTTAAGGAAACAGGCCACCAGAATGCCTATTTCCCGTTATTCATACCCAAGAGCTTCATGAGCAAGGAGGCTGCACACGTAGAAGGCTTTGCAAAAGAATGTGCTGTTGTAACCCATTACCGCCTGAAAAACGACCCGAATGGCGGCGGCGTTATTGTGGACCCCGATGCTAAACTGGAAGAAGAACTGATAGTAAGGCCAACTTCGGAAACCATCATCTGGAACACTTATAAAGACTGGATAAAATCGTACCGCGACCTGCCACTGCTTATTAACCAATGGGCCAATGTGGTACGCTGGGAAATGCGTACGCGCCTGTTTTTGCGTACAACCGAATTCCTGTGGCAGGAGGGGCATACAGCTCATGCCAGCCGCGCAGAAGCGATAGAAGAAACTGAAAAGATGCTGGAAGTATATGCTTCATTCGCAGAAGAATTTATGGCATTACCTGTTGTACGTGGAGTAAAAACCGCGAATGAGCGTTTTGCGGGCGCCGAAGATACTTATTGTATTGAGGCACTGATGCAGGATGGCAAGGCGCTTCAGGCAGGCACGTCGCACTTCCTGGGGCAGAATTTCGCCAAGGCATTTGATGTGAAATTCCAGGATAAGGATAATAACCACGATTACGTTTGGGCAACATCATGGGGTGTTTCGACCCGCCTCGTAGGTGCATTAGTTATGGCGCATAGCGACGATGATGGTTTCATCTTCCCGCCAAAACTTGCTCCGCTACAAGTAGTAATTGTGCCAATCTACAGTAAGGACGAAGCCGTTCGTGCGAAAATTGACAATATTGCCGGAGACCTTGTGGCGACATTGAAGAAGCAAGGCGTAAGGGTAAAATTTGATAATGACGATAATACCCGTGCCGGCTGGAAGTTTGCGGAATATGAGTTGAAAGGTGTACCAGTGCGTATAACCTTAGGAGCAAGGGATATTGAAAACAATCTGGTGGAAGTTGCACGCAGGGATACCAAGGAAAAAGCATCACGCTCGCTTGATGGTCTTGCCGGAGATGTAATAACTATGCTTGATGATATACAGAGCAATATGTATCAGAAGGCATTAAAGTTCCGTACTGACAATACCCATACCATTGACACCTGGGACGATTTCGTAAAAACACTCGACGAGAAAGCGGGCTTTATATCAGCACATTGGGACGGCACCCCTGAAACCGAAGAGAAAATAAAAGAATTAACCAAGGCAACCATCCGTTGCATACCACTCAACAACCCACAGGAAGCCGGAAAATGCATATTAACGGGTAACCCATCGAAAGAAAGGGTGTTGTTTGCGAGGGCTTATTAGTCGTAAGTTGTGAGTCGAGAGTCGTAAGTACGTCTTAGAGATAAAAGTTAAAATCAAGTGTTTGATAGCCCGCTAGTTCTCGTGATTAGCGGGCTATTTTTGAATGCGCATGGAGTAAATCTCACCCAATAGTCGATATTTTTTTGCATCATCATATACTTCTGGTTGAGGCGTCCACGCAAGTACAGTATCATATACTATAATGTATATCCTACCTTTTTTCCAAAAAGATGGTATTTCCTTACCAGTAGAATCATACATAAAGAAATCAGGACATTCTACAATGAGCGAAAAAATATCAGTATATTTTTTTTCTGAACGTTTGATAAGCTTAAATTTCAATCTCGACGAATAAATTATATCCCCACAGCCTGTAATAAATTCGGGCATCTCCGTCAATAGCTGGGCTTTACATTCATATCGTCCTCGCATTTGCGAGAACAATTGCTCATGTGCTACAATAAAACAAAATAGAAATAGCATTTTCTTCATGATAATGTACCTACACCGTGTTTATTGTTTTTCTCCGTTGTCAACAATCTTTTATAAGTAAAACAAATTTACATTTTAATATTGCAGCTGAGCGGTTTTTTTACCTTACTTTTTGAGCATGGCACTCTTGTTTCATTTATCTATAACCCCAAAAAACTACAACTTACGACTAAGCGTAGCGCAAAACATACTATCTGCCTTCAGCCCTACCCCATTAATGATTTGAGAAGATTCCAACTGCAAACCAGCGGCATTAACAACTTCATTCACCACATCCTCATTCTCTTCTTTAAAAACGGAGCAGGTAATATAAATTAATCTGCCGCCAGGTTTCAAATATTGCGCGGCGTTGATGGCAATGTTTTTTTGCCATACAGGGTACTTTTCCTGATTTTCCGGGGTAAAGAAATACAGCTGCTCTGGTGTCCTGGCCCAGGTACCGGAACCACTGCATGGCACATCGCAAATAATGTTATCGAACTGGGTTTTACCCATTATTTTAGCCAGTTGGGGCTTGTCTTCAACGTTCGCCACCAGTGCATTATTCAGCTTCAGGTGGTAGAGCTTAAAGCGTTCCTTCAAATTATGCAGTATACTTTCCCGCACATCGCTTACCGTGAGATTTACGGTTGGCTCAAGGTCTTTTAACAGCAGGGATTTACCACCAGCACCCGAACAACAATCCCACCACGCCTCATTCTTACCAGGGGTGAAAAACTGGGCGGTTGCCTGCGAAGAAGCATCCTGCACCACATAACTATCAGCAGCTAAAACCGATTCTATTTTGCTACCATTAGGCAATGCCAGACAACTATCCGTAATTGCAGTAAACTCAATATTGTTTTCCTGCAGTAAAGCAACAATTTTGCCCTTATCCTTTCTTATCCTGATAAATAGCGATGGCTGCACCAGCATGGACCTAAGCCATTCTTCCCTGTTGATACCCGCAGAAAATGGCGCCTGGGAGGTAAATATCTGTTTAATTCCGAACGTTTCAGTGCCCTGCTTGGCTACTTCACCAAACAATATTTTAAGCGTTTTGTCGGCACCACACAACTGCAGGCACAACTGCATCTTCTGCTCGAAAGGAAAATCTTCAACACCTTTACTGCAACGGTACCAGCTATATGCAAGGTCGCTCAGTACACGCCTGTCGCGGCTACCGAGTTTCGGATATTGCTTGCAGAAATTTTTAAGGAAATGAGTTAATGGCACACTACCATTGTACGTATCAATTATTGACTGTATGTGCTGCCAGATATACCGCATGGCCCGAAATTAATGCAACTCAAGGAATTAATAACAACTAGATGTTTAATGAGGATCCAGAGAATGATGTAATTTAAATGAAAACTATAACTTCCTGGCCCGTGAAAACAAGGGAGTTTTGTGAGCAAGCTCTATCCCACTTCCACATTTCGCTACTTCGACAAAACGCCCCGGCAAATTTGATTGACGTTGAACCGTGTCTAATAAGGACAAATCAACACTGGTCGATAAAAACCCAATATACCAAGTAGAATCATTTTCGGAAATACAGAATGCTTTGTCGTAGTAACTATTATGCCGCCTTTTTAGAAGGCTCTCGGTACTATTTTCATATCTATCCCAAAGCTCGTAGCTCAACTTTTTTCTTTTCGCAGGTTTCAAAGTATATCCGTTATCTGCAATAAACTGTTCCGCAAGCTTGATGGCAGTAACTTCCGAAATTGTTATAGTGTTTTGAAATGATGTGACACCTATCCAAATTGAGAGTAAAAAAAAGCCCTGGAACAAAACTACCCAATTGTGCTTCAAACGTTGCGACTCCATAGGGCAAGTGCAAGCACCAATTATTGACTGTATGTGCTGCCAGATGTACCGCATGGCCCGAAATTAGCATAAACCACAGTTTCTTTGTTGTTCGCCACTAAAAAAATGTTAATTGCATATAAATCAATGGGATAGTTTAATCAAAAACCTACATTTACTAAAAAACCGAACGCTATGGACAGAAAAGATTTTTTGAAAAACTGCCTCGGCCTCTGCGCCCTATCAATGGTTCCTGTTGGTTTGCTTGACAGTTGCACCAAAACCTCTACCGCCCCTACTAATGTAAATTTCACGCTGGACATCAGCAGTTCTGCAAATGCAGCGCTAAACACTGTCGGTGGCTATTTAGTATCAAACGGTGTTATTGTTATCCGTTATAATGCCACCACCTTTGAGGCATACTCAGCAGCCTGCACGCACGAAGGCCAGCAGGTGGTTTATCAACCAGGTTCATCGCAAATATACTGCTCCCGCCATGGCGCAACGTACAACCCTACTTCCGGTGCAGTTACCGGCGGCCCTGCACCATCGGCGCTCACCAAGTACACCGTTACTCAAAGCGGCAATATCCTGACTATAAAATCATAGAAATCATTTTTCAGGCGAAAAATCACTTTTAAAATTGAAAATCTATTCTCACACTTGCACCCCCTGACGCAAATACCTCAACTGCCCGGGTGGCGAAACCTGCCTGTCCGGCAGGCAGGTTGGTAGACGCACTGTGTTCAGGTCGCAGCGTTCGCAAGGATGTGCTTGTTCGAATCCACCAAAATTTAAGACTATTTCATATTTTCTTGTATGTTTTACACCTACGCTATCTGCAGTTTGTCTAGAAAATATATTTACGTTGGTATAACAAATAATTTTGATAGACGTTTTTCCGAGCATCAACATGGCTACAATAAAACTACAAAACCTTATCGGCCATTCGCTGTTCTAGAAGAACATGCCACAAGAGAAAATGCCCGAAATAGAGAAAAATACCTAAAAAGCGGTGCAGGAAAAGAATTTTTGAAGACAATCTTCATTAAAACCAATATAGCGCCAGCTCAAAATAGCTAAAACCAAAAATCGTTTTATTTATTGAAAATCTATTCTTACATTTGCACCCCCTGACACAAATACCTCAACTGCCCGGGTGGCGAAATTGGTAGACGCACTGTGTTCAGGTCGCAGCGTTCGCAAGGATGTGCTGGTTCGAATCCAGTCCCGGGCACAAATAATAGAGCGGAGAAACACAGCGAGAGCGGTTTCTCCGCTTTTTTCATTTTATTATTTCCCCATTCTTAGTTAGGCATATTTATTTCGCATGCGGGACGCTTGAACCACTTAGGCTAATTGTCCGATACCAACCTTACTTTTTACTCCAACAAGATTAACGAAGTGCCACTTACAGGCAATATATTTTGCCAATTGAAATAATTGTGTAATTTTAATTGATAAACTAATTCAAACAAAAAATGAATAAAATCATTAACCTTCTGGAAGGGATAATTCACGCTGGCAAGGCGCCAAAGGTGCTTACCGAATGTGGACCAAACACAACAGAATATGAGCGAAGACGCCAGATATTCAACACCAAATTCCAGTTCAAACCAACTGCTATCGTTATGTGCGAATGCACAGAGCATGTGCAGGCCGTTGTTAGGATAGCCAATGAGTTGCACTACCCTATCAGGGTGCGCTCTGGCGGACATGACCATGAAGGAGAATGCTCGGGCACCGACACTATTGTTATCGACCTTTCGAAGATGACAAACGTAAAAGTGGACAAAAAAGCCGGAGTAGCAAGGATACAGCCAGGTAACCGGTTTGTGGATCTGATACCCAAACTAGCCAAATCGGACGTGTGTATACCACATGGCACCTGCGGCACTGTAGGTATAGCAGGTTTTACGTTAGGTGGTGGCTGGGGGCCATGGACCCGTATCCACGGCATGTGTTGCGACAGCCTTGTTGGTGCAACCATTGTGCTGGGCAATGGCGAGGCTATTGTGCTGACTCCCGAATGTGAGCAGAAAGAGCTCTTATGGGCTTTGCGAGGCGGTGGCGGCATGAGCTATGGAATCGTTACAGAATTTGTGATTAAGACATTTGTTCTGCCCGAGCACACTATAAAGTTCAATGTGGTTTGGAATGACTCATCTGCATTTGATGTGCTGAAAATGTGGGAGAGCCTGATAGCGCCCAATGCAAATGAACGGCTGATAGGCACTAACCTCATGATAATGGCTACTCCTACACAAAAAGGTGTGCCAATTCGTAAGGCGGTACATTCATGTACTTTCTTTGGGTACTATGTGGGGACTGATAAAGAACTAAGGGAACAAATGAAAACGTGGTTCGCTGCCTTGCCACCAACCACTGTTAGCATTCCACAGGAAGAGCCGGACAAGACCAAATACAGTACAGCATTTACGAGTTGGGAACGCTTAAGCGCTGCCACACTCCTGGGCCGAAACAAACCAATGCTACATGCTGGCAAAGCCTTTAAGCTAAGCGATTTAGATAAACCGTTGAAGGGGGACCCTCTGCCACCGGACCAGGATCCACCAGCACCACATAAGATTACTTCGAGAGTAACATCGGAAAAAGGATGGAACGACGCTGGCAGAGAGTCGCTGATAGAAAGCCTGCAGTCAGATCTGCTTTTTGATGAAGGAGCCAAAGGTGGATTGCTCTGTTATGTAACCCTCGGTGCTATATCCGGGCCATATTATGCGAAGTATAAAGATCCTGGCTTTCCTAATGGCAGCGCGTTCCCATATAAAAAACGTAAGTACACGATACAATACCAGGTATGGTGGGACCAGGGTAAAGATGACATTAAGCTTGGCAAGGAATATAATGTGCACGAGTATACCAACCGCGCGGAAGATTGGATAGAGGAGTGCCGGAAAAGGCCTTTCCCGGAAACAGATGGGTCATTTATCAGCTTTAAAGATGCTGGTGTGCCCACGCGAAACTACTTTCTGCAAAGCTATGATGAATTGAAAAGGATTAAGGAAGCATTCAGCAAAGACCCGCATAACAGGCTCAGGACAAGAAAGACAATCATTTAAGATTGCTTGCCAATGGATTCCCTTATTGGGGCAACCTGGCAAAATCGCTGGTATGCTGTTATTTACCCGGTTCGTTTTACGGACAAATTACAACTGGGTCAACTTATCTTTGTTGCAATCATGATGAGTTGACCAAGTCCTTTTTTAAATGTTCCTGTTTGTCTTTAAACATTCCAAAAAACATTCAGTATTTATTTCAGTCGTTTCGATATTTATCCTGTTTGGGACGCAAAGTTGAGAGCGGAGAATGAAGAGCGGAGAGCGCTTGACATTCTCCGCATTTCTTTTTACTTGCGCCAAATGAGAGCTCTTTATTTCAATTTCACCAAAGTCCACTTTTTCGTTAGCTTCGTAACGTAGTATATTCGTAAACACAAATAGTTTTGAGTTGGGACTAGATATTCTAATTATAACCGATAATCGCGAGGAAATTGGTGCAGGAGATTATTACGACGAGAAAAATGATTACGCTAACAAGCACTCATTAAGTCGCACCTTTTGCAACTTTATGTGCAGGCAAAATGTCGTGAGTCACGAGCCTGAATTGGAGCAAATTGGCAAAATTACAGGTGTTGATATCCAGTCAATTTACGAGATGGAACATTATCCGAACCAGGAAGGATTGGACTTTCTACTTGAGGCAGCCGAAAGTGAAAATGAACGACAAGAAATTCTTGATCAGGCAGAACAAGACAAGGCCAAATTAACAGGCAATCTTGATA
>CANFKC010000051.1 GCA_947447265.1 Chitinophagaceae bacterium
AAATCAACGGAAAACTTGTCCTCAAAATTGCATTAAGCAAAAAAAGACGAGCCTGGTTCTCCGGCTTATGGAATTACTCAAAAGAATTTGAGTATCCTTTTATTTTGTCTAATGCGTAATCTGGGATTAACAAAAGTGTTAACAAAAAACGTGCAAATGACCTAGAAATAACCCAGATATTCCCTGGAATAGGTACTGTATTCTATACTTACCTCGTCCCCTTCATTATAAATTGCAAAATCAGATTGCGAAACCTCTATACTGAGCTTGGTGCCGGAATCAATATAAAAATGAAAGGTATTGCTGTGGGGCACGTGTATCTTTTTAGTAATATGGTTTACTTCAATTGTCTTCGAACGGAAACGAATATCCCGCTGAATTTTACTCAGATATACCCTGTAAGTTGCATACGTCGCGAAACCGGATATAAATAACAATATACCTGCAGTTACAAAATAGCGGGTGTAAGAAAAAGCCAACGGAACATTATCAATAACGCGGTACCAGGCACCGATATAAGGAACAATAAAGCTAACCACCATCAATATCCGGAACACTTTGAAATACATCTTTCGCTCTTTATGCTCTTTTTTAAGCAGAAAGCCCAATTCGTCAGCGCGCAGTGTTTCGCTATATATTTGTAGTTGGTGGCCCAAATCAAATTGTTTTACGCATAAATGGTAGCATACTTTGCATCAATATACTGCATGAAGTAGTCTATATTCAAATGTTCGCCAGTTAACCTATGGCATAACTCTTCCGATGTGTATCGCCTTCCGTGCACATGAACGCCGTTTCTGAGCCATTGTAGCAATGGAGCAAATTCCCCGCCTTGCAACATATCTTTCAAACCAGGAATTTCCTGCTTTGCTTTGGCATAGAACTGTGCAGCATAAAAACTACCAAGACTATAGGTAGGGAAATAACCGAAGCTGCCATGGCTCCAGTGTACATCCTGTAAAATACCCTTTACATCGTTTGGTGGCGTTATGCCTAAGTACCGGGTATAACGGTCATTCCAGGCTGCCTGTAGGTCCTCAGCTTTCAATTCACCGCCTAAAAGGGCCTTTTCTATTTCATAACGTATCAATACATGAAAATGGTATGTCACTTCATCTGCTTCCGTACGGATAAGAGAAGGTGCTACCCTATTCATAGCATCGTAAAACGTATCAAGATTAACTTTTCCTAACTGTGCAGGGAAATACTTCTGAAGTTGTGGATAGAAATGTTTCCAGAAATCTATACCTCTACCAATACAATTTTCCCAAAACCTGGACTGCGATTCATGTATACCGAGGGAAGCAGCGCTACCCAGTGGCAGCCCATATTGCTCTTCAGGCAATCCCTGCTCATATAATGCATGGCCACCCTCGTGTATGGTGCTCCAGAGCAGCGCAGCATAATCGTCTTCGTTTACCCTTGTTGTAACCCGTACGTCCGTTGGTGCGAAAGATGTTGTGAATGGATGTTCTGAAAAATCCTGCCTGCCTGCTTCAAAATCAAATCCCATTTTTTTCAAAACATCAACGGAAAAATCCCATTGGCTCTGCTTACCAAAAAACTGGAGAAAGCATTCGTCACTCACTTGGGTTGCGTCCTTAATCTTGCTCAAAACAGGAGGTAGCAAGCGCTTTATATCTTCAAATACCTTATCGAGCATTACAGTATTAGCGCCCTTTTCATAATCGTCAAGAAGCGCATCGTAAGGATGGTTGGTATAACCGTACAGCCTGGCCTGCTCCTGCTTTAATTCAATCATCTTCGCCAAATGGGGAGCATAAATACCGTAATCGCTTTTTTGTCGTGCTTCTATCCAGGCGTTATAACAAAGAGTTGTCTGATTGCTGAGGGCTGACACAAATGAGGAGGGCAGCTTTCTGTTCTTTTCAAAGTCTTGCTGGCTTATGCGCACATTGGCCTGTTGAGTATCAGAAAGCCCTTCAGCGCCGGAAAGTGCATTTAAAACGTTTTCCATTTCCTTGCCGGTAAGTATCTCGTGCGCCTGCGATGCTAGTGTAGCTAATTGCCTGCCTCTGAAAGCCGCCCCTTTTGGCGGCATATTTACTTCATGGTCCCATTCGAGTAATGCTGCGGCATTGTTTAGGTCTGCAGCCTTTTGCATTAAGCTTACATATTCGTTATATAATTGCTGTGTTGTTTCAGACATTCTTTTCTAAATTTTTCAACTATAAATTTGATTTTTACCACTTCACGAACGGAGGCTTGTTGCTATTCCATTGTATTCTCCAATCGTTCTATTTTCTGAATGCCGTCCAGCTCACCTAGTTTGGCACATAATTGACTCAGTTCTTCACGGTCATGTACATAAACCATTATAGCGCCCTCAAAAATGCCATCCTTACTATCAATGCTTAACGATCGCATATTCATCTTCATGTCACCGGAAATTACATTGGTAATCTTTTGTATCACGCCTACATCGTCAAGACCTATTATCCTTACACCTGCAAGGAAGGAAATTTCCTTATTCTTACCCCAACGGGTTTTAATAATTCTATGACCATAGTTAGCCAGTAGTTTAGCGGCATTCGGGCAATCTGTCCTGTGTATGGTAAGTCCCTCACCCGCTGTACTGAAGCCAAATACATTATCTCCAGGAATCGGCTGGCAGCATTGCGCCAGCTTGTAAACAATTTTATCGTTTGAATCTCCCAGTATTACCGACTCTCCCTTGGCAGGCAGGTTTTTCAATGCCTCTCCTTCATTCAGCAGGTTTTTTGAATCGTTTTTGGCATCCCTGTTGGGTTGCAGCAATTTTTCTCCATGCGGAGTAAAATTCTTAAGGTCTTTTAGATCAACTCCGCCAGTAGCAACTGCATAGTATAATTCCTGGTGCGAAGTCTTTTTATAATGCGCGCAGATCTCGTTCAGGTTGAAGTGCGACATGTGGGCATGCATCTGGGCCAATTTGGCTTTTAGTATTTCTTTCCCCTGCTCCGCTACCCTGCGCTTACCCTCTTTAAGGTAGCTTTTGACTTTCGATTTGGCTTTGGCAGTAATTAAAAACTGCAACCACTCTTCTGATGGTTTTTGTTTTGATGAGGTAATTACTTCAACCTGATCGCCGCTGTGCAGTTTGTAGCTGAGCGGAACCAGTTTATAGTTCACCTTTGCTCCTATTGATTTCATGCCTAACTCACTATGGATGTCGAATGCAAAATCGAGAGCAGTTGCGCCTTTAGGTAATACCCGCATATCACCTTTCGGTGTGTAGATGTAAATTTCTTCCGTAAACAGGTCCAGCTTGAAATCCTGTATAAAATCGATGGTATCGGTATCCGGGTTATTGAGAATTTCCCGCAGATGCTGCAGGAAGCTATCGAGTTTACTTTCCTGTACATTCGGTGCCCCTTCCTTATATTTCCAGTGTGCAGCAAGACCTTTTTCCGCGATCTCGTTCATACGGTCAGACCTGATCTGTACCTCTACCCACTTACCACCGGGGCCCATTACCGTAGTGTGTAGTGCTTCATAGCCATTGCCTTTCGGTACACTTATCCAGTCCCGCAGTCGCTCTGTGCTCGGATGGTAGATATCTGTAACAACCGAATAAGCTTTCCAGCAATCTTCCTTCTCCCTGTCCAATGGAGACTTAAGAATTATACGGATAGCAAAAAGGTCATATACCTCTTCAAACGTCACACCCTTAGTGCGCATTTTATTGTAAATAGAGTGTATTGCTTTCGGCCGACCATATATTTCAAATTCCAGACCATTAGCCGTAAGTATTTCTTTAAGTGGCTTTATGAACTCATTGATATACCGTGTTCTATCTCTTCTTGTTTCCTTTAAATTCTGCGCAATTTCTACGTAAGTATCCGGTTGGGTGTACTTCATTGCCAAATCCTCCATCTCCGATTTTATTTCATATAAACCGAGGCGATGCGCAAGTGGCGAATAAATATAGGTGGTCTCAGAAGCTATTTTTAGTTGCTTCTCCCTGTTCATACTTTCGAGGGTGCGCATATTATGCAACCGGTCAGCTATCTTAATTAAGATAACTCGGGGGTCATCAACAAGCGTTAAGAGTATTTTACGGAAGTTTTCCGCCTGCAAAGTTGTATCACCTTTAATGTCGACAACGTTCGATATTTTGGTAAGACCGTCTATGATCTTTGCTATCGGCTTATTGAACTCTCTCTCAATATCCTCCAGCGATATTTCGGTATCTTCTACTGTATCGTGTAGCAAAGCGCACGTTGCCGAAGTAACGCCGAGGCCAATTTCTTCAACTACAATCTTTGCTACTGCCAAGGGGTGCAGAATATAGGGTTCGCCCGATTTACGACGCATGTACTTATGCGCTTCAACTGCCATTTCGAAGGCATGCCGCAACATTGCTTTATCGCCCTTTTTCAGGCTTTGTTTGAGGGCTTTCAACAAGCCACGGTATTCCCTGAGTATTATTTTCTTTTCTTCTTCGTCTGTTTTGTCGTATAATTTGAGTGCTTCGTTCTGCATAAATTGGCGTAACAATATGAATAAGGACAATCATTGCTTGGCGTACTTGCAATGCCAATCGCTAATTTACCAATAAATGCCCTTATTCCACCACTTTACGTCTATTTTTCTTAATTTTGAGCCGTATGTTCAAATACTTATTTTTAATTTTATCTGTTTGCTGCATAGTATCTTGCAAGCCTGAAACATATGTTCCCAAACCCACAGGCTATTTCCGAATTGATACACCCGGTACCCACGAATACAGATTGTATGATGAGCCGGGCTACCCATATACCTTTGAATACCCTGTATACTGTAAAATTGAAAAGGATACTGCATTCTTTAAGGAGAAGGCTGATAACCCTTACTGGCTAAACCTGAATTTCACTACGCTATACGGTATTTTAAACCTCACTTATAAGCAGGTGCATTCCCGGGAAGACCTTGCGAAAATGGTGGAAGAATCTTACAGTTTTTCTAATTACCATACTAAAAAGGCCGATTATATCGACCAGTCTGTTTACCATAACCAGTATGGCGTTTATGGCATTATTTATGTTGTTGGGGGCAATGCTGCATCACGCTATCAATTTACGGCAACTGATTCCACAAAAAACTTTGTTCGCGGTGCATTGTATTTCGATGTAACTCCAAATGCTGATTCACTGAAACCTGCTACTGACTTTTTGGAGCAAGACATCAGACACTTCCTGATGACGTTGAAATTCAGGTAAAATATCAAAACAAGGCTGTTGGCAATCCGTCGAGGCTAACCCTGTTTTTTTCCTGCATATATTTTTGTAAACCTTCCGCACCTTTTTTCGCTGCCCATTTTTCAGCATGATCGCGCTCGCCGGAATACTCATACAAGGGGACGCTAAAGCCACATGAAGTCTGCACTTTATGCACGTCAGCAACAATTATTTGCCTTGTACCGGGGAATAGCGTAAAGTGGCTTGAAAGCTCCTGCCATTCAGCGTCAGTAGGAAGTGCCGCATAACCTTTGCCGTACAAACGGAGTATGTTAGGCGGACCATCGAAGGCACAAAACATGAACGTTATCCTGGAATTTTCGAGAATATGGGCAGATGTTTCATTGCCACTGCCCACCAGGTCCAGGTAAGCAACACGTGTTGAGGACAGTACTTTAAAACTGTCCATCCCTTTTGGCGATAAATTTACATGGGTATCAGCACCTAGTGGCGCAGTAGCGACAAAAAACATCTTCTGGTGCTCAATAAATGTTTTATGTTTTTCATGGATAGCATCACTGAAGTTTCCCATATACGATTATTGGTGATTGTTTTTCAAAGTTATGCTGTTACGCTATTGGTCACCCTTTGCTTACGTGCGATAATTCAGTTCACCTTATCCATCAATGGGGCGTACTAAAATAAATTGTTAGCGTTGGCCAATAATGGTTGATTCTTATCTTTTTCAGAAATAATGGCTTTCGAGAGATCAATTTTCCAATCAATGTGTATCGCCGGATCGTTGAAAAACACCCCACCCTCGCATTCTTTATTGTAGAGATTGTCGCATTTATAGAAAACGGTTGCAACATCACTTAATACGGCATAACCATGCGCAAAACCGTGAGGTATCAGGAATTGTAGTTTATTTTCTGCACTTAATTCCAAACCAAACCATTGACCATAAGTTTTGCTTTCTTTACGAATATCAACAGCAACATCCCAAATACTACCTTCTAAAACGCGAAGTAGCTTGCTCTGCGGAACCGGGTTATTCTGGTAATGCAATCCACGCAATACATTTTTCACTGACAATGCCTGATTGTCCTGAACGAAATCAATATTAACTCCGGTTGCCGATTGGAATGTCTTTTTATTGTAGCTTTCAAAAAAGTAGCCTCTGTCATCACGGTGAACAACCGGCTCAAGTATTAATAAACCTTCTATTGGTGTTGTTGTAATTTTCATATTTAAGTTTTTAAATCAATGCCGCAGTGACCAATGCTCATCAAGGGAAATAATACTAGCCATTAACAACAGCGAGCACATTCTCTACAATAAATCTCAATTCTTCTTCCGTTAATTCCGTATGCATCGGCAAAGAAATAACCATATCCTGCAACATATCGGTTACCGGTAGCTGAAAAGCTTGCGAAGTAAGATCAGTAACCATTTTTTGCTTGTGGCAAGGTACAGGATAGTAAATCATAGAAGGGACACCTCTGTCCGCGAGTGCCAGGTTAACTGCGTCGCGGTCTACCCCATTTAACTTTAAGGTATACTGATGGAACACGTGTTTTGAGTAGCCAGCCCTGAAAGGCGTTGTTATTTTAGGGTTATTTTTAAAAGCATTATCGTAATAATCAGCTGCTGAACTGCGTGCTGCGCAATATTCGTCAAGGTGGCGCAATTTAATACGCAATATAGCTGCCTGTATTGTATCAAGCCTGCTATTGCAGCCTACCATTTCGTGGTAGTAGCGCACTTTTTGCCCGTGATTTGCTATCATTTTTAGTTTGTCCGCCAGCGCATCATCATTAGTGAACATAGCTCCGCCATCGCCATAACCGCCAAGGTTTTTTGAAGGGAAAAACGATGTGCAGCTGATAACACCCATTGAACCAGTTTTGGCAGTACGTCCGTCGCTAAAAGTATAAGTGCCACCAATAGCTTGTGCATTATCTTCAACAACTGGTATGTTATGCTCATTTGCTATTGCCAGCAAAGGTTCCATATTTGCAGACTGGCCATATAGATGCACCGGAATTATCGCCTTGGTCTTATCGGTAATCGCATTTTTAAGGCTATCAAGATTCATGGTGAATGTATCTTCATCAACATCAACAAATACCGGAGTTAATCGAAGAAGCAACACCACTTCTACCGTCGCCATATAAGTAAACGAAGGGGTAATTACTTCATCGCCAGGCTGCAGACCCAGAGCCATCAGCGCAATTTGTAACGCATCAGTACCGTTAGCGCAAGGTATTGCATGCTTCACTCCAATATATTCAGCAATTTCCTTTGCAAATGCGTGAACATCAGGTCCGCCTATGAAGGCTGTATTAACTATAACGTGTTGTATTGCAGTATCAACTTCACTCTTAATTTTCTGGTATTGCCTTTTCAGGTCCACCATTTGTAGTTTATGCATAATTGCTTTTTTAAACGGCTGCAAAGCTATATTATTATGCCTGTAGTTCGAAATAATGTTGTACTGGAACTGTCAACAAGATTTTAATTATTCGATTCCCGGCATGCCCTTACGCTATCCATGGCATATCAGCCATTTTGATGCCTGACTTAGTTTTATTAATTTTACCCCATACCCCAATTCGTTTGAAGGAGAATAGAGCATATCGGTTTATTTCCACAATAAACAAACCACGAAACAATTAATATGCAAAAAGAGAAATTAGCCATAATAGTACCCTATAGGAACAGGAAAAAGCATCTGAGCGAGTTTCTGCCCTATATGGAACAATACCTGAAGGACTATGATTTTAAAATATTTATAGTTGAGCAGGCGAACTCACTTCCATTCAACCGTGGACGATTGCTCAATATCGGGTTCGCGGAAGCAAAGGACAATTTCGATTATTTTGTTTTTCACGACGTAGATTACATTCCGGTGGATGGCGACTACAGTTTTAATGAAAACATAACTCACCTTGCCGGGCAAATTGAGGAATACGGATGGAAGCTCCCTTACGAATATTTCCTCGGTGGAGTATTTATGTCAGATAAGGCTTCATTCTTAAAGATAAATGGCTTCGCAAATGAATATTGGGGTTGGGGCGAAGAAGATAACGAATTGCACGACCGGTGCGTTTTACTGAAAATACCGGTTAACCGCAGGCCCGGTAAGTACCGCAGTCTGGCCCATGATCGCTATTCGCATGTTGGCCTGGAAAAGGAAAACGTGAATTACAGGGAGGGGCTTAAAGAAAGAATGGTGCAAGAGACTTTTATTGATGGTTTTACCAACCTTACCTACAAAAAGCTTGGCGAAGAAAAACTCTCTGCGCACGGCGTGATGATAAAAGCAGATTTTGAAATAAAACGCGAAATAAAGACTTCCCGCCTCAGCATCCTGAAAAAAGATATTCGGTTTAAGCTCGGACAAATAAAAAGAAGCCTGCTTAAAAAAATCAAATAGAAATACATAGCAAATGGTGCTCCATACACCGGGCGCCATTTTTTATAGGCTGGCATTAGGCAAAAAGTAATCGACCTTGAAAATAAGTAGGATACTCACACAACAATAGCAGGGTTTAAAATTGAATACATCTGCATGTCGTACCAGCGCCCATTCCAGTAGAGCGTGCGCCTTAGTGTACCTTCATATTCAAACCCAGATTTAAGTAATACTTTTTCTGAACCCATATTTCCAGGCATAACTTCCGCTTCAATGCGCGCCAGGCCAAATGCTTCGAAGCCAAATTGAACCACTGCATTTATCGCTTCGTTCATGTATCCGTTATTCCAGTAGCCGGCATTCAAATCATAGCCTATTACACCTTTGTGTCCCCAGGTGAAGGTGTTTATCCCAATTGTGCCAATGATTTTTGACTCGCCCTTCAACATTATTCCCCAACGCAGCCCCTTTTTATCATTGAACTTTAGCGTAAACCAATCTACTATAGGTTTTGCATCTTCTAAAGTCCTCAATTGTTCAACATTGTAATAGCACACGACATTTTCATTGCTGAAAATTTCGAATATATCATGCAAGTGAGTTTCGTCAATTTGCACGAGTTGCAATCTGCTGGATGTCAATACAGGGAATTCAGTAAAATAGAAATTCATAATACAATACTATTACAAATTTTTATAAACGGAGGGAATTAAGTTCAAAATAAAAAATCCCACACCTTCTCTTAGAAAGTGTGGGTGTAAATAGTATTTAAGACAAATTTTAGTAGCTGCTGATCAAACCCTGCGATTTAGCAGTTGACATGGCTCTCATTGCTTCATCATAATTTTTCCAGTTAGTATTCGGATTGGCCTGCCTCACTGAGCTTGGAATTACTACGACACGGAAAGTAATAGTTCCTGGAAAAGGAGTTACAAAGGTAGGATCAATGCTCTCCACATAAATAGTATAAGTGCCGGGAGCAAAGTTGAAAACAGTAGAAATTCCTGAATTTATATCTGGCAGATTGGTCCATGAATTATCGCTGGTGTATAATTTGTATACTTCTACAAGGCCGAAATTTGCAATGCTCTGCGTAATATCGGCATAAGCGAATGTCGCAGAATAGGTGTTGCCTGTTTTAGCCCATGAGCTCACGGTTACGTGGTCAGAACCAATTACATTGGCATTACCCGTTGGTCCTTGTGGCCCAACTGGTCCTTGTTTTGTGCAGCTTGCACCTAATAACATTCCTGCGGCGAGTGTGGCGAGAATTAGCTTTTTCATTGTTTGTTTTTTTAATTAACTGTTATTTGATTACGGTGAATATGTTGAAGAGCAGATATGGAGTAATGTTGAAACTACTTTTGCAAATATGGTGCCAAAATAGTTGTTTTATTTACTTCAAGCATAACTATCTAAAAAAATGACCCGAGAAACACTGCAACTATGTACGCAAACGAAATAAAAAAAGACCACCGTAGGGTGATCTTTCATTTTATGGCAATTTCAGGCATACTATCTTATTCCAAGCTCTATGCTTAGTTGTGCAAATCGGTTACGCCACCTTTGGCAAACTTCTGGTGATATTTTAGCAAGGTCAAGCCCTCCGTATAGGTGAGACTCTTCATCCTGAGTTAAGACAAGTGAAGCAAGCTCAAGGCATTTTTCACGCCACAGAATAAATACTGTGCGGAACATGTTTTCTTCCCTTGTCTTCCTTGCAATTGCAGTATCAATAGCTATGTCTAACATCCAACCCATCGCCCAATCCCGTAAAAATTCTTTTCGGATATAGCTTTCGAGTGTCGCGATAAATTCCTTCTTCAAGGCTGCACGGTCGTTAACAATTTCTAGAGTTTCCATGGTTTTTATAATATGATAGCAAATCTAATGAAATTAGATGCTGAAACCAAATTATTTGCTGCTTATTCTAAGCAATAGCGGCAGTTTAACAATTGATTTACAATGCAATAGACGTGTAAAACTGGTCAAATCAGGTAGAACATATTGCTTATAAAGCTGTTGTGCAATAGAGGTTTAAACATGCATTCGTGATGGCATTAACTGCCAGTTACAGAAATCTGATTAACAAATCTATTGATGCAGGAGGTAAAACCGTGACTTTAAAATTGTTATTTAGTTACCAATTGCTGTGAAAGATACTCAGTATCAAATTATCTATCGCCTTAGTATGATTCGAAAAGTTGTTCCCTTACCAATTTCACTCTGGCGTACAAAAATAGAGCCATGATGGTATTTTTCCACAATACGCCTGCTGAGCGACAGGCCAAGCCCCCAGCCTCTTTTCTTAGTAGTGAATCCCGGTGTGAAAATCTTCTTTATCTCGTGTTTCGGTATGCCTTTTCCTGTATCCTGCACATCAATCAAAACATCTTGTTGCTGGTTGGTTACCGTTACATCAATGGCACCCTGTCCCTCCATTGCATCAAGCGCATTACGCATCAGGTTCTCCATTACCCAGTCAAATAGCGGTCCACTTACATTTACAGGCACGTCACTGTCATTTGTACGCAACGTTATCAATACCCTGGCAGGAGATCTTTTTTGCATGTAGGCAACAATATTCTGCAGCCGTGTAATCAGGTTCTCTTCTTCCAGGTTTGGTTCGCTGCCCACCTTACTGAATCTTTCGGCGACAAGCTTAAGGCGATCCAGATCTTTCTGCATCTCTATCGCAGCTTCACTTTCCGGGTCTTCTTCCCGCATCAGCTCCAGCCAACCTTCCATAGAGCTTAGCGGTGTGCCCAACTGGTGCGCCGTTTCTTTGGAAAGTCCCACCCATATCTGATTTTGCAAAGACCTGTAAGAAGCAGTAAGTGCAAATAAAACTACAGCGAGGAACAAAATAATAATTGTTATCTGCACATAGGGGAAATACCGAAGTTGGGTAAGCAGGTATGTTTCACCATAATAAATAAAGTTCCTTCCGGTACCCCAATCTGCAATTATTGCAGGGTGCATTTTCTTAAACTCGACTAGTTTTTCGCTTAATAATTTCTTTGGGTTTTGGGCGTTAACTGTATCAATATTTTTGAAGTCATATATCTGGCCATTATCACTGGTAATAATGATAGGGATAGATGTGTTTTCGGTGGTGGTGCGAAGCGCAAATTCTGTTTCGTGATTATTGGTCGACTTATTGAGTATTTTAATAGCATCAGCGAGATGTACTACCTTTTTCTTCTCTTCCTCCGCAAGTTTATTAGCAAGCGTACTGGTATAATATAGCGATGCACCTACAATGAAAAATGCAATAAAAGCGAGAATTGACTTACGATTTATATACTTGCGCATGGTTTTCTTGTGGCATTAACGGGCTACAAGATAAAATTATTATGATTTTGCAGTAATTCTATTATTTTTGCGCAGGAAATTTCACTGATTCATGACTACTGATCACAACACACACGATATAGAGCTGGATAACCAGGCTGACATTGAGCTGAACAAGCCATCAAAATCGCGTTTTTTATTCCTTCTTGGCTTTTTCGGTTTCTTCATTTTTGCATGGGCTGGTTGTTACAACCTGCATGAGCATCAATATCAGAAAAACGATAACATTGTTGTTCCGGGAAGTACATTATACGAACCAACGTATAAATAAGCCACCGCTTCATTCAACCTGCTATGATAGTATGCCAGAAGGATACTGCTGTTGTAATATTAAGCTACAACGGCACTAAGTGGCATGAATTGTTTTTGCCCAAAATTGTAGAACAGGCTAACGCTGGCTATGAGGTTATCGTGGTTGATAATGCATCGACTGATGATACTTTAACCTATGTACAGACCAACTACCCTACGGTAAAAACACTTAGCATTAGTATTAACCGCGGCTTCGCCAATGGTTATTTTGAAGCGCTGAAACAAATAAAGGCTAAATACTATGTGCTGCTCAGCGCAGACTTCGAAGTGACTGATGGTTGGTTTCAACCGCTGCACACCGCTATGGAGCGCGATGAGAACCTTGCAGCATGCCAGCCCAAGATCCGTTACTGGCGGGAGAGGGAGAACTTCGAATACGCGGGCGCAGGTGGCGCCTTCATGGATAAGTTTGGCTATATGTTTTGTCGTGGCCGTATTTTTTTCGACCTTGAACAGGATAACGGCCAATACAACGACAACATTGAAGTATTCTGGGCATCAGGTGGATGCATGTTCGTGCGTTCGGACCTGTACCATAAAGTTGGGGGTTTGGACGCTGATTTTTACGCCCATATGGAAGAAATTGACCTTTGCTGGAGGCTAAAAAATGCGGGGCATAAAATTGGGTATGTGGGTAGCTCCACTGTCTACCATGTTGGGGGCAGCGTAATCAGTTATGGTAGTCCACAAAAGCTGTATTACAACTTCCGTAATAATCTTATCTTACTTATTAAGAACGAAAAAGGCAGCAAACTGCTTTGGCTCTTCCCGCTGCGTTTGTTACTAGATGGTGCTGCCGGTGCCCGATTATTGCTGACAGGCGAATTCAAGCAATGCTACACTATTATTAAGGCGCATTTTCATTTCTATGGCACTTTTGGTAAGTGGCTAAAACGCCGTCGCGATTTCAAGAAGATCATCACCGTTCGTAATGAAGTTGGAATATATCCACGCAGCATTATAGGCGACTATTTTTTTAAAAAGCGCAAAAAATTCACTGACCTGCAGTGGCAGCCTAAAAAGCTCTGATATTTTTTAATTTATTCTATGTCTTCTACCTAAACTCAGCGGTGGACAAAACTTCTAATATTCGTACCGCAACCAGCCTATTATTCTTCCTGATTCTATTTTGCACATTTGAATGCATAAAAAAATGCCCCGGCGAAACGGGGCATTGTTGGGGTATCTTTTCTTCATTGAAGGCGTAAATAAGACCAATGTTCATTTACGTTGCGCTCAAACAAAGATGCAAACGTTGCACTCAGCAACAATTACATTGCAATCTATTGATTGTTAGTGATTCCTACCAAATAAAAGGAACGAACGGTCGTTTTTGTTTATGAACGGTAAATTTTGCTGGTTTTAGCCCCAAAAACTTAGCTACAACTTACGACTTACCACTCAAGAGTAACATGACTATCACGACTAAAAGATTATCTTTGCAGACTATGAGTACGGAAATTGTTGTGAGTGGTATCCGTTCAACCGGGCACTTGCATTTAGGAAATTATTTTGGCGCAATACAGAACTATCTGAAAATGCAGGATACTTACAACTGCTATTTTTTTGTTGCCGACTATCATGCATTAACTACCCACCCTGACCCTAAGTTATTGCGCGAAAATGTATTCCGGGTGCTGGCTGAAAATATTGCCAGTGGCCTTGACCCTGAAAAAGTTGCCCTCTACGCACAAAGCGATGTGCCGGAAATACCTGAGCTATATTTAATGCTGAATATGCTTGCCTATAAAGGTGAGTTGGAAAAGGTCCCAACATTTAAAGATAAAGTTCGCCAGCAACCTGAAAATGTAAACGCTGGCTTGCTTACCTACCCTGTGTTAATGGCTGCTGACATTTTAATTCATAAGGGCGCGAAAGTGCCAGTGGGTAAAGACCAGGAACAACATCTGGAAATGGCCCGCAACTTTGCAGCCCGTTTTAATAAACGGTATGGCGAAGATTTTTTCCCTGAACCACAGGTTTTCCGTTTTAGCCAGGATGCAATGAAAATCATGAGTCTGGACGGCAATGGCAAAATGAGCAAAAGTGAGAACGTAAACGCCACAATTTACCTGAGTGATAGCGATGATGTTATCAGGAAGAAAATAATGAAAGCTAAAACCGATGGCGGGCCGACTGAACCTAATTCGGAGATGCCCGACTACATCAGCAACCTGTTTGTATTATTGAATGCAATGTCTGCAACTGAAACATCTCAAAGTTATCGCGATGCTTTCAACAACTGCAACATCCGTTATGGTGATATGAAGAAGCAGCTGGCAGAAGATATGGTTGCCTTCGTTAGCCCGATACGCGAAAAGGCATTTGAGTTGCAACAAGACCATGATATGCTTAGGAAAATATTAAAAGCGGGGGCTGAAAAAGCACGTGCGAGTGCATCGGAAACCATTGAAGGCGCCAGAAAACTGATTGGTATCAATTATTATTGAGTTGGAATATTGGTAATGCTCCGGATGTTTTTTGTAATGGTTAAGCATTACTGAATAACGCTATAATCGCTGGCTGTTTCAGCTTCAAACAAAAACAGGCAATTTTCTTGTTGTTGCGTTTACACACTATTGAATTACTTTTGAACAAATAACATTATGTCCCAGAAAAAAGGCCCTCAACACATTGCCATTGCGGGAAATATAGGATCCGGTAAAACAACTTTAACGGAAAAGCTTGCAAAACACTACAAATGGCAACCTCATTTTGAGGATGTGGAACATAATCCGTACCTGGTAGATTTTTATGAAGATATGCCGCGCTGGTCATTTAATCTGCAGATATACTTCCTGAATAATCGTATAAAGCACCTTATTGACATTAGACAAGGACAGGATACTGTAATTCAGGACCGTACCATTTACGAAGATGCTTACATTTTTGCTCCTAACCTTTTTGATATGGGGCTGATGACAAAACGCGATTATGAAAATTACACATCGTTTTTCGAAAACCTGAAAGCACTGATTAAGCCCCCGGATTTGTTGATCTATTTAAAAACTTCTATCCCTACACTCGTTGACCAGATTCAGAAGCGTGGACGGGAGTATGAAGAAAACATAAGGCTTGATTACCTGAAAAGACTGAACGAAAATTACAATAAATGGATAGCGGGTTATAATGATGGTCCGTTACTGATAATAGATGTAAATACATGCAATTTCGCGGAAAAAGAAGAGGATTTTGCTGATGTGGTGCGCCGTATTGATGCACAATTATTCGGGTTATTCTAGTACAACTACTTAACTTACGTATATAACAAAAATGAGGGCTCAAATACATTTGAGCCCTTTTATTAAATAGCCTATTTTTAATTAGAACCATCCAGCTAACGCCACCATGAACTTCAAAATAGCTACCATTCTTCTTTTGTTATCATTAGCCGCATGCAATGCGTTTGCCGGCACATTAAAGGGTAAGGTGCTAGACGACAAGGGTGTGCCCCTACCCTATGCCACGGTTTATGTAGAAGGCACAACAATGGGTACAACAACCAATGGAGATGGCAGTTATGAATTGACACTGCCTGCAGGGCTGCATCAGGTGTTATGCCAGTACATGGGTTTCAGGCAACTTAAATATAATGTGACAATAAAAGGTGACGAAGAAATATTGCACACCTTTAACATGACTGCCCAGGGGATGGATATGAAAGAGGTAGTGGTGCTTGCCAGCAAAGAAGACCCTGCCTACCGGATAATAAGAGAAGCAATAAAAAAACGAAAATACCATCTCAGCCAGGTAAATTCATTTCAGAGTTCCATTTATCTCAAGGGTGTTGGCAGGTCTCGTGAATTGCCTAAAAAATTTATGGGGCAGAAAATTAACGCTGGCGATATGGGCGCCGATAGCACAGGAAAGGGAGTCATTTACCTTGTAGAACAAAATGCACATTACTACCGCAACGGAAATAAAGAACGTACCGTAATTCATAGCGTACATGAAAGCGGCAATAATAATGGTTTAGGTTTCTCTAAATTTCCACCGGTAATTTCGTTCTACGAAAACAATGTCAGCGTGCTGGCCGGAAAATCGAGGGGCTTTATTTCTCCTATCAGCGACAACGCGCTGCTTTATTATAAGTATAAATTACAGGGTAAGTTTACGGAGTTAGGGCATACCATTTACAAAATACAGGTTATGCAAAAGCGCGCGTTCGAACCTTGCTTTAATGGCACAATCTATATCAGCGATTCTGAATGGGCAATCCACAGCCTGAACATGACATTAGTAAAAGAATCCGGCATAGATGTAATGGATACTCTGCGCTTAGATCAACTCTTTGTACCGGTAGGAAAAGATAACTGGTTGATAAAGAGTCAGGTAATGTATCTCACCATTAACTTGTTTGGGTTCGATGTTACCGCAACGGGGGTAACAGTATACAACAATCAGAAAGTGAACGAAGCGATTGCCGATTCTATTTTCGATAATAAAGTTACCAGCAGCTACGACAAAGTAGCCAACAAAAAAGATTCTGTATACTGGACTACAAACCGCCCCATACCGCTGGAAGCTGACGAGAAGAAAGATTTTGTTGTTAAAGATAGTATCAGTAAAGTGGAGTCCGACCCGAAATATGTTGACTCGCTCCGCCGCAAAGGGAATAAAGTTAAGATAATGGGCGCGTTAATTGGTGGCTACACTTATAACACCAGGAAGTATAAAACCACTTTTGCAACCAATTCCCTCTTACTCGGGCTGGCTTCCGATAACATTGTAAACTTCAACATTGTTGAAGGTTTTAATATTGCCCCTAAAGTGTCCTTTTACCATACCATCGATACCGGCCATTACCTGAACGGGGCAGTTGCCGCACGTTATGGGTTCAGCAATACGCACTTTAATGCAATTGGCAAATTGTATTATGTTTCATCTGACAAAGCCTGGCGCGGCCGAAACTGGCTTATGGGTATTGAAGGCGGCCAATATGTATTTCAATACTATGGTATGAACCCTGTTTTACCCTGGTTCAACACCTATGCCGCATTATTTGTTCGTAGCAACGATCTGAAAATTTATGAACGCCGGGAAGCATCAGCCTATCTAAGTCGTAATTACGGCAATGGTTTACGTTGGTTTGTAAAAACATCTTTCCAGCGCAGGCTGCCGTTACAAAACACAACTAACTACAGCATATTTCCGGGAAGGGAAGATGCCTATAAAGCTAATTATCCTCAGCTACTTACAGCTGTCGCGGAACCATGGCAGACTCATAATGCTGCACTGCTAAACGCTACTCTCGCTTATAAGCCCGGAATAACGTACACACAGTTCCCTGATTACAAGGTTGCTAATAGAAGTAAATGGCCTGAGCTTAGTTTAAACTATCAAAAGGGTATACCCGGCATACTTGGAAGTAAAACTGATTTCGATAAATGGCGCTTCAGTATTTCCGACAATATAAAGTTGAAGCTGGCTGGTGAACTATCGTACAACGTTATTGCTGGTGGGTTCTTAAACAGCCGCTATGTTGCGGCGCCCGACCTGATGCATCTATATGGTAACCGGGGAATTGGCTACGTAGCGCCCTACCTGACCAGTTACCAGTTTGCGCAATACTATGAATTCAGCAACAAAGACAATTTTTACGGCGAAGTTCACTTAGAATATCATTTGAATGGTCTTATCACCAACAAAATACCATTAATTAAGAAAGCCAAGTGGTATTTATTAATGGGAACAAATTCATTCCACTCTATAAATAAACAGTACTACACCGAGGCCTTTGTAGGCTTTGATAATATTGGCTATAAAGCATTCAGGATACTCAGGGTCGATTTTGTGCAATCATGGGATAGCCATATGGGACGTAATTCGGGTATTCGCTTTGGCCTTTCCAGCGCAAACCTTACTGTAAACAAGAATAATACAACTAACAGTGAGTGGTAGTATTGATAGAAATATCTGGCTTTGTTGAAGGCGTTTACATCATATCCATATTTGATAGAGAACGACAGCGAATATACCATAATAGAATAATAAAGACTACTAATAGGAAGGGGGCAAATACAGCACGAGAACAACTACGCTGCAATTACAACCCACCAATCTTACTTACCATCCACTGGCGAGCACATCTGCTATGTGCATTGTCTGTATCGGTAGCCGGTTGCTATCAATGTAACCCTGCATATGCATCATGCACGAAACGTCGGTAGTAATAATGTACCTGGCTCCGGTTTCCAATGCGTTTTTCACCTTGGTTTGCGCCATACCTATAGATATCGGTTCAAACTTTACAGCAAAAGTGCCACCAAAACCACAACAGGTTTCACTTTCCCGCATTTCTATAAGCTCCAATCCTTTCACGTTACTCAGCAGCTTGCGTGGTTCTTGCTTTATTCCGCACTCCCGCAAAGCACCGCACGCATCATGATAAGTTGCCTTTCCATTCAACGTAGCACCAACATCTTCTACTTTCAGCGTATTAACGAGGAATTCCGAAAATTCGAAAACATTCTTTGTTACCTGATTACACAACAAATGGTCGGAACTGTTGTCAAACATCTCCGTATAATAATTCCGGATGTAACCTGCACAAGAACCACTAGGCCCTACGATGCAATTTTTGTCTTTAAAATCGTGGAGAAATTTTTGGCCAACTGCCTTGGCTTCATCACGGTAACCAGCATTAAATGCAGGTTGCCCGCAGCATGTTTGCGATTGGTTATAGGTTACTTCGCAACCAATTTTTTCTAAAACCTTTACCATATTCATCCCTGTCTGGGGATAAAGCTGGTCAACAAAACATGGTATAAATAATTGTATCTTCAAAGCTAATAATCAAATCAATAGTACTCAATAAAACCCGATACGGCAAAAAAT
Source organism: Chitinophagaceae bacterium (assembly GCA_947447265.1). GTDB lineage: Bacteria > Bacteroidota > Bacteroidia > Chitinophagales > Chitinophagaceae > Flavipsychrobacter. The sequence goes on from CANFKC010000051.1 coordinate 19,081, forward strand.
CGCAAGAAATTTTTACCGCAGGAAACAGCGAAGTTAACAATGTAATTTTGTTTTTCTTTTCTTAACCCTATTTTTTGTGCGATAACCATTATTTTTATAGACGTCTGGGCAAGTAAAAATCATAAAGATGAGTAAAGAACTGCAAATTGAGATAAAGGAGTTAAAGATTGCTGATAATTATGATCTTATCGCGGGTTTCATGCAGCAACTGCATAAGCATGAACATATGCTCTTTGATAAAACAGCGCAATGGGACGATATTGAAGCCAAATACATGCGCCACATTATTGAAATGCAGGCGGAATTTGATGGGCTTTGTCTTGTAGCATATTCAGGTGTTACGCCTGCAGGCTTCATATTTGGATATACTGTTGACCAGGATGACAGCCGCATCGAAGTGTATGAGGGAAAGGAACTGTATGTTTCAGATGGTTTTGTGGCTGAAAACTTCCGACGTCAGGGTATCTATCACCGGCTTAACCAGCGTCTGGAACAATATTACATTGATAAAGGAATTTTACGCATAACCCGCTATACCCATATCCAAAACACCCGTATGAGACAATTGCTGGAAGAAGAAGGCTATTTTGTGACGCGGTTGTTGTACGAAAAGTGGGTTGAATAATTGCATAATTACATCTGAAACTACATCTCCACAATTTACCGTAATTTTGCGCCCGCAATGGTTAAAATTGGCAATATTGAGTTAGGAGAGTTCCCGTTACTGCTGGCACCTATGGAAGATGTCAGCGATCCTCCGTTTCGTGCAGTATGTAAAGAGAATGGCGCAGACCTGATGTACACTGAATTTATTTCATCGGAGGGTTTAATTCGCGATGCGATAAAAAGTCGTCAGAAACTTGATATTTACGATTATGAGAAACCCATTGGCATACAGATTTTTGGTGGTGATGAAGATGCAATGGCGTTATCTGCAAAAATCGTAGACGCCACAAAACCAGATCTGCTGGATATCAATTTTGGTTGCCCGGTAAAAAAAGTGGTTTGTAAAGGCGCCGGTGCGGCTGTTTTAAAGGATATAGAATTGATGGTAAGGCTGGCTTCAGCCTGTGTGCGTAGCACTACCCTGCCCGTTACGGTAAAAACACGCCTCGGTTGGGACAATGACACTAAGAATATTGAAGAAGTTGCCGAGCGCATGCAGGATATAGGTGTACAGGCATTGACAATACACGGCAGAACAAGGGCACAGCTGTATAAAGGTGATGCAGACTGGTCGTTAATAGCGAAAGTAAAAAATAACCCTCGTATCCATATCCCCATATTTGGTAATGGCGACATTGACAGCCCGCAGAAAGCCTTAGAATATAAGAACCGTTATGGTGTTGACGGCATCATGATTGGCAGGGCAGCTATCGGTTACCCCTGGATCTTCCGGGAAGTAAAGCACTATTTTGCTACCGGTGAGATTCTCGATCCGCCAACAATTGCAGAGCGCCTTCAGGCGGTTCGTAAGCATCTCTACGGCGCATTAAAATGGAAAGGACCAAAAGTTGGTGTGCTGGAAATGCGCCCGCATTATTCCAGTTACCTTAAAGGCCTTAGCCATGTGAGGGAATTCAGAACCAGGCTGGTGACAACCGAAAACATAGAAGAAATAGAACAGGTATTCAGAGATATTGAACTATTCTATGCAGAGGACATGAGTATTGCCTAGTATTATGATAGATATAAATTTATTCCTTACTTCATTTTTAGTAACATGCATCACATTAGGTTGTATATTTGCGCGGGTTCATCAAATATAACCCCACCTGTATGCTTCTTAAAAGGGTTTTGCCCAACAAATATGTTACCACATATCTGAGGTGTGTTGGCATGCTGTTGGGATTGATGTTATTACAAGCCTCATGCAGCAGATCTGACACCCATTCGGATTCGTTTTACGAGGCATTTTTCAAAAATCAGGATGCAGTAGCTGGCTTGGGCAAATTTGACGAGGCGATAATTAGCATTGACTCTCTTTACACGTCCACTACTAACCCTTCTGGTTATTTCAGGTGCCGGAGATATTTTTTCAAGTCTTCGGTGTGCTACATTAGGGGTAAAAAAGATTCCACCACAATATATCTTGATAGTGCCCTTAAAATGATTAGTCAATATTGGTTAGCGGCAAAACACCCATTGGACTATGCCCGGATATTGTATGCAAGGGGCGACAAATACTTTACAAATAATCAGATAGATTCTGCTTTTTCTTACTTTTCCCGCAGCAGGGAGATCGCGTTACCGCTGGATAGTACCGGTACCCTTATTGGCCAACAGGCCTATCATCTGGGTATGATCAGCTACCGCCAGGAGAAGTATGAAGATGCGGCGGGCTATTTTAAGCAGGCTTTTGCATCCGTTATTAAGCGCAAGAGCGATTCAACCAGCTACTACTGGTTGCAGGAAATTCTAAGTAATACTGCTCTGGCCTACACGAAGCTTGAATTATACGACAGTGCAATACAGTATTATAGCAAAGCACTTAATTTCATAAATACCGAAGGTGCCAAATATAGCTACAGTGCACGCCAGGCGAAAATGAGTTTGGCTGCGTCCGGAGTAACTATGGGTAACCTCGCAAAGGTTTACATAGCTACCCATAAGACCGATACCGCAGAGCGACTGCTATTGAGCAGTATCGCAATCAATTCAAGGCCCGGTTATGAGAATAAAGACGTTGTGGCCGCTTACATGCAACTAGCGGAATTGTACAACCAGTTGGGGCGGAATCAAGAAGCCATTAAACTATTATTTGAAATGCGCCCGGGGCTTGATACAGTTAAAAATCTGGATGTAGAACTCCGCTGGCGAAAATTGATGTGTAGCTACTACCTGGCTTTACATAAGCCACAAGAAGCGGAAACCTATATGCGCTCTTTTCTAAGCCTGCACGATTCCTTAGCAAAGGTTCAGGTCAATTTTAAGAAGATTGACTATGGAATGTTACTGAAACAACGTGATACCCACTATGAAGTAATATTGCTAAAAAAAGATAATGAACTTAACAGGCTTTATTTGCTTATAACAATTTCGTTAGTCGTGGTTGCGCTCACCATTTTGTTACTCATTATAGCCAATTTCAGGCGGAGTAAAAAGAATGTAAAAGATCTTACAAACCTTAATAACCACATTAACCTGCAGAATGGCACTTTAGCCAAAGCCTTAAAGGACCTCAGGACCAGCAATGATGACAAAGACCGAATTTTACAGGTTGTGGCCCACGACCTTCGTAACCCTATTAGCGTAGTTGTTACCATCGGGAGTTTGCTCGCTGAGGAAGAAACTGATGAGTTCAAAAAGAAAGAACTGGGTATTATTGTAAAAGCCTCATCTAGTGTAGTTACGTTGAGCGAAGAACTACTCGAATTCAGTGGGAGAAATGGCATGGATAGCTCTGCTGAGAGAGAGGTTATTGACATAAGGGAAATCGCCACCCATGTAGTAACATTGCTTCAATTTAAAGCGGAGGAGAAGCAACAAAAAATAAAATTGCAACTTCCCGAACTATCAATGCCAGTTCTTGCCTTTAAGGAGAAAATAAATAGGGTCCTGAATAATTTGATTACTAATGCAATAAAATTCAGCTATAAAAATTCAGAAATTGATGTAGCAATTGCTGCAAATGAAGATGTTGTCCTTATAAAAGTTAGAGATTATGGTGTTGGTATGGACCCTGAGCAGTTGGGTAAGATATTTGACGCATTCACTTCGGCTAAGCGACGTGGCACAGCGGGCGAACGGTCCTATGGCCTTGGTCTTTCAATTTGCAGCCAGATAGTTGAATTGCATAGGGGTAAAATATGGGCAGAAAGCGAACCAGGGAAAGGCAGCACTTTTTTTGTAGAATTGCCGATGGCTAATGTTCGTATAAATTAGCGCTCAATTCCCTATCAGCTCGCCGAACAGCTGAATAGCAATTGAAATATTGGAGAAAATTTAGTCAATTGTCGAGACAGAACACTACTTTATAATTTACTTCTAAATACCAGCAATGACCCGAATTGGCTTAATATCTGACACCCATAATTATCTTGATGAAGCCGTTTTCAGGCATTTCGAAAATTGCGATGAAATATGGCATGCAGGTGACTTCGGCACGGTAGATATTGCCAACAGGCTGAAAGCTTTTAAGCCGTTTCGCGGTGTCTACGGCAATATCGACGAGGCTGATATTAGAAATGAATATCCGGAAAAACTTCGTTTTACCTGCGAGGGTGTCGATGTATACATTGTGCATATTGGTGGTTATCCTCCAAAATATACGCCGGCAATAAAGCCAGAACTGGTTGCGGCACCTCCAAAATTATTCATCAGCGGCCATTCCCACATTCTAAAAGTAATGTTTGACGACAAGTTGCAATGCCTGCACATGAACCCCGGCGCAGCAGGCAAAAGCGGCTGGCATAAAGTTCGTACGCTCATTCGGTTTGTTATTGATGGCCCCGGAATGAAAAATTGCGAGGTCATTGAACTAGGGCCAAGGTAAGCTCTTTCCATAACATTGCATTGCCCGCGGTTGTGCATAAAAAAATGGATGCCGTATTTGCGGCACCCATTCACATAAAATATTTCAGATCAACTTATTATTCAGCGTATTTCATAATGTCAGCCGCCGCTTCCTCTGCGCGGCCATACTTACCTATGATATTGCCATTTGGATCAATGAGGAAAGCCTGTGGTATGTATTGAATGCCATATGACTGGCTAACAATTGATTGCCAACCTTTAAGATCGCTCATGTGGTACTCCCAGGTAAGATTATCTTTAGCAATTGCTTCTTTCCATTTGTTGCCATCTTGGTCTAGAGAAAAACTAACTACGGTAAAACCCTTCGGCGCACCTTTAAATTTCCTTTTAGATGCTTCCTGATATATTTTTACGAGGCCCGGGTTTGAAGCGCGGCAAGGTCCGCACCACGAAGCCCAGCAATCAAGCAATATGTACCTGCCCTTATTTATTTCAGATAATTTCAGCACTTTACCAGCCGGGTTAGGGTAAGCCAATTCAGGCGCTTTCTGACCCAATTTAACCGCATCGTTAGAATACTGTGCGTTTGCAGAAACTAAAAAGCCCAGCATCAGGGCAACCATTAGAAGCGTTTTTTTCATTTGTTTATTTTTTTTGACAATTAAACGTTGTAAATATAAGCACTATCGCTTAATGATGACTAATACAAAAGCCGTACCAAAAAATAAAATAGCTAGTTTTTATTTGGCGTGTACCCCATTTCAACTAACCCTTTGCAGATATTTCTGGCAATAGAAGGACCTTCATAAATGAAGCCTGTATAAACCTGTATGAGCGATGCACCTGCATTCAGCTTCTCGAGAGCATCTTCTGCTGTAAAAATACCGCCCACAGCAATAATCGGTATACGACCATGGCTACGCTGATGTATGTAACGGACTACCTCTGTCGACCTCTCTTTAACAGGCAATCCACTGATACCACCCGGCCCCATTTTCTTCAACGATTTAGTTGAGGTATATAAGCCATCCCTGCTAATTGTAGTGTTGGTAGCTACTATGCCGTGTATCCGTGTTTCCTGAACGATGTCTATAATATCATCCAACTGACCATCGGTAAGATCCGGAGCTATTTTCAGCAATATTGGTTTTGGCTTACCGGTTGCATTGTTCATTTCCTGCAAACGGTTCAACAATTTTGTCAACGGCTCTTTTTCCTGAAGCGAGCGCAAGCCCGGAGTGTTTGGACTACTAACATTCAAAACAAAATAGTCAACTGCTTTATAAAGGTGATCAAAGCATAATTCATAATCATGCAGTGCAAGCTCCATAGGGGTATCCTTATTCTTCCCTATGTTCCCGCCAATAATAATTTTTTCCTTTCTTCTTTTAATACGTGGCGCTGCACTTGCCGCGCCTCTATTGTTAAAGCCCATGCGGTTCAGCAGCGCTTTATCTTCCGGCAAACGAAACAACCTCGGTTTAGGGTTGCCTGTTTGCGAACGAGGTGTTAGTGTACCTACTTCAATAAAACCGAATCCTAATACTGCCAGGGCATCAATGCCAGTCGCGCTCTTATCAAAACCCGCCGCCAGCCCTACAGGATTAGGAAAATCAATACCCCACAATGTCTGCGATAATGAAGGTTCATCAACATCGTATCTTACATGCATAAGGTAACGCAGCAAAGGAATGCTGTAGGCCAGATTGAGACGATTCATTACCCAAACATGCACCTTTTCAGGATCGAACTTGAAAAGAATCTTCCGAAATAATTTGTACATAAACGTAACAAAGATACATTACTAAGCAAACTAAGCCAGCTATTCTGACAAAATAAATTAAACCTAATAAACCGGTTCTTAAATGTATAGGTGATTGTTGCCAAAAACTATCTTACAATGCCTTTAACAAAATTAAGTGCGATAAAATTCAGCTAAAATGTAATTTAGCGGAGTGATGCCTTCTTTTGCACGATTTTCTGCTTTATTTTTTCTCGCCTGTGTGTCTTGTTCCGCAATTGCGCAAACAATTAAGGGAGAGGTTTATGACAAAGAAAATAACCGACCTGTAAAAGGTGTCAGTATTGAGAATGTTTATACATCATTGAGCGTAACAACGAATGATGATGGTGCCTTCGTAATTGCCGCATCAAAAGACCAATTGCTGGAATTTTCGAAACCAGGCTATAAAATGACCCGGGTGCGAATACCCAGAGGTTATATGCCAACCTATTATAAAATAGCATTGGAGCATGGTTTTGTGAAAGCCGAAGAAATGATGCTGGCGGAGAATAGGTATAACTATAAAAAAGATAGTCTCCGCTATCGTGAATTGTACAAACATGAGCTTGACTTCGAGAAACTTTCCGCGGTTGGTGCCATCGCTCATCCTTTTTCAGCGTTAAGTAAACGTAACCGGGAAATCTGGAGATTCCAGGCCGATTACGATCAGATGGAGCAGGAAAAGTACATTGACAGGACGTTCAATGCGGCGCTCGTCAGCAAATTTACAGGCCTGACCGGAGACAGCCTGCGCAACTATATGGTTCGTTTCCGCCCATCATACCAGGAGCTCAGGAGCATGACCGACTATAACTTCTTTACGTTTATTAAGCGCACTGCAAATACCTACCGCCATCCTAACAGAGGCAGAGGATCGCAATAAAAACATGCTGCAATACAGCCTTGCTATCTTTAACCATAGACTAGTCAATAAAATCTACTTCATTAATTCGTAGCTGGTTGTCGTGTCTTTAAAGTTGAAGTAACGTTTTGGTAAATCGCTGTAACTATAATTAGCCCATGTAGTTACAAAGCATTTCTTTAACCAGTAGGCATCTTTATAATTATTCGGAGAATTGTTAATCATAACAGATGCGGTGCTTCCACCCTCAGTTGTAGAAAGCAACCAGAATTCGAACGGTGTCCCCCAAATATCCAGCAATACTTCTCTTGGAGCCTTGCTTCCATCTATAATTAGCTTCTTGCCTGCATTAGCTTGCAAAAAGGCACGCTCCCAGTTGAGGCGATCTGTATAAAACGAATGTGTACCCAATATTCTGACACAACCGGTAAGCATAATAAGACACACAACTACTTCAGGAACCCAGCTTATGGTAAACTTCTTTTGTAATACCGGCAATAAATCAAATACAAATGGGAATGCAATAAAAACGCCTAGCGGCAGGTATAGGTTTTCCATATAAAAATCTGGCACATCGCCCTTAGGATGCGTTACATTCACAAGTATGGTGTAGCCGACCATCGCGAATGCGAAAAGAGATAGTTTAAGCCATTGCTTTTTATAACCATACCACCCCATTATTGCAAGAGTAAGAATTGGTATCCAATAATATCGCTGCTTACAATTTTGCAGAAAATGCTTGTTGGCATGTATACCGAAAAAATTATCGAACAGCGAGGAAGTTACGGCCCTATCCATAGTTTCAGCATCATAGCTAACCTTGAAAAATAGTACTTTAATAACATAAAAGCATATAAATGCACCAAGTGCAGCCAGCAATACACGCTTATTTATAAGTTCGGTACCCTTTTCCGCTAAAAGGAAAAAACAAATGGCATAACCCACGGGAAAAATAATCAGCGGATGGAAAAAAGCTACAACCAGCATCCCGGCCAGGACAATTATAAACCCCGCTTGTTTTGCTACACCGGTATTTTTTGTACCTGCAATGGCCAGGAGCAATATGAAGAAGTTTATACCCTGAGGTAATTCAGATTGCACCCAGTAGAATGTATGACTGGTTATCAATAAGTTGAATAGCAATATTACCAGTGCAAAATCAAATCTTTTGCAAATAAGGCCGCATATTACAAAGTAGAGAAAGTGATAGCAAACAAAACCAACGGAATATGCCAGGATTATGTTATCGAGCGGCAAGCCGGAGCGGATGGCTAGTAGCGGATAAATCTGCGTAGCGGCAGCACCAAACCGCATATTAGGAACAAATGTATTGTCCTTTACCAGCAAAAAAGTATGGTATGCAATGTCAATAAAGATGGAACGTTCTTTAAAGAACACTACTGAAAAGATGAAGAAAAATAAATAACCGGCAAAGGACAGGTAATATAACCGCTTAAACATTGGGCAAAGGTTAATAACAAATTTCAAAAATTGGGTACAACCGCAAAAAACACCAAAGGCATGTATGTCTGCGGACGATATTTTTTACACAATTTAAATGTACTGTATTTGTGGTTTATTAAGTACAATTAGTTTTCATACCTTTGTACAGGCCTTAACGGCCTTTAAAAGGCCGGCGATTTACCTCAGCTTTTTAGAGTGGCGGAGGGTGATTTTTTAAAAACTCAGTATCTTCACCATCGGAAATATTTATTGCAATAGACCATAGTTAATGAAAAAGATTGAACTTGAAATTGTAGCGCTTTCTCACAATATTACACAAACCCATTCCTATGCCGTGGTATTGGGAGAAGTTAACGGATTGAGACGATTACCTATTGTAATTGGTGGTTTTGAGGCGCAGGCCATTGCTGTTGCATTAGAACGTATGAGTCCAAGCAGGCCATTGACCCATGACCTCTTTGCAAATTTTATGGCAATCTACAACGTTGAACTTACCGAGGTACTTATCCATCGTCTGGACGAAGGAATTTTCTATGCTAAATTGATCTGCAACCAGGACGGAAATATTACTGAAGTAGACTCCCGTACGTCTGATGCCTTAGCATTGGCTGTTCGTGCCGGTTGTAAAGTGTATACATATGAGGGGATATTAGAGACTGCCGGTTTAAGCATTGACCAGACAGACGACAATATTGCCGCTACCAGCGATAGTAAAAGTAGTGCTGTACACGTAAGTGGAAATGAAGCCGGAGATTCAGAAATGAAAAAACTCAACCTGGATGAGCTGAACACATTACTGCAGCAGGTACTGGATCAGGAAGACTACGTTAAAGCCATAAGAATACGCGATGAAATAAACAGCAGAAAATAATTCCACATTTACCGTTATTTTTATAGCCTGGTATCCTAAAGATAGGCAGCATTTTATACATTACTTAAACCTAAAAAATCGAATGAAGAAATCTTTTTTACTAGGCGCAACTATCATGGTATGCGGTACAACCCTATTGGCTCAAAGAAAGTGTGGTATTGTGAATGAAAAGCAGCTTATTGCCGCTAAACATCCCGAATTTGCCGCGAAATTAGAGCAGAGAAAAACAGCTCTGCAAAACGAATCGGATAATTATTATGCTGAACAAGTTAGTGGTTCAGCACAGAAAACTACCACTACATATTCCCCTGTGCCCGTTATTTTTCACGTAATCGTGACTAGCGCTCAGCTAACAGCGCTGGGTGGTACTGCTGGCGTTGCAAAGCGTTGCGATTCACAGATTGCCGTGCTTAACAGAGATTATAACCGAAAAAACGGCGATTCGACATTAATACCATCAGGCTGGAAATCGCTCTATAAATCATCCGGTATTAAATTCGGTTCTGCTCATCGCGACCCGGCTGGTCACAGTACATACGGATATGAAATAAAAGTAACCAGTACCAATTTTACACAAGGTACCTACGGAGATTATAACGGCGCTAAACACACATCAATTGGCGGCCTTGATGCATGGGATGTAACGCAGTACCTCAATATCTGGTGTATTAATTTTTCTGACAACCCCGGATTATTAGGGGTTGCTACACCCAAAGCGCTTACCGTTTCAGCAGGTGGGCCAATAGCAGATGCCAATATGGGTGTTTGTGTAGCGTACAATGCATTCGGTAAAAGGGTGCTTGCTACAGATGGGTATGCCGGTAGTGGTGTTTACGACCTTGGCCGGACTGCTACACACGAGGTAGGACACTTTTTTGAATTGCACCACACATGGGGTGACGATGGCACCAATTGCCCATGGAACAGTGGCGGCAGTGACGACGGAATTACTGATACTCCACCCGAAACCGATGCTCACTATGGAAATGCAATGGCAACTTACAGTATTGCCGGCGGCACTTTTTATGACGGATGTAAAATGAACGGTGCTACGCTAATGCAACCTATTGGTATTCCTTGCCTTGATTTTATGGATTATACCGATGATAAGGCCATGCAAATGTTTACGACAGGCCAGGTTGGGGTAATGGCTGCACAGATATTATCTACTACCGGAGAGAACTTTACACTTTCACAGCACCCCAACTTATTGCTTTGGCCTGCGGAAGTAACAGATGTGGAGAAAAATTCCAGACTTAACATTTTCCCTAATCCATCTAACGGAATCATTATGGTTACTTTCAATAATGAGGCTGAGCAATTAACGAAGGCAACTATTGTAAATACAGTTGGCCAGGAAATTGAAAAAATTGATGGCGCTATTGTTAAAAACGGTGAATTTTCTGTAGATCTTTCTGGTTTAAGTAAGGGTATTTACTTTGTTACCTGTAACTTTACATCCGGAAGTATTACACGGAAAATTTTATTGCAATGATGGTGAAACCACTCAACCTTTCTCAAGTTTTTAATCAATCGAATTTAGATAAGCAATTACTGCACATTGCAGAAAAAGTACAAAACGGAGAACGCCTTACCGACGAGGAGGGCGTTCTTCTTTTTGAAAAAGGCGAGCTGGGCTACCTTGGTGCATTGGCAAACTTTGTATCAGAGAAATTGCACCAGGGTAAAGTTTACTTTAACCGCAATTTCCATATTGAACCTACAAATGTTTGCGTTTTCACCTGCAACTTCTGCTCTTACTCACGCCTCTATGCCCACAAGGACGAAGGTTGGGAATTAACCATGGAGCAAATGCTGGATATAGTACGCAAGTATGATGGACAGCCTGTAACAGAAGTGCATATTGTGGGAGGCGTACACCCGAAGATGAATCTTGATTTTTTCTGTGAGTTACTATCTAAAATCAGGACACACAGGCCAGATCTTCACCTGAAAGGTTTTACCGCGGTTGAATTGGAATACATGTTCCGCAAGGCGAAACTTACCACGGAGCAAGGTATGCAGAAGATGAAGGATGCCGGTTTACAATCATTACCAGGCGGCGGAGCTGAAATTTTCCACCCTGATGTACGCAATATTATTTGTGCCGACAAGGTGGACGGTACCGGCTGGTTGCACATACACGAAACGGCGCACAACCTTGGCATGCATAGTAATGCCACTATGCTTTATGGTCATATTGAAAAATATGACCATCGCATTGACCACATGAGTCGCCTGCGCCAGTTGCAGGATAAGACCGGAGGCTTCAATTGTTTTATACCACTTAAGTTCCGCAATAAGGACAACGATATGTCTAACATTGCAGAAACTACTATTATAGAAGATCTGCGTTTGTATGCTATCGCGCGTATTTTCATGGATAATTTCCGCAACCTGAAAGCCTACTGGCCAATGTTGGGTAGACAGACAGCGCAACTGACTTTATCATTTGGCGTTAATGACCTGGATGGCACAATTGACGATACCACTAAAATCTATTCCATGGCCGGCAGTGAAGAGCAAAACCCATCTCTTTCAACCGAGGAACTTTGCGATATGATTCTTGCCGTAGGTCGCCGCCCAGTTGAACGCGGCACCCTCTACAATGAAATAAAAGAGTATACATCGAGTGAGGCGATAGCTTAAGCTCCCTGATTCGTCAAACTGCTATAACAATAATGCCAACCTATCCGGTTGGCATTATTGTTATATGGCGTTGAATCAACATTCTGCAATAGCAAGGAAAATGAATTCCGAATATAGGTGTCCACCTGATATTGTTAATGCCTACAGTAATTAAAGACAGCCGAACAACTGCTATTTATCTAATGATTTGACCTGCTGGTAAAACTGTGCTATATCAGGCCGATTGGGCATCAATTTTATCGCTTTCTCCAGAGCTATTGCAGCATCATGATACTTCTGTACGGCGAAATAGGAATTACCCAGATTGTACCACATTTCACCAACATTAGGAGCAGCAATAACCCCGTAACTAAATGCATAGATAGCGGAATCAAGTTTGTTTTCGGCCTTGTACTTATTACCCATTCCGAAAAGCGTTTTAGCCGCGATATCCAGGTAACGGTTCACATTCACCTGTTGAGGGGTGTATTTGCGCACAGTGTCCCAATCGCTTACTGCTGGCCCTTGCATGCCCATATTATACTTACATAGCCCGCGGTTAACGTAAGCGAAGTAATGAGTCGGATTGATTTTTATGGTTTGTGAAAAATATCCGATCGCTTTGTTAAACCATTCTATCCTTTTAGGGCTGTCGCCGGCTTCTTTTGCATACATCATGCAGGCTGCGCCAGCATTGGTATTTACCAGTGCGCTATTGCTCGATTTCTTTACATCCTCCATGAAAAGCGTATTATTGTTCTTCCAATAAGGGTTGCGATCGATAGTCAGATAGCCACAAACCACAACCAGCACCGCCATAATAGCAGCAACTGCACCATTTGCAGCACTTACGGGTTGAATGGCTTTATACATTTTGTAAAGCAACCAACCAATAATAAGTGAAAAACCAATGGAGGAATGAAACACCAACCTTTCACCCATCGGGGCACCGATATTAAAGAACACATTACTAATAAGCGCCAGGTTGACCAGATAAATGGTAAGTGCGAAACCAAGGAAGTTGCGCCTAAT
>CANFKC010000052.1 GCA_947447265.1 Chitinophagaceae bacterium
GTGACACATCTATCATCGTACTAATTTGTAATGCCCCGTAGGGGTTACCGCTCTGTAGAACCACCATCTTCTTTGGATTATGCGCCGTAGGTGCTACCCGATACAGGCAAAAATAGGTTATCCAGCTATGCGGGAATAGCACATTGGGCGGTGTTTTAGATACAAAGCAGTAGCGCCTAAGGCGCATACCATGTAACGCATGTTGATGGCAAAGATGTGTCCACACGATAGGTGCTTCAACGGAGAGATCTGGGGTGAGGTCGAATTAGTGCATATATTTGTGTAGAAAAATTTTACCTCATGAAAAACTCCATTTTATTATTTTTTATTGTTTTGTTACATGGAGCCGTTAATGGTCAAATTAACTTTGTTCAAAATCCAAGTTTTGAGCAATATTCCCAGTGCCATTACAGGATTAATAACATAAAATATGCCAACCATTGGACACCCATTGTAGACACCTTTTTCTCCGCTACTGATACTTTAGGTCCTGGAAAATGTACTCCCGAATTCTGTAATACCTGCATTCCTTTCTATTCAAGTACTAGTGTGCCGTTGAGCGGGTATTATAATCATTATCTGCGCAGCGGGAATGGAATGGCTTAGATGACTACTTACGTAAAGGATGATAATAATACCATGTTTAACGTCAGAGATTATCTGCAGGGACGGCTTACAGCTCCATAGCTCACGGCACACCTTTGCTACCAATGTACTGGAGAACTGCCCAGACGGCGATTTGCTGACGGTATCCAAAGTGTTGGGACATAAAAGCATCCAGTCCACATTGGTTTATACCCACGTCAGAGACAATAAAAAGAGGGCAGCGGTAACGGCATTGCCGATGCTGAAAAGGGCAGAAAACGATTCAGCCTGAAAAAGCAGCCGTAAATAAGATGTAAAAAGGCGGTGAGCGAAAGCTCACCGCCTTTTTAACGGAAAACAGACGTCAAACTGCAATCACGTTACCTTTTCACGCTGAATCCCGAACCGGTTTTGGGAGGGTTTGAAACTATCGCTGTAGTTTCCGCAAGCAAAACACTTACAGGCAGTGGGTCCGGGCATTGGTTGCTACTCTATTATGATCGGTTGTGAGTTGGGCTCGCCATGCGCGATCAAAGTGACCAGGTAAATACCTTTCGCATTCAATTGCACCTGGGTTTCCTTGCCCGTCACCACGAGTTCTTTGACCTTTTCGCCCAGCACATTCGTGACAATGATGCTGATGGGATCGGGTGGAACGTAAGAAAGGGTGACCGCAAATGAACCATTGCTGGGGTTGGGGTGAATATTCACCCGGCCAACAGCCGATAGCAGTTTTACATGTGCTTCGCAGGAGGCCATATCCCGCACATGCACCGGTAAAACTGCGGTATCTGATCCGCAGAAATTCGTAACTATATACAATACGTTCACAAGTCCTGAACTGACACCCTCCAGCATCCCCGAGCCTGTAATAGTTGCAATCAGGGGATTGGAGGTAAGCCAGGTACCCCCTGCAATTGCGTCGACCAAATATATGGTATCGCTGGGACAAACGCTGTCAATACCTGTAATAATTCCGGCATCCGGCAGAGGCTTCACTGTTACTATCATGTCTGCGTAAGCTGTGCCACAGCTATTTGTAACTAAATAGTGGATAGTATCTGTGGCTGCAGTTATGCCTATCACTGTAGCGGCAGTTGCGCTGGCCGTTACAACTGTTGCTACTGTGGGGTCAGAGCTGGTCCATACGCCCCCCGTGACTGTATCTGTAAGAATGACCGATGCCCCCACGCAAATCGTATCCATACCAGATATTACCCCGGCATAGGGCATTGGGCGGATGGTGATAGCTGTGATAGCAAATGCCGTTCCACAACTGTTGGTCACTGAATAGAGTATGGTATCGGTACCCGGAGAAACGCCAGTGACTAATCCGCCGCTGGAGATGGTAGCGATTGACGGACTGGTACTTCCCCAAGAGCCACCGGAAGCGGTAGATGTAAACCCAATGGCGGAACCAGCACAAACACTCGACGGTCCTGCAATTACGCCTGCATAGGGCAATGGGATAACAGTAACGACCAATGTAGCTGAAACGGGGCCGCAACTATTAGCGACCCTGTAACTTATTGTGTCCACACCTGCCGAAAGACCGGTCACGATTCCGCTGCTATTGACGGTCGCGATGTAAGGATTGGAACTAACCCACAGACCGCTTGTGCTTGATGCCGAAGATGTTACGGTAATAGCAGAACCTAGGCAAACGCTGGAAGGCCCGGAAATTGTTCCTGCCGACAATGTGGTGTCAACAGTAACCACACCCATTGCAGTGTCTGCGCCACAGGAATTGGAAACGATATACAAAATGGTATCGCGACCAGAGGCCATGCCCATCACAGCGCCACTGCCCGAAACCATAGCGCTGCTATTTGTCGCCCCCCATGTCCCTCCGGACACCGATGCCGTAAAGGCGGTAGTAGCGCCTGCACATACCGCAGGGCTGCCCGAAATAGTACCGGCAGAAGGAAAAGGCCTTACGGTGATAACATAATTTGTAGTAACTGTTCCGCATCCATTGGAAATGACAAACTTAATGGTATCAATGCCCGCAGATACCCCTCTTACCAATCCTGTATAGGCATCAACGGTAGCTATAGACGGGCTGGAGCTCCGCCAAGTACCTGTGGGAGCGCCCCCATGCGATGTCAGCGTGATTGTTGTGCCGATACATACTGTATCGCTCCCGGTAATTGTTACTGCTACGGGAGAAGCGCATATCATCCTTACCCGTGAGTTAAAACAGTCGGTGATATAAACATTGCCCGGCGGATCCACGAATATGGAATAAGGAAAACTAAACCTTGCCGCAGTTGCCGGCCCGCCATCTCCTCCCAATCCTGACGAGCCTGTACCTGCGATCGTATTGATAATACCTGATGTGTTTATTTTTCGGATACGATTATTGTTAAAATCAGTAATGTAAATATTACCATTGGTATCCACTGCTACCCCGGTGGGATGATTTAAAGTTGCCGACGTTGCGGCACCACCATCGCCTGAATAAGTAGGAGAGCCTGTACCGGCTACAGTTGAAATAATGCCGGAGGTACTGATCTTTCGTATCCTGGCATTGCCATGATCGGCGAAATAGATATTATTGTACCTGTCAACGGCAATTCCAGACGGATTGCCGATAAGGGCAGAAGTTGCAGCCCCGCCATCGCCGCTGTAACCACCATTGGTATCGCTGCCAGCAATAGATGTGATGATACCGGACGGAGTGATCATCCGGATATGCTGATGGTAATAATCGGAAATAATCAGGTTCCCATAGTTATCAACAACGATGCCCTCTGGATTTTTCAGCCTGGCAGCTGTTGCCGGACCGCCGTCGCCACCGCTTGTAGTGCCCCAATAAGAGGCTCCGGTACCGGCGATCGTTGAAATGATGCCCGACGTATTTATTTTGCGGATGCGGTTGTTCCCTTTGTCTGCTATATAAATATTAAGCGAGCTATCAACAGCCACGCTATATGGATCCAGCTGGGCTGCAGTCGCGGCCCCCCCATCGCCGCTAAATCCATATGAACCGGTTCCGGCTATTGTACTGATGATACCGGTGGGTGTAATCTTCCGCAGGCGGCTATTAGCTTCATCAGTAATGTAAACATTTCCATCCCGGTCAATTACGGCGCCGCGCGGATGATCGACCTTTGCTGCAACAGCAGCGCCGCCGTCGCCGCTGAAACCGGCTGTAGTGCCCGCTATTGAATTGATTATTTGCGAAGATCCGCTTAAGGAAAGCAACAGAAATAGCACCGGAAGAAAATAGTTTTTCATAACACAATGTGTTTAGAATAAATTGAGATAACCTCTTGACGAATACAATATAAGAATATTATAATGAAATATACTCTTTTGTGTAAAAAAGCAGGTTTAAGCAGGAAATAAAGTAACCCGTCAAACCATCTGAAAAAAGCCCGGAAACGAAGCGTACTTTCGGACAATGAAAAAGCCCGATCACAGCATTCACATTTAGGATCTTACAACATGGGAACACCAGTTTTTCCAGATACCTTTGAGGATTACAAAAAAGTGCTGTTACTGTTTCTCGGCATGAAAGAATACTATCATTTTGAAGACGACCTGATAGAGCAATTTAAAAACAAAGGAAAAGTTCAGCAGTTAATGGCTGAGGGAATGACAGGCATGGACGCTATAACAGCGGCAGTACCCGATACTTTTATAAGTGCCGGAAACCAGGCCAAAACGGAGGGCGGGGAGCAGGCACCCGCCTGGTATTATTTATTGTACGATTATACCATTACCCCCTCAGACCCGCTCTTTGACCTTTTCCTGACCTACCACCTCCGTAGCCCCGACCTGCTGCAACTGGACGACATCCTTGATTATCTGCTGGAGAACTACTATGACGGAAAAATAATCGCTTTCAGCAGGGTATTAACACTGACCCTGCGCAAGCACGGAGAATGGCTGCAACCACCGGCGCAAAGGCTGCTTAAAGAGTAGTTGTTAAAAATCGCCTTTAAAAGCTCAAGCTTTACCTCGTCATTTTCACAGCTTGCATATCATGTGCATAACGTTTGGCTATTTGGCAGCAATGGCGCAACTTTACACCGTAACTGGCAAAACCGATCAGGATCAACAAAAAACTTGAATTTGTGAGACACTTCAGCAAAATACAATTACCTATACCACTGCCCTATTGTGAAGCAACCGGCACAACTATTTTTCAATTTTTCAGGCACCAGTTAACAACCACATAACAGCACTACAGTAGAGCAAATGAGTTACCTGATCTACCCAGAGCAGCTTACCCAAACTGAACATTTTTACTTTTAATTTTTATTCTTTTACTTCCCCAAGGCATGCGCATAGATATCATTACAGTTGTTCCGGAATTATTGGATAGTCCTTTTAGCCACTCTATTATGAAAAGAGCCCAGGCCAGGGACCTTCTGAATGTTTTTGTGCATAACCCGCGGGATACCACCCCTTATAAGCAAGGCCAGGTTGATGATTACCAATTTGGCGGTGGTGCCGGTATGGTAATGATGCCCGAACCATTAGCCATACTGATAGAAAAACTACAAAGCGAGCGTAAATATGACGAAGTCATCTTCATGACACCCGACGGCAACCTGTTCGAACAGAAGACAGCCAACCGCCTTTCCATGAAGGAGAATATCATTATTATTTGCGGACACTACAAAGGCATAGATCAGCGCATACGCGACCATTTTGTGACTATGGAAATTTCCATTGGCGACTATGTATTGAGCGGCGGCGAGCTGGCTGCAGCGGTGGTAGTCGATGCCGTTGGGCGACTGATACCAGGTGTACTGAATGATGAAACTTCCGCCCTCTTCGATTCTTTCCAGGACGGCTTACTGGCGCCGCCGGTTTATACACGCCCTGCCGACTTCCGCGGCTGGCCCATACCCGAAATATTGCTTTGCGGCGACCCAAAGAAGATTGACCTGTGGCGCCACGAAGAATCGCTGAAGCGCACTAAAGAAAGGCGCCCCGGATTGATGGAAGACTAAGATAAGTGCGGTAAATTCTACTTCTTTAAAGTATAGTATACTGCAGCAAACGGACCGTTATTATACTGGTATACCTGCTTGCCATTCACAAGAGCGGCTTGTTGCAGGGTCTGATTCATAAAACCAGCCTCAACTTTCCATGGCTTGCTTATTTGGTAACCCACTTGCAAGCCCAACCTGTTCTGGTCAAAAACATTTTGGTTTACATTCGATCCAAAGCCTATGAACAACTCATCGTAAGCAATAAGGTATACCGATTTTGGTTGTATTTTCTTCGTATTCAGCGGCACCATTACTCTTATCTGGTAGCGCAACCTGTTAAGGTAATTATAGTCCTTTACCTCAAAATCGGCAAGCTTCTGGTCTACTTTTCCAATCAGGCGTTGTTCCAGCCTTAAGCGATGGTTGACTACTACCCTGCCATGATATTCGTTCCATATAAATTGCTCAAAAAACCTATGCTCAGGTATATGGTGTGGCCCTGCGGCATATCCGCCATAAGGATAGGTAATAATGAAACCGTAACCTGCCAGCACACTCATGTCATTATTAAAGTTGTATTGTACACCGCACCTGGCCAGCGATTGCTGCCAGTTCGTATAAGCATCTTTCCGCCTCCAGGAATACTCAGCAAGTAACGAAATCTTCTTGGAGAGGTAAATGTTATTGATGGAAGATAACCAGGCAATGCTATTCTTATCCTGTATACGTTGTGCTGATAGGTTGGAACTCATCGCCAATACCGGCAATAAAGAACACAAAAATGTTTTCATTAATTTACTCATATTTCCAATTAATTATCACTATCCGTAGGCGAAGGTAGTAAAATGTGCTCTTCAATACCGCAGCAAGCACGCTGGCAAACAAAAAACCATGGCAGGAAATTACACCTGCCATGGCTGCTTTATGGTAAGAGGGTCGATAGGTATACTGTCTTATGGTGATAGGACTGTATAGGTGCTTTAGTTTTATAGTGATAGGGTTGTTAAGGTCGTTTTGTTTTATGGTAGTAGGATTGGATAGGAGGTTTGTTTTATGGTGATAGAATTGTATAGGTGGTTTAGTTTTATAGTGATAGCGTTGTCAAGGTCGTTTTGTTTTATGGTAGTAGGATTGGATAGAGAGTTTGTTTTATGGTAATAGGGCTGTCCAGGTCCATTTTGTTTTATGGTAGTAGGATCGGATAGAGAGTTTGTTTTATGGTAATAGGACTGTCCAGGTCCATTTTGTTTTATGGCAGTAGGATTGGATAGATAGACTCAGCTAAATGTGGCTCTAATATTCAGTTCGCGCTTGCTGTAAGTGGAATTCTGTGGGCCACAACGGAAAAGTCAGGCACATAATGCAAATTCAGCAAAAACAACAATAGTAACTGGAATGAGGCCGCATTAGACCTTTAGAAAGTACCGGAAAACCAGCATTCAAAATTGAGTGCAAATAGTAACTAACAGCCAAAGGGATAATCTTTATCAAAAGATATAACACCTCATCGCTAGTTAAACCAATAAAGACACAATCAGGAACTGCTGCCTCAGGCAACAGCAACGGCAGGCGGCCCTCGCAATGCGAGTATACAATGCTCTTGCGAGAGCATGTACTGGCGATAGAAGAGTACATATTCCATGCGGGAATAATGCACCAAAGCATTGACTGGAATGAAAACAGGATCAATAAGCAGGCAGGTATTTTGTACACCCTTTGGCTTACGTTTTTTAATTTTCTGGGGGAATTCAGCACCGGGCATCTTCTTACTGAAAGCAATGCTCTGCACCGGAAGTGTAAATTTGCTTACACACCTTATTTTGTTAACCCAAATAGTATGACCATGCGCTTCACCGTGATGGTCGGTTATGCACGGAATGTCAGTTTCCTGACCAAGAAATAATGAAGTAAAAGAAAGTTCTGTTTGATACTTGAAGCCAGACTTATCGGCAAGATTTTTAAAAGCCAGCAGTTTATAATTAACTACTGCATTCGCACTGATGAACAGGCAAAAGAGAATTAAAAGGGTTTTAATTTTTAACCTAACATTCATTCCTGCTGACGAATTATTGCTTTACTACTTTTAAAACTTGTTGATGCGTTGCGGTAGCCGCCTTTAAAATGTATATACCACCCGGCAAATTAGCCACATTATAGGTAATTGGTGCATTTTTCCCGCTAATGAGAGTTGCTGAAAATTGCAGTACTTCCTTACCTGTAAGGTCAGTAAGCCTGAAATAGACTTCCTGTGCAGTGTGCAAGGTAATAATAATATTTATATTTTCGACAACGGGGTTGGGAATCAGTACATCAAGCTCTGTTGATTGTGGTAGTGGAGTATCAATTACATCCAGGTCAATAACGGTACATTTAAAATTTGGTATGCCATACCCTATCTGAGTACCAGGGCTGGTGTACCTGCTTGCACAGCGCCTGATAGCATTCTTCAGCATAGCCGGTGTTGCCCCCGGCACTGCCTGCCATAGGCAAGCCGCCCAACCCGCAATTTCCGGTGTAGATATGGATGTACCATTATCGGCAATGTATCCGCCGGTCGAATTGAATACTGCCCCAGGTTCGCCGAGGGTGCACACATCTGGTTTTACCTGACCCGCAGCATTAGGGCCATATCCGCTGGCACTGGCATTTACGCCAGATAAATTTACGTTACCGACAGTAAGTGCACTATCTGCATCGCCGGGTGTAAGTATATGCATCCAGCTGTTGTCGCCCTCGTTACCAGCGGATGCCACGAAAAGCATGCCTTTTTGGGTAGCCATATTTGCAGCTTTTGCAGCGATGGTAGTTTTACCATCTAAGTCTGACGCATAAACGAAATTGTAAGCCGTATTATCAAAAGTATTATACCCGAGTGAGGAACTGATGATATCTGCGCCAATGCTATCTGCCCTTTCTGATGCGGCAAGCATGTTTAACAGCTCAATTGGCTGCTCTGAATTATCGTCTTCGCTTATGTATAAGGCATAAGAAGCAAGCGGCGCCGAACCTACATAGGTATTGGGCACATAACCAGCCATTGTCGATAATATTTCAGTGCCATGACTATCGTAGCCATAGATACTGCTACTAGCCAAAGTAAAATTATGACCATCAACTATTCTACCGGAAGTTCTGAGACTGTCAAAACCAGGATGTGTATCGGCGCCCGCATAACCGGCATCTAAAACCGCAATTAGCTTGCCTGTCCCTTTAAACCCAATATCGTGCAGGTAGTCACCATTCACCATTAACGTTTGGTTCCAGGTTTGGGAATAGTAGGCGGAGCCCGATGTAGTGCGCGATGCAGTTGGAAGCACAACAGGCTCTGCGCTTTCATCGGCTGGTCCTTTGTGTAATATACCGGAATATACAGCTACTAGCTTTGTGCTACCTACAAAAGCCAGCGCTTCAGCATTGTGTATCTGGCTGGAATCAGACAGCAAAATAACGCAAAGGTTAAGCCATTTTGATGTGCAGTGAATTTTACCACCAGTAACATGCAAAACGCTATCTACGTAGGCTTTTACTACTGGTAGATCTGTACTGTCAAGCGAAATACGCTGACTGGCCCGGCGGGCCATGGAACGTGTAGTTAAAAATGTGAGAGAGTCACTGAAAGGCTGTGTTCCGTTCTTATTTTTAAAATTGACCTGATAGGCATATTGTGCGGCATTAACCGTATCTGCTATTACTATCAGGCACAGGCAAAACCATAAGAACTTTCTGAACATAGAATTAGTTGTGGTCTATAGCACGCATAATAACAGTATAACCATTAATGCATTTAGCATTATACGGCAGATAGGTCCAATGCGTCCATTCTTTATAGATCATACCCACATTAAATGCATAAACTTCTTTTGCATAAATGCGATATGCATACACTGCTGAATCAAGTTGAGGGTAGTTAACTGATTCGTTGTCTTCAATTACAGTAACTGTGTTGTCAAAGTTTACAAAACCGTTGTTATACGATTTGTTTACGTCAGTATAGGTGTAATTCCAGTTTTTGTAGTAGCTCAGCGCAGGGTCGCTCACATCAATATTGGCGTTACCGGCCCAAGAAAGGCCCTGTTGTATCGGGTAAACCATTTTAATGAACTGCGCACCATCCTGACTATAAAGCAGGCTGCTAACCGGTGTGCCAGGAGGCGGTGTTGTAGTAGATTGTATTATTGTGGCTGGTGTAAGTAATATCACGCGTACCTTGGTCCAGGTAGCGCCGTCATGCGGACGGTAGTATACATCCATCAAATAAGAAACCCTGTTCTGTGCATCTCTGAAGGTATCAGAAATAGCATATTTCAGCTGTGTTCTCGTTTCCAGCTGGCTACAATTTACACCTGTATCATAAACCTTTGTACCATCACTCAAATAATGTGAATCTATCTTTGGTGTAGTAAAGTAAAGTATAGAATCAACATTGTACGTAATAAACTTACCCAACTCGATAGGGAAATAGTTCTGACTCTGATCGCCAGATTTCTGCGTGGTTTTCTTACAAGAAAAAAAAGCTGAAAAGCCAACAATTGCTATGAATATAATAGGTATGATCTTTTTTGACATGATTTGGTCTGCTAGATTTAGCGTAAATTTAGTTAAAGAAACGAAAAATAAGTATAATTACTCAAAAAAGAGCCGATTATTCTTGAAAACAAGGCATTAACCAGTCTAAAATACTACTCTTTTAACCTCCAGTTCATCATCACAGGCCGCTAGCAGTTCGCCAACTGTCCTGCCCAACTTCGGGTGGGTAAAATCAGCTGCAATTTCAGCAAGCGGTGCCAAAACAAATTTTCTTTGTTCCAGGTAAGGATGGGGTACCACCAATTCAGGGGTATCTAAAATAATATCATTGTAAAATAAAATATCAATATCCAGCGTCCTCGGCCCCCATTTTATCACCCGCTGCCTGCCCAGTTTGGATTCAATTTTCTGAATTGCTTCCAGCATTTCGGTTACCGGCAAAATAGTTTTTACCAACACACACATATTCAGGAAATCAGGCTGCCCGCTTAATCCCCATGCCTTGGTTTCGTAGTATGCTGATTGTTCTGTAACCTTACCTGCATATACTCCCAGGAAAGAAACTGCCTTTTTCAACCATTTAACACGATCGCCCTCGTTGCTGCCAAGTGATAAGTATACGTTGTTCATCCCTACCTCTCCGCGATACCTTTTATCTGATCCATAAACTGCGGCATACCGGCAAGTGAATGGTTATACCCTTCCTCATTGGCAAAACCATCCTGTATCCATTGCAGTTCTGTAAGATTGTCGCCCTTAGCCGTTATTTTATAAGTTACCTTATTATAATTCTCCGGTTTGTCTTCCAATCCGGAAAAACCACTCCAATAAGTGTATACAATAACCTGACCCGGTATGTTCTCTAAAATTACGCCCTGATCCCTGTAGGTCGTCTCACCATACTCGCCCTGAAAAATTAACTCGCTGCCAACTTTCCAGTCCGTAACCGTTTCAGTCCCAAAAAGGTACTCTTTAATAATTTCCGGGTTCGTCATCACGTCCCATACCCTTGCGGAAGGCACATTGATATCTACTATTCCGGTTACCTGAAGGTCATGTCTCATTCTAATAAAAATTTCGGGGTGAAGGTAAGCGATGTTGCCCGAATAAAAATCTGACTTTAACGCGACTATGACATTTTTGCGTTGGTTAATTGAGCTAAATTCGTATTAAAACCACACACATGAGCACAAAAATAAGGGCGATACTAACAGGGGCTACTGGAATGGTTGGAGAAGGTGTTCTGCATGAGTGCCTGCAGCACCCGGATGTGGAGGCAGTTTTAATAGTAAACCGGAAACCTTCGGGCTACAAGCATCATAAACTTACCGAAATAATACATAGCGACTTTTTCAACCTTTCGGCAATAGAAGATAAGTTGGCAGGTTATAATGCCTGCTATTTTTGCCTGGGTGTATCATCTGTAGGGATGAAAGAACCGGAGTATTTTAAAATGACGTATACCCTTACTATCAATTTTGCGCAAGTGGTCAGCAGGCAAAATAAAGACCTCACGTTCTGCTATGTTTCCGGCTCCGCAACCGACAGTACAGAACAAGGCAAAAGTATGTGGGCCCGGGTGAAAGGGAAAACAGAAAACGATTTGATGAAACTGCCTTTTAAGAAAGTATACAACTTCCGCCCGGGCTATATGCACCCCACCCCCGGGCTCAAAAACACGCTGAAGTACTACAAATATATAAGCTGGATGTACCCCTTTTTCAGAGCGGTAATGCCTGGTTTTGTTTCCACACTTGCTGAGCTGGGCAAAGCCATGATAAACACGGTAAATAAAGGCCCTGAAAACCCTATATTAGAAGTAAAGGATATTGTAGCACTGGCCAAACAATAGAAAAAAGGTAAAATTTAGTGTCCTGCATCTTATAAGTGTGGGATACATTGACTTACCTTAACGGGGCTCCATTTTATGCTGATTTCTTAGTTAAGCGCTTTACTTTTTCTTTAACCAGATCTTTAAAAAACCACATAAGGTATTTGTCGGTTGATGCGAGTAACTTCTTGTCGTAAGTCGGAATGAAACGCTTGCGATTGTCTTTATTGAACACGAACCAGTCTAAAATGCCTTTAAAATCTTTTTCTACAATCACCCGCATCATGTCTTTTTTGTAGAGGCTTATCTTAATTTCCTTCCGATATTTCGAAGCATCCCATTTCAGCATTGTAAGGTCTTCGTTAATTATTTTTTTAATTGCCGCCGCGAAATCATTCCCCGTAAACTTGCCATAATATATCCATGAATTCGGCCGTACGTCAATTTCAATCAGGTAGTGTTTACGCTCCGGTTCACTATACATAAACGCAATGCTCGCAAAACCATTGATACCAATAGACCGCCCTATTTTTTGCAATTCCGGTGCAATTTCAGGATTCTGCGAAAACAGGCGCTGTGTTGAAAGACCGAACTTGCCTACTATTTTCAACAGCTTCGCATAACTGTAAACTATCAGTTCGCCATCTTTGAACAGCACTTCCATGTTAATATCGTAGCCATCAATAAATTGCTGAAAAACGATATTGTGCTTGCTTTCCACCTCGCCCAAGTACTTTACCAGGTCGTTCTCATTTTCGCATTTAAAAACTCCTGTGCCGGCTTCGCTTCTGTCCGTTTTCATCATGAACGGATACTTCATGTACTCTCCTATCTGTTTCGGTGTTTGCTTTTCGTCATAGATCATGAAGCGCGGGGTACTTATATCGTACTTCGCACACAAATTTGAAAATCCGTCTTTTGAACCTAGTAGTTCGCGGTTTTCAATTTTGTTCATCGGCATTATTTTATAGAAGAGCGCTTCCGATGTTATTGTGTCATTTAACAGGCGCAGAATAATGTCATCGCCGGGAATTATCCATTGGTAATTATCTCCATTTCGTTTTATGAAATCGAAAAGCTCATCAAGAAAAACAGTATCGTCCTCCTTTGCCTCTATCCAATTATCATAGAATTCACTTTCTAATACCCACGACCCTTTCTTACAATACAAATCGGTAGAGCAGCCCGCCTGTTTAAAAACCGCAGGCAATTCCATTAATGAGTCCCAATTGGCAAACGAGATAATTAATACCTTAAACATAGATTGGTGAGGTTATGGTGACAAAGAGGGCCTATTGAGAAGGGAAAATCAGTAAAACAGGATATGTGTAGTAAATTTCAATTAAAATATTTACGTTTTCATAAAAAAAACAACAAAAAACAATAAAATGACACTTCGCCACAATTGCAGGCGAAACATTGCGTGTAATGTATAACCTACATCGTAAATTCTATTCCCAACAGGAGAAAAACCCTCCCTTCAAACTAACAAAACCGTGTTATATTTGCCAAGCTAAACACGCACATTTCAAGAATGAATAAGACTATATTGGTTACAGGGGCTACATCAGGTTTTGGCAGGGCTATAGCGGTAAAATTTGCCGAAAACGGGTATACCATTTGTGCGGCAGGCCGCAGGGAAGAACGACTGAATGAACTAAAAGCCGAACTTGAAAACAAGTACGATGCAAAAGTGATTCCCGTAGTATTCGATGTACGCGACCGTAAACAAGTAGAAGCGGCGATTGCCGACCTTAAAACAAAAGTTGACCGGATAGATATTCTTGTAAACAATGCGGGGCTGGCATCTGGCCTCAGCTCTATTGACGAAGGAGACATTGACGATTGGGAGGCGATGATAGATACTAACATTAAGGGCCTGCTCTATGTAACCCGTCAGGTAGCGCCAATAATGACCAGGCAGGCTTCAGGCCACATATTCAATATTGGGTCAACCGCGGCAAAAATGGTATACAAAAACGGCAATGTTTATTGTGCAACCAAATTTGCGGTTGACGCACTGAATCAGGCTATGCGTATTGATATGCTTAATTACGGCATCAAGGTTACTGCAATCCACCCCGGTATGGCCGAAACAGAATTTTCGCTGGTACGTTTTAAAGGCGATGAAGAAAGAGCCAAGGGTGTATATGCTGATTTCAACCCACTAAAGGCGGAAGACATTGCAGACATTGCCTGGTATTGCGCCAACCTGCCTGCACATGTTTGCATTAACGACCTGACCGTAACCTGCCTCACCCAGGCCACCAGTGTGTATTCGATTAAGGAAGCAGACAGAGTGAAAAACAATGGTTAATTGTAAATGGTGAATGATAAATTGCCGCTTACTCTTATTTTTTTGCAAATGCCATGTAGAGACCAATTTCTGAAAATCATCCATTTATATCCATACTTGATAACACCAATTTATCATTCACCATTTACCATTTAGAATTAAAAAATGTTCACCTCGACCACTCAAATAAGGGTACGTTACGGAGAAACCGACCAAATGGGCTATCTCTACTATGGCAACTACGCACTTTATTATGAAGTGGGAAGGGCCGAAGCGATTCGGCAGCTGGGCTTTACTTACCGGCAGTTAGAGGAAATGGGTATTATGATGCCGGTGGTAGACCTTCACGTTCAATATTACCGGCCGGCTTTGTATGACGACCTGATAACTGTAAAAACCATACTGAAAGAATTGCCCGATGCTTCGAAAATTCAGTTCCATTCAGAGCTTTACAATGAAGAAGGCGTATTCCTGAATAAGGGTGTCACTACGCTGGTCTTTTACGACCCAAAAGAAAAGAAGAAAGTAAACATGCCGGAACAGTTAGTAACCAGGCTCTCCCCTTTCTTCCTTTAATTGTATTCACCTTAACTTCTTTTCATGAACAACATACATGCAGTAATCATAACCATCGGCGACGAACTTTTAATAGGGCAAACTATTGATACGAATTCGGCGTGGATAGCTCAGCAGCTCAATGCCCAGGGAATTGATGTGGTAAGGCGCGTGGCAGTTGGCGACACCAAACATGCGATAACCACTGCGCTGGATGAAGAATGGCAGAAGGCGTCACTCATCATACTTACCGGTGGCTTAGGACCAACATCTGACGATATTACGAAACCCCTACTCTGCGATTATTTTGGCGGCAAGCTGGTTGTTAATGAAGATGTACTAACCCACCTGAAAGAAATATTCTCGCGCCGCAACAGGCCTATGTTAGAAAGGAATCTGAAGCAAGCTGAAGTGCCGGATAATTGTAGCGTTCTGTTTAATAAAATGGGCACTGCGCCGGGTATGTGGTTCGAAAAAAATGGAAAGGTCATCATCTCTCTACCGGGTGTTCCGTTTGAAATGAAACACATCATGGAAGAAGTTGCATTGCCTCGAATCAAAGGGCATTTTTCAACCAGAAATGCAATTGTACATAAAACAATTTTTACGGCAGGAGAAGGAGAAAGTTACCTTGCTGAAAAAATAGCTGATATAGAAATTGCACTGCCGGCAAATATTAAACTGGCATACCTGCCTGATAGTGGTTTTGTAAAACTGCGGTTAACAGGCCATGGGCCTGATGCCAACAGACTGGAAGTTGAAGTGATTGCAGAACAACAAAAACTTATTGAAAGATTATCGTCGATAATTATAGCAACGGAAGACCTGCCGTTGGAAAAAATACTGGGCGACCTTGCCAAGCAAATGCAGGTTACTTTCGGACTGGCCGAAAGTTGCACGGGCGGCTACATAGGCCATTTTATAACGCAGGTACCCGGAGGATCAGCCTATTTTAAGGGCAGCATCGTTTCTTACGACAACGAGGTAAAACAAAACGTATTAGGCGTTAGTAAAGACACCATTGAGCAGAAAGGCGCCGTAAGCGAAGAGACGGTTATTGAAATGGCTACCGGTGCGCTTCGGTTATTGAATGTTGACTATGCTCTTTCTGTAAGTGGCGTTCTTGGCCCTGATGGCGGCACGGATAGGGTAAAAGTTGGTACCGTATGGATGGCTGTTGCCGATAAGAACAGGGTAATAACCAAAGTACATAATTTCTTCTACGACCGGGAGCGCAACAAAGAAATGGCTGCGAAAATGGCTATGTTGCTTTTATGGAAGTTTATGACAGGGAAAGCATGAGCCTCCTATTTCTGATAGGGATGCCGGGAGCAGGCAAATCATACTGGGGCAGGCAAATTGCCCAAAACCTCGTTATGCCATTTAACGACCTGGATAAATACATAATTCAACAAGAGCAATCGAGCATTGCAGACCTCTTTAAAAACCATGGCGAACAGTGGTTCCGACAAAAGGAGCATGATTATCTGGAAAAACTGATAATGCTATCAAAACCCAACACAGTTATTGCATGCGGAGGCGGAACGCCCTGTTTCCACAACAACATGGACCTGATGAATAAGGCAGGTGTAACTATTTACATAAAAGCTAATCCTGAAAGTTTGCTTCACAACATGAAGCATTCGCTCGCGCTTCGCCCCTTGCTAAACGAGAAAGACGACGTAAAAGGTTACCTTACAAAGTTGCTGGCCTACAGGCAACCTTTCTACGAGCAGGCCCGGTACATTTTACAAACAGAAGACATTTCCATCGCTAACTTTGAAAAAATAATTTCGCAATGTACAAACCCGCAATGACGGCCGGGGCAATATTCGCGGCACTGGCAGTAATGCTTGGCGCCTTCGCTGCCCACGGATTAACAAAAGTATTACCCCCTGAAAAAATTGATGTTTTTCAAAAAGGTGTTACCTACCAGTTCTACCACAGTTTTGCATTGCTGATTATTGGAATCGCCTATAGCGCTTATCCATTTAAGTCGCTTGAAAATGCCATGATCATGTTTATACTGGGCATCATCTGCTTTAGCGGATCGCTATATCTTTATCCATTGTTAGAGGTTAAAAACGTCGTCATACCCACAATAGCCCGACTGGTAACTCCATTGGGTGGCCTTTTCTATATTGGTGGCTGGGTGCTGTTTTTAGTGGGTATCCTAAAGGCTAAAAGCTAGGGTTTTCTTTATTTGAAAAGTAGTGCCTACTGTATTAAGAAGCCAGTGAAGCGGAAGGGGAAATACGTCCCGATGCAGCCGATTCCTGCGAAGGGCAGAGACTTTGCGGGGCTATAAAACGGTATTTAGTTATGCTGGCGTTGCATATTTTCTGCTGCTGTAAGGTGAAGATTGTCGTATCTTAGTATACTTAGCAACCAAAAATCAGGTACGACCACTATGAAAGAAAACAAAGAGATCCTTAACGCACTTTATGTAGAACTTGTAAAGTTTCAGAAAGAGGTAATTAATTCCGGACTGAAAGTACTGGTGATATTAGAAGGCAGAGATGCCGCCGGTAAAGATGGCACGATAAAGACAATTACAAAACACTTAAGCCCACGGGAAACAAAAGTAGTGGCGCTGAGCAAACCTTCAGACAGGCAAATGCGGGAATGGTACTTTCAGCGGTACGTTTACCATTTACCGATATCAGGCGAATTTGTCATTTTCAACCGCAGCTGGTACAACCGCCTGGGCGTTGAAAAGGTAATGGGCTTTTGCAGCGACAGAGAATACGAAACTTTTTTCAGGGAAGTGGAGCTCTTTGAACAAATGCTGGTAGATGCAGGTTTTATTATTCTGAAATATTACCTGGACATAAGTAACGACGAACAAAAAAAGCGCCTTGCGGAACGTCGTAATGACCCTCTGAAACAATGGAAGATAAGTGATATCGACGCTGCAGCTCAAAAACACTGGAAGGACTATTCGAAAGCCCGCAATGCTATGCTGGAACGCACCAGCTTTAACCATTCGCCCTGGTTTGTTGTTGATGCTGAAAACAAAGAGAAAGCGCACATTGGCCTTATAGAACATTTGCTGAGCGAAGTAAAATACCCGAAACGGGACAAGCATTTATTAAAGGCAGCTGATGACCTTGTTTACCCGGCCACGGCAAATAACATACTTGACAAATTATACCAGTAGTGTGAAGTCAAAAGGGATAAGTCAAAACCCAAAAGTGTAGACCGATTCATTTCAGAGACAATTTTAGTTTGACTCAACACCTGTAATTTGGTACGGTATTCTAAAAAACAAAAACAGCCATACCATGTGCTATGGCTGCCCTGTTTTGAACGGGTAAAATCGAAAAGAGAATAAGGTGCCTTCCAGGCGGCAAGCTGGTATAGATTGCCTGTGGGAATTGAACCCACGCCTCCCGGTTAAAAGTCGAAGTAACCCTTTTCTACGACACCGTTCAAATGTTTTAAAATAAGACAGGTAACTTGCTGCAGGAGCCTAAATAATTATTGCGCTGCCGGACTGCGCTACACCATTTGCATGGTGGCCGGATTCGAACCGGCGACCCATAAACTACGAAGTAATTCCTGCATACGACACTGTCTTAATATTGTTGAAAGAGCAACACGCAACAAGGGTTTTACAATGGATCGCTCCACCGACCGGAATCGAACCGGTATTAACCATGAAGTAACCCTCGCCTACGGCATCTTTCAAACTGTCTGTAATATCTCTATCCAATTAATAAAACAGGTAACAAGCTGCAAAACGTTTTTACTGCTCTAACCAACTGAGCTACACCATTTTCATGATGGCCGGACTTGAACCGGCGACCTGCACGTTAAAATCGAAGTATGTTTCGCATACGACACTGTTTTAGTTTTTCATGAAAGAGCGAAAGGCAATAAAGGCTAGCTGGA
Organism: Chitinophagaceae bacterium; assembly: GCA_947447265.1. Classification (GTDB taxonomy): domain Bacteria; phylum Bacteroidota; class Bacteroidia; order Chitinophagales; family Chitinophagaceae; genus Flavipsychrobacter. The sequence continues at coordinate 18,638 of CANFKC010000052.1, forward strand.
TTCGAACCAGCGGAGACCGCGAATTAACCCTTATTTACGGCATCTTTCAATAATTTATACCCGAAGCAAAAGCGAAAAGTGTGCGGGGCCGACGCGATTTGAGGATTTGCACCTCTTCCCTACTTTCGTAAGGACCCTGGGCCCCTGGGTTGCTGCGAAGTAACACTCCTCTACGGCATCCGGGCAATATCAATATTTTTTTAAAGAACTTCCAGTTAACCCCACGGCACTATCGCCGTGGGGCATCATCATTTACTATTTAAGAAAAAAATGGTCAGGCGAAGGCGCAAAGCCACCTTTCAGGTATAGTTCAAGATTTAAGATGCGCGACTCAAAACCCAGAAATGTCTTTATGGCAATGAACCTGGCATTGGGGACATAACTTATAATACTACCTGGCTAATTTTCGCCAGCGCATTTTCTCCATTTTCTATAGCTTCGATCACATCAAAGACTTTATCTGACCACCCGGCAATAAGGTGCACATCATGGCGTTCTACGCTCAATGGTGTGTTTCCATAGCCTGCAAGATCGAACAGGTACAACTTGGCGCCAGGTGCTATAGCTTTGTAACGTGCCCAGGACTTTTGCAGGCTTGCGCCTCCGTGCTTGTTATCCCATAGCTGGCAATCGGTAAAGAGCATTACTTTATCCATTACAACGTTGCGGTTAATAAGGTCATCAATTACCTTGTAGCCATTTGTTGCGTAGCCGACTTCTCCTTCCCTTTTGTAATATTCCTCCACATTAGCGAGTACTCCATTGTTAGGCATATTTATTACCTTCCAGCTATCACCAAACATGCCTGTTACCACCCTGGTGCACTTTGACTGCATCAGCATTCCCAATACGAGGGCGATATCGTATAGCCATATTTTACTGTTCTTTGATACCGGCTTCTGCATAGAACCAGAAACGTCGCAGGCAATAAGCACCCGTGTTGAAATGTCGAACCCCTTCATGTTTGCAATACTTGCGACTATCGCTTTTTCAAGGGTGCTCAATACCAAAGTAGTATATTCAGAATTAAGCCCTTTTATTTCGCGGTATGCAGCCAGAAAACGAAACGGCAACTGCTTTGATTTGGCCACTGCGGCAGCGTCAGCCAGGTAGTCGCAAACCTTCTTTACATGCATGGCTGATACGATCGCTTCCAGTATATTCCGCAGGTTGCGCATGGTTGCCATGTAACCTACCTTTTTACTATCAATCAGCTCCTCCCATTTAGCTTTTACGGCAGCCTGCTTCGCCGCCGGTGTTTCATAGCCAACCTGGCCCAATGCTGAAAGTTCGGTTTCCCAGGTATAAGGTACAGCCAGTTCCTTTTTAGCGATCTTATCAAATATGGCTTGCTGTTCTTCGTTTTTTGCCTTAGGGTGCACCAGGAACATAGCATCCCTGAGTTTCACTTCAGCATCGCGGTTATACTTTGCAAACTGGTATTCGTCAAAGTTGTTGAATGCATCACTCAGTCCTTTCTGCACTTGCTTCGAAAGCTTATTCAGCTTTTTGGTCCCGGTTCTGTTGTTTGCCATCTGGTAGTAAGCCAGCAACTCGGTAATTTCATCCGCACGCTTTACTACACCATTCACGGCTTTTGCAACTACTGCATTACCCGAATTAGTTTTGGCCATTTCTACTGCAAGTACCATCGGAACACTTCGCATATACATTTCCGTACGGGCATATACTGCCAGCTTCGCTATGTATTCTGCGTCGTTCTTCAGCATAAGTTCCTGAATGCGGGTAACCCTGTTATCAGCATTCTCATAAAAGCTATCACTTAAACCCGCAGTAACAACGGCTGAATACAGCTCCATTTGCGGAGTAAGGGTATATGCAGTTGCGCCTTCATAATTTGTTACCGGTGCCGCCTTTTTCTTGAAGAAGTTGAATTTCATTGTAAGTGAATTTTTAAGTGTTTTACCATATTGCCAATGAACAATTGTTGTTATTTCTCATTGACAATACAAAGGTGAAACACCACTACGCACGGGAATTGCGCAGTAGAAAAATTTTTGAAAATAATTTTGCGAATTCTCGCAAACGGCTGATTATCAATGATACTTTTTGAAAAATTTTTCTGAAAAATTCTATCAGAATCAGTCAGTCGAAGAGGTACGCAAATAGGTTGCGCAGGCGACGGAGAGGCGGAGTAAAAAACAAAGCAAAATATTGCATTTAAACTTGGCCTTTTTCTATTATTCGCCGCATTAATTCAAAAAACCGGCTCTTTTGGAGACCGGTTTTACTTATAATCAGAGTAGCTTGCATTGCCCTAGTAAGCAATTAAAAAGAGCTCATTATATTTTAGGGGCGGAATTATCCTTAATATCAACAGGCAGCGGCGGAGGGGTTTTAGGTTGCTTCAGCAATTTCCATGCTGTCGAAATACACATTCCGTAAGTAATATTAATAAAACCACCGGTGTTGAAAAAGCCCTGCCCTATTGCTGCGGCTGGCTTTTTGCCAGCTTCAAGGGTGTAAGTTGTACCGACCGTTTTGCCGGAATGTTTTGAAAGTCCCACCCTATAACCAAAACGATGCATGGTGTTGGTATGCGGTACAATCAGCCATTCCCTTTTTTGTGTATCTATGACATTTGCAATGCCCATGATGGGTGCAAACATAACATCTGCATACAAATCAAGGTTCTTAGCTTTTTGACGACGACCCACGTCTTCTACATCTATTTTGGTATGCTTTATATTCTTGTAGCAGATACCGGCAAAAATGGCCACAACATGCATATTAGTGTAGGGGTTCGCTGCGAAGCCCGCAGGTTGCAGGTGACTTACTTTAGGATCGAAGTCATCAATCGGCACCGTATATTTCCCATCACTACTCTTATAGAAGTAATAAGGGTGCGTCTGGTCATACAGATCCATTGTTCGACGATTATAAGTAATACCCCCTCTTGCACCAACCATATGTTTCACAATGGTCGGTACCTCCGAATAGTACTGAAGAATCAAATCCCTGCTAGCAACAGCGTTTAAATTCATTTTTGTAGTGGAAGCCACTTTGCGGCTGAAAAAGTAATAACTACAACCGGCTTCTGCTGCTATACCGCTTTTAATGCCCCCCTTACTTACAATAGTTCCATCGTACGCGCCATCACTTATTGCAGGATCATTAACATATGCCTTTTTATAAGCCAGGAATGGCTCAACTTTGGGCGTTAGAAAGGTGTGTGCACGGCCTCCAAGACTCATGCCTATTCCCTGATACCAACCCAGGTCAAATATCTGTAGGTCCAGTGTAGTTGTCCTGGCTTTGTCGGGGTCATTTTCAACAATTTTGTAGCGGGAATTCTGCGCTTTAGCCGACACGGCAGCAATTAACAATGCAAACACGGCAATTTTTCTTTTCATGAGGTGCAATCTATAAAAAATTTCCTACCCTACAGCGGGTAAAAACGAGGTTGAAAATAGGACTATTTGATTGGAAATTAGTAGTATCCGGAAACCAACGAATAAAAATCCCGGCGATAAATTGTTCGCCGGGATTGTTATTATGTGTAGTAGAATATTGTACTACATTATATTTTTTCGCTAGTAGTTTCTTTTTTATCTACCATTTTATGAGCTGCTCCGGCAGGTTTGTGGCCTAAGAGATTCAGTGCGCTTGAAATACAAAGTGATATAGTGTAGTTAATATACCCACCGGTATTAAAGAAACCGGCACCCATTACCGCAGATGGCTTCTTGCCAAATTCCAGCGTTGAAGAGAAACCTACAGTGCGGCCCGGGTGCCTGGTAACACCAAATCTGTAACCAAAATTACTTGTTCCTTTTGATGTTGGCACAATCTGCCATTCATGCCTTGCAGTGTCGATGACATTAGCAAAACTGATGGAAGGCGCAACCATAAGATCAAAGTATATATCGAAGGAGGTTGCATTCGCGCAACGGCCGTAATCTTCTGCCTGTATGATTGTGTTCCTTATATTACGGTAATCCAATCCTGCGAAAATTGCAAATACTTTTGAATTAGTAAATGGCTCCCATGAATTTCCATCGGGCTGTACATGAAGGCCTGCGAATTCCTCATCGATAGGCACATTGGTTTTCCCATCCTTACTTTTGTAATTAAAGTACTTGTGAGATGCACTTTCAAAATCTAACGCTTTTTGAAAGTAGGTAAGGCCGCCGCGAGCGCCCAGCATGTGCTGCACTAAGCTTGGAACAGATGTATAGTGGATAACTGTAACGTTGCCGAATGACATAGAGCTAAGCTGTACTTTTACATTTGAAGCGACTTTACGCTTCAGAAAAAAGTAGGTACCGCCAGCTTCGATATTCATATTATGTTTAAGACCGGCAGATGGTACTATTGCACCCAACTCCGAAGACGCTGACGATGAATTAGGTGTTTCAAAATAGGTGTTCTTATATTCGAGAAACGCACCAATTTTATCGGTAAGCATAGTTTCGGCTTTAATACCATATCCCATACCGAAGCCCTGATAAGTACCCAAGTTCAAAAATTGAAGATCAAGCGTTGTGGTCTTAGCCCTGTCCGGGTCTGTTTCAACAACGGAATAATTTACTTTCTGTGCATTTGCAGTTAAGGTAGATGCTGCAAGCAATGCTGCCAGGCTTAATTTTTTAATCATAAGTGTGTTTTTTGTTTGTAAAAATTGATGCATGCAAATAATTTACTTTATTAACGGGGCCAAAATTAACCGTATTTCTATGATAATCATAAACATTACCGCATTGAATATAAAAAATCCCCTCGGAAAGAGGGGATTTTTATAAGAATATTAATCAGCGGTTATTTTTCAATAACGAAGCGCATTACGCGGCTGCCATCATCATACTTTAAGTTAAGCATGTACAGTCCATTAGCCAGGCTATTATCGAGCGCTATTTTGCTATTTATTTTACCATTTACTATCGGCAGATTACCATTACGGTAAACAATCTTACCCAACATATCTGTAACAGTTACTTCCGCATTATTGCTGCTGGTCTCCAGCATTTCGCTCTTAATGAAGAAGATGCCATTGTTTGGATTTGGCTGGAGATCGATAGCTGCACGCAGCTTGTTTACATGCACCACACCTACATTGGTAATGGTTGTTGTAAGCGCATTGCTGGTATCGAAAGGAGGATTAGCACATGGTGCATTGCTCAATAAAACGCAGGTTACGACCTGGCCATTATACAGGGTATCAGTAACATAAGTAGGACCCGTTACACCCAAAATAACACTACCGTTAAGTAACCAAACATATACCGGTGCAGAACCACCGTTAACCTGCGTTGCAGTAAAGGTTACCGATGTACCAAAAGTAATGGTTGTACCAGGTGTTGCAGCAATTGTAACTGAAGGAACGACAGAAGGCGTAACCGTCATAGTGATGGAATTGCTAACCGCACTATCAGGGCTTGCGCATGGGTGGCTGCTGAACATAGTACATTTTACAATATCGCCATTTGCCGGAGCATAACTATAAGTGCTGCCGGTGCCTGTGAATGTGCCATTTACATACCAGTTATAAACCGGAGCCGAACCACCATTTACCGGTGTTGGTGTAAAGGTTATCGGGATACCTGAACAAACTGTATCGGTAGCGGTTGCAATACTTACTGCTGGCGTAACAAATGATGAAACAGTAATGGTAATGGTATTACTTGTTGCCGAGTCAGGAATAGAGCAAGATGAAGAGCTGTGCATAACACATTTGACCAGGTCGCCAGATGCAGGAGTATAAGCATAAGTTGAAGCCGTTCCGCTTAATACACCATTTACAAACCATTTGTACGTAGGCGATGAACCACCTGTAGTAGTAGAAGGCGTAAATGTAGCAGTACCACCAACACAAATTGTATCGCCAGGCGATGATGTGATGGTAACAGAAGGTGCACCAACCGGGTTAACTACCATGGTTATCGGGCTTATGAATGCGCTATCCGCGGTGCGGCAAGGGGCATTGCTTATCAGCCTGCAGGTAATTACATCGCCATTGGCCGGAGTGTAGGTATAGCTGGTTGCTGTGCTCACCACAGTACCATTCACCTTCCACTGATAAGTAGCACCTGAACCACCACCTGTTGCGGTTGCAGTGTAGGTAACAGATGTGCCAACGCAAACAATTGAACCCGGAGTTGCAGTTGCAGTAATAGCCGGTGTAACAACCGGATTAACCACTAACCTGTGCGGAGCACTGTAAACAGTATCAGGAACAGCGCAAGGATTGCTGCTGATCAGGCGGCAAACAATAGTATCGCTCGCTGAAGGCGTGTAAGTATATGTAGTTGATGTAGCGCCGGCAATATCTGTGCCGTTGCTCTGCCATTGGTAAGCAGGAGATGCACCACCATTAACAATTGTTGATGTGAACGAAAGTGTAGTACCACCACAAACTGTATCGCCAGGGGCAACAGTAACAGAAATAGATGGCGTAACAACCGGGTTAACTACCATTATGGTAAGCGTACTGAATACAGTTGAAGTTGTAACACATGATGCAGAACTCACCATTTTTACCTGGATAGTATCGTTATTAACCGGCACATAACTGTAGGTGGCCGAAGAGCCTACCACTGCACCGTTCTTATACCAGGTATAAGCCGGAGCACTGCCGCCATTTACCGGAGCCGCAGTAAAGGTTACTGTTGTGCCTGCACATACAGGGCCTGAAGGGCTTGCTGAAATACCTACAGTTGGTGTAACAACAGGGTTTACAACAATCATCACTGCACTGCTGGTAACTGTGTCGGTAGTGTTACAATGTGCATTGCTCACCAAAACGCACTCGTAAACATCGCTGCCGCCCGGGGCATCGCGGTAAGTAGTGCCGGTAGACCTATAAGTACCATTTTTATACCAACTGTAGATAGGAGCAGAACCACCGGAAACACTGGTACCGGTAAAAGTTACCGAATCGCCCGCGCAAACCGTATCGCGACTTCTGGAAATGGTTACTGTTGGTGTGGTATAAGCAAGAACTGTAAGGGTAATGGTATTACTATTAACGCTGCTCGCAGTAACACAACCGCTCGGGTAAAGTGTGCATTGTACCACATCTCCCGACGCTGGGCTGTATACGAATGGGTTACCACCAGATACGTAGAAACCATTCACTATCCAGGCATACGTTGGTGAAGAACCACCGTGTACTGTACTGGCATAAAATGTGTCAGTCATACCTGTGCACGATGTATCGCCGCCAACAGTTGAAATAGTTATAGATGGCGTAAGCGGAGTTGTTACAAACATAGTAATGTAGTTACTACGAACCGTATCGCTTGTGCGGCAGGTAGCATTGCTGGTCAGGCGGCAAGAAATAACAGCGCCGCTTGATGGTGTGTATAATATTGAACTGGTATCAGAACCAATTGCAGTACTGCCTGAAAACCACTGGTAGTGTGGTGTAGCACCGCCATTAGTGATGGTAGCCGTGAAACGGGCAGCAGTAGACGTACAAATAGTATCTGACGCAGTGCTTATTGAAATAGTAGGGGTAACGGTTGGTGTTACCGTCATAGTGGTAGTACTGCTGAATGCAACACCTGTTGTTACACATGCATAGCTGCTGTTTAACCTTACCTGTATCACATCTCCGTTAGCCGGAGTGTAAGTGTAGCTAGCCGTGGTAGCACCTGATACGTCAGTACCATTTACGCTCCAATGATAAACCGGAGCCGAACCACCCGCAACACCTGTAGCACTGTAAGTTACCGAAGTGCCACTGCAAACGCTTGCAGAGGGTGATACCGTATACGTTACCGAAGGCGTAAGTGTAGGTATTACCGTCATAGTAATGAAATTAGAGATGGCCAGTGTATCGGTTGACGATGTACCAATTAGGTAGCATTTAACTACATCGCCAGTGTGCACGCTATCTGCCACATAGGTACCGGCATCAGTACCTACAGCTGTTGTATTTACAAACCAATGATAGTGATAACCGGTAACCGGAGCAGATACTGAAGAGGTATAACTAACAGCAGTGCCGCTACAAACAGTATCGTTGGCCGTTGCAATAGTTATACGATAAGGCGCTTTTACTTTACGAACAACGTTATTAGAGATATCTGCAATGAACAAATTACCTGCATAATCTACTGCAACATCCACCGGAAAGTTAAGTCCGGCAGTATCTGCAAGGCCACCATCACCAGTGTAAGTTAAAGTATTGTTACCCGCATAACGCTCAATAATACCCGTAGTTGCATTTACATAACGGACAACACTGTTGTATTGGTCGGCAATATAAAGGTCGCCGTTGCGGCTAACGGAAATACCGTATGGCTGATCTAAACCAGCTGCAGTAGCCGGACCACCGTCGCCACTGAAAGAACCACCCATACCTGAACCCGCACCATAGCCATTGCCGGCATAAGTACTGACAATGCCTGAAGCATCTACTTTACGGATAACCATGTTCTGATTATCGGAAATATATACGTTACCGAAAGTATCTATGTCAACGCCCAATGGGTTATTGAAGGTAGCTGTATCAGCGCGGCCGCCGTCGCCGGAATAGCCAAAGCTGTTACCCGCGAAAGTGCTGATAATGCCCGATGTATTTACCTTCCTTACACTGTAATAACCATCAGCAATGTACAGATTACCTGCCCTGTCAATGGCCACATCCACCGCACTCGGCAGCGTTGCTGCAGTAGCCGGACCACCATCGCCCGAGTGCCCTGAAGCACCTGTTCCTACAACTGTGGTTATAATGCCCGATGTATTGATCTTCCTCACTACCCTGTTCACCTCATCGGCCACATATATGTTACCAAATGTATCCGCACATATACCTTGCGGATAGTAAAGGGTTGCTGCTGTTGCAGCGCCACCATCGCCAGTGTAACCTGAAGCCCCGGTGCCTGCAAAAGTGCTGATAACACCGCTGGTGTTTACCTTCCTTATTATATTGTTAGTAGCATCCGTAAAATAGACGTTGCCAAATCTATCAACGGCAACACCATTGGGGTTACCAACTGAAGCCGCAGTTGCCGCGCCGCCATCGCCTGATGCAGTGATAGAACCATACGTACCCGCATAGGTAGAAATGATCTGCGCTCGCGATAAAGTGCCGACAAGGCAAACCGCAATTAATAGAGAGACTTTGTAAAAGCAAGACTTCATAATAGGTTATTTTGTTATTTGGAACTGCAAGTTAATATAAAAAAATCAGGTTAATATCACTAAAATTAGGGAAGCAACACAAAATAATAACTACCAATTAATAATTTGAGTTGAAATGCTTGTAACTATTTTATAGCAACGGGTGGTTGCATTACCGCTCCACATTTTTTGCAGGTGCGCTTGTGCTCGTCAGCATAAAATGCTTCCATAACCGGTGGCAATTGGGTTACGATATCTGATACATTCATAAACTGCTCATGTAATTTTTCTCCGCAGTTTTCGCAGAACCACATAAAGGCGTCCATTTCTGTCGCTTCGCGTTTCTTTTCTATTACCAGGCCAATAGTACCTGCCCCCCTTTGCGGAGAGTGCGGTGTTTTGCCCGGCAATAAAAACATATCGCCTTGTTTAATGGGTATATCTACAATTTTACCGTCTTCCTGAATCTTTACCACCACATCACCTTCCAGCTGGTAAAACAGCTCTTCACTTTCATTGTAATGGAAATCTTTACGGCTATTGGGACCACCCACTATCATCACGATAAAGTCGCCGGCCTCTTTATAAACATTCTGGTTGCCCACTGGTGGCTTCAATAAATGTCGGTTATCTTCTATCCATTGACTTAAATTAAAGGGACGCTGAACAGCCATGATGTGCGGATTTTGAAATGCAAAAGTAAATGTTAATTGGCAATTTCTGTTTCAAAATGATTTCATGGTGTGGCCTCACGGAAAGCCAATTATATTATGCTCAAAAACAATTGTGATAGCTTTGCCCAAGACCGCTGACTACCCTATCCTTTTGTTATTCGCTTGTTACCAACCGTCACGCGATTTCATTTTTTTCCGGAGCCTTCTTCCCTAACAACTACATTTTGCCTATTCTTCTACTTGATGATCGTTTTTGAGATATTGCTTTCACGCCATAAAGGTCGGAGGATTAATTGAGGCTGCAAAACGTTATGCACATAGTTTTCACTTTGGGGGTGTGGCGGGGTTTAAGTTACTGAATTATTGAAAGCGAAATGAAATGAATATCTGAGCGATGGCGAAGTAGTGAATCGTATGCAGCTAGAAGGAGGAGCTTCCAATTTAGTTATGGCTGGTTAGAAATTTATAGGTTGATGCTAAAAAAGAGAATTCTTGCTTTAATAAATTTCTACTTAAATCGCTTTATTTTCCAAAAAAACAAACATCCTGTCAAACAACAGGATGTTGAATGTAGGGCTGCGAATAAAATTACTATCATCTATAATAATTAAATGAAATACTTCGCAATTATATTTTGCAATTTAGAATATTCATACCCGTAACTTTTAAACAAATCAGGGTCGCCAACAATTATTATTTTTCCTTTAGCCCGGCTAATAGCAACATTCATTAATCTGTGCCCTGTGACACCTTTGTACAAGGAGCCTGGCCCCTCTTCGCAATTATCAACCAAATCAAAAATTATAATATCTGATTCATCTCCTTGAAATGAATGAACAGTTCCCACTTTAATTTTACTATAGTTAGGATTATTACTTTTATCACCCGCGTCCTTTATGCATTTCATTATCCTTTGCGCCTGTGCTCTGTAGGGGGTTATTATTCCTAGTGTCGGTTTTTCTTTTTGTCGCATCTGTTTTGAAACTATTTCAACAACTTTATCGGCAGTCTTTATATTATACCTTGAGTAGCTTTCGGTTTTTTCAACTTTACTGCCATCGGCAATAGAGATTTTGACAAATTCTCTCGCCTTCCCTACTGTTGGTGGAAGAAGTGAACCAAGTCTATTTTCGGCTTTAATTTTGCTCGTTAATTTAGAGTAGTAAAAACTATCGCTGATAACTTCACAAATATCTTCATGCATTCTATGTTGTAGGTTTAGCATTGCTAATGAAGAATGGTTCGACCTATTTTGAGCTACACCAGCTAATTCAAAAATGTCAGATTGTAACCATTTTTTTGAAAGTGGAGTATCTGATATCGCAATAGGAGCTAATTGTTTATAGTCCCCTGCAATAATTAATCGTTCCTTTGGAATACTCCCTACAATAGCCACTATAGCAATTGAAAGCATACTTGCTTCATCAACAATCACAACATCATAATTTACATCCTTAAACTCCTCAACTAAGCAAACTTGAATAGCCGTTGTCAAAGTGGCTTTCGCTTGAAATATTGGCTGGATTGTGGCTTTCTTTAATTCTAAAGTTTTAACTGATATTTTGTTTCGTATTCCTGCTGATGAAAGTGGATCCAAAGTTTTCTTTAGGAGGGTTTCAAGTTGGCTAATGTCTTTTCTCAAATTTTCAATAATATCCCGTGAAGGAAAAAGAATATCTTCATTTCTTACAGCATCAAGCTTTGAATAACCGAAACGTATTATTTCACCTTTTGATAGTTGGGGATATTTATCATTCTGAATACATTTTAATGCTATTTGATCAACCGCAATATTTGAAATTGAAACAGCAAGGACTTTCTTGCCTTGTTTAATCATTTCTCTTATTGCAGTAGCAATTGTAGTGGTTTTCCCGGTACCAGGTGGACCCCATAAAAATGTAACATCATTCTCAAACATTTTAGTAACAGCCTCAAGCTGCGATTCATTCAAAGTTTCTTTTGCTATTGTGCTTATTCTATATGGCGGAATGGTCTTTTTGTAATTGTTATTCAATATTTGCCAACTCAATGCTGTGCACTTATTTTGTAATGCAGCCAATTGCTCCTGAATAGCTTTGGCTAAATCTTCAGCCGTTGGTTCAATTTTAAATTGTCTCTGTTTTTCCGGCAATTCAATAATTGCCCCTGTGATGGAAAAAACAATATGGTGGTTGCGCAAACTGTAATACAATAATTTACCGTCTTTGCAATGCTCAACCCATTCTCTGCTTATGTGATCCCACTCTCTGTAAATAACTTTTATCCCAACGCCTTCAGGTATTGACAAAATATCACCATCTTCATAGCTCTTAATTATGCCTTCATAATAAAATTCAGAATCAACTTTTGTTGTTTTTAGGTGGTCTACAACAATAGGTGATTTCTTGTATTTTCGCCTTATTGCCTTAATTTCATCTTGTATGGCTTCATTTATCTCGGTGATAATCGACATTTGCTGATAAATTTTATGAGAGTAAATCCACGTTATTTCTAGACTAGAGCAAGTAAAATGTAAATCTCTATGATAATAAATTAAATAGAACACAAATGTAACGCTTGTTCAGATAATTGTCTGCACTTATGACAGCCAATTCAAGGTGATTTAATCTACACAAGCTTTTTTATCGTTCTTGCAATTGCACATTTACTAGCATTCAAAAAGTGCATTCTTTATGCATTTTTGTTGACCTGGTCGGAGTGAACTCGGGAGAGTCGTATTTTTCGCCACCAACAAGCAAAAAAAATCCAGCCCTTCTGGGACTGGATTACAATGAGCGGAAGACGAGACTCGAACTCGCGACCCCGACCTTGGCAAGGTCGTGCTCTACCAACTGAGCTACTTCCGCATCTATTTAAGAACTTTTATTGTGTATAATGGCTTTACCGTGCTATTATACCCTTCTACTTTTTTTAAATTAAAACCCGCTACTGAAAGCGGGTTTTTTTCGTGCCCCAGACGGGAATTGAACCCGTACTTGCCTTACGGCAAACAGGATTTTAAGTCCTGCGCGTCTACCAATTCCGCCACCAGGGCGGCCTGCCTCTGCCCGCATTTTTCCATGCTGAGAGACAAAAAAAATTCCAAACCTGAAGGCCTGGAATTTTTGGAGCGGA
>CANFKC010000053.1 GCA_947447265.1 Chitinophagaceae bacterium
AATCAACGGAAAACTTGTCCTCAAAATTGCATTAAGCAAAAAAAGACGAGCCTGGTTCTCCGGCTTATGGAATTACTCAAAAGAATTTGAGTATCCTTTTATTTTGTCTAATGCGTAATCTGGGATAAATTTAGAATTTTTATTTAGATCGGCCTATCATTTTACCAACGGTTTTCGTTGGCCCTTACTCATTTGGCTGTAACCCTTTGGGTTTTGAGAAGTAAATCTAAAGGTCAGTCGCAACATGCCACTCCTCTTTCCAGCGCATTAAAATGTAGTCTTCCAGCAGTGGTATTTTATTTTCTGGATGGTCGTGATTATAGGCTTCGTGGTGGTAGTCTGCATCGGGCGATGGCGTTAATAACCGCCGCTCATGCATATTATTCCGGTTGCAGTATTGCACAACAGGATTCCAAAGGTGCCGCCAGAATGCCTCTGTAATGCCCCTGGTGAGGTATACATTTTTTATGGAGGGTCTGCTTTGCAACAACTTTACAATATTGATGAAATCGAAATCGTCGAAGTTATATTCGATGGCTTTGTCTGAAAAGCCAGCCAGCGCCCGCGCCTGTACCTTGTTCTTGAGGTCAGCATCATCAATGCAGCTGATGATGTCTGTAAGTGCGATGCGGTTATCGCGGCAGAATTGCTTCCATTCAGCAGGCGTGGCATCAATAAGCGAAGGGCTGCCGTATAACCTTGGCAATACATCCCAGAAACAACTATCGGCAGTTCGGCCGTAAAACCACTCAGCGGTATTTTTATCATCCAGGTCGGGATTGAACGAACCCACTATTAATGTGGCAGGTTCGTAGTCAACTAACTCAAGGTGAAGCTCATTCTGAAACTTGTGGTTGCACGGCATGAAAACTTGTTTTGTTGAGGGCGAATCTAACACCCGGTAATTATTGTTATCGTAAATCTATTTATCCCGCATCAGCAGCCATTTAGCCAGTTCGTGCAGGTGTACTTTTCGTTTTGAGGGAATAGCAACGGCTTCGAGACAATCGAAAGCGAGTTGTGAGTAATGTTCCACAGCATCGCGGCATTGTTTATCAGCGCCCGTTGCGGCATACAGGCTTAGCATTGCCTGCACCTTACCCTCCGCATTGCCATTAATCAACGCTTCAATTTCCACGCGTTGCTCAGGGTTGGCGTTTTGCAGGGCTGTTATCAATAAAAAAGTTTTCTTGTTGGCTAAAATATCGCCCCCGGTTTGTTTGCCTATTTTATCGGGTGCACCGTAGGCGTCCAGGTAGTCGTCCTGCAGCTGGAAGGCGATACCCATATTTTTGCCAAAGGCATACAGTTTATTCGCATTATCGCCCAGGCCACCGCCTACCAAAGCACCCATTTTAAGGGCACAGGCCAGCAGTACCGATGTTTTGAGGGTTATCATGAGTATGTACTCGTCCAGCGTAACATCGTTACGGGTTTCGAAATCCATATCCATTTGCTGGCCTTCGCAAACTTCAATAGCCGTTTTATTGAATAGCTGCAAAACCTGCGGCAACGCAAGTGTAATTGCGGCCAGGGCATCGTAGGCATAAATGCACATTACATCGCCGCTTAAAATGCCTGTAGGCAGGCCGTAGCGCTCATGTATAGTGGCTTGCCCGCGGCGCAGCGGGGCTTTATCCATAATGTCGTCATGAATGAGCGTGAAGTTGTGGAACAATTCTATTGCTGTGCCACCGTGCCATGCATTTTCGCTAATATCCATAAACAACTCATTGGCCATAAGGCACAATACCGGGCGCACCCTTTTGCCACCTAATGCCAGAAGGTAGTGGCATGGCTCGTATAAGGTTGCCGGGTTTTGCGGAAAGGGCAGGGTATTGGTAAAGCGCTCTTCAAATTGTGCGGTTAGCTCGGTAAACGAATGCATGAATACTGTTTAGGTTTAAAACATTGACCCGGTAAAAGTAAAACTTTGTAACCGAAATAGCCTTTGCCAACATAATGTATTTTCAATTTGACGACGCCGCAGGTATGAAGTTTTTATATGTTTCAATTTGCTCCTTGTAAAAATATCCCTGCTGCATCCGTTGGCCTTTCTGCCGTTGATTTACCGAATGTAAAAAAAAAGCACGGGCCCGCTCCAATTTAAACTAGCTCAAGCCTTTTAGATTTGCGAACTCTTTTGATTATAATGAATAGATTAAGTCACGACGATTATTGCTAGGAAGCGCACATAAAGCCGGAAAATATGCCACTTCTTCGAGGTTTAAAACCCTGAAAGGGTGATATTATTGTAGAGTAAGGCTAAGACACAAAGGCAAAACCCCAAAAGGGTGGCATAATTCCCTGTTCCGCCGTTCTTGGTGAGTAACACCAACAACAGAGCAAATAAGCTATATTTACTAAATTTGTTGGAGCTATTTTATTGTCTGTACCGTGCGTAAAGTAAAAAGGGTAATGTTGGTTATTGCTATAGCATTATCATTCATTTTGTCGATTTTTTTTGGTTACATGTATGTATACACTGAGTTGCTGCCCTACAATTCAGAGGGTAATTATTTTGATGAGAAGGATTGCGTAGTTTACCATGCTCAAACAATAGTTGTCTGGCTTATTTTAGCTGTAGTATCTCTTTTAGTAACCGCGGTATTGTTTGCTATTAAATGGAGTTTTCGAAGGGAAGTTTAGAACTTAATTTGCGCAAGTGTTTTTCACTTGTGTCTATTATCTGCAAGTCTTTTCGACTTGCGTGTAGTTAATATATAACAACATCTACCGCACGCTTTCCGCCACAGTAATCAGCTGCGCTGCTCCATGGAAAGTCCTCAGCCCTGCGAACAATACCAGAAGCGAGAGGGTTATTATGAATGTATTCTAAAGCTCTCGAGAAACGATTTTCATCTTTTAGCTGAACCGGATGATTGTCTTGTTGCCAAAATTGGTAGACTGTGTTATTACTATTTTGCCTTCCTGCCTTTTCAAACATACTCATCATCCATCCTTTTCTGCTTTCCTGCGGATTTTCCTTGATACTTTTTATTAAATGCATCGCAGTAAATTTCTTCATATCCCGCATTACATCAGATAAAGTATGGCTGGCATTTTCAGAAAGGGAAACAATTAGATGAACATGATTGGTCATGAGCACCTAGCCATATACTGTTAGTGATTTATGGCGGATGCAATGATTAAGGCTATCTACTACAATTTTCCTGTAATCGTCACGGGTAAATACGTCTATCCACTCAACTACTGCAAATGTTACAAAGTAATAAGAGTAATTATCGAAAAATTTGTAGCGGGTACTCATACTATACAAACATAATAATTTGCATTGCAAGTTTACTTCGCAAGTCGAAAAGACTTGCAGGAAGAAAGACACAAGTCGAAAAGACTTGCGCCAACCTATTGTTTTTTTTAAAACGTAAATATGTATTTTTACTATAATAATGCCACCTCTTCGAGGTTTAAAACCCCGAAAGGGTGATATTATTGTAGCGTAAGGTTAAGACACAAAGGCAAAACCCTGAAAGGGTGACCTAAGTCCCAGTTCCGCCGTTGTTAGAGCCGATCAACAATCGTTACACTCAATTCAATGTGTACAAACACTCGGCCCGTCAAAATAAAAACGGACTTGCACCAAGAGCGCAAGTCCGTTTCGTTTTTTTAATCAATTAGTTTACTTTTTCTTCTTTTTCTTACCGTCGTTAAACTTGCGGCCGGCATCTTTATTGGTGTTTATTTTGCGGCTTGGTTTACCTGTTCCCTTGGGAACCTCCATTATAGCGAAGTCTATCTGGCGTTTATCGAGGTTGGTAGAAACTACACGCACCTTTACTTTATCGCCCATGCCAAAACGTAGCCCCGTGCTGTAGCCTACCAAAGCATATTCCTGCTCTATAAACGCGAAATTATCAAATTCAGCCAGGTCGGTAATAGAAACCATGCCTTCACATTTGTGTTCCACGGTTTCAGCCCAGAAGCCGAAATTGGCAACACCGCTTATCACGGCATCAAAGTCTTCACCGACATATTGCTGCATGAATTCTACCTGCTTGTATTTGTTGGCTGACCGTTCACAATCCATAGCGCGACGTTCCTGATCGCTGCAATGGCGGCATTTTGCCTCCAGGTCTTTTATGGGTTTTACCCTGCCTTCCAGGCATTCCAGCAGAATGCGGTGGACCAGCACATCCGGATAACGGCGAATAGGGGAGGTGAAATGGCAATAGTCTTCAAAACCAAGGCCATAGTGGCCTGCATTCTGTGTGGTATACACCGCTTTCGACATGGTGCGGATACCCAGTTGTTCCAGCACATGCTGTTCTGGTTTCCCGTTCACACTGGCCAGCATTTCATTGAATGATTTTGCAACGCCTTCCGGATCGCTGAACTCGAGCTTTACACCAAAGCGGCCAGCAAACAGGGCAAACATTTTCAGTTTTTCCGGGTCCGGGTCATCGTGTATACGGTAAGGGAATGGCACTTTGTCGCCCTTCACTTCATAGTTCGATACATATTCCGCAACCGTTTTATTGGCCAGCAACATGAACTCTTCAATAAGCTTATGCGCTTCTTTACTTTCCTTTATTACTATGCCAATCGGTACACCTTTTTCATCGAGCTTAAAGCGAACTTCCTGCGACGAAAAATTGATAGCGCCATGTTTAAAACGCTCTGCGCGCAGGTTCTGCGCCATTTCGTTCAGTATCAGCAATTCTTTATCGTTATCGCCTTTTGCGCCTTCAATAATGGTCTGCACTTCTTCATAGCTGTAGCGGCGGTCACTGTGTATAACGGTCTTGCCAATCCAGGTATCCTTTACTTTTCCGGCTTTGTTTATCTTGAAGATAGCAGAGAAGGTATACTTGTCTTCATGCGGCCTGAGCGAACACAGTTCGTTAGAAAGTCTTTCCGGCAGCATGGGCAACACACGGTCGGGCAGGTAAACGCTGGTTGCCCTTCTGTAGGCTTCCTCGTCTAGTGCCGAACCGGCTTCAATGTAATGGCCTACATCGGCAATATGCACGCCTACCTCGTACCAGCCACCTTTCAGCGATTGGAAAGAAATAGCATCATCAAAATCTTTGGCGTCAGCAGGATCAATTGTAACGGTAAGCACGCCACGCATATCGCGGCGTTTCTTCACTTCCTTGCTGTCTATCACATCCGGATAGCGCGCCGCGTCTTCCAGCACATCGTCAGGGAAGGTAAGCGGGAAGCCATTTTCTGTAAGTATGCTTTGCATCGCTATTTCATTCAGCGATTCGTTCGTTAGAATACTTATTATTTCGCCGACCGGATTTTTGGTTTTGCCCGTCCACTCTACAATTTTAGCAATGGCTTTATCACCATTTTTAGCGCCGTTCAGCAGGTGCAGGGGTATATAAATATCCACCGGCATTTTATCGCTATCTGGCACCAGGAAAGAAAAATGCTGGTGCACTTCCAACCTGCCGCTAAATTCTGATTGTTTTCTGCGTATTACACTTTTTATAATTCCTTCAGGCCGCTTATTGTTATCAGCATAGCCTCTTACTTCCAGTTGCACTATGTCCCCGTTCAGGGCACTACCTATATTTTCACGCTTAACTATGATGTCTTTTTCCTGGCCTTCAATTATCACAAAACCCATTCCTCCGCGTGTTACTTCCAGCTTTCCTATCAATATCTGTACATTGCCGCTGTTGCTTTTTTTGCTTGCCTTCTTTTTTCCTGGCATAATTTTTTTCATCTGTTTAATCTTATAAAGATAGGGTATGCAGCGCAATTGTGCGTTTTAACTAATTGTCAACCATAAAAAGTAAGGCAAAACAGAGCTACATCTGTTATGGGAAGGAAACGACCACCTGGTTACCTTCGTACACATCTACATCAAAATACTCATCGACGGGAGCAACGATATAACCGGTTTGCTGTATTACGCGGCACTCATGGTACCCTGAATGGACGGTATAATATTGGTAAGAATAACCTGGTAGTTCATCCTGAAAAATGCCATCAATATAAACGGCATAAGGGTAGGCGCTGTTACTCACAAATTCAATAGTGCCGGTTGAAGTCGCTTTCCGGCAGGAACTGAACAAAGTGGCGAACAGTACAATCATTAATAGCTTTTTCATGATGTTTCAGTTTGTGTTAGCTTATACAGTGCAGCTAAATGTTAGTGACGAATAGAGTGGTGCGCTGCACCAACACAAAGATAGCTGCAGGGCCGCATTTTGTTTTGCACAACCATCTGAAAACACCATAATACTTACCGGGAGTGGCTATTGTAGGCAGTTCCCGGTTTTCCTGACGGTCATTTTAATGCTTAGAATATCTTCTCTATTTTTACTGTCTTCCCGTTAAGTATAAAATCATCGCCGGCATGCTTGCCGTTCATAAGCAGCGCTATCGGAGCTTCGGGCGATATCGCATAGTACGTTGTGCCATTGAGGAGTAATTTCCCTGCGCCAATAACCATGTAATAAACGCCTGCCGTAGTATATACCAGAGCACCGGGAGATACAATGGTATTTTTATGTGAAGGGTGAACATTTTCGAGCGCCTGCTTTAGTTTCAGCATTTCGCCCATTCTGCCAAAGTTGAGCTCTATTTCCTGCTGCATCATTTCACGGCCTACTTCAAATTTATCGCCGGCACTGCTTTTGGTATCATCATTCGCTGCTTCCTGAGCCTCGGCAATATTTTGCTTTATTACAGCGACCCGGTTGGCTATATAGTCATTACAGAGTAAGTACAACTTTTCTTTTATCTCAATCATTGTGGTTAGTAGTTTTATAAGTTTGCATAGGCACCACCATGCAAATGTTGTAAAAACAAAAATCGGGGAAAAAAGAATTAAAATGAAAATTCTAAAAGATAGATTTTCTAGCTATGCGTTGAAGCGCAATATCGCATAGGGTTTCAGATGCCCTCTCTCGGTAGCAAGGTGAAATAGTTTGGAATAACTAAAGGTAATTACAGCACCCAGTCAACAATACTATTCATCCATTCTTCGCGGAAGGGGGTCTGTACTTTTATGTAATTATCCGTAAAGCCTTCCATCATATTGCCTTTAGGCGCTATTTCGAACAGAACCTTGCGTTTCGCGCCGTGCTGCTGTTCGGTAAAATAGCTCATCTTCTGGTAAGAAAGGTTGCGCAACGCCTTATTACGCTCGTTGCGGATGTGTACCGGCACTACAGGCTTCATGGTTGCTGCGAGCGTGTTTTCCCTTTCCGAGTAGGTAAATACATGGAAGTAAGAAACGTCAAGATTGTGCAGAAATTCGAATGTTTCTTTAAAATGGTCGTCGGTTTCACCTGGGAAGCCAACAATAACGTCAACACCAATGCAGGCGTGTGGCATTACTTTCTTAATACTCGCAACGCGGTCGGCATACAGGTCTTTTTTATACCTGCGGCGCATTAGCCCTAAAATGGCTTCACTGCCGCTTTGCAAAGGCACATGGAAGTGCGGCATGAATTTGTTAGAAGTGGCAACAAACTCAATTATTTCGTTGGTGAGCAGGTTTGGTTCTATGCTGGATATGCGTATCCTGTCAATACCCTCATGCTTATCCATTGCCTGTATCAGTTCAAAGAAAGAGGTGTCACGTGTTTTACCACCATCATTCCCCTTGCCGAAGTCGCCCAGGTTAATGCCGGTAAGTACAATTTCTTTAGTGCCTGCGGCCGCCAATTCCGTCATATTATGGAGCACACCCTGAATGCTATCGCTGCGGCTATGGCCACGTGCAAGCGGTATGGTGCAGAAACTGCAATTATAGTCACAACCATCTTGCACCTTAAGAAAGGCACGGGTGCGGTCGTTAAGCGAATAAGAGCTGTTAAAACCAGCTACATCTTCAATATCGCAGCTGCATATTTTAGCGCCGCCGTTATCGGCTGCGCCCTTGGTTATTTCCTTTAAATGATGTGCGAGGTTAAATTTTTCAGCAGCGCCAAGCACCAGGTCAACGCCTTCAATATTGGCTATCTCCTGCGGCTTTAGCTGTGCATAGCAACCTGTTATTACCACGAAGCTTTCAGGGGCCCTGCGCTGTATTCGACGTACCAGCATTCTGCACTCCTTATCCGCATTGTCGGTTACCGAGCAGGTATTAATAACATATACATCGGCCAGCTCTTCAAAATCCTTCTTCACAAAGCCATCAGCTTCCAGGCTGCGGCTAAGGGATGAAGTTTCCGAAAAATTGAGTTTACAACCTAATGTATGAAATGCTACTGTTTTGCTCATGCGTTTTTAAAAGGTGTGCAAAATTACGGAGTTAAGTTTCAATTAAAAAATTTCAGATTTCAAAAGATGATTTCAAGCCAGTTACCTGTATATTTAGGAAAAGAACGACATGCGATACACATTTCTTTTTATACTCCTGATTTATTCAGCCACAACTTTCGCACAAAGTGGCGTGCCCGACAATAAAACCAAAGCCCGGTACGAAGCTGCATTTACCAGGTTTATCAAGTATTATAACGCCTCACAATCCGATAGCTTGAATCTGATGATGGATACCCAATGGGGTAAAAACGAAATCAGCGATATGCACGATCAATTAGGTGTAGTAAAATCCTGGAAATATATTGGACCATTTAAGTCAGAAACGGACACAAAGGGAAACCTGATGTGTTATTTTAAATTGGTTTTCGATAAGCCGACAAAAATGAGACCGATAGGTGGTTTTGACCGGTCTGGAGTTGATGGGAAAAAAATACACGCTGCCTCCATCGCACTCACTAATGAAAACAAGATTTTCGGAATGAGGTTTATTACAAGCTCTCCCGCAATTGATAGCCTGATAGCCCGTTACTAAAAAGATTTGGCAACTTTCTAAAAAGTTGCCAAATCGGTAACGCAACCCCCAAAGACGGCTGCGTCTTTACTTTTACTTTTTGCTTTTTGATTTGGCTACAGTCCTCCCATTTCCAATATCTTCCTGTACTCATCTTCCTTAACTGTACCTACTGAGAGGCGGCCTAGCCGTACCAGATCCATATTGCCAAAGCTGCCATCGGCTTTAAGTTCGGCGAGGGTAACTGGCTTAGGTAGTGCTTTTACTGGTTTCAGGTCAACGACTACCCAGTTCGGGTCTTCAGTAGTAGGGTCCTGGTAAGCTTCTTTTACTACCTCCGCAATGCCGACTATGGCCAACCCTTCATTGCTGTGATACCAGAATACATGGTCGCCCTTTTTCATGGCTTTCATGTTGTTGCGTGCGCCATAGTTGCGCACCCCATCCCAAAACGTTTTTTTATCTTTTACAAACTGGTCCCAGCTGTACTTAAAAGGTTCTGATTTTACAAGCCAATAGTTCATTGTGTAAGAATTAGTAGCCGTAAAATTACTTCAATTCTTTATTCCACCACTATTTTCTCAACAACCTTGCCGCTTTTAGTTTCAGCGGTTAAGTAGTAAATGCCAGCGGGAAGCTCTGATTGTAGCCTATAGTCCTTGTTTGTTATAAATGTAATTTGCTTTACCATTTTGCCGGTAATATCTGTGATACTGCAATCCACTTCTTCGTTGTTTTTTGAGGTTAACCTGAACGTAAACGAGCCGTTTGAAGGGTTGGGGAAAACGTTGAGCGTAGCATTTGGCAGAGAAGCGGAGGAACTGACAGATGTTGTTATATTGCCTACCTTCCGGACTCTGTTGTTTTCACCATCGGCAATGTAAAAATTTAAGGCCACGTCTGCTGCTACGGAATTAGGCGCCCAAAGCATTGCTGCTGTTGCAGGGCCACCATCCCCACTAAATCCCGGGCTTCCGCTTCCGGCAACTGTAGTAATTATACCTGATGAAGTTATTTTTCGCACTCTTGAGTTTAGCCAATCAGCGACGATAATACTACAGGTCCAGTCTGTACAAATGCCTCGAACTGAATTGATCATTGCCGCAGTGGCAGGTCCGCCGTCTCCACCAAAGCCTGCTGTTCCTGTACCGGCTATTGTTGTAATTATACCGGCAGTATTTATTTCGCGTATCCTGAAGTTATTATTGTCGGCTATTATCACATTTCCTCCGCCATCGAATGCCACTGCGTAAGGACCGTTCAATTTTGCTGCAGTTGCGCTTCCTCCATCGCCAGAAAAACCGGGAGCGCCTGTACCGGCTATGGTTGTTACAATTCCAGAAGTGTTTATCTTTCTTATCCTGTGGTTGCCTGCATCGGCAATATAGATATTAAAAGCACCATCAATTGTCAAAGAAGTTGGGTTATTGAATTGGGCTGCCGTAGCTGCACCTCCATCACCGCCATAACCTGCAGATCCGGTGCCTGCAATTGTGGTTATTATACCTGAAGTAGTGATCTTTCTTATTTTGTTACCGGCACATAGGTAGATATTGCCTGATACATCGCATCCCACCGCTCCCGGTTCTATTTGCGCAGCGGTTGCCGGGCCTCCATCACCACCGGAGCCCGGAGCCCCAATACCTGCAACTGTATTTATGACGCCTGAAGTATTTATTTTTCTGAGACGATACAAGTCATATATATATACATTGCCCGCGGCATCGGTGGCAACAGAATTTGTAGATAATACCTGAGCAGCGGTGGATGGTCCGCCATCGCCACTAAAGCCGGAAGAGCTTGATCCGGCAATAGTGGTAATAATTTGAGCATTACCATTAGTACTGAAGGCGATACAGCTAAAAGATAAAGCAGCAACACAGGTTGCACGGAATAAAGCTTGAGTTATCATAATTGAGTTATTTTAGGTGTGTGATAATTTAACAAAATACGACAAAAACTGTGCCGTATTTTTTGCCAAATATGTTTACGGTTCGCATAAAAACTGCGCTATTAACTAAAAGTGTTTTAATTATATCGTGCAATTAATTAATCGCAGTAAAAAAATATTTTCACAGCAGTTCTTTCTGTTAGGTAGCCAATGCCGCGTCATAATATTTATGGCCAGCTTTGTAATGACAGTCGATAGTTTCAGTATAAGCGAAGCCTCATTCGTTATGCATAACTGTAACATTTGTAAAAAAGCGATCAGCTTAATAATGCCCATATACGCGAACTTTAAAGATAAGTGTAATTGCATAAGCCATTGAGTTATACTTTTTCACTTTTTACCCTTATTTTGTTACTTTTGCCGCCTGAAATACCAATAACTATATAATAATGGGTAGGATATTTGAAGTAAGAAAATCATCGATGTTTGCGCGCTATGACCGTATGGCCAAGCAATTCAGCCGCGTAGGTAAAGAAATAGCTATTGCTGTGAAAAAAGGTGGCCCTGAACCCGCTACTAACCCAATGCTCCGCCGTGTAATGCAGAACGCTAAGTCGTTCAACATGCCGAAAGACCGTATTGAGGCAGCTATCAAGAACGCAATGGGTAAAGATACCAGCAACTATGATGAGGTACTTTACGAAGGTTATGCCCCTCATGGTGTTGCTATATTGGTGGTAACAGCTACCGATAATACTACCCGCACCGTTGCCAACGTTCGCTCACACTTCAACAAAGGTGGTGGTTCTCCCGGTAACAGTGGTTCTGTTGCATTTTTGTTCAAACAACTCGGCTACTTTAAGCTGAGCCCTGAGGGTTTGAATATGGACGATATGGAGCTGGAACTTATTGATTTCGGACTTGAAGAAGTAGGTGAAGATAGTGAGGGGAATATTGTGGTAAGGTGCGGTTTTACTGATTTCGGAAATATGCAGAAAGCCCTTGAAGATAAGAACATAACACCGGTATCATCGGGTCTGGAATGGATACCACAAACTACGGTTGCTGTTACTGACGAACAATCTGAAGAAGTGTTCAAACTTATTGAGCGCCTTGAAGGAGATGATGACGTGCAGCACGTTTTCCATAACATGGCATAAAATAACAACTATATTTTACGGTACGAAAAAGCCTGAAGCATATGCTTCAGGCTTTTTGATTATGGTTGATTTTGATACCGGTATCCACTAGTCAAGGAAGTGCTTTTTCTTTTTGTTTTTCCAGCCTGCCTGTTTGCTGTCTGGTGTAAACATAACAACTATATCTGCTACTTCTTTTGATGGTACATAGCAAATTGTTTTGTTTGCCTCGCCGCTTGCGGTCGTAATATACCATTGTCCCTTATTGCCATAGGCATTCTTGATGAATGGTGTTTTAAAAACCACTACGTCGGCGTCGCCTATATAGGTGGTGACAAATACTTTTACATTGGCCTGTTTTGCGAATTTAGTTTCGCTCACAACCTGTGCATTTACAGCGTTTGCCGCGAAAAGCGATAAGATGCTGAGGGTTAAAGCTGTTGCATACTTTTGAATTGACATGATAATACTGTTTTTTTGTGTGCTGGTTTGTATTGGGGCGTTAAAATAATAAGTATGAGCGATATAAAGAAATATGCAGTATTGGTTGCGGGTGGTAAGGGCATGAGAATGGGAAATGCTTTACCCAAGCAGTTTCTGCCTTTGGCCGGTTTGCCTGTGCTTACTCATTCGTTGCGCACATTCATTAAGGCAATACCAGGCATACAAATTATACTTGTGTTGCCGACTGACCAGTTCAGCTATGCGCAGATAGTGTTGCAGTCGCTGGATAATGCCGTTGATATTCAAATAGTAGGCGGGGGAGAAACCCGTTTCCATAGTGTACAGAACGGTTTGAATGCCATACAGGAACCAGGCATCGTATTTGTTCATGATGGCGCCCGTCCACTGGTTTCTGAAGCGCTTATTTTACGCTGCCTGCATCAGGCAATTGATAAGGGGAGTGCCATACCAGCTATACCAGTTACTGATAGTATGCGCATTATTGACGAAGACGATTCTGAGCCTGTGAATCGTGATAATCTGCGCATTATACAAACACCACAAACATTCAATACCAATATTATTTTGCCGGCATTTATGACAGCGTATTCTGCGGATTTTACTGATGAAGCTACAGTTGTTGAGGCTTCTGGCATCCCTGTGTTTCTGGTAGAAGGGGAGCGTCGCAACATAAAGGTAACTACCCCTGAAGATATGATAATTGCCGAGGCACTATTGAAATAGAATTTCATTTTTAACCGTCATTACAAGGCATAAAAAAACCGGCATAGTTGCCGGTTTTTTTATGAATAGAGTAAGAATTACTTAGTTTCTTTAGGAGCGTCTTTTTTAGGAGCGTCTTTTTCGCTTGACTTCTCACCTTTCTTTTTGCAGCAAGCTGCTTCTTCTTTAGAGCATTTTGTACCTTTCTTTTTGCAGCATGCTTTTTCCTGAGCGAAAGTAGCGCCAGTCAACATAAGGGCAGCTACGAATAAAGTTAGTTTTTTCATTTTTTTTGATTTTTGTGCGTTAAAGATAGGGAAAATTTTGAAAAATGATGTTGATACTATAATTAAAATAGTTAAAATTGTGTTTTGAGGGATTCGGCGAAGGTGCGGAAAAGCCACATAACACCAAATTATATTCAAACTTCATACCGACCATAATTACATTCCAAACAAATTTAATTAGGTTTGCGGTTATTAAACCGAAAATATGCAGCAATCAGTATTAGACCAAATGCAAAGTATGGGCCACGAACAGGTAATGTTCTGCACCGATGCCAATACAGGACTTAACGCTATCATAGCCATACACAATACAACACTTGGTCCGTCGCTTGGTGGTACCAGGTTATGGAATTATAACAGCCATGAAGACGCCATAATTGACGCACTTCGTTTAAGCCGTGGAATGACTTACAAAAGCGCCATTAGCGGACTTAACCTTGGTGGTGGTAAGGCGGTGCTGATAGGCGATGCATCAAAACTTAAAAATGAAGCTTACTGGCGCCGTTATGGTCGTTTTGTAAATAACCTGGGTGGCAAATATATTACTGCCGAAGATGTGAACACATCTTCGAAAGACATGGAATACATCCACATGGAAACGAAGCACGTTACCGGTGTACCTGACTACCTGGGTGGCAGCGGAGACCCTTCACCTATTACCGCTTATGGCGTATACGTAGGTATGAAGGCTGCATGTAAAAAGGTTTATGGCAGCGATAGCCTTGCAGGTAAAAAAGTACTGGTACAGGGTGCTGGTAATGTTGGCCGCACGCTTATTGACCACATTATTGAAGAAGGTGGCAAAGTTCTGCTGGCCGATATCAACGAGAAAAATATTAAGCTGGTAACGGATAAACACAGCAGTGTTGAAGTACTGGACAATAATAAGGTTTTTGATGTCGATTTTGATATCTACGCACCATGCGCGCTGGGTGCTTCAGTTAATACCGAGAGCATAAGCAAAATGAAATGTGCAATTATTGCAGGTGCAGCGAATAACCAGCTGGCCGACGAAAATGTACATGGCCCGATGCTTGTTGAAAAAGGCATTACTTATGTACCCGATTTCCTGATTAACGCAGGTGGCATTATTAACATCAGTGTTGAATTGGAAGGCTATAACCGCAACCGTGCTATTAGCATTGTTGATAAAATTTATGGCCGCACGCTTGAAAATTTTGAGCTGGCTGCAAAAGAAAATATTCATAACCAGCTTGCGGCTATGCGCATGGCAGAAAAGCGCCTTGCTGACGTTGCCAGCCTGAAAAGAGGTTTATAATTTATTAACTGATAGAATATTGAGAAAGGGCATCGTAACAGATGTCCTTTTTATATTTACGGCAAGTCAATTAATTCCAGGTGCCTGCTATTATAAGGCTGTTGGCTATGCAACTGCCAGTTAAGCGGCAATGAAATACCGATCGGGGTAAGTTATTATGACGAAGTGGTAAAGCAGTTTAAATACAGCGTGTAGGTCTGTTCCTACCTTATTAGTGTAATGTCGCCTTTATGCATTTCGCGGGTACCGGTCAGGCATTGTGCTTTAAAGTAGTAGTAATAAGTGCCTAGTTCGCATGGTTGTCCGCCAAAGGTGCCGTCCCATGCTTTTTGTGGGTTACCGGTTCTGAAAACCAATTCCCCCCACCGGTTATAAATGGCAAGGTCGTAGAATTCCATATTGCCATAGGTAATTACTTTGAAGCCGTCGTTATGGCCATCGTTATTAGGTGTAAAGGCATTCGGGTAACTAAAGTTACAGCAAGGCTGAATGTCGGTATAGGTTACGCCAGTAGTGTCAGAACAGCCAAATTCATCCGTCACCTTTACTATAAATGTTGTCGGAATCAAAACAGTGGCATAGTCGCCGCCGGTATCGTGACGCACAATGTCTTCAGGCAACCAGGTATATGTTTTGCCTCCCGTAGCTTCCAGGTATACTTTATCGCCATAGCACAGCTGGTGCGGTTCATTTAAAATATGCCCGTTGGGCAGGGCATGAACTACAGCATTTACATAAACCGGGAATGAGGAGCATACCTTGTAGGTTTCAATAAAATACCATGTGTAATTACCAGCGGAATGGGTGTTAATAGTCGGGGCAGTCGATAGGGGAGCACCGTTTATGTTATACCAATGTAAAACAGCACCGGGCACAATAGGAGTGATATCAAGCAGTTCTATTGGATCGCCGACACAGAGCGATTTGGAGATATTAGCAATAAAGAAATTGCCACTGTCAGTAACGGTCAGGGAGGTAGAAGCTTCGCAGGCCGAATCGCAACTGACTATTGCGGTATAGTTGCCCGCAACAAGGCTATCAATTAAAATGCCCAATGAATCGCTGCCCGTAGAGTCGATGATGACTTTAACGATTGCGCCACTGCTATTCACAATCGTAACCTTACGTGGCAGAAAACCATAGGCCAGATCGAACCGCACAGCTGCCTGATGTATGCAATCTGTATTGCCCACCTGCGTCGCCGCAATGGTTGGCCTTTCAGATACTTTTATAGTGTACGCTACCGTCTGCGTGTTGGAAAGCGGGCAGTGGTTATTTTTTACATAGATGAAAAATGTATATATTCCAACTTTCAACGTATCGGTAACCCATGAAAAGTGTGCGCTTGGGTAAGGAGTGTTGCTATTGAAAACCGTAAGGTTAGCGCCTGCCGGCACGGCCAGTGGTTTTACAATTGTTGTATCTCCATCCGGATTATGAATACTGATATCAAAGTTAATCAGCTTTTCACCCTTGCAGATATTCAGTATGTTGCCTGATGTCAGTGATGCCCCGGTCAATGAGGTAATACTCAATTGCGGAATTTCGGATTCGCAATTATCCCTGATGATAACGGTCATTTCGCGCTGGCTCACCCCAATCAATTTTCCCGCGCGGTACTCAGAAACCCTGTATACCACAAGGGCTGACTGCAATACACTTGGTGTAAAGGCCAGCTGACCATTTAACGGGTTAAAGCTGAAAGAACCCGTCGTTGTTTCCAGCGGATGTGCGCCTGAATAAGGTGTGAAGTAGTTAACGGAGCCCCCTGTATTTGCATCAACGCCATTAACCAGTTTGAAAACTAATGAATCTCCATCGGCGTCAATAGCGCCGGAATTGTATTGCTGGAAAATATTCTTACAATAAAATGGGGTAGGGACGGCAGAATATTCAGGTGATGAATTGGGGCCTGCCGAATTGTTAAAGCTAGCCTCCAATTGCATAAGTGTGCCCCGAGAAATGTTGGTTATACTTATACTTCTCCCCGCTCCAATAGAACTCCCAAGATTTCCATCAAATACAAAGCGCCAGTTTGTTCCCGGAGGTCCTGTTAGCTGAATCGTATCCTGATAAACAAATTTCTTTACACCAGGTAAAGTGCCGGACCTGCAATAAGTTTGATTGATTTCTTTAAGACAAACCGGAGATACTTCGCCAGAGTCGACAAGCCGCAAGTAAAAACTATTGTTTATATTAATTGAGTTTTTTATAATTTTAACATGTGGTCTAGAGGTATCCAAGCTACTGAAAAGGTCAGCGTCTGCAGAGCAGTCTCCAAAAAGAGTCACTCTTATAATATAGTGGGTGCTATCCAGTGCAAAGTACTGCAGGTCTGATGCGTAGAGATGATTTGCCCTACAGTCGTTTGCCTTAACTGCACACAACGCAAACAACACTATGTATAAAATGAATCGTTTCATTTGTAGGGCTCACGATGCATTGGTGCATCCCTTCAAAGTTCAGTAAAAAATGCGATATATTTATCACTATGTAATCACATATTCGTCACTTCTTCAGCCACTACAGCACATCTTTTAACTTGTAGTTGCAATTACATATATCTGGCAAACTTTATTGTTCGCGCCTTATAAATTCCACCCGGCGGTTAATGGCTTTGCCTTCCGGTGTTTTATTTGATTGAATGGGCACTGACGACCCAAGCCCTTCGGTGGTTAGCCGGGCGCTGTCTATACCTAGTGATGTGAGTTTAACTTTTACTGCGTCAGCGCGTTCCTTCGATAGTTTTACATTGGCCGCTTCCACACCGCCATTATCCGTATGGCCGTTTATTTCCAGTTTCACGGCAGGGTGCAATTTCAGCCATTGTGCTAACTGCGATATAAATTCAATACTCTCTTGTTTAATCGTCGATGCCCTAAGGTCGAAATTGATAGAGTGTGTGATGAACTTATTATCTGTAAGTATTTCATTAAGGGTATTGGTTCCCGTTCCGGTGCATATCCTGAAGTTCTTAATAATTACAGGTTTGTAAGTGCGCAGTAAAACACTGCATACCTTGGGCGCGGGGCAGGCGCAAGCCGGTATCCAGAACATGCGGTACTGATCTATGTAGAATTTGACTTCCTGTTTTTTGTAAGTCATTGCAAGGTGGTGCCATTTATCGTTACCATAGTTGCCGGGAAATAGGGAATTGACAGCCTTGTAAGCCCCGTCCAGCAACGAATTAAATTCGAACATGCCGGTTTCATTGAAGAAAATGCGATGGAAACCTGTATTCTTCCCTGCGGCATCTTTGTCGCTCATATTCAGTTCCAGCGAACTGCCCGCTGGTTTTTTGAAGTCAAACTCAATACCAAAAGTATCATCCTTGGCCATAACATTGCCCAAAAGCGGCAGCAGCCAGGCATTGCCATATCCGCCAATGTAAAATTCATGTTCTCCATCATCGCCGGCCTGCACATAAAACCATGATTTTACACTTGTGTCATACGAAGTGTTTTCGAACGGTTTAATATCCCATTTATGCGGGAACCGGTGAAGCGAATCGCCACTGAAATTGTCTTCGAAAAGGATATGCTTGCCAGGGATGTAGTCGAAAGTATCGGTTACTGTTTGTATATCCCACTGCGCATAACAGCTTTGGCATTGCACACCAAAGCAAATCATGAATATCGCAAAATATACAGCCGTTTTGTTCATCTGACGAAATGCCCCTTTAGCACCTATAAAAATACTACTTTTAGTGTAGTGTTCAGAGCGGAAATTATAGATAGATTACTGATTGCGTTTATTTTATGCTGAAAACCCTGCTGATAGTTGCATTGTGTTTTGTTGTTTTGCCGGCTACCGCACAGCAGGTTTATGTGCTCGGGATAGCGCAGGATGGGGGCTTTCCACACTTGGGTTGTGCTAAAAAGTGCTGTGCCGTAGCATGGGAGCACCCCGAAATAAAGAGAAGTGTGGTTGCACTAGCCGTGGTCGATACGCCAAGCAGGCAGTGGTGGCTAGTAGAAGCAACGCCAGATATAAAAGAGCAGCTGCAAAACTTTAAAATGCTGACAGGTGGACGCTATCCTTACCTGCCAGCCGGCATATTTATCACCCACGCACATATTGGGCATTATACCGGGTTGATGCAATTGGGCCGGGAAGTAATGAATACTAAAAACGTACCCGTATTTGCAATGCCCAAAATGAAGGTTTATCTGGAAACAAATGGCCCCTGGAGCCAGTTAGCAACGCTGGGTAATATTAAATTGGAACCCATCGCTGCAGATAGCACGGTGCGGCTGAGCGGAGCGTTGGCAATTACACCTTTCCTTGTCCCTCATCGCGACGAATTTTCTGAGACTGTTGGCTTCAAGCTTAAGACAGGCGATAAGAAATTCCTGTTTATACCCGATATTGATAAATGGAGTAAATGGCAGCGTAATATTATTGAGGAAGTAAAGGCTGTTGACATAGCGCTTCTGGACGGTACTTTTTATAGCGATACAGAGTTGCCCGGCCGCAATATGAGCGAGGTGCCACACCCCTTTATATTAGAAACCATGCAGCTATTCCGCGATGAAAGTGATGCAACCAGAGCTAAAGTGCATTTTATACACTTTAACCATACCAACCCTTTATTGCTTGATAAGAAAAAGCAACACGAAGTAACCAAGGCAGGCTATAAAATAGCACAGCAGGGCGCAAAGTTGTAAGGACCAATTGGCCTAAATAACACAAATTTATTTGGGAATATTGCCAGCTTATACTACTTCTCCTTCCAGGTCGTAATCGAACGCTTTTGTAATGCGCACATTCACGAAGTCACCTATAGGTAGTTTCTTGCTGCCGTCTATTACCACTTCATTGTCTACTTCCACACTATCAAATTCGGTGCGGGCAAGGTAACGGCCGGCCTCTTTTTTGTCAACGATAACTTTAAACACTTTACCAACTTTTTCCTGGTTTTTCTCTAAAGAGATTTCTTGCTGAACTTCCATTATTTCCTGTGCACGGGCTTCTTTCTCTTCAGATGTGAGTGTGTCAGCAAGGTCGTAGGCGGTAGTGTTCTCTTCGTGCGAATAAGTGAAGATGCCAACGCGGTCAAGCCTGGTTTCCTCCAGGAAATTCTTCATATCTTCTACATCATCCTGCGTTTCGCCGGGGAAGCCGGTAATGAGGGTGGTGCGGATAGCAATACCGGGAACTACTTCGCGCACATTGCCAATCAGTTCAATAATTTCTTTGCGGGTGATCTGGCGCTTCATTGCAGTGAGCATCCTGTCGGATATGTGTTGCAACGGCATATCCAGATAATTGCAGATGTTGTCGCGCTCGCGCATCACATCCAGTATGTCCATCGGGAATTTATGCGGGTAGGCATAGTGTAACCTTATCCAGGTCAGCCCTTCAATATCTGAAAGGTGTTTCAAAAGATCAGATAAAGCGCGTTTTTTATAAATGTCCAATCCGTAATAGGTCAGTTCCTGTGCAATGAGCATAATTTCTTTTACGCCCATTTTCACCAGCTTCTTCGCTTCGGCAACAACTTCTTCAATTGTCTTTGAAACGTGGCCGCCACGCATCAGTGGTATAGCGCAAAAAGAACAGGTACGGTTACAGCCTTCTGATATTTTCAGGTAAGCGTAATGTTTTGGTGTGCTCAGCAACCTTTCGCCCAGTAGTTCCGTTTTGTAGTCGGCATTGAATTGCTTCATCATCAATGGCAACTCCATAGTGCCAAACCAGGCATCTACTTCCGGTATTTCTAAAGAAAGGTCGTTGCGGTAGCGCTCGCTGAGGCAACCGGTAACATAAACTTTATCCAGCTTACCCTTGCGTTTCAGTTCCACCTGATCAAGAATGGTATTTACGCTTTCTTCTTTCGCTTTATCAATAAAGCCACAGGTATTAACTACAACTATATTATGATCCAGTTTTTTGTTTTCATGTAATACATCAATGCCATTGGCATGTAACTGGCCGCTCAGCACTTCGCTGTCCACCATGTTCTTAGAACATCCCAGGGTAATGATGTTTACTTTGTCTTTTTTTAGTTTTCCTGTTTTCATGCTTTAGTCGTAAGTCGTAAGTAGAAAGTCGTAAGCTGTTTCTTGAGTATTTAGTCGTTAGTATTTAGTAGATAGTACCCGGTTTATATCTTATTAGAAAGTAGAGAGTCGTAAGCAGCTTGTTAGTTGTCTGAACCGCTGATTAAGTTGATTATTCTGATTTCGTTGAATTAATGATTTCTAAAGTCATAAAAATCAGTTTAATCACCTCAATCAGTTTAATCAGTGGTCCTACTTCTGTCTCATAAATATCCTGACCGGCACACCGCTTAGTTTAAAGTGACTGCGTAGCTTATTTTCAAGGAAGTTCTTATAAGGTTCTTTTACATCGTCAGGGTGGTTGGTGAAGAAGGCAAAACTCGGCACAGCGGTAGGTATTTGCTGCACGAATTTGATCTTAATAGAGTGGCCACGTACCAATGGTGGTGGCATACGTTCTATTTCTTTCTGCATGATCTCATTCAGTACAGAGGTAAGTACGCGTCTGTTACGGTTTTCATAAACCTCCAGCGCTTTTTCCATTCCCTGGAAAATACGGGTCTTTTCAGAAGCTGATATAAATATGATAGGCACATCGGTAAATGGTGCAATCTTTTCTTTCAGCATTTTCTCATAGTCTCGGGCTGTATTGGTTTCCTTTTCAGGAACCAGGTCCCACTTGTTAACTAATATTACCACACCCTTGCCCTTGCGGGTAGCCAGGCCAAAGATGCTTACATCCTGCGCCGTCATACCAACACTGGCATCAACGAGCAACATACATACGTCTGCTTCATCCATAGCACGTATCGCACGTATAACAGAATAGAACTCCAGGTCTTCATGCACATTCTTTTTCTTACGGATACCTGCGGTATCTATAAGCATGAATTCCTTGTTGAATAATTTATAATGGGTATGTATGGTATCGCGTGTAGTGCCTGCAATATCAGATACAATCGTACGTTCCTGACTAATCAGCGCATTAAGTAGGGTAGACTTACCTGCATTTGGCTGGCCAATGATGGCGAACTTAGGCAGTGGGTTACCGTCCTTATCTACTTCTTCAGTAGCGTCTTCGTCATCTTTAATATTGGCTACCAGTTCATCGAGCAATTCGCCGGTGCCGCTTCCAGATATAGAAGATATCATGAAGGTATGCTCAAAGCCCATAGCATAGAACTCAGTTGCGTATAATGCACGTTCGCTGTTATCTACTTTATTAACTACTAAAAGTACTGGTTTGGTAGACCGGCGCAATACATCGGCCATTTCGGTATCCTGTGCGGTTATACCGGTTGCGGTATCGCAAACGAATAATATAAGGTCAGCTTCATCAACTGCAATGTGCACTTGTTTGCGGATCTCCCGTTCAAATACATCTTCCGAGCGGGCCACGAAGCCACCTGTATCAATTACGTTAAATATCTTGCCGTTCCAGTCGGCAATGCCGTACTGGCGGTCGCGGGTCACACCGCTCACATCATCTACTATGGCCTTGCGCTGTTCCAGCAGGCGATTAAATAATGTTGATTTGCCCACATTAGGCCTTCCTACGATTGCAACTGTAAAACCTGGCATTAATATTAATTTATTTTAGTTTTAAGTTTGCGAAGGTACGGCTTTTTATAATGGTTAATTGTTAATGGTTAATGGATAATTGTTAAATGGTGCTTGCAATAACCCTATAAAGGGGTACTACTATATTATTATACAGCAGTTTATCAAGCCATCGCAGCAACTGGTCATCTGAAGAAAGTAAAAATAACCGTGCCGATTGCAAAACCGATGGCAGTAGAAACCAGTGCCATTGTCCAGGGGTATTTACTTTGTATTTCGTGAAGTGCTATTTTCATAATTACTTTTTTAAAACGGAGAGGTAGTATTATTTTCAAAATAAACTTCCGAAAACAAACCGAAAGTTCGCTACTTAAATTTAATAAGTTTCGATTATCCGTTGTTTTTTCTTGTTGCTAATCTATATTTTGTTGGGGTTAATTTTTAGTCTTCCGCCCGATGGTAGTTCCATTACTTTTTAATAGAGCGGTTTTGCTTTTGTTTTTCAAATATGAAGGCAATATGGCATTATATTTGTTAATTAAACTTAACAGAACTACCTCGCCATGAAAAAAAGTACCTTGCTCCTACTGTTAATTTTATTCGTCACTGGAACTGTCCCGGCTCAAATTATTAATACTATCGCGGGTAGTGGAAGCCATACGGGTTACACCTGTGATGGCTGCCCTGCCACGAGTACTGAATTATTCGATCCGGGTTTAGCGATTGATAGATTCGTAAAATTGATCCGTCAGGAGTGATAAGAACAATTGCTGGAAACGGTACATCTGGTTATAGCGGTGATGGAGGGTTAGCGACTGCAGCATCGCTAAGTGGACCATCTAGTGTAACTGTAGATCATAAAGGGAATATTTTTTTCTACGACGCAGGTAATTATGTGATAAGAAAGATAGATACCACAGGTATAATTACAACCTATGCAGGAACGGGTGCTATTGGTCCCAATTGCGAAGGATGCATGGCTACAGCAACAGATTTTACAGGAGCCGGATCGCTGGTAACTGATAAAAAAGGTAATTTATTTTTCGGTTCGTCTTTTGTTTATAGAATTGATTCTACTGGCTGGCTGGAGCGTTTCGAAGGCATTTTTACAGGAATGGGTGACTCAACGGAGGATGGAGTTCATGCTTTGCATTATCAAACTGGAGCCATTTTTGGTATTTGTCCCGATGATTCCGGAAATGTATTTATAGCGATGACTAGTCATAGTGGATCCGGAGTGTCTAAAATAATTAAGGTTGATACTTTAGGGCTCGTAACTAAAATTGCGGGCAACGATACAGCTGGATTCCATGATGGCGCGCCCGCAACGGCAGGGGCCGTTTTTGCTTCAAATATCGTAATGGATACTATTGGCAACATTTACTTTTATGGATATCGGGAATGGCGGGTGAGAAAAATAACCAAATCGACAGGTATAGTAAACACGATTGCCGGAAATGGATTAACATCATGGTATTCGGGTTTTGGGGACGGTGGCAGTGCATTATCTGCCAGGGTTTTTACCAATGGGTGTGTCGCCGTAGACCGCTACGGAGATGTGTACATTAGGGATGTAGATAGAATCAGAAAAATCTATAATTCTACCCTGTCCGTTATAAATGATGACATGGGAAATGCTTTTATAAAAGTTTTCCCAAATCCTGCCACGCAAGCAGTAACCATTACTTCCTCTGTCAATATCAGGCATCTGGAATTGCTCAACCCGCTCGGGCAGCTTTTATTAACGAAAGAATTTTCGAAAAAAGAAGTGGATTTAGATATCAGCACCTTATCCGCGGGTATGTATTTCTTGAAAGTTAACGATACACGGGTAGTAAAGTTCGTAAAAAACTGATGATATAGTTTCGATACTTTCAGTTCGATCAGCTTAGTAAATTCATATCTTTATTACTTGAAACTGAAAATAGCCCTCGTCCTTTTTGTCTTTTTCAGCATTGGTAATTGCTATGGTCGGCAAGCTGCACCAAAATACCTCCGGCATGGACTGCTGGCCGCATCAGCCTGCGCAAGCCCGGACGTAGAGGTGTTGAGCGAGCACATAACGCTCAGGCCCGACAGAGAGGGTAAATCAGCATTGATTAACGTAGTTTACAATATTATATGCACCCATGAGGGAATGCAAATCCCAATGATCTTTCTGGCAAAACAGTACGGCAATAATTTTAGGGTCGTCATTGATAGCCAGCAATTAGAAGTACAAAACCAACCAGATACACTGCGACGTATCAAAGGGTCTTTCCTTGATAAATTTTCCGCTTCCTTTAATGAAGGTGGACGCGGCCAGCCCGATTACATGCAGTGTAGTTATGACCTGTATGGCCCCGATACAGCAGTTGCACTCAATAGTTTTGTGTATGTGAACGCCAACCTAAGCAACGGTGCTCATATTGTTCAACTTCAATATGCTACAACCTCATGGATAAAAAGGGATGGCTATTCTCCCGAATATAGCTTCAGATATTCTTTTTCACCAGCGAATTCATGGATGAGGCCGGGCAAAGTAAACATCACCCTCGACACCAGTCTTTGCAAAATGCAGTTAACCACATCTCTGCAAGAGGACGTGTACGGCCACCCTAATCAATGGGAATTGATTGGTGGCAATGCAAGTTGTTTCTGTTTTTCATATAAAAAGCCGCTCCCGGTTGCCGCAGCATTTGTTGTCAATTATAAATGGTTAATATGGTTGGGCGCTGGTATTTTGTTGTTATTATTTAATATTCACTCTATTAAAAAGTACCGGCAAGTGCCCTCATCAGTATCGCCGGCATATATAATTGCATTTTTTACCGGTATTCCTGCGGTAGTATTACTGGGATTGTTTTATACTGCCCGATTAACTGAATTGATGTTTGTGGTACTTGTATGCTCTATTTTGCCAGCATTTGATCATATCAGGAAACAAACCGTAACAGCTACAGGTGCAAAGAAGATGCCATTCACGCTGGCCGCATGCTCCATCCTCTGTGGAGGGTTTATCATATCGTTTGGCCCTATCATTGACGCAGTTATTTTCCGCCTCGCCGGACAAACTTTTATACCAGATTGGTTCTTTATTGTAATTTCATTTTTTGCCGTTCCATTAGTAGCCGCCATTTACTTTTTAATACTTACCAGGGTCGATAGTGCATTTTCTAGCGTTAGCCGACCTCAACGCCTTAATTGATAATTTTCTAAATCCGCAGAATTTCTGAAAGCCACTCCCCATTTATAATTTATCATTCACCATTCACCATTCAAAGCAATCCACATCCTGTTATTAAATAACTTCCGCTTTATTTCTCATTTACGTTCAATGTAGCGATATTGTACCCAAACATAAATTGGGCTGATGAGAAAAAGTATTTTTACGTTATTCCTGCTCTTTACCGGCTTACAGTTATTTGCGCAAACTACCTTCAAGTGTGGCTGGACGACCTACAAAGCATCCATGATAATTCATGAATATACCTATAGCTATACGCTTTCTGATTCTGTGAAGCTGTTTCTTGCTGATAGCACAAAAACATTTATAGCGCCTGATAGTACGGCCTCTCTGAATGTCGATTACCCGTTTCACGATAACGCAACTTATAAAATAGCGAATGTTTATAATGCGAAAAAGAAACTGGTAAAGAGTGAAGAACTGAAAAACGATCAGGTACAGGTATTGCGGGAATATAAATACGACGACAAGAACCGTAAAATTGCAGAAACAGAAGATAACAAGCTGAGTGGTAATAACTACAGAAAAACCTTCGACTATGGCACCGAGAAAAATGGAGAGGCCGTGATAAATGAAGCGGCTTATTTTAATGGTAGGGTTGAGTTTTTCACGAAGTCGTTCTTTGATAAGAAAAATCAAAAATATAAAGAAATCAGGCTGAATGACAACAATAAAGAGGTTGTGCATGTTGAAAATTTTATATACAATAGCGCTGGCAGGTTAAAAGAGCGTTCGGTTTATTTTAATCAGTTTAAAGTAACCAAAACTTTCCCCGAAGGTGGTGACGATCCGGAGCATTGCTTTAAGGCCCAGGTGCTCAGCATGCCGGAAAAGCCAACCCTTGCTACAAAGATCGCTTTCATTAAAAAGGTGATACTGAAGAACAAAGCATTGCTGCTTGACCCTGAATGTCATGAATTTGAATACAGGTTCTATAATTCTGATTGTGAGGTACTTATTGCTACTACCAAAACCAATAATATAAAAAAAGTGGTGCTCAGGGTTAAAGAGCGCCTGCATTATTAACGCGGGGATTCAGTATGAAGTGGTTACTGGTATTATTACTTTCTTTATCAGGTATTGCGGTCGGCTATTTTACGTTGCTGCATATCAGCCTGCGCATGGAACAGCTGCTGTGGTTATTGGTTTTCCTTACCAATGGCTTTATTATTTCCAGGTTCGCAGAAGAAAAACACTTTGCAAACGGGTTTATGGTGGGATGGTTGGCTTGCATTATAAGTATGGTAGTGCACCTCCTGTTTTATTCCAGGTACCTTTCTAACCATCCTGAGATAGTACTCGTGAATTCTAAATTAGAACCGGGATTCGATCCAAGGAAAGCGTTT
The DNA here is from genome assembly GCA_947447265.1 of Chitinophagaceae bacterium. Taxonomy (GTDB): domain Bacteria; phylum Bacteroidota; class Bacteroidia; order Chitinophagales; family Chitinophagaceae; genus Flavipsychrobacter. The sequence goes on from CANFKC010000053.1 coordinate 26,656, forward strand.
GTTATCATTGAGTTGACGAAATCATTTTTTTACTCCCTTTCCGGTGGCATATTTGCAATGATGATAAACGCCGGAGTAAAGAAGTTTTACGAGAACAGGTAGTGTAAGCGGGTACTGTATGTAATTGGGTTATTGCTAACACTATAATTATTAACTTGCGACCTTCAACTTTAGGAGTTGCTTTTATATAATATAATTTTATTAATGTTAAAGATAGGGGTACTTGGCGCTGGCCATCTAGGTAAGATACATATACAGCAATGGCAGGAAATAGAAGATATAAAACTCATGGGTTTCTTTGACCCTGACGATATTTCGGCTGCTACCACTATTTCGCAATACCAGGTGCCGCGCTATACAGATATTGATAACCTTATTGCGTCGGTCGATGCGGTGGATATTGTTGCGACAACATCTTCTCACTACGAATTGGCTAAGAAGTGCCTGCTGGCGGGTAAACATGTGTTTATCGAAAAGCCCCTGGCCCACACCCTTGAAGAAGGTAAAGAACTGGTTAAATTAGTAAAAGAAGCTAATGTAAAATGTCAGGTAGGTCACGTAGAACGTTATAACCCAGCGTTTTTGGCATTAGGTGCTGAAAAAATTCAGCCGATGTTCATTGAAGCGCATAGGCTGGCGCAGTTTAACCCGAGAGGCACCGATGTATCGGTTATTCTCGATCTGATGATACATGATATTGATATCGTACTCTGCCTGGTAAAATCTCCGGTTAAGCGGATTTCAGCGAGTGGGGTAGCGGTGATCAGTGAAACTGCTGACATTGCCAACGCACGAATTGAGTTTGATAATGGTTGCGTTGCGAACCTTACCAGCAGCAGGATATCGCTCAAAAAAATGCGTAAAGTGCGCCTTTTCCAACGCGATGCCTACATCGGCATTGACTTCCTGGAAAAGAAAACCGAAATAATAAGGCTGAAGGAAAATGGTGAAGAAGCAGGTATGATGGATTTTCCGCTCGATATTGGTCATGGCGAAAAGAAGATCATCTCTGTACAGATGCCGGAAGTACTGCCGCTCAACGCAATAAAAACTGAATTGGCGGAATTTGCGAAAGCCATTAAGAATGATTTGCCGGTGCGGGTATCCGTAATTGATGGCTACCAGGCAATGGACGTTGCACACCAGATTTTGAAAAAAATGAGTTTGCACAACGAGCTGCACAATGTTTAGCATTAATCACCGTTAATAGAACGAACGCAAAAAAATGTCAGGTATAAAAAACATGTTAAAATATTTTCCGGTTATTATATTCCTTGGGTTTGCCTGCCTGAGTTGTAATATAAAAAATCCTAAAGAACCCACGCCTACTTACATCCATATTGATTCCTTCACTATGGTTGATAATCCAAAAGTGATACCGCCAAAGCTGTCTTTATCTAACCAGATAGCCGCAGTTTACGTATACTACAATAACAATCCGATTGGGTATTTCGATCTGCCAGCCACTTTTCCTGTTATTACCAATGGCAGGGGGCAGATCAAGGTTTTTCCAGCTATAGCAGTTGATGGCCTCAACAACTTCATGGCAACCTATCCGTTCTATGCCGCTGATACCCTTACTTTTGACCCGCAACCCGGTGCAATTATAAAAATGGCTGCGAAAACGCGCTACCATGACAGTACCAAACACTATCTTAACTATAGCTTTTCGTCTTTTGGCACCGTAAGCTTCACTTTGCTTAATGGCACAGTGCCAATAACAACCACTACTGAGCCGGCAAATATTTTTGAAGGCACGGGTTCAGGCCTGATATCATTACACTTGCCATTGGATACTTTATCGGAAAGCAAATCTTTCGATCCGTTCAATGTACCTGTGGGAGTCGATGCTTATATTGAATTAAATTACAAATCGACCGTGCCATTTTATATTGGTCTCCGGGCTAACCTGAACGGCAGCACTACCTATTACCAGCGGTATCTATCCGGAATTAACCCAAGTGATAAGTGGCAGAAATTCTACCTGGCCATAAAAGATTTCGCCGCACAGTACAAAGGCGACTACTATGACCTTTATATTAAAGCATCGTTGCCTGCCGGCGTTACAAGTGGTACGGTATTGATCGATAACGTTCAATTTGTTTATTTCTAGGCATGGAGTTAAGTCTTACAAAAAAGAGAGCGATTCGTAAGTTGATTGTGCTTGATTATGTAGCTTCTGCATCGTCATGGCTTATCTTTTTTATGTACAGGCAGAACCTGCTAACGCAAAAGAGTTATGCTGATACATTACATCTTTTTCTTTTCCGCGACTTTGTAAACACATTATTAATTATACCTGCGGGTTGGTTGTTTCTCTATTTTCTTTCGGGTACCTATTTCGATCTGTATCGTAAATCGCGCCTGCACGAAATTAACCGCACCCTTATATCCTGCATCATTGGTTGTACCATTGTTTCGGTAATTGTGTTTTCTGACGACAAAGGAGATTACAGCTATTTTACCAATGCAATAGGGCACTACCTGCTCATTCATACCGTGTTGATACTTTCCTTCCGTTTGTACATAATGTACAGGGTAAAGGTGAATTTAGTTAAAGGAAAGGTTGGGTTCAATACACTTATTATAGGTGGTAATCAGCAAGCTATCAATATTTATAAGCGGGTGAAAGATAATCCCCGAGTATTGGGTAATATCTTCCTTGGCTTTATTTATTCCAATAAAGAGGCCAGTAACGGCATGAGCCAGTACCTGCCTCAGCTGGGTCATCTGGCCGACCTTGAGAGCATTATTGATCAGCATAAAATTGAAGAAGTTATTGTTGCAGTCGACTCATCGGAGCACCATATGCTGGAACATATACTCACACGGTTGTGCTACAGGCCATGTGTGGTGAAGGTATTGCCTGATTATTACGATATACTTTCCGGCTCCGTTAAGACGAGCAATGTTTATGATGCGGTGCTTATTCACATTCACCCGGACCTGATGCCGGATTGGCAACGGGTATGTAAGCGCGTTATCGATATTGTGGTCTCTTCTTTTGCGTTGCTGGTGTTATCACCTTTTCTGCTTTTTACGGCCATTATGGTGCTTTTCTCGAGCAAAGGCCCTATAATTTACAAGCAGAAGCGCGTCGGATTATTCGGCAGACCATTTAGTATCTATAAATTCAGGTCTATGTTTGTAGATGCTGAGCTTAACGGGCCGGCACTAAGTAGCAAAACTGACGCCAGGATAACTAAATGGGGACGCTTCATGCGTAAATGGCGTGTTGATGAGTTGCCCCAGTTCTTTAATATTGTAATTGGTGATATGTCACTGGTTGGTCCACGGCCGGAACGGAAGCATTACATAGATATTATCAGCGAGGCCCATGCGCACTACAAATACCTGCATAAGGTAAAACCTGGCCTTACATCGTGGGGTATGGTGCAATTCGGCTATGCGGAAAACGTTGATGAAATGATAGAGCGCATGCGGTATGACCTGCTCTACATTGAAAACTGCTCCCTTGCGCTCGATCTCAAAATCATCCTCTATACCTTTATCGTCATCTTCCAGGGTAGGGGTAAATAGCATTTAGTTTTAATGTTAATTGCATTCCTTGGCTTCAGCTTCCCCCATTTTCTTAGCCAGCTTGCCACTATTACTCATTGCAACATCTGGTAGGTTTCTTCAATTTAACCCAGATTACGCATTAGGATTAAAATGAGTAAATTGAGGTTCAAATCCTAATGCGTAGCAATAGAGAAATTAGCCGATGGAATTCGACATAAGCTATACCAGTAAAGAGAGTACGCCCTGGGGCGGAATGGCGTTTTTGAGTCAAATGTTGCAAAAAACAGGCTTCCGTGAACTTATTGACGGCAAT
>CANFKC010000054.1 GCA_947447265.1 Chitinophagaceae bacterium
GCAGTAGAACCACCATTACAAATGGTAGCAGCAACCGGTGTTACTGTAAGTACAGGAACTGCATTTACAGTTATAGTTTGGGTAGATGTACCGGTACAACCAGCAGCGCTGGTGCCGGTTACGGTATAAGTTGTTGTTGTACCTACGGTGCAAGTAACGGTTGCGCCGGTTGAGGCGCTCAAGCCTGTTGCAGGTGACCAGGTGTAGGTAGCTGCACCACTGGCCGTAATAGCAGTAGAACCGCCTGCACAAATTGCCGCGCTAACCGGTGTTACCGTTAGTACAGGAATTGCATTAACTGCAATACCCTTGGGCGCAATAGCCGTGCCGCAGGCATTGGTATATGAATAAGTAATAGTTGGAGCGCCGGCCGATACACCCGAAACTACGCCGGCCGTACTTACCGAGGCAAGGCTATTGTCAGATGAACTCCAGGTACCTCCGGTAACACTGTTGGCAAGCGTTATTGCACCACCTACGCAAACCGACGAAGCACCGGTTGTGGCAGGTAGGCTCGGGAACATTTTACGGATGCGATTATTAAAAAAATCAGCGATGTACACATTCCCGCTGCCGTCTGTTGCTACTCCGGTTGGCAAGTAAAGGGTAGCTGCTGTTGCGGCACCACCATCGCCGCTGTAACCGGCTGTACCCGTGCCGGCTATACTAGTAATTACGCCAGAGGTACTTACCTTACGGATGCGGTCATTATCTGTATCAGCGATGTACACATTCCCGCTGCCGTCTGTTGCTACTCCGGATGGGCCTCTCAGGTTAGCTGCTGTTGCGGCACCACCATCGCCACTGTAACCGGCTGTACCCGTGCCGGCAATGGTAGTGATGATTCCGGAAATACTTACCTTACGGATGCGATTATTATTATAATCAGCGATATACACATTCCCGCTGCCGTCTGTTGCTACTCCGTATGGCAAGTAAAGGTTAGCTGCAGTTGCGGCACCACCATCACCACTGTAACCTGCTGTACCCGTGCCGGCTATGGTCGTGATGATTCCTGAGGTACTTACCTTACGGATGCAATAATTAAAAACATCAGCGATGTACACATTCCCGCTGCCGTCTGTTGCTACTCCGGTTGGATTGTAAAGGTTAGCTGCTGTTGCGGCACCACCATCACCACTGTAACCGGCTGTACCTGTCCCAGCTATGGTAGTGATCACGCCCGAGGTACTTATCTTACGGATGCGATTATTAATCTGATCAGCGATGTACACATTTCCGCTGCCGTCTGTTGCTACTCCGGCTGGATAGTAAAGGTTAGCTGCTGTTGCGGCACCACCATCACCACTATATCCGGCTGTACCCGTGCCGGCTATGGTAGTGATTACGCCGGAGGTACTTATCTTACGGATGCGATTATTACTCTGATCAGCGATGTACACATTTCCGCTGCCGTCTATGGCTGCTCCAAATGGACTGTACAGATTAGCTGCTGTTGCGGCACCACCGTCACCACTGTAACCGCCTGTACCTGTGCCGGCTATGGTAGTGATGATGTAACCTGTGGCTCTTTGCGGGTCAACTGTAATGGTTTGTGTAGTTGTGGCGGTACAACCTGCCGCGCTGGTGCCGGTTACCGTATAAGTTGATGTTGTTGTTCTGGTAAAGGTAACCGTTGCGCCGGTTGAGGCGCTCAGGCCTGTTGCAGGCGACCAGGTGTAGGTAGCTGCACCACTGGCCGTAATAGCAGTAGAACCACTAATACAAATTGCCGCGCTTACAGGAGTTACTGTTAGTACAGGAATTGCATTTACGGTAATAGTTTGGGTGGCTGTATTGGTACAACCAACCGCGCTGGTGCCGGTTACGGTATAAGTTGTTGTTGTACCTACGGTACAAGTAACGGTTGCGCCGGTTGAGGCGCTCAAGCCTGTTGCAGGCGACCAATTGTAAGTAGACGCACCACTTGCCGTAATAGCAGTAGAGCCACCAGCACAAATTGCCGCGCTTACAGGAGTTACCGTTAGTACAGGAATTGCATTTACGGTAATGGCCTTGGTGGCAATCGAAATGCCGCAGCTACTGGTAAATAAATAAGTAATAGTTGGAGCGCCGGCCGATACACCTGAAACCACGCCGGCCGTACTTACCGAGGCAAGGCTATTGTCAGATGAACTCCAGGTACCTCCGGTAACACTGTTGGTAAGCGTTGTTGCACCACCTACGCAAACCGACGAAGCACCGGTTGTGGCAGGTAGGCTCGGGAACATTTTACGGATGCGATGATTATACCTATCAGCGATGTACACATTACCGCTGCCGTCTGTTGCTACTCCGGTTGGACGGTTAAGGTTAGCTGCTGTTGCGGCACCACCATCGCCACTGTAACCAGCTGTACCCGTGCCGGCTATGGTAGTGATTACGCCGGAGGTACTTACCTTACGGATGCGATTATTAAAATAATCAGCGATGTACACATTCCCGCTGCCGTCTGTTGCTACTCCGTATGGATAGTTCAGTTTAGCTGCAGTTGCGGCACCACCATCGCCGCTGTAACCGAGTGTACCCGTGCCGGCTATGGTAGTGATGATTCCGGAGGTACTTATCTTGCGGATGCGATGATTAACATAATCAGCGATGTACACATTCCCGCTGCCGTCTGTTGCTACTCCTAGTGGAGCGTTCAGGTTAGCTGCAGTTGCGGCACCACCATCACCACTGTAACCGCCTGTACCCGTTCCGGCTATGGTAGCGATCACGCCGGAGGTACTTATCTTACGGATGCGATTATTATTATAATCAGCGATGTACACATTCCCGCTGCCGTCTGTTGCTACTCCGGTTGGATAGTAAAGGTTAGCTGCAGTTGCGGCACCACCGTCACCACTGTAACCGCCTGTACCTGTGCCGGCTATGGTAGTGATTACGCCGGAGGTACTTACCTTACGGATGCGATTATTACCCCAATCAGCGATGTACACATTCCCGCTGCCGTCTGTTGCTACTCCTTGTGGACTGTAAAGGTTAGCTGCAGTTGCGGCACCACCATCACCACTATATCCGGCTGTACCCGTGCCGGCTATGGTAGTGATTACGCCGGAGGTACTTATCTTACGGATGCAATTATTACTCTGATCAGCGATGTACACATTTCCGCTGCCGTCTGTTGCTACTCCAAATGGATTGTAAAGATTAGCTGCTGTTGCGGCACCACCATCACCACTGTAACCGGCTGTACCTGTGCCGGCAATGGTAGTGATGATGTAGTTAGCACAGCTTTGCCCATTGGCCTGAACTGCGAAAAAGAGCAAAGCTGCAATTGCAGCGTAGTAACGTGTTTTATTCCTGCGCTTTGTATTAATAATAGATCGGGAATGTGCCATCATATTAATTCTTTTAAAACTTTCTGTATTTGGAATCAATGCTTTTTATAATAAACCGCCATCAAAATTATTAAAATAATAATTTACTATCTTTGGTTCAAATAGGGAGCTATGCGTAGATAAAAAAGTGCAAATTTACAAGTCATATTATAAAAAAATATCCCTAAAATAAGTAGGTTTATATTACCTTTCTGGTCTACAAGTGCTAGAAGATAAGGGATTAAAAAAAATTGAACAACCCATGTAATATAGCATTTATAGTTTAAAAATAATTTCGCATAAAAACAAATATAAATATCAATTTATGTATAGTTGTTGAGTTAAATAATAAATGAAAATAGACGGATTGGCCTGGATTAAAAGCACTACCTAATACCTACAAAAGCATATCCTTTTTAGATGTTATTTACATCACAGCTTAGTCGAGGAATGTACTAACATTTGTTCTAATCAACACCTTACTGTGAAAGGTGAAAGCGAAGTAACTCCGCGTCATTTTTCAGTGGATATTAGCCATGAAGAAGTTCAAAATTGAACTTCTGAACACAAAAAGCTAATCCAATGAATGCAAATGACACATTAAAGAAACACACCAGTACAGACAATTATCACAAACATCTATTTGGAATTCTTTTTACCGATGGAACAAAAGCGCTGTGTGACCAATTTGAATGTTATTGGTTTCTGGATATTGTTGTTAGCTATCAACCTCAGCTCCAATCAGAAGAATTTCAAGTCTGGAAGCTATCAAGAGACGACGATGATTCTGCAGTTGTAATCTGCACTAATGGGAATGATAAAATTCTCAAACAACAAACGATTTCATTCACCGATTTTCAGCCAAAAGAGGCCACGCCATGGGTGGAATTCAATGTTATCTTATTGCCCTGTGAACATTGATCATTTCGGTGATCGGTTCATTGAAAACAGAGAGTTATGTTGTATTTTCTTTGCGGCTAATCAAGATGTGTAGTATGTGCACAATGCTGCATGTTATGCCGGTTTCTTTTGAGAAGGTCTCTCTCGGCTGTGACAAAAAAGTCCCCTGAAAAGAAATTTATTTTGTCGTTTCCGTTTCCGAATGGAAACCTCAAAAAATAAATTAGTTTTCTCATCAAACTTCAATCTGTTTTCCTTTTGTTGTTTGAAAAGCGTCCCAAATCCGTCTCAAATGCAAAAAGAAAAACCTCAAACCCTTGTAAGGCTTGAGGTTTCACTTGTCGTTTAGGTGCCCGGAACAGGAATCGAACCTGCACTACCTTGCGATAACCAGATTTTGAGTCTAGCGCGTCTACCAATTCCGCCATCTGGGCGATTAAGAACAATTTTTCAGTGTGGCCGGTCAACCATATTAGCTGACTGCATACTGCCTAACTGCTCTGGCGGGATGCAAATTTATTAATTCTTTCCTGAATCCGCAACAAGTATTTGCGTCTGTAATACATATCTTTTATTTGAAGAAGTAGTTCGTTGCTTTTTTCGCCCGCTTCGTAGCGATGAATAAGCGTTTCAGCCGCTGCCTGCCAGGTGTCGAACTGTTCCTGAATGGTGTTTAAGAGCTGTGTTTTGGCGGTTTCATTGCCAGGTTCTGCTTCAAAATCGCTTACTGCCTCATTAATATCCATCATTTCCATCAGGAAGGCTGGGGGTAGGGCGTACTTTTCGTCATGCGTTATCACACCTGCCAATTCTAATACATAAGCCATGGTGGCATCGCTGTTGCTGAGCGTTTTATAGGCTTTATTATTGTGAGCGGCCAATGTAAGCGCCTCCAGCATTTTACTGCTGTCGCCCTGCGCGTAGCGGTCTGGGTGGTAGGTTTTGCTGCGTTCGTAAAAAGTCGCCTTTACCGTTGCAGCATCAGGGTGAAAGGAAACAGGCAGCGTATAAAAATCGAAATAGTTTTCCATGGTATTGTTTATGATGGTATGCCGTTTGCAGGTGTCGCACACTTATACAGGTTGCAACACCTATACAGTGCGGAAATTGTATCTTTGGCGGCAAAAATACTAAAGATGCTCCGAATAGGACTGATAAGAGAAAGAAAGACTTTGCCTGATAACCGTGTGCCACTCACACCGGCGCAATGCAGGAAAATACAAGATACCAATCCTGATATCACAATTACTGTTGAAACCTCGCCTACAAGGTGTTTTACTGATGCGGAATATATTGCCGCAGGCATCGCCATCAGCGACGATATGTCGGGCTGCGATGTGCTGCTGGGCGTAAAAGAGGTGCCGGTCGATAGTTTAATTCCGGGCAAAACCTACTGCTTCTTTTCGCATACCAAGAAAAAGCAGCCATACAACCAGAAGCTGATGCAGGCCCTGATAGCGAAGCAAATTACCATGATAGACTATGAATGCCTCACCCATTCTGATGAGCAGCGTATACTCGGCTTTGGTTTTTATGCCGGTATAGTTGGCGCGCACAATGGCTTACTTACCTATGGTAAAAAGCATGGACTGTACCAACTGCCGGCGGCACACCAGGTACGCAGTTTTAAAGAACTGATTGCGGCTTATGAGCAGGTAACTATCCCAAACATTAAAATTGTGGTTACAGGGTCCGGCAAAGTAGCCAGCGGTGTGCTGGAGGTATTAACGCAACTGGATATTGAATCAGTAGAGCCGAACGATTACCTTACCCACGAATATGAATACCCCGTTTTTACGCACCTGAAGGGTGCTAACCTGTATGCACGTAAAGACAATGATATGTTTCACCGCGATGACTTTCATGCCAACCCGGAAGCCTATAAATGCCTGTTTTCAAATTACCTGAACCAGACTGATATGTTGATGAACGGCATATACTGGGAAAAGCGTATCCCGAGGCTGTTTGAAAAAGAGCAGGTGAAACGTAACGACTGGAGGATAAGCGTAGTTTCAGATATAACCTGCGATGTGGATGGTTCTGTACCGTTAAACCTTGATTCATCGACCATTGCCAACCCGGTTTATGGGGTGAACAGGGCAACACTCCTTATGGATGAGCCTTACAAAAATACGGCCGAGATCATTGATATTATGGCTGTTGATAACCTGCCAAATGAATTGCCTTGCGATGCATCAGAATACTTCGGGGTGCACTTTAAAAAGTATATTTTGCCTGAACTCCTAAAACCGCAAAGCGATATTCTGAACAGGGCTACTATTTGCACAGGCGGCAAGCTTACCCCAAAATATGAATATCTGGCTGATTACGCCTATTAAACTGCTGAACCTAAATGGCCAGTTAACAGTGTTGAAGCTGTTAACTGGCCATTATGCTTTTATAGTGCCCTGAGGCAAATATTTAGTAGGAAAGGTTATTTGCTGGCTGCAACCCTTTCCATATAGTCTTTAAGTTGTTCCAGCGATTCGAACTGAACTTTATCCTTGCCATAGCCCATTTTCCAGAAGCGAAAAGCAGGGTCCGGGTTGGAAACACCCTTCCATAGCCTAATGCCCAGCTCAGGATGTTCATAATCCATAGATTTTTTATTTTCAGTAACAAATGGTTCAAAACCTAAATCGAATAGATCGTCCTGTGTTATTTCCAAGTCTGCCATACTGCAAACTTAGTATAAACTGGTATGAAATTCTTCTAAAACACCGGTTTTTTTCTTTTTCTCTGAAGGAAACTGTTCATGGCAGTGTGTGCGCCAAAAAAGTCGCATGCGTTGCGACTGGTCGCTATTTGTTTTTTCAAAGTGCCATTGGTAAAAATAGCAACCTTATTTAAGATTTTTTGATATAGAAAAAGCTGAAAAGAACCCATGTAAATGTGGGGCTTATTTCAGCAACGTTCCTTATCTTTAACTTTCAGTTTGAAACTTTATTTATTTACTTAAATATTGCTATTGTGGGAAAGCGAATTAGTATAAATGTTTTAATTGTTGATGATGAGATAGAAGCATGTGATAATCTTGCGAATATGCTGCATGATTATGTAGAGTCAGAGGTCAATATTTTAGGCGTTGCTAATGATACTACCCAGGCTGAAAAAATGATCAGGGAATTGAAGCCCGATGCTGTTTTCCTGGATATTGAAATGCCCGGCGAAAACGCCTTCCAGTTTTTGCAGAGAATAAACCATTTCGATTTCGAAATAATTTTTGTTACCGCTTACGACCAGTTTGCCATACAGGCGTTTAAGCTGAGCGCGGTCGATTATATTCTGAAACCCATCAGCATAGACGAACTTACGGACGCCGTTTATAAACTGAAAGAAAAAATAGAGTTGCGGAATTTTGCAATGACAAAAGACTACCAGCTCGATGTACTGAAGCAAATCAGCAATAAAGAAAAGCAACAGAAGCTGGCCCTGAAAGGGATAAATAATATTGAAATGGTCGATTTCAAAGACATTTTCTATGTTGAAGGGTCGGGGAGCTACAGCTTGTTTTGCTTCAGGAAGAAGAACGATAATGTAGAAATGACCGTGAGCAATTCCATTTACGAATATGAAGCCATGTTGCCCGGCAATATGTTCTTTCGCATACACAAGTCATACCTTATCAACTGCATGCACATACAGAAGATAGTAAATGACGATTCGTGTGGGGTAGTGATTAATAATACTAAAACACAATTGCCGGTAAGCAGGCGTAGGTTTGCAGGGTTTATTGATTTTTTAAAGGAGCACAAATTCAACAGTGACTAAAATTAAACGGTGATCAAATACCTGCAGTACCTTATTGTATGCCTGTTTATTGTATTGGGTCCGCAAAGCCGGGGGCAGCAGTACCCCATGCGGCATTTCACCAAAGACAATGGTTTGCCCAGCAATATTGTCTATAATCTCCATTACGATAGCTATGGCTTTCTTTGGGTTGCCACCAAGCATGGTATCGCCCGTTATAACGGTATTAATTTCGAGGTGTTCACTACCGATAATGGCCTGCCCGATAATGAAATATTTTTCTTTAAGGAAGACCGCGACCACCGGCTATGGCTGGCTTCCTACAATGGCGAATTGTGTTACTATAAAGATGGTATTTTTCATAATGCCGAAAATACGCCCTGGCTTAAGCTGCCATTCAAATCTTCTTACATCAGGAACATTAGTGTAGAAAGTGATAACAGTGTGTCTATCTATTTTTTCGATCGTTCAAAATTTATCAATATCAAGGGCAGCAAAATAGAACCTTATAGCCTTGATATACTTGGAGATAAGGCGTACGACAGAAACTCCATACTTTTAAAAAAGAAGTTAAAAGACGGGGCGTACAGCATTGTAACACCGACTGCTGCGGTTGATATTTATAACTACGGCGCTGGTTTTAAGATAGATACGTCGTTTGCTATACCAAAATTTGTGGGTGTCCCCTTGTGGCTTTTTGTTGGCGATGTGGAATATTTTTTTGATGCTAATCATCTCTATGATTCTAATCTTCATGTAGTAAAGCAGTTTGCGAATCCTGATTTATTAAAGCAGCACGTGTACGGCCATTACTTTGATAAGGAAGGGAATACCTTCAGTTGCACAGCCGATGGGGTTGTTATTAACGACAATATCCGCACACTGAGGGGCAATAAAGTGAATGGGGTAACGCAAAGCAGTACAGGCGATTTTTGGTTCTGTACTTTGAATAACGGTATATTTTTTATGGATAATCAGCTTGATGACCATGTATATGATAATGTCTATACCGGCGAAATTAAATATACCCACTTGCATAAAGATGAATTGTATTTTGCCTCGGGCAATTACAATATTTACAAATATCAGGCCGGGGCCTTTAATTCTGTTTTTGATTTTCTGAGTTATGCGGGGGCAAAAAAAATCAGCGTGCCCGATGATTCCTATAGGGCTGCTTTTCTCATAGATTCTAGTCTGCGTTTTTTCGGTATTAATGGAGCGCAGAAATTAGTTATTGACAATTTAAAGAGTGCGCACGCTGCAGTAAAATTGTTTAATGCCCCGCGGGCTTACAATATCAGTACATTGCTGATGCACGATGGTAAAATAATTTTTGAGCGGCCAGACTACCTGGCGCAAGTAGCTCCCTCCAACTTCATGATTGGATCATTTTCTGACCCGACTCCCTTCGTTGATGAGACTGTTATAAGGCAGTCGATATTAAGCGAGCGCTTATTTAATATTGCGGAAAACCCCGGGCGGGGAGTTTGGTTTGCATCGGAGAAGGAGATGTATAAAATAATTGAAGGCAAGCCGGTTGCCCAGAAACAGTTCGGCTCGCTGCAGCTCAAATATTTCTGTTTTTTCGGCGATTATTTAATTGGCTATACACATGGCAATCAATTGTTGATCTGTAAAGATATTGATGGTAAAATTGAAATTGATTCGGTAAGAAACCAGAATTGTGTGTGGGACAGATTCTTTAGCCTTGATGCTACCCATGTGCTTATGAGTACCAACAATTTGTACCGGGTAATTGAGCTAGGTAAATCGGCCGCTGAAACAAGGCAATCTATAACGGTTGTTGAAAACCCTTTGGTGCCATTAATTGCGGAAGATATTTGTTCTGACGGCAAAAACTGTTTCTTTTTCAGGAAAGGTTCCGTAATAAAAATGGGTATTGCCAGCGTGCTTACCAAACCCGAATTGCCCAAGCTGTTCTTTAACAGGCTAAAAACCGACCGCCTGAATCTGCCGATCGCCGATGTTATGACCGTCAGTTATAACCGCGCAAAACACATCTCGGTTTCTTACCTCCCTATTTCTTTTAATAGCTCGGGTGTAACCTATGCTTACTCTATTTCCGGTACCGACGTTGATAACTGGCGCTATACCAACCTCAGTGAAATAGAACTGGCCAATCCTGACTATGGGACTTATGTAATAAAGGTGAAAGCAAGAACAGTATCGGGCGGTTTTTGCGAGCCCATCAGCTTTATATTGGTAATTGAAAAGCCTATTTGGGCAACGTGGTGGTTTATTACCTTATGCACACTGGGTATTATAGTATTGGTATTTTTTACCGTGCGGTACCGTATTAAAATGGAACTGCGCAAGCGCGATAAAGAGTTTAAAAAGGAGATCCGGTTTCTTAAGTCAGAATACAAAGCGCTGAACGCTTTAATGAACCCGCACTTTATTTTTAATACGCTCAATAACGTACAGAGCCTTATTAATAAAGACGAGAAGCGGGCAGCCAATGAATATTTGCGTATTTTCTCGAACCTTATACGGCAGAATATGCACAATATTTCGCTGGAACAAATAACTATTCGGGAAGAAATGGACCTGGTAGTGAACTATCTTAAATTGGAAAAACTGCGTTTTAAAGAGCATCTGAATTATGAAGTTATTGTCGATGAAAAGGTGGATCTGACTGAAGTTAAAATTCCGCCGCTGCTGATACAGCCGTTGGTAGAAAACTCCATTAAACATGGTCTCTTTCCGCGCAAGTCAGTGGATAGTTTTATACAGATACACATTTTTGAAAAAGACAACTTTCTGATTATAGAAGTTAAAGACAATGGCATCGGTATCACCGCATCGCAAAAGACGGCAAGCGATGGGCATCAGTCATTCGGGCTTGAAAATATACGCAAGCGCATACAGCAGGTGAGTATAATACAGAACCGCCAGCTCCGTTTTGATTTTGCCGAAACTATCGATCCCGCAACCGGCACGCATTGGACCGTAGTAACCGTAGGCATAAGCCTAAGTTGATGTTGAGCTATACAGATGAGATACCAAATTTCTGCATGCTGATTTTTACCCAGAGAGCGCCAAGAGTTAGCAAAGAAGACATTAAGCGAACGAGATTTATCCCGATTTATGAAGTTCAAGTAGTGGCATATGCGCGTTGCGCCTCTTAAATCTTGAATAGCCGCACGGTCATTGCGTCTTAGCGCCTTTGCGCCTTTGCGTGAAACTCCAACTCACAATTTATCTCGTGTGTGCGCTACAGCATCAGTAAGCCAAACTTATACAGGCCGTTAACGGGTTTATTATCCCAGAACAGTTCAAAATCTTCTAGCCCTGCGGCCTCGTAGCTTGCTGCAACTTCCTGAAGGGTAAGTGTTTTTGCATTATCCGGGCAAAGTTGAGGCAGTAATGCAGCCAGCCATGTGCCTTGCTCTTTGTCTACTTTTATTTCTACTGTTTCCCTTTTGCTTTGGAAGGTGAGCGAAGCCATTTCCCGGGTATTGCCCTTTTTCGATTTGGTGTAAAAGCTTATTGCGGGTTGTTTGCCCAGAAAAACTATTTTGTCATTTGGCCTCCCGCTATAGAGTTCGCCTTCGTCAAGAATGCTTTTTATATAGCCGGGTTGCACTGTTGTTTTAGGTACTTTTACCTCGAACCATTTTTGCAGCGGATAATCGAGGCATGCGCCGTGCATAAAGTTGAAAAGCGATTTTTTAAGGCCATCGCTGAAGGTTTCATGGTCTGCACCGGTAGGGTCGGTATGTACAATATCGTTATTGGCAAATGTCCCCACCAGGTCAGCTACCTTCTTTACCTTGTATTTTTCGGGGTTCAGGCCAACCGGGCTATGCGCCGTCATGGCAAACTGGTGCCAGAAGCCCGATTGCAATATCCCCGTTTCAAACATCTGCCGCACCATTTCCAGCGAATCAATTGTTTCCTGCGCGGTTTGTGTAGGGAAGCCATACATCAGGTAAGCGTGCACCATTATGCCTGCTTCAGTAAAGTGTTTATTCACCCTTGCTACCTGGGCTACTGTTATGCCTTTTTGTATCAGTTCCAGCAAACGGTCAGAAGCCACTTCGAGGCCTCCAGACACGCCGATGCAGCCGGAAGCCTTAAGCAGGAAACACAGGTCGCGGGTAAAGCTTTTCTCAAACCGGATATTGGTCCACCAGCTTACCACCAGCTTACGTTTAATGATTTCCAGTGCCAGCGCCTTCATTAATGCAGGTGGCGCAGCTTCATCAACAAAGTGGAAGCCAGTTTGGCCGGTTTGGGCTATTATTTCCTCCATTCTGTCGCAAAGCAATGCTGCGGTAATGGGTTCATACAGCCTTATATAATCCAGTGAAATATCGCAGAACGTGCATTTGCCCCAATAGCAGCCATGCGCCATGGTAAGTTTGTTCCATCTGCCGTCACTCCATAGGCTGTGCATGGGGTTGGTAACCTCTATTGCTGATATGTATTTATCCAGTAGCAGGTCGCTGTAGTCGGGCGTGCCTACCTGGCCTTGTTTGTAATCGGTGCAGCTTTTATTGTCTATATAAATCACTTTGCCATCTCTGGCAATGAAGGTGCGTTTCAGTGATTCTTCTTCAATTTTGCCCTCAATAAACTTTACCAGGTTTTCTACAGGTGCCTCACCATCATCAAGGGTAATGAAATCGAAAAACTCAAATACCCGTGCATCAGATAAAGAGCGGAGCTCTGTATTCGGGAAACCGCCACCCATGGCCACCTTAACGACAGGGTAGTGTTGCTTCAGCCATTGCGCACAGCGGAACGCGGCAAACAAATTGCCGGGGAAAGGCACCGAAATACATACCAGCACAGGCTGAACGGCTGCCATGCGCTCAGACAATGCATTTATTAAAAGGCGGTCAACATAGCTGAGGTCCTGGTGCAAAGAGGTATATAATTCATCAAAGCTGTTGGCCGATCTGCCCAGCCTTTCGGCATAACGGCTGAACCCAAAGTGAGGGTCCAGGCATTCCATTATCAGGTCACTGAGGTCTTCCAGGTACATGGTAGCCAGGTGCTTGGCCTTATCCTGTATGCCCATGGCGCCAAAGGCCCAATTCAGGTCATCAAGTTGCGCAAAGCGCGATGCTTCGGGTAGAAAATCGCGCTTACAGATCAGGTGTCCTAACGTTGGGTTTTTGCTTTGCAAAAAACCAATAACAGCATCGATGGTTGCAATGTAATCCTCCTTTAAAGAAATGATGCGGGTTATATTTTCAGTAGGTTCAAAGCTTTTGTAGCTGATTTCTTCAAACAGTTGCGTAAGGCCTTTTTTCGAAAACAATGCCAATGTAACCTCAATACCCAAATCCGCCTGGAAGCTTGTGATGCCACGGGTATTCAAAAAACCTTTCAGGTACGCCGTAGCAGGGTAGGGCGTATTCAATTGGGTGAATGGTGGCGTAAATAGAAATACAGAGCTACTCAAATAATGTTATTTTATGTGGCGAAATTAGGTAAATAAATGGGGTTATGCCACCAGCATAGATTTATTGCCTGCGTTTCCTTTACCTGATTTACATCAAAGCGGGTATGTGCAGATGTTTAATAAATATCTTGCTGAAGCAAGAGGGGTATTCTGCGGAGAGTATATGGCAAAGCACTATCTTCATGTTCTAAAGTTATTCCTTGTGAAAAAGAAGCTATTGCTCATTTGTTTTACAATGCTATGGTGCGGCATAGTTGCACATGCACAAATTATAAGCACCATTGCCGGCACTGGTGTTTCAGGTTATAATGGCGACCATATCCGGGCAACTTCAGCAAAGGTTTGCTTTCCTTATGGGGTTGCTGCTGACTCTCCGGTAACGGTATATATTGCTGATCGTGGCAATTCCCGCATCAGGAAAATTGATTTGAACGGCAATATTATAACTATTGGGGGAACAGATACTATCGGCTATAATGGAGACGGTATCCCTGCAACTTTAGCAAATTTGAATGGTCCTGTGGATGTTGCAGTTGACACCAGGGGTAATGTTTACTTCAGCGACGAACAGAACATGCGCATAAGGAAGATAACCAGAGATACAATTTACACCATAGCCGGAACGGGCTTTTCGGGTTATACAGGCGACGGTGGCCCTGCCACCTCCGCGCAAATTGATGGCCCGCTGGGGTTGTGTGTAGATAAAGCTGGAGCAGTATATTTTGCGGCTGACAATAACCGGTTGTGCAAAGTAGCAACAACGGGTATAATAACTACAATTGCCGGAAGTGCTGCTACATGGGGATACGGAGGAGATGGTGGACCCGCCACCGCGGCCCGGTTCAGCGGAATAGAAGATGTTGCTGTCGACAAGGCAGGCGTCATTTATATTGCTGACTATGGTAATAACCGCATCCGTGCAATAAGTACTTCCGGTATCGTTACCACTTTCGCCGGCATAGGTGTTGCAGGTTATAGTGGCGATGGCGGTGCGGCTACGCTGGCAAAGATAGATACACCAAGGCGGATTGCTGTTGATGATAGTGGAAACGTATATTTCACCGAGTCCCACTCCCGTATCCGTATGGTGAACAGATACGGTTTTATTGGTACTGTTACCGGCACAGGGGTGCCGGGTTTTAGCGGAGATGGCGGCATGGCTTCCGCAGCACTGATATCCTGGTCATTTGGTATTGGTGTCGATGGGGCAGGGCGCATTTATTTCTCCGACGTTATCCCTAACCAGCGTATCAGGAAAATTGAATGCTGTTCTACGCTCGGAATTGACGGCCCGAACAAGCCTGGAGCAGACGCAAAGATAACTTTGTCGGTATTCCCGAATCCTGCATCCCGCTGCTTTACCCTTGCGCTTGCTGCTACCATTACCGAAACAGCAAAAGTGACGATATTGAATGTGACTGGTGAGCAAATAAGGGAATATAGCACCAACAGTAATGGCCATTTGCAAATAGATGCCAGTGCGCTGAAGTCGGGTATATATTCAGTTGTAGTCGCTACCCCGCATGGAAGCGCAGTGGACATGCTGGTAGTAGAAAACTAGAAAGTGTAATCGCGTAGTCAAAAAAAGACCTTCATTTGCACCCTGTCAGACAGTGTGTACAAATGCCATTTGAACTTAAAAAATCGGCATAGATATAGTTGACGTAGCGCCTTCCTTGTAACTCATCCGAACGCTTTGCTTTGAAATCAGCATGCCGAAATTTGCCGTGTATACATAGAATGGATTTTCGGATTGAGGCTATTAATTGGTTCCTCTTTTTACCAATGTCATACTCACCCTGAAATCGTCCGCATAGGTAATTTTGTAAGAGTAGCTGGTCCCGCACTGCTTAGCTGTAAGTGTATCTGCTATCAAACTGTAGTAACAATGTTCAGGCATATAGCCGCTACCCCTGCAATTACATCCTGTACATTCGAGTTCTCCGCTCGCCTTGAAATAGAAATAATCGTATTCTCTACGTACATACCTATCTAAAACAAACACACTATCACCAAGCGAATTACCACTATGCCAACTGTATCCTGAGAGTGTAGAATAGTATTCAACTTTTGCGTCTGAGGTAACTTTTCCACGCCGGTCATAATGTTGCCATACATTACTTTCTCCATCAACGGTCGTTTTCGGTTCGCCTCGGTCATAGTAACAAGTCCACTTCCCTTTTACGCGCCCGCTATCGAAATCACCCTCACAAAGAACCTTTCCAGTTCTGAAATAATACTTAACGTAACTTCCGTTCCTGATTGGGGTATCGGTACGCGACACTTCATTGTGAAGAGGAAGTGGCTGAAAGCAAAAAGAAGACTTTGTTGTTATCTCCGTATCTACCTTCGATTGCCTCGTGTAAATATAGCTGGCTTCAATAATGGGCTTACCATCCGGGTCGAATTTCTTTACGCTGACCAGACGACCCTGTTTGAACACCTCCTCCGAAGCCAACTTACCATCTTCAAACCTATCAATGAGCCTGCCATTTTGAAATCCATCTGAGCTTAAACCTGTTTCTGAGAGACTATCGCCCAAAAGAGTTTTCTCATTCCTGAGTAATTGGCGGCCGTTTATGTCCCATACATCTGTCAGTCTTATTATCCCATTTACAAAGCGATACTTAGCAAGAATGGAAGTCTTGACAGCATTTTTCTCTTTGCCGAAAGAACGATAAATAGTCCAGACACCATCACAGAATCCGTTTTTGAACGAGCCTGTCATGAAAAGCACACCATCGGCATATCTTTCATAACGACCGTTTAGTTCATTGTTGTGGTAGGTATAGCGCTCCTTTATTTCCCCACGGTAGTTAATATGAGTGGCAATGCCTTCTCTTTTTCCTGATTTCCATGGAATAGTGAGCAAATCATGGTTGCCACGATGTAGCCTTTCTATGCCTTCCTTTTTGCCGTTCCTGATGGTTACTTCACTGTACGGCTCTCTGAGTGCCGCTACCAGTCGGCTACCCATGAAAACACTATCAAGGTATAGACAATAGTAGCCATCTGGTACTCCTTCACGGAAATCCCAGTCAAACCGTCCGTTCGGAATTTCTTTACGTAAGAAGCGCATGTCGCCACAGGCCACCCATGCAGTGTCCTGGGCTTTTGCTGCGGGTGAACAAAAAAGAAATCCAGCCAATATCGTGAAGAACCGGATGGGTATGATGGCAATTTGCAGTATGGGCAGACGGGTACGCATTATCTTGTAAGATAATGAATAGTTAGGAGAAAAGTGCAATATAATGTTCTGCTTTTCTTATCATTTTAAGACCGGTGTCATGCTACAGGAGTATGATTTTTTAATTAGGGTAAATTTAATTTGTTATTTATTTCTGAAATCACCCCACTAATTGAAAATTATTAACTGTCTTACTGGTTGTTGACATTTAATAAGTTACGTTCACCCACTAAATTTTGTTTTATGAGATTACTGGCACTTTTTCTTTCGTTGTTTATTTATGGTGCATCAATTGCACAACCGGTTGCGTGGCTCAAGAAGGGCGGAGATCTGAAGAGCTATTGCCATACCTATGGCGTTACTATCGATAACTCCCATAACAGTATAGTTTCCGGCGTTTTTTACGATACTGCCAATTTTAGTGGAACGATACTGACCAGTATTGACCCGCATTATTATAACGGTTTTCTTATAAAGTACGATACAACCGGCAATATAGTTTGGGCTAAAAAAATGGTAGGCGATGGCCATTGCCTTGCCGGCCGCACTGCGGTTGACGCTGCTGATAATATTTATGTTGCAGGAAACTTTACAAGTACAGCAATATATTTTTCTCCCACCGATTCATTGGTGAAGTCGTCTTCTGGCGCAAATAGTAATGGCTACCTTGCTAAATTTGACCATAATGGCACGTTCCTTTGGGCCAAATTAATTGCAAGCAGTTCTTTGGCTGAAACATGGTCTGTTACCGTTGATAAGTGGGGGTATCTGATCATAGGTGGGTATTGGGTGGCTGACATAAATGTTTCAGGCGTTAGTGCTGCGCATACAGGTTCAAATTTGTTCATCGCGAAATATACTCCCGGGGGATCTCTTGACTGGGCTAAGTTTGGATTATCTTCAAGTATCTGCCAGATAAGCGACATCACAACCGACACACCAGGTAATATTTATTTCACGGGCAATATGACAACAAATGTGTCGTTCGGCGCAGATACTACCCATCAGGTTGGTCCCTATGGCTGTACAAATATGATCTGGGGTAAACTTGACTCAGCCGGTAATCGCATTTTCGCTCAATCAAGAATGGCTGCAAATGTTTTTGGCGGAGGTAATAACGGAGCTGGTAATATAGGTAATACTATTAAAGCTGATAGGCTGGGGAATGTGTATATCGGAGGAAGTATGATTGTTAACTTCGTTGCTCCGAGTACTGTTTTCCAGGAAGGGTTTATCGCTAAATATACCAACACAGGCAGCAAGGTGTGGATTGATACATTTGGCAGGGATAGTGAAACCGTTACCAGCCTTGTGTTAGATCCTAATGACGATCCGTATGTTACAGGCTACACCTATGCAAATGATACCATTGGAGGAATGATAGTACCCTATACACCCGGTGGTAACACATTCGTTGCCAAGCTGAACAAAGCTACCGGTAACGCAATCTGGCTAAAGCAAAATACAAGTGCCGGCGGACATACCGATCAGAATATAAACCTACATCTGTGTACCGGGGCATTAGCACTTGACCAGGCAACAGGAGCAATAACCCTGGTGGGCCAATATACCAACAACATTGCTTTTGATACTTTTCACACAGCAAGAACCTCCATTCCAGCAAACTTAAACATTTACGTGCTGCGATTAATGAACCATTTTACCGGACTCGACGTACCAGTTACAGCTGAAAATGCGGTAGCAGAAGTGTATCCTAATCCAGCTTCTAATGAACTTAATGTAGTTTTCGGAAAGGAACAATGGCATAAAATTGCTTTAGTAAATATGGCAGGGCAAATGATTGGTGAATGGCAAGCTAACAGCCCATCATTAAAATTAGACGTTAAGAACATTCCGGCAGGGAATTATTTGTTGTTGATTAACGACAATGCAAACAACAATGTAACCATGAAAATTACAAAACTCTAAAAGCCCATTTTTTTAAACAAAGCCCAGTTATTTTATCCCGGTTGCTTATGGCAACCGGGATTTCTTTTGTTGTGAGTGTGTGTTTTCGCCTTTGTTGGTGTTTTCCATCAACAGCCACTGGGCGTATTCATTTTCGGAAAACAATTGTCTGAACTTCTGCAATGCTGCAATGCTGCTGGACAGGTAGCATTTTAAC
The DNA here is from genome assembly GCA_947447265.1 of Chitinophagaceae bacterium. GTDB lineage: Bacteria > Bacteroidota > Bacteroidia > Chitinophagales > Chitinophagaceae > Flavipsychrobacter. The sequence goes on from CANFKC010000054.1 coordinate 18,720, forward strand.
CTGATTTTTATGATGGCCATGATTTAACACTGGCGCGAGTATGGGGCGGCAGCTTGTGCCAATGTTACTCGTGTCCACGGAAATGAAGCAGTTTGTAACTGCCGTATCTAAGCAGCCGGTAGCTCCGTTCGGCGTAGCTTATAGCTACGTCAGCGACGGTTTCCGGTCTCCGACCGGCGAATAACAAACACATCAACGCTCTCTAGCAAATACTATCGACTAACTACTTTAAACGCCGACCAAGCTCAAAACACTTCTAATATACCCTGCTTAAATTTGCCTTGCAAATAAAATAAAATTAGGTATGGCTAATTTTATTTTTATCTTCGCACTTTAAAATAAAACATGAATCGGCTATTTATTATTGTTATAACAGTGTTTATTACGGTTATCTCATGCCGGAAAACGGAACCCAGCCTGCCAGCAGACAGCCAGATGCTTGACGGCCCGGTTGAGGGTTTAACTGCCAGCCAGGCACAACAGTTTTTGAGGGGCGATGCGGCATTTAACGACCAGGTATTTACAAAAGAAACAGGCTTAGGGCCCCTTTTTGTGTCCGCATCCTGCGGCAGCTGCCATGCAGGCGATGGTAAGGGGCATCCGTTTACCACGCTTACCCGCTTTGGGCAGAGCGATAGTCTGGGCAATACATTTTTGGCCAGCGGTGCCCCCCAGTTGCAGAACAGAGCGCTACCTGGTTTTGATCCGGAGCACATACCTGCCGGAGCACCATTTTCGAAATTTACACCGCCGGCAAATACAGGCATGGGTTTTATTGATGCGGTAACTGATGAAGACATAATTGCAATGTCAGACCCCGATGACGCAGATGGCGATGGCATTAGCGGCGTGCCAAACTGGATCACCTTGAAAAGTTATGTGGTTCCTCGTGTCGGCAGCATCAATAAAAACGGACACCATATCGGGCGATTTGGTAAAAAGTCGGGCGCTTACGACCTGGTGCAACAAACAGCTGCCGCTTACAACCAGGATATGGGCATCACATCAACCTACGAACCGTTTGATACTTACAGCGGCCAGGCTATAGACCCGGAAATCAGTAACCAAACGTTATTAGATGTGGTATTCTATCTTAAAACGCTTAAAGCACCCATCCAGAGGAATGCAAATAGTGCCGATGTTGTAAACGGCAAGGCTTTATTCCTGCAAGCCGGTTGCGGTAAATGCCATGTGTCGGAATTAAAGACGGGCGCGTCTCCGGTTGCGGCGCTCAACTATAAAACATTTTACCCGTATACCGACCTTCTTTTGCACGATATGGGCGCGGGTCTGGATGATGGATATACAGAAGGGAATGCCAAAACGAGCGAGTGGCGTACACCCGCATTATGGGGATTGGGTTTATCAAAGAATTCGCAGGGTGGGGTATACTACCTGCTCCATGATGGTCGGGCTAATACTATTGAAGAAGCCATACTCCTGCACGGGGGCGAGGCTTTAGGCAGTCGCAATAAGTATAATGCACTAACTGCAAAAGAAAAGCAACAGTTAATTACATTTTTAGAAAGCCTTTAAGTCAATGGACCGCAAAACATTTATAAAAGCAGGTTGTCTTGCCTGCACAAGTATCGGGTTGCTCAGCACCCTTCTTGAAAGTTGCGTATCGGTAAAATATGTGAACGGACAGTTGAGCAATGACGGCATAACCATTGACATAAAAGAGTTTGAAAATGCCAAAAGGGGTAATCGGCAATATGTAATTGTTAGGCATGACGACCTGCAATTCCCGATATGTGTTTATTACATAGCGGCCAACCAGTATAGTGCGTTGCTCATGCGTTGCACCCACCAGGGAGCGGAGTTGCAGGTATCAGGAGATACGCTTACTTGTGCTGCGCATGGCAGTGAATTTAATAAACTCGGGAAGGTACTGCAATCGCCGGCCACGGAAGATCTGCGCAGCTTCCCCGTTACCATCGATGGTGGCCGTTTATTCATTGATCTGAGAAAAAACGCATAATGAAAAAACTATTCCTTGTACTCCCATTTACATTACTTGCGGCAGCCGCAATGGCGCAAATAGACAGTACACTGCTGCGTCGAAAACCGAAAGATGCGGCAGCCAACGCGCTCAATATGAATGCCGTGTATAATCGTCCGTTCCTTTCAGTGGCGAAATTGCCAGTTGCATTAGGGGGCTATGTTGAGGCTAACTGGCAGCACCTGGGCACGAATGGCGTAACCGAGGGGCACCAGTTCCAGATGCGGAGGATGAGTCTTTTTGTTGCGTCAACCGTTTACAAGCGCATCAAGTTTTTATCAGAGATAGAGTTTGAAGATGGCGCGAAAGAGATAAGTTTGGAATATGCTGCATTAGATATGGAGGTGCATCCGCTATTTAATATTCGTGGCGGTATTGTACTGAACCCGATAGGCGCATTTAACCAGAATCATGATGGACCCAAATGGGAATTTGTTGACCGCCCCATTTCCGCAACACAGCTGTTGCCCGATACCTGGAGTAATGTTGGTTTTGGCGTTTATGGCAAAAAATACCAGGATAGCTGGGTCTTTGCTTATGAGGCTTATGTAACCAATGGCTTTGACGATAGAATTATAGATAACAGGGAGGGAAAAACCTTTCTGCCTGCGGCAAAACAAAATCCAGCACGATTTGAGGAGAGCTTCAACGGCGTACCCTTAATAACTGCAAAAGCGGCTATCCGTAACAAGCGCATTGCTGAAGTCGGACTTTCATACATGGGCGGAATTTATAATAAATTTCAGGATGAAGGAGTCGTATTAGACGCCAGGCGTAGGGTAGATGTGATGGCACTTGATATGAATACAACCCTACCGAAACTAAATACAGCCATTACCGGTGAATGGGCATGGATAAGTGTCGACGTGCCCGCAACATATACGCAGCAGTACGCAAATAAACAGCGTGGTGGCTTTATTGATTTCGTTCAACCTGTTTATAAAAGGAGCCTAATGGGTTTTGAAAAATCGGTAGTCAACGCCGCATGCAGGGTAGAATACGTAGATTGGAATGTAGGGAAGTTTGAAGTAACCGGTGGCAATATCGCTGACCATTTACTGGCTGTTGTGCCTGCTTTAAGCTGGAGGCCAACTTCACAAACAGTAGTGCGCCTCAATTACAGGTATAGCTGGAAAACGGACGTATTAGGCAATCCACCAATAAAAACAGCCGGATTTCAATTGGGCTTTTCAAGCTATTTCTGATGACGCTTGTTGGGATATTTAACTTCGCCTACCAGGAAGCCATATGGTCGTAACGAAGGAATATTATCGCAAATTATTTTAAATATCGCCAGTATCGGAATTGCCAACACCATGCCGGGAATGCCCCATAGCATCTCCCCGGCAATGATAGCCATAATAGTAAAGAGTGGGTTGATGCTTACTTTGGCACCTACAATAAGCGGCTCTAAAAGGTAGGTTTGTGTAAATTGTACTATCCCGTATACCGCAAGCACCCACAAAGCCATACTGGTGCCACCCTGAGTAAAAGCCAATACTGCCGTTAGAAGCGAACCGGTCAGGTTGCCAACATAGGGAACCGTTTCCAGCAAGCCACATAATATTGCGAAAAACAAGGCGTGCTTAATACCAATAATAGAAAACCCTATGCCGTACATTACCCATAGCGTCGCAATCATTATACCCAAACCCACAATATACTTCTGTGCCACTTCGCCGCATGACGACATTATTTTTTCAGCAACTGGCTGTTCTTGTGCAGGCACCAATTTTAGCAGGAAAGAGGCCAGGTGTTTCCGGTAAAAAATAAAAAGGAAGGTATAGATTGTAACGAGTAAAAACTTGCCCGAAATGGATAATATCGAACCCGCGGCAACCACCATTTTGCCTCCTGCCTTTGAAGTAAGCGCGGAGGTCTGTTCCTTCAGGAGGTTCAGTTGCCGCTCAGCAGAGACACCAAGCGTCCGGCTGATGTAATCCTGGGCCATTTTGGGTATTTTATTAATCTGCAGGGCTATCTGGTCTGCATCTTCTGCAACGCCAGCTACCTGCCACCACAATAACGCAATGATGCCACTTATAAATGCGAGAAATAAAACAACACAGATAACCGGAGCCACAGAAGCTGCAATGCCTTTTTTCTCCAACCACGTACATATAGGAGTAAGCAGCATCGCCAGCATAAAGCCAAAGGCTACGGGTACTAAAAAAGGTTGTAATACATATATAGCTCCGCCGGCCAGGGCGCCAATGAGCAGGTTGCGTAATAGCTTATCAGTTACAGGCATGGCTTTGTATATTTCGGTTACAAAAAGTGCAAAGTTGGCTGTTTTCCGGGAGTTAACGTTATAACTTTACCCAATTGAAGTTACATGATTTTCATGTGAAGGGTGGTTACAGAAATGGGAAAAGTGTGGAACTGCCTGTATAAATCACCTTATTATTATGTATTTATTTCCCTACTTTTGCAAAAAATTAAAACATCCTTGCGTAGTTGGTGGTGGAAAATACTTGGAACTCTTTTTGTTGGCATCGCCATTATTGCCGGTATACTTATACCTGTGCCAAGGCTGGATATTACCAATGAAAGCATCAGGAATTTGTATTTCCACGTTCCCATGTGGTTTACCATGATAGCGCTTTTTTCCGGGGCATGTTACTACTCAATTAAGCACCTGGTTTCCGGAGACCTGCGCCACGATGTTTATGCGGTGCAGCTTACCAATACCGGTATCTTATTTAGCATTTTAGGTATGCTTACGGGTATGGAATGGGCGCAATATACCTGGGGTGAGGCCTGGAGCAATGATCCGAAACAATTGACTACAGCACTGTGTATGCTGATCTATTTCGCATACTCTATTTTACGCGGTGGTATCAAAGATGACGAAAAGCGCGGCAAGATTAGTTCGGTATACAACATTTTTGCCTTTGCAATGATGATACCTCTCATCTTTGTGATACCACGAATGGTTGACTCGTTACACCCGGGTAATGGTGGTAACCCGGCCTTCAAAAAATACGATCTGGATAACACCATGCGTCTCGTATTTTATCCGGCTGTTGCAGGTTGGATACTGTTGGGTACATGGATAGCAACATTGAAAATAAGACTTGAATTAGTGCAGTTTAACAGGGATAATGACTTCCTGTTTAAATCATAAAAAAGAACGGAATGACAGCAAAAAGATTACTGGCAACGCTTTGTATATTATTAACTACTACCAGTTTGTGCCATGCGGAAACAGAAATGGCCGATATTATGCGCTCAAATGGTAAAATATATGTTGTGGTTGCGGTATTAGCTACTATATTTGCGGGAATTTTCGTGTACCTGTTAATGTTGGACAGGAAGATTACGAAGCTAGAAAAAACAAATAAATAATTTATTCATTAATTCTTAAACGACAGCAAAGTGGAAAAAGTAACTGCCACCCCAACACAAGAGGCACACTACAGTTTTTTTCAGGGCGTAGAGCGCAATTTTGACAAAGCAGCAAAGTATACCCGTTTTGAAGCTGGTATCCTGGAGCAAATAAAGGCGTGTAATTCGGTTTACCGTATGAATTTTCCGGTTAGGATAGGAGATGGTGTAGAGGTAATTGAAGCCTACCGTGTGCAGCATTCGCATCACAAATTGCCTTGTAAAGGTGGTATCCGCTATAGCATGGACGTAAATCAGGATGAAGTGATGGCACTTGCATCACTCATGACCTACAAATGCGCTATCGTGAATGTTCCTTTCGGCGGTGCAAAAGGTGGAATTAAGATCAATCCTAAGAAATATACTCCGCTTGAATTGGAGAAGATCACTCGCCGTTATGCTTCAGAGCTCGTGAAGAAAAACTTCATTGGCCCTGGTATCGACGTTCCTGCGCCTGATTATGGCACTGGTGCACGCGAAATGAGCTGGATTGTGGATACTTACGCTTCTATGAAGCCAGGTGAAGTTGATGCTATGGCTTGTATTACTGGTAAACCAGTATCTCAAGGTGGTGTTCGTGGCCGTACCGAAGCTACTGGCCTGGGTATCTATTATGGTATTCGTGAAGTAGTGAGCGTTAAAGAAGATATGGACAAGTTAGGTTTAACTACCGGCATCCATGGCAAAAAAGTAATCGTTCAGGGTTTAGGTAACGTTGGTTTCCATGCGGCTAAATTCTTCCAGGATAATGGTGCTATCATCGTTGGTCTGGCTGAATACGAAGGTGGTATCTACAACGCTGCAGGCCTTAACCTGTACCAGGTTGTTGAACACCGTAAAACAACAGGTTCTATACTTGGTTTTGCTGGTGCAACAGAATTTAAGAACAGCGCGGAAACAATGGAGCAACCTTGCGACATCCTGATCCCTTCTGCATTAGAAAATGTTATCAACGGCAGCAATGCTGACCGCATACAGGCAAAAATTATTGGTGAAGGTGCTAACGGACCTTTAACGCCAGAAGCTGACGAAATATTAGGTGCAAAGGGTGTAATGATCATCCCTGACATGTACCTGAACGCAGGTGGTGTTACCGTTTCTTACTTCGAGTGGTTGAAAAACCTGAGCCACGTTCGTTTCGGACGTATGGACAAGCGTTTCAGCGAAAACCAATACGGTACTATCCTTCATACAGTGGAGAACCTTACCGGCAAAAGCGTAAGCGATGTAGAACGTAAAGTTTTGTTACATGGCCCTGACGAAGTTGATCTGGTATATTCTGGTTTGGAAGACACTATGATCAGCTCTTACCACGAAATTCGTGATGCATGGGTTGGCTTAGGTGGCAAGGTAGACATGCGTACTGCAGCGTTCACCGTGGCTATCAATAAAATTGGTGTTTCTTACGAAGAGCTTGGTATCTTCCCATAGTAGTAGAAAGTATTTAGTAGAAAGTATAAAGTTTAAAATAGAAACAGGCTACCGATATGGTAGCCTGTTTTCGTTTTGTGTGGGGATATGCTTAATATATTGTGCGACTAGCGTTTAAATGACTGCTGCTATTTTTTGCTGCGTTGCGTGGTTGTTCTTTTCGTTAAGTCTGGTGCTTGCTTTTTTCTTTTTTGTTCTGCAAGGTATTGAGTAATTGTTTCCAGTTCAGCAGGTGTCAGTGAGCCTGCACCTCCAATAAAGTCAACATCAAGTTCAGTGCTTTTCTTATTTTTCATCCCTCATTATTTTTAAAATATCTATAAATTAATTTGGCGGCCGCCTTTGTTTCTATAATCATCAGACGACCACCAAAGTGGATCGCTCCTAAAGTTTCAATGTAGTGATTAATTAACTGTGTTTTTGAAATGAATGAAACATTCCCGTCAAAACCTCGTTGAAATGATAAACGGCATGCAAAAGCTACGAGGTTACCGGGAACACCAAGATAAACTTTGTTTTTGCCTTTATTAAACGGTGCGCTCTCTAATAAGTGCATAAAAACATGGCCTTCATTTATTTGTAAACTGACTAGACCCTGAATAATCGAACTATTGTTCACGATAGTGAGCTTATATGTTTCCCGCTCAGGTTGGTTCAATTCATATTTCCAATCGAACGACCAACCGTTTTTCTTCGTAACGGTTTTTAAGTCAGCTTTAGCTAAAAGTGTAGTTTCAGTCTGAAAACTATCTCCGGAAATTGCATTCTCAATAGAGCGGGTTAGTTTATCAATCTCGAAATCCAGGTAGTATTTATCCTCTGTTTTCACACTATAAATTTACGAAAAATGGAAATGCAATCCACGCTTCTAACCTACTAATTTGTTACTTTAATAATTTCAGCTATTAATTGGAAACGCAAGGTTTTGAGTTTTTTAACTTTGGCGTTGTAAATATTGATATTACTAATGTTGCTATAATAAGTATGCTGAAATTCAGTCCAAGAGAGCTTAGTTGACGCCGACTCTAAATAAACAAGGAGCCCTAAAATAGAAAGCATATTTTCGCTCTTTGAATTGGTCGGCAATTGAATTGTTGCGACGTACACATGTAGCATAAAAGTTTAAACACCCCATGCACGAAGACATTGAATTAGCCATAGATTCACCCGACGGGATTATTGATTGCAGATTAGAGCCGCAAATGAATGCTGCGGACGAACTATTTTTTAATGCTACTATTTTGTTTCCAAACATGGTAAATGGCATCAACCGTTCTGAGATATTCTGTTACGACCTTGTGGCAGATAATGCGGGCAACTTCTTTTTTGAAGACCCCGGAAATGAGATGCATCCTAAAATAAAGAAACTGGAACGGCAAATATCGGCGGCGATAAGCGATGCATTAAAGTAAGCTTTGCGTTAGTTTATCTCTCGCTGCAACTGTTTTAGCATTACCTTATTTTCATAGCTGTTGAATTCCATCTGGAAGGATGCATTGCCGATCCATTCGTAGCCCTGCCGCTCGTAAAAAGCTATTGCCCTGGTATTAAGTACATACACCCAAAGCCATACCTGCGGTGCGCCTTTTGACGCCAGCATCCTTTCTGCTGCTGCCATCAGACCGTGCCCTACGCCTTTGCCGGTAAACCATTCCAGCACATAGAGCTTGTTTATTTCTGGTGCTACTATGTTGTTCAACGGGCATTGCTTATCGAAATCTATTTCTGCAACGCCTACAAGATTGTCTTTGTAGACCGCAACATAAAGATTGTCTGGTTGGTTCGCTATAACGCCTTCAATACGTTCAACAGCAAACTGCTTCGTAATGAAATTGGCAAATTCAGTAGAAACGCCCACGGTGCCATACGTTTGTATATATACCTGTTTGTATAAAACAGAGAGCCGGAGCGCATCGCCCGGTTCAGCTTTGCGATAGGTAAATGCAGTTCTCATCGTAACGGAGCGTTTTTTGAATACCTACAACGTAATTTTCGTAAATATCTTATGTATAGGTGCTTATTTCTGGCCCTCGTAGAAGCAACTCCGGCACCGTGGCTCATAAATGTTCTTTTCGCCCAGTAGGACCTGATCATCAATTTTAGGAATGCGGTAGGAATAATTAGCGATTTCGCCACACTGCTGGCAAATGGCATGCAGCTTGGTAATGTATTCAGCACGGGCAAGCAATGCCGGCATTGGCTCAAAAGGTTTGCCCAAATAATCCATATCCAGCCCTGCAACTATAACGCGTATACCTTTAAGAGCCAGTTTTTCGATTACCTCTACAATTCCCGGGTCAAAAAACTGAGCCTCATCAATGCCTACAACATCAACGTCGGAAACCATAAGCAGGATGTTGTACGGATTATCAACCGGTGTAGACCGGATGCGGCTGGAATCGTGTGAAACAATGTCATTGGCATCATAACGGACATCGATTGCCGGCTTAAATATTTCAGCCTTCCGCCCTGCAATCTGCACGCGCTTCAGCCTGCGTATCAGTTCCTCTGTTTTCCCTGAAAACATGCAGCCTGAAATTACTTCTATCCAGCCTTTTTTGCGCCCGTTAAATGGTTCTATAAACATCAGGATAAAGGTACGTTTTCCGGTACTCAGTTCAAAAGTGGAGATGCGCAGGTGTTAGTTGGCGGTTGATAAATAAATGCAAATGAATTGTTTATTTACTGCCATAAAAGTACATCACTACGCATAGCGCTAAAGTGATGAGTATAACGATGTAAGGGAATAATTTATCGCGTTTGGCACCGCGCTGCCGCTCTGCATGGTAATTGCTGATAGTGGCTTTCATCTCGTCCACGGGTGCTATTACTAGTAACTTATTGATGATTTCTGACAGGTAGTGCGCTTCCAGCCAGCGGGTTGCTTTTATTACTTCAGTTATAATTGCGCTGTTTTTGTCTGCTTCGTTATGCTGCAGCAATACATCAATATGCGCATCAGATAGCAGTAGCATGATGTATTGAGAAAGTGCGCCATGGCTTATTCTGTGCGTATCCATCGTCGCAAGGCTTTTATTGAGTTTTACTGCAATATCGAGCAACCAGGCCGGGCTAATAGTTTGAGGTTGGCTGTTCCTTCTGCCCATGCCATTAAGCCAGCGGTCATCGTCATACTGCGCGCGGCGCCGGGCATCAGACAGCACCTGATATGCCTCTTGTATCTCTATAAAGCGGGCCGATGTAAATTGTACATCCGGGTTGCGGTCGGGATGGTATTGCATAACAAGGCTACGATGCGCTTTTTTGATTTCCTGCACCGAAGCTGTTGGCCTAACACCTAATATTTTGTAGTGGTCTTTTATGAATGGTCTTTTATGAATGGTTAATAATGAATGGTTAATTTCTATTTGATTTTTGAACCTTGTAATTTGTTATTTTGATTTTGTTATTTGTTAGTAGCTCTTTGGATTTTGGAATTTGAAATTTTACCTCTTGTCTTTATAATCCCAGAGGTAGAAACAGGCATAGGTGCGGTAAGGCGACCATTTGGCCGATATCTTCAGCATTTTTTCGCGTAAGGCCTTCTTATCTGTAACGTCGAGTTTGTATATTTTTATCATGCCCTGCTGTATCCCCAGGTCGTCAACAGCAAAAACATCTTCTCTGCCCAGGGTGAACATTAACAGCATTTCCACCGTCCACTTGCCTACGCCTTTTATAGGTGTAAGTAACGCAGTTACTTCATCATTGTTCATTTTAGCCAGCATCTTATCATCTATCTTATACTCAATAAAATACTGCGCTACATTTTTTACATAATTGGCCTTGGCGTTCGATAGTCCGATGCCGCGCAATGTTTCGTGAGGGGTATCAATTATTTGCTGCGGAGTAGGTTCGGTTGCGCCATACAGTTCGAGGAAGCGACGAAAAATAACATCGGCTACCTTTGTTGAAAGTTGCTGGCTCATAATGGACGCACATAACCGCAAGCAAACATTTTTTCGCCTTTTGAGTGGCCTCGGTATAATGGTTTCCAGTAGCGGGCGTAAATGTTTATCTTTAGCTAAGTGTTGGTAGTATACTGCTTGGTTTTCCATCGGTGAATAAAAGTAGGAAAAGAGCGGTTTATTGATACATTTTTGTTTTGTAGCGGCAAGGAAAATTAATAGCAAATGACGGCATCGCTAAGGGCGAATATAGAACGTACAGTAGGTAAAACACCCAAACCGGAGGATATAGCCGCGTTCCTGGCATTGCTGCAGGAAAAAGCGTTTGAAAAGAAGGAATACCTGGTAGCAGAAGGGATGTCGTCTAAGTACATTTATTTCATACTGGAAGGCTCCTGTTACTCCTACATTACAGATAGCACCGGCGAAACACATGCCGTACAATTCGCGCTTGAAAACTATTGGATATCAGACCTGTATGGCTTTTTCTCAGACAGAAAGGCGGTATATACGATTGAGGCACTGGAGCCGGTAAGAGTACTTGCCCTGAGTAAAGAACATTTCCAGAAAGCTTGTGATGAAATACCTGTTATAGACCGCTTTATGCGGTTACTGATACAAAACGCATACGTTTCGCTGCAGTATAGGTTGGCAAAAACCAATAGCGAAGACGCGGAGCACAGATATCGTGAATTTTCAACCCTGCACCCGGATTTTCTCCAGCGGATTCCCCAATACCTGATAGCTTCTTACCTGGGTATAAAACCGCAATCGCTCAGCCGGGTACGACAGGCGATCCTCCATAAAGGATAGTTTGTAGTGAGTAGATTCTTTTTTGTTTATTAACCTATGTGAACCAATCATGGCTAAAACATGCTGAACTTTATATTGTTTATCCCAGATTACGCATTAGGATTAAAATGAGTAAATTGAGGTTCAAATCCTAATGCGTAGCAATAGAGAAATTAGCCGATGGAATTCGACATAAGCTATACCAGTAAAGAGATTACGCCCTGGGGCGGAATGGCGTTTTTGAGTCAA
>CANFKC010000055.1 GCA_947447265.1 Chitinophagaceae bacterium
CATTTGCCATAGGTGCTTATTTTGAAAAAATCAACGGAAAACTTGTCCTCAAAATTGCATTAAGCAAAAAAAGACGAGCCTGGTTCTCCGGCTTATGGAATTACTCAAAAGAATTTGAGTATCCTTTTGTTTTGTCTAATGCGTAATCTGGGTTTAATTCGCAACACCGGTCGAAGGGTCCCGCTTCGTCCCACCATGCTGAAGCGTCCCGCTTCTGTATGTAAATATAAAATGGGTGCTCGCAAGCGGGACGCTTGCAACTGGTAAGACCAAGCGAGACGCTTGGACTAGCAGAAACGAATACGTCCCGATGGTTGTTGGTGAGAACACCAACAACGGCGAGAACATAATTTGCCGCAAGATTTATCGCACAGCTACTATTCAAATTTTTTTATTAATTTGTTTGCTAAATTTAAACACCTTGTTTAAGAAATACTCCATGTTAAGGCTGGTTTTTGCATGTATGCTCCTGCCCCTTGCCAGCATAGCACAACCCGATGAAAGCCAGATAAAAGACTACCTGCGCCTGGCAAAGTTCGATATTGATACCAGCGCGAAGGTGGTAATACTCTATGAGAGCGTGCATGTAGATATACTGGTGGACGCCGGCATTTCCAAAGAAACGCGCGAAATACACCAAGTGATGCGGATAATGAAGAAGGATGGGCTGAAGGAAGCGAACATAAAACTACGCACCAGCGGCAACGATGTAACTATTAAAAAAATAAGGGGAACAACATACAACCTGGAAGGTGGTGAGCTGAAGCAGACAGACCTCCCTAAAGATGACCTGTATAAAACTGACGTCGCTAAAAATCGTAAGGAAGTGAGCTTTACTATGCCTGATGTTAAGGAAGGTAGTATTATTGACTATTCACTCAGCATAGTTTCGCCAATAAACGATCTTTCCCCGGAATGGAGAATGCAGAATGAGGACCCGAAGTTGTACACCCAGTTTTCTATATCATACCCGGCAACGCTCACCTTTACTTCTGTAATGCATGTTAAGGCCGTACTGAAAGAATTTGAAAGTGAAGACGACGCCATTGCATCGAAAGACGAATTTTGCCACTACCTGAAAAACAGCCGCTCCGTAAATGGTGACAACTATTCTTTCTGGGCCAGGAAAAATGTGAAGGGCATAAAAAATGAACCTTTTGTGCTCAACCTCAAAAACCATACTGAACGGCTGACCCTGCAACTTTCCCGTATAAAAACTGATGCCAGCTCCCGTTTCAGCAATACGTGGGATGCCTATAACACCCGCGTGTGGAACAGCGAAATTGCGAAGAGCATTCGTCGACCTAATAACTTCCTGAACGAAACAGTGGCTAAATTGGTAGCAGGCAATACCAGCAGAACTGTGGTTGCCAAAAATATTTACAGCTATGTGCGCAGCAACTTTGTTGTTAATAAAAAAGCAGATGCTGACGATAAAGATCCGGAAATAGTTTTTGAGAAAAAGGAAGGCACAGCTTCCGCCATCAATACGCTGCTTGCCGCTATGCTGAACAAATCCGGCCTCACTGCATACCTGCTTATGGTTAGCACACTCGACCGGCCATCGGCCACCGAAAAATTCCCGATGCATAATAGCTTCAACCATATTGCCTGCGCCTTGGCAATTGACAATGATGGCAGCTATGTATTACTCGATGCAGGCAATAAGCATAATGTATTCGGAATGCTACCGGTAAGCTGCTACAACGGCTATTCCCGAATTATAACCGAGGCCGGAGATGCCATAGACCTTACCCCTCAACTTATCGTTGACCGTTCAGTAAACTCCGTAAAGATCACCTTCCCCAACGACTCTACAGAAAATGTAGAAATTTGCAGAACGATTGGTATGATCAATTCGCACTACCTGCGCCAGCAAATGACAAGCGATAAATTTAACCGTAACAGTTACTTTGAAAAGTATATCGCTAAAATGGCGGAAGACCCTAAAATTAGAGCATCTTCGTTTGAAAATGTAGACAATCCTGACACTAACATAGTTGTTAAGATAACCTTCCAGAACCACGTTGATGCTGATGCTAAGATCCGGTTCATCAACACCTCCTACATTAAGACACATTCGTCTAACCCCTTCACTACGGCCGCGCGTGAATTCCCGATTGAATTCGCCTGCCGCGTAAATGACGTTAACCAGCTGAGCATTGAAATACCTTCGGGTTATGAGATCAGTGATATCCCTAAGAGCAGATCAATAAGTACCGGAGAGGGAGAAATGGAATACAGTAAAATGGTTACTTATCTTGCTGATGCCCACCTGCTAAAAATTGCCATGGCGAACGTCAATAATAAAACGGTATACAGCAGTACTAAAAAAGAGGCCATCCGCAAGCATTACGACGAAATAATAAAAGAAGAAAACAAAGTAATAGAACTCAAACGAAAATAAACTCCGTGAAAAATACCACCGCATTTATACTATTATGCAGTCTGCTGAGCCTGCAGGGTAAAGCAAAAGAAGGAAGCTATGCCGCTTCAACCATACCTGCTAACCTGCTGAAAAATGCACATGCCGTTGTAAGGTTCAACGATGCAAAGTATACCATAACAGGCCCTGATGAATATACCCTGGTTGAAAAAATTGCAATAACCGTGCTTGATGAAAAAGGCGTTAATGATGCCGATTTTGTGAGGGGATATGGCAAGGAACTCACCATAAAAGATATATCAGGTTCACTCTACGATAAAAGCGGATCGCTGGTAAAAACCGTAAAGAAAAAAGAGATACAGGACTTCGCAGGTTTCGGGAACAGCTTTGTTGATGACTATCGTATAAAACGCCACTCTTTTAACACACACAATTATCCATACACTACAGAGTACGAGGTAGAGCTCGTCAATAACTCAACACTAAGCCTGGGCAGGTGGCACCCGCTACCCTACCACTATTGCTCGGCAGAAGAAGCCAACATAACCATTGAATATCCGGCATCGTTCCCCTTCCGTTACCGTACTTTCGGGTTACCTGAAAAACTGGAGTTAGCACAAACCCCTAAACTGAATACTTTGTCGCTAAAGCTGGTCGACGTACCGGCAATAACCGAAGGCGATGAACTCAGCACAGATGATAAAGACCGCCTGCCAGAGCTGATTTTAGCGGCAGATACATTTGTACTTTTCGGGGAAGCGGGCAGCATGGCCAACTGGAAAGACATGGGTCGTTTTTTCTACAACCTGAACGAAAAGCGTGATGTACTAAGCCCGGAAGTAAAGCAGGTAGTGCACCAGCTGACGGACACCTGTACCAGCAACCTGAGTAAGATAACCGTACTCTACCAATACCTGCAAAAGAACACGCGCTATGTGAGCATACAGCTTGGCATTGGCGGCTGGCAAACATTTGATGCGGCCTTTGTTTGTGAGAAAAAATATGGCGACTGCAAGGCATTAAGCAACTTCATGAAATCGATGCTGAAGGAAGCCGGCATAACAGGGTATGCCGCAATAGTAGGTGCCGGCAGAAACGAACCGAAAAAAATGGACGAACGCTTTCCGTATAATGTATTTAACCACGTTATACTTTGCGTTCCACAGGGCAAAGACACTATATGGCTGGAATGTACCTCGCACGACCTTCCCGTCGGCTATCTTTCCTCGTTTACGGCTGATAGAAATGTGTTGCTGAATACCCCTGACGGCGGCATAGTAGTGCATACCCCGGTCTATGGCAAAGAAACCAACATACTTGCCCGTAAAGCAACACTGGCCATTAATGATAAAGACGTACTTACGGGCACTATATTTTCAATGGAACGTGGTGGTTTCTGGGACCAGGAAAAATCACGGGTAATTGACGTAGAGAGCAGCGCACTCAGCCAACGTCTGGGGACTAAATATACTTTTTCCAGCTACAAGGTAACCAGTTCCAACATCAATAATTTTGCGAAATGCGGTATACCCTATCTTACTGAAGACGTAGGTGTTGAGGCAACGGCTGAAATAACAAGAAGTGGCAAGAACTTAATTCTATCCTGCAATATGCTCTCTTTACCGAAGCTGTCTGCAGTGCGCGCTGACACCTCTACAGAACCCTTTCAGCTGCATTCCAGCTTTGTTGTAATGGATACTGTAATTATTGCGCTGAATGGCACCTATGCGCCCAATACGCCCATGAAAGAAACATCCGTAACGCATCCGTTCGGCAGCTACCAGGTGAACTTCTCGCTAGTGGATGGAAAAACATTAATGAAGACTTCCACCTACAGCATTAATGCAGGAATCTACACTGCGGAACAATTCAAAAGCTATAAGAAAATGGTTGCCGAATCATCATCGGCATCAAAGAACAAGGTGATGCTTTTGGGCAGTTAACATGCGCTGTGTTATTAGCGCATGTTCGCACTGCGTCGGGTGGTGATGTATTTTATGTCGCAGTTGGTTGTGTTGGTTTTTGCCCCATCACCCCTGGTTTTCTGCAAGCAGAAAACCGTCCCCTCTTTGGCAAGAGGGGAGTTTACGCTTAGCGCACCCACGAGTTTACAATATAACTTTTGCTACCTCATGATAGTTGTGCCACTCTTGCAAGCGTGACACTTCTTGGGGCAACTATTGTAACTTATACTGTTTGCCAGTAGGTAGGAAAACTAGAAACCAGAGTCTAACTTATGAGTTAGATAGATTAGACATTAAAATAACACCTTGCGCTATTCACACACTCTCCTCCTTTTGAAGGAGGAGTACCCGAATGAGCGCCGCTCCTTCAGCGGCGCTCATTCGGGGGAGGTGGTTAATTTTACAAGCCATTTAGTGCAGATTTAATGTCTAATTGGCATTAAATCGGCAGCACTCACTACAACATCTGGCCGCCAGATACTTCTATGCGCTGCGCGTTGATCCAACGGGCATCTTCTGTGCAGAGAAAGGCAACGACACCGCCAATATCATCAGGCAAACCAACACGACCCAGTGCAGTAAGCGAAGCTATATGGTCGTTGATATCTCTATTGTCGCGTACCCTGCCGCCACCAAAGTCTGTTTCAATAGCACCCGGTGCAACAACATTAACCCTTATGCGCCTGTCGCCGAGTTCTTTGGCCTGGTAGCGGGTAAGGGTTTCGATCGCTGTCTTCATAGATGCATAGGTGCTGGAACCCGGGTAAGATAGGCGTGTGAGGCCGGAAGAGATATTAATGATGCTGCCACCATCAGCAATATGCGGCAGCACCTGCTGGGTAAGGAAGAAGGGTGCTTTGAAATGTATAGCTACCATTGCATCTAATTGCTCCTCCGTCGTTTCGGCAAACGGAGCGTATAAAGCAGTGCCCGCATTGTTAATCAGGAAATCAATTTTTTCGGCCTGAAAGGTATCTTTCAGCGCCGCAGCCACCTGGGTGATAAAGGGTGCAAAGTTTTTCACTTCGGCTACATTAAGTTGCAACGCAACTGCCTTTTGCCCCTGCTTTTCAATTTCCTTTACAACAGCGGCCGCTTCTTCTTGCTGGCTATTGTAAGTTATGATTACGTCAATGCCTTTTTGGGCAATTTTAATCGCCATATTTCTGCCAAGTCCGCGGCTGCCGCCTGTTACGAGCGCTATTTTGTTTTGTGCCATTTATTTGTTGTTGTTTTAAGGTATTTTGAATAATGCAAAGCTACGGTCGTAAGCAGCTACCAAAATGGTGAGTGTTTCCGGTTAAATGGTGACAGCTTCAGTTTTTTCAGCTGCCAGCCCTGCCAGGTGTTGCTCCCGGTATTGTTTGGGCGTCAGTTGAGTAAAGCTCTTGAAGAACTTGGTGAAGTTAGATGGGTCGTAGGTGAGCGTAGTGGCTACCTGTGCAATTGAAGTGTCGTTCTTCTCCAGCATCGCCTTTGCCAGGGTAAGTATCTTGTCTTCAAAAAAGAAGCACGGGGCTTTGCCAGTAGCGAGCTTTATGGTATTGCTCAGGTGGGTGGGGTGTATGTGCAATACCTCGGCAAGGTCACTTATTTCAAACATTTTTTCCGCGCGACCTTCTACAAGGTCCAACAGGTGCTTATCAATTTCATTGAGGAAATTGGCAGTAATTTCCTGTTGCCGGGCAAAAATCTGTTTAGGCACTTTAGGTTCCATGGGTAACCAAAAGTAGGGCAGTTTTATTGAATTTAGCCTTGGTAATGGTTTGCTTTTCACTATAGCTGTATTGATTGCTCTGAGCGAATGAGGCCATGCGCCTCAATGGTGTTGTAAGGGCAGCCATCGGCATTACCTCTGGCATTAGTGCTTCCAATCATCGTTAATTAAACTACTAACGCCCGTTAAGGTACGGTAAAACCCATCGCAGGCTATCGGGAAATGCATAACCATAGTATTCAAAGTCATACGGAGCAATTAGTATATTGTCTAGGTAGCCAAGCAACCCTTTCCTATATACAACAGGGAAATAGTGGTTCACCAAACCCTTCGGCCCATAACTTACTCTGCTTTTTCTCATTGAACTGTATATTGGCAAGCCATCTACTTCATATACATAATAAATCCCAGGTCCGTTATTACCTCTTCCACCTCCATCATAACTGAGCACCTTACCCACAGTTAAACTATGGTTCTTCTTGAAATCCTGGCCGTAAAAATATAGAGCAATAACTCCTCCGGCAATGGCTAAAAAGAACATTGCCATTTTTAGTAGGCTCCAATTTATTTTTGTTTCCATGTTAAGGCAAACTAATGAAATATTCAGGGTTATTTTTAAAACGATGGTTTTGTTCAGAGTTGGCGCCCCTGATTTGCTGAGTGTTGCTAAATGCAAACTTTGCAATACAAATATATTCTATTATCACTTAGTTGAAATTTGCCTAAAAATAAAAGGAGCGCCGGGGAAAACTATGAAAGCCCCGGCACTGCCATATTTAATTTACCACCTGTTTATTGCCTAATTGGTTTTATTGTCCTTGCCAGTTGGTTTAGTTTGCTTTTTTGCGGTGTCAGTACTAACAGGTATTCCTTTTATCTCTGCCGCGGTCATAACCCTATTGTTTCTATTTCCTCCAAAACACTGCCAGTGTGATTTTATGGTGACATTCTTAAACACATGCGTTTCATCAAACTCTAACATAACGTTCACTTCTGTTCTGTCCCCGGCAGTAACTACTACACCTGTAATAGTTTTAGGCTGCATACCAGTATAGCTTACTGTTACATCATACAGACCCGGATCAAGGGGCTTAACGGAGTATTTACCATCGTAGTCGGTTATACCGCCGCCCTTAAGTACGCCCCCTTGAGTCACCTTTACTGTGGCATTAATAATAGGTTCCTTTTTCTTGTCTGTTACTACACCTAATATTTCCTGAGCATAGTTTTGAAAAGTAATTAACAGCAACAGCTGCAGTATAAAAATGCGTGCTTTCATAATCGTTAGTTTTTAGTGTGAGTAATAGCAGCCCTCTCCGGCTGCAAAGGCAGCGGGTCAGACAATGAATATGTGTGTAAATGCTTAGTATGGATTGCGCAGGTGGCGGGAATTCCACTGTGGGTCGGGCCCTTCCTGTAGCCTGATGCCATCAACCACATAAAGGTTGGCAGTAGCGCGGCCACCATCGTTAATTAAGGGCGCGCCCCTGCGGCTTTGGTACATGCCTGGTTGCCAGGTAGCTAGTTCGGCAACATTCGTTACAGGCTTTATGGCAATCTGTTCGGCTGTAATACTCCCAAATATCAGATAGCATCCTGCTGTGAGCGCACACAGATCTCCTGTTGCTGAACAACAGTGCAATATAAAAAGCGTGTCAGAAGTACGTTTGTCATTTGGTGCAATATCGTTGTGTGCACACCCTTGAAATATATTCGGTACTAAGCGCAGCAGATCGGTTGTTGTTACCCTGCAAGAATCTGCCTTCAGATGATTCGCGACCTGTTGTGCTTCGCTACCGATAGCCACGAGCAAAAGCAAATGCAATATGAAAATTTTCGCTTTCATAGACCCAATTTAAGTGTGTGATGGAAAAGAAAAAAGTGGGTACAACCTTAACAACAATAATGCCGGGACACGAAAGGGAAATAGTACAGCGCGTAAAAAAGTCCGTATCCCGGCATGTAAAAAACTTTCCAAAAAAATACTTGTAATGTACCGGCATATAATTGGCAAAAAATAAATGCCGGGTAATGGTGTTAAGCGCGCCTACTATAATAGACGTAAGTACGGCAGCAATTCTTGGCATTTTTCTTAAAAAATATTTGAATGACAATTTGCAGACTATTAGGCGGAAACACTTAGCAGTTAAAAAACTTTGGAATAGGTGTAAGTACACAGAAAACGGTAGCAACGTTTCACTCGTAAGTTTTTCACTGGAACGTTACAACTAAAAATAATGTGAGATATGGCTACTGAAAATCTGATCTGTGAGTATAGCGACCTACCATCGCTAATGGTGTACCAGTTTCTTGTTGACGATGATGAGGGTCAGGTATCGCCTAAAAAAGTAAATGGATTATCGGCACGCGAAATAACACGGATAATTAAGTTGGCATGGGAGAGCCCTGCGCCGTTTGACGTGGTGGAATACCTTTACGGACTCAGCGAAACCAGCCTGAAAAAATTGATGAAGTCGAAGTTAAAATTCAGGTGTTATACGGTTTGGCGTAAGCAGGCAGAAATCTGTTGTACCCAATATAGAGAAACTCAGCACCTCCGTATCAGGCATTTCAAAAGTGCAATTCAACGAATTATTAGTTCAAATAAAATATCCAAATACAGACTACAGTTGCATTAAAAACTATTTTGCCTTAGTCGCTATTTGCTTCTTCTCCTTTGAGGGCGGCAGGAAATTTTCACCTGTAATTACACTTTTGCCAGTTTGTTCCTCTAATTCCTTTCGGGCATTTTTGGCAACTGCGCCGCCCTTTTTACCAGCTTTTGCATTCGCACCAAGGCCCCTTGCCTCCTCTGTTTCGGCTATCTGTCTTGTTGAAAGTTCTGCAAGTGCAGTAAAAATCAATTCGGCTTCGTTCATATGATCGCGCAGGTTTTGCGACTTTAGCGACTTTAACTCCTTATGCTCTTTTACGGTTAAGCCAGCCCATTCCTGGTGTATTATGTTGGTTAAGAAGGCAAATTCCCCCTGTTCTTTTATGCCTGCTTCTTTCCAGTAGTCAGTAAGTTTATTGCGGGTTTCCTGCCCGGTCATGCGCTGCTGTATCCATTTTTCACTTCGTCCTAATTTCTTCCAATTGTCCCTTGCCCTTTCAAGGCCTTGGGCCGGATCAGCTATCTCCTGTATACGTTCGTTACCCACCTTTGCCAACCATATCTTGAATGGCTCAGCTTTACGGGATGGAATAGACTGTACTAGTCTGAAAATATCCTGAATTGTTCCGGCTAAAGTTTTACGCAGCTTTCCATTTGTCAGCATATTTACCTGGGGACAATTTGTCCCCAGGTAAATACCTATTTCAGCATCTCTCTTTCTCAGTTTTTTTAAATAATCCGTCGGGTTGGCGGATTCCGTTAGCGCTGCAACAATATCAACGATTGAGAAATACCAGATGGAGTTTTCCTCGTCATAGTAACGTCTTACTTGCTTATTCTCAAATTCTGTTAGGGAAATTGATTCTTCCATATTGGGTATTTTAATTGCAATTTAGGGAATTAGCAATCAAGAGGAAAATGCGCAATAGACAATTTTGAAAAAAAATGCATCAGGCTTTAAGTATTTCAAGTGCTTTCTGGGCGGCTACCTGGCCTGCATCCTTTTTATTGTATCCCGTACCAGTGGTGATAATTTCACCATCTAACAAAATACCGACAGTGAATAATTTGCGGGTGTTTTCCAGCTTTTCGTCCAGTGTTTCAAATACGAGTACCCGGCTATTTTTTTGAGCCCAGGTGAGTAGCTGGTTCTTGAAATTGGTATCGGTGCTTTCCATCGTATCGAGGTCGATATAAGAGCGCACTAATTCGTTGAGGATAAATTTACGGGTCTTTACAAAACCCTGGTCGAGGTAAACAGCACCTATAAGCGCCTCTAACGCATTGCCGAAGATATGGCTGCGGCTTAGGCCTTTATCGTTCTGGTTATACTGTACCATCTTGTTCAGGCCCATACGCATGGCTACATTGTTCAAGGTTTCCCTCCGCACAATTTTTGAACGTAATTCGGTAAGGTAACCTTCAGACTGGTAAGGGTATTTTTTAAAGAGATATTCGGCTATGATAGCGCCGAGGATGGCGTCACCTAAAAACTCAAGCCGCTCATTGCTGTCGGTTGGTTCATCGGGTTTTGAGCGATGCATGAAAGCCAGCTTATAATAAGCTATATGTTTGGGTGTAAACCCCAACAGGTGTTCCAATTGTAATAACAACTCCTTATCAGAGGAAAAAAGGTTCAGAATGCGAGTAAGGGGTCGCAAATTAATCTACAAATTTTTTGAAGATAACTGAAGCATTGTGCCCGCCAAAACCGAAAGTGTTGCTCAAAGCCGCATTAACCGTACGGTGCTGTGCTTTGTGGAACGTAAAATTCAAACGGGGATCGAAAGAAGGATCATCAGTAAAGTGGTTAATAGTAGGTGGTACTATTCCATTAACTGAGGCCATAATACTGGCAATAGCTTCAATGGCACCAGCAGCACCAAGTAAGTGGCCGGTCATTGATTTTGTTGAACTGATGTTCACCTTGTAAGCGTGTTCACCAAAAATGCGCTGTATCGCAGCAATTTCACTGATATCGCCTAATGGTGTTGATGTGCCGTGTACATTAATGTAGTCAATGTCTTCTGGCTTCATTCCGGCATCTTCCAATGCCGATTTCATAACATTATACGCGCCTAACCCTTCAGGGTGCGGAGCGGTAAGGTGGTAAGCATCGGCACTGAGGCCACCGCCTGCCAATTCAATTATGATGTTTGCGCCACGCCTTTTAGCATGTTCGTATTCTTCTATTACCAATGCACCCGCACCTTCACCCAATACAAAACCATCCCTGTCTAAATCGAAAGGACGGCTGGCAGTTTGAGGAGAGCCGTTACGCTCTGATAATGCCTTCATTGCATTGAAACCACCAATACCCGCTTCTGTAACCACAGCTTCAGACCCACCACAAACAATAGCATCGGCTTTGCCCATGCGTATGTAAAAGAGTGCATCAATAATAGCATTGGTTGAAGAGGCGCAGGCGCTAACTGTTGCAAAGTTCGGCCCCCTGAAGCCATATTTCATAGATATCTGCCCTGGAGCGATATCTAATATAAGCTTAGGAATGAAGAAAGGATTAAAGCGTGGAGTACCATCGCCGGAATTGAAGTTTTTCATTTCTTCAATGAAGGTGATCATACCACCGATACCCGAACCCCAGATTACACCAACCCTATCCTTGTTCACGCTTTCATCGAGCAGGTTAGCATTTTTCACAGCTTCGTCAGCTGCTACAAGCGCTAATTGCGAGAAGCGATCCAGTTTACGGGCTTCCTTACGGTCAAAATAGTCTTCAGCATTGAAGCCTTTTAACTCGCAGGCGAATTTGGTTTTGAATTTGGTAACATCAAATTGCTTAATGAAATCGGCGCCCGAAACACCATTAACCAGCCCTTCCCAGTACTGTGATATGGTATTGCCTAATGGGGTCAGGGCGCCGAGGCCCGTAACTACTACTCGCTTATACGGTAAATTCATCTGACTTTTTTCAGTTACTTTTCTGTGTTGGGTAAAACTACTTTACGTGCTCTTGTAAGTAAGTGACAGCCTGGCCCACTGTAGTAATGGTTTCAGCCTGTTCATCGGGGATAGAGATATTGAATTCTTTTTCAAATTCCATGATCAATTCTACTGTATCGAGAGAATCAGCTCCCAGGTCGTTAGTAAAACTAGCTTCTGTGGTCACTTCTGATTCATCAACACCGAGCTTATCCACGATGATTTTCTTAACGCGATTTGCAATTTCAGACATAAATAGTGTTTTTAAATTTTTGTTGCAAAATTATACTTTTTAGGATAACGAAAAAGGATTAATTTTTATTTCCGGCATCTTTTTTAGCATAATTAAGAATATGATAAGTAAATATAGCAATGTGAGCGCTAATCAGCCCTTTCATTTGCCGTTTAAGTTGCAATATTATAAAAAATGTGGCACATGGTGCGTAAAATACCAAATAGAAAAAATCAAAACCCGAAATAAGCTGTTTACCATTGCTTTTAAAGGGTTTACAGGGCATAAATAAGCCGTGCTATCTGCTATTTGCCCATAATAAACTACCATCGCCATAGCTCAGAAAACGAAAACCATTATTAAGGGCATAATCATACACCTTACGCCAGCTATCGCCAATAAGCGCCGAAACCAATAATAATAAGGTACTCTGTGGCTGGTGAAAATTTGTTACGAGGCCATTAATAACCCTGAATTGGTAGCCCGGAGCAATAAGTATTTGTGTGCGGGTAATGAGTTTTTCCAGGCCGTTGGTGGTTAAATAATTTAGAAGTGCAGTAAATGCTTCTGCACGGGTGCAGGTCTGTTCTATCTCGTAAGGGTCCCATTGGTGCACAGCTATGCCAGCCCAATCAATAACCATACCCTGAAATAATTTGTTGCCTATCCAGTACAGACTTTCAATGGTGCGCAGCGATGTGGTGCCCACTGCAATAATATCGCCTTGCTGCGCAATTAATGCACTTATGGCGGCAGCAGTCACTTCTATCCATTCTGCATGCATATCGTGCTCCTCCATTGTCTCGGCCTTTACCGGCTTAAATGTGCCCGCCCCCACATGCAGGGTAACGTAGTTGCTTTGAATATTTTTTGCAGCAAGGCTTTCCATTATTGCTTCGGTGAAGTGCAGGCCCGCAGTTGGAGCGGCAACACTACCTTCGTCGGTTGCATAAATTGTCTGGTAGGTAGCCTCGTCTTTCACATCAGCTTCACGGTCAATATAAGGCGGCAGTGGCACTTTTCCCGCACTGTGCAACACCTCGGCAAAGGTAAGTTCCGGATTGTCCCAGTCCAGCTGAATGGTGTAATACCCCTGGTGCCGTGCCACCATTGTGGCCGAAAGTTTGAAAGCGGCATCGCTGCTATCCAGCGTCAGTACCATTCCCTCTTTCCACTTTTTAGCGCTGCCCACCAGGCAGTTCCACCACACCTGCCCCTTCTGCAGCATCGCAGTCTGCATATCCGGGAAAGAGGAGTGCGGCTCCAGGCAAAATACCTCTATTGCGCCGCCGGTAGGCTTCACAAATTGCAGCCTTGCCATTACCACTTTCGTCTGGTTAAAAACCAGCATGCTTCCGGCAGGTAATTGAGCGGCAATTTGCTTATAAACAGTTTCAGAAATGCTACCATCCCTGTATACCAGCAGTTTTGATGTATCCCTTTCCGGAAGTGGGTACCTGGCTGTGCGCTCATCAGACAGCTGGTACGTAAAGTTTTCAATTCGTAGTTCCCTGGGGTGCATATTACTTTAGTTCGGGTATGGTAATGCCGGTTATTTTGCGGTAAAGATCAATAGCGTAAAGGTCGGTCATGCCCGAAATAAAATCGACTATCGATTGTATATTGTGGTAGACTGCGCCTTCTGCCTTGGTTGGGTCTTTTTCTAGCGGAAATTGTTTTGAAACCAGTTGCAGCAATTTAGCCGAACGGCTTTCTGTTGGGTGCAAAACGGCATGTATAAATTCTTTGAGCAAACCGCCTATAATATCGTAACCGGCAATCTCAATTTCAACCACCGAACGGTAGTTATAAATGTGCTTCACCGAATATTCGTTTATCTTTTCAATCAGCGCATAATCTTGTTCGGGCAGGCATTTCAGCAGATCTTTCTGTAATGTACCGGCTAACAGCGCCTCTTCATTTTCCATGAATATATTGGCCACCTTTTCAATCATAAACCCGATCCAGAAGGCACGTATGTATTGTACTTTCTGGTTATCGTCATTTATTGCGGCTACTTTCCTGCGTATATATGCCTGCGTTCGGTAACCATCACCTTCATCGCTGAAAAATGGCAGAAATAACGACTGAAAGGTTTCTAGGCTTACAATACCCAGCCTGTGGGCATCTTCAAGGTCTATTACCCGGTAGCAGATATCGTCAGCAGCTTCTGTAAGGTAGACAAATGGGTGGCGCGCATAGACATGTTCGCTACCGGGTTGCTGCGGTATGCCCAAAGTTTCAGCAATGTGCCGGTAGGTGGCTATTTCAGAATCGAAAAAACCAGATTTTTTTGTAGCAATAAGACCCGTGGCCTTATCAAAACCTGCTACCGATGCGCAGGGGTATTTAGCTATGGCCGCCAGCGTAGGGTAAGTAAGCCTGTAGCTACTTTCACTTTCGTTATAATTATGCGTAAGTACCCTGAAGGCGTTAGAATTACCCTCAAAACGGGTGAAGTCCATCAGCTGGTTTTCAGTGAGGGCATCGTTGATAACGTCTTTTGTTTTGCCTTCCAGATTCTTGAAAAAGGTGCGTATGGCATCTTCGCCTGAATGGCCAAACGGAGGGTTGCCAATATCGTGCGCCAGGCATGCTGAAGCAATTACCGACGCAAGTTCGTGCCTGTAAAACTCTTTAAACTCTTCACCTTTATCGGGATATTTTGCTGCGATCTGCTCACCAACATTTTTACCCAGCGAACGCCCCACCGAGGTTACTTCCAGACTATGGGTAAGCCTGTTATGTACAAAAACTGAACCCGGCAATGGGAAAACCTGCGTTTTATTCTGCAAACGGCGGAAAGGCGATGAAAATATAATGCGGTCATAATCGCGCTGAAACGAGTTACGCACGGCGTCATCATCATTATTGGCCCTGATAGCCTTGCCCGTTCGTTGCGAGGAATATAATGTCTCCCAATTCATGGTGTAAAGATGCGATTTTGTAGGGAGATTATCAGAAGCGCGGATGGAACATGGTCAAAGGAACATGGTTGAAGGCCCGGCATTACGCTTAAAGCATAATGAATTAACGAAATATCTCACCCGCCAAAATCGAAACGACACAGACTAGTAGCTAAAAGGAGATTAAGGTTCGATATAAAGAATAGTTACTTTTGTCTATCGGTAATTGGTCTATATCATCGCCGCCTTAGCTTCTTAAAAATTACAGAATATGCGTACCCGATATTTCATAATGCTTTGCGTGCTTGGTTTTATACTTTCCTCCGTTAGTGCTGCGGGAAAAGGAAAGTATCTTTTACCCTATAAAAAGGGCACCCAATGGGGCATTTGCGACGAAAATGGCACCATGGTACTTCCTGCCAAATATGATCGTGTGGAATATGCATACCCCTATATTCTTACTATTGAGCCAGGCGCCAAACACACCATAAATATTTTTGACGTTACAGCTCGCCTTATAGACACCTGCTATTACCTGGCCCGCCTTTCGGGAGACAAATTATTTATACTGCAACGAAAGCATGGGGCCTTGCAAAGTGGAGGCTTTCGCGGAAACGATGCCCGGTCACAGAACCCATACCGTAGCGCAGTGCTTTGGAGGAAGTTGGAAACTCCCTGTTCCGCCTATATCATTAGTCCGGATAAAAAACAGAAGGCTATAGACGGCACCATTCTGGCTATAGGCAACAATGGTGCGCTGGCAATTACCGAAAAACAAGGCAGGTTAGGCATCTATAAAATAGATGCAGATTCTGTACTTCAGCCATGTGTCTTTGACAGTATTATTTCTATAAAACCAGATCTGCTGCTTTGCATGAAAGGGAAAGAACCCGGCAAATTATTCGATTGCAACGGCAAAGCATATCCCTATCATCCATCGCCCAACGCGCTCTATATTCACAAAGCAACCGGCAACTATGTGCTGCAGAGAAGCGTGACACCAACATTCAGGTGGGATACCATTTCCGTGACCACCAATAAGGTTACAGGCAAGCCAAGCGTGGATGTACGGAATGTGCAGACTGGCTATGCGGGCACCAAATCTATGGGTGATGACCTGATCAGCGATGCAGGAAAAGTACTGATATCCGCGGAGCGAACCTGGGAGTACAGGCCGGATGCATTGTCGCCGCGATACATCAAGACAAGGAAATCGCACGACAGTATGAAGGAGCACCAGAGCGTTTTCCAGGTGGCTGACCTTAATGGCAATATAAAGATATGGAGCGCACAGGAGATAGATGCTGTGGACAGCAATTTGTATCATATACTGGATATAGGCCCCGAAAAGCGGGATTTCTATTACAACATGGCAACAGAGCAGATTTTAGACCGGCCAAAGATTGTGGTTTCGCAGGGTGACGAGAAAGGTATTTACCAGGAACGTAAAGATGGCAATCACATTATCTATAACAATAAAGGTGTCGTAATTGCGATCATAGCAGATTCTAACCTTAACTATCGTAAATGGAATTTCCTGAGAAGGATTTACCTGAAATATAACGATACAACAGCCCGCCGCACGAAGATATTTGGGAACACATATTATGCGTTCCGCAACAGCCTGAAGGAGCCATTCATTATTTACGATGAGCACTACAACATGATCAGTTCAGAATATGAGGACCTTACT
Source organism: Chitinophagaceae bacterium (assembly GCA_947447265.1). Taxonomy (GTDB): domain Bacteria; phylum Bacteroidota; class Bacteroidia; order Chitinophagales; family Chitinophagaceae; genus Flavipsychrobacter. The sequence goes on from CANFKC010000055.1 coordinate 16,456, forward strand.
CCTTCTGTGTCATCGGAATGGATATCATTCAAAAAGAACGGAAAGTGGGGATTGGTCGATAATATGTTCAGGGAAATAGTGCCGCCGTTGTATGACAAGATGCTGACTATAGGTAATGGAACGGCCATAGGCGAGGCTTCAGGCAAAAAATACCAGATTGACCTTCATACGCTACGCCGGTTGAAGATGACCGGCCTGGATGCCATTGCCGAGGGTACCTTTGGCGGCCATATGCTCGGGCTGAAGTATTTACCAGACAACAGTGGTTACCAAAACTCACGTAATCCAAAAGTGGCTGTACTGTACCGCTGCGATACTTTTGGCAGCAGACTGGACAGTATTGAGGTGAATGACGACCAGCCATATGAGTATTGTTTCACTGGCAATGGAAATATATTAAAATATCTGCCACGCCAGGCAAGGGCAGAAGGTTACCCGGCAGCATTCGCTTATTTATTTAAAGATCTTCATGGCAGCTCCCAAAAAACGCCCTATCACTGCAACTCAGTTGAAAAGTGCGGCGGGCTTGCCCTATTGCTCCAGTGTATGAGCGAAGATAGAAAGCTGACCTTGTTGTCCGCCAACGATTTGAGCACAGCAGTACCAATGGGTAAGTACAGTTTCATGTTCACTTATCCTGCATCTTTTTTACCAATTGACGGCTCCGGCGCTAAACTGAATATGCTGCTTATAAAAGGAGGCACGGAAGCCATGCATAATGCTATGATCGACGATGATGATAACCTGATGAAGAACATGCGCGGAAAGGCAGTGCCGACCACTGACAGGGAAGAGGTAGGGTATTTTGCCGCGGACGGTAAAAAGTATTGGAGCGAATAAGCGACATTGGAAGGCTTCAATAAAGAAAGGCTTTATGCCGCATCCCGTTTGCTACAGTATAAATGCACCTGCGGCAAATAACTAATAATAAAAAATCATGTATTGCCCGCCACATGCAAAAAATAGTTAACTTCGGGATAGTTAATATCTAAACTACCCGCATTTATGGTACAACACATTCGGTTTGCAACAATATTGCTTTTAGTTAGTTTTTGTTCCGCCGCTTATGCCAATGCGGATAGGATAACCCTGAAAAAGGGAATGGCCAGTAAGAAGCTGAGTGTGAAAACGTTTTTCGGCAGCAAGAAATTTCATCACAACCTTACCTTCCGGATAACCAACAATACACAGAAAGAGCTGAGTGTGGATGTTGATCCAGGGCTGATATTTGTTCCGGACGATACCACCTGCCAGAACATGGTAACACTGGGTAGCGAGAAAGTTGTACTGGCGCCTGGCGCCACCGAAGAGCTGGTAGTGAATAATTTTTGCGGCAAAAGCTACGCCCGGTGTCCGACTCCCAATATGAATTTTACCTTCTGGAAACAGGGTGATACCAGCATGATAAAGACCCTCTCTTTTGCCCGTACCGAAAACATTAATTTCGACCTTATTCAGCATGCTGTCTGGATGTTTACGAACGGGCATTGCCTGAGCTCGGTATACAGCACTTACAATCCGGCACAATCAGAGAAATTTGTCAACTACATTGCAAAGCTTAAACACAAAGCAATACCCGAGAGTTTTTCATTACTCACCTGCAGCTTTGAGCCCGGCCAACCCGTAATAAGGGAATCAGGCAACCGGATAGTAGTGCCTGCCAGCTGGCCCAACGAAGGTTACCGGCACATGTATGTTACCGTATACAAGGCTAACGGCGAGGTATACAAAAAAATAAACGCAGATTGGGTAACCGACAAAAAAGGAACAACCGTGCTGGTTGAATTTAACGCGAAAAAAGACCTCAGCGGCACTTACAGAATAGAAGCCAGGGACAACAATAACAAGATATGGTTCGATAAGCGCTTGCTTATCGACTTTGAAAATAACTGTATGTAGACTGCAAACCAGCCCATATTGCCATTAGGGCGTAAGGGGAAACCTACAACTGAGCTACTATATCACGTGGTCCGGTTTTAGCCAAAACCCGTCAAAGAAGTTTGGCTAAAGCCGAACGACAGTTTGTCCTTATCCACGGGCTAAAGCCACGTGGCTATTTGAATAGTTTACTTTTTTTATGCGCTCCACATCCGCAGACAGAATGCTTTGGTAAAACACAATTACTTCTTAATAATTATCTTTCCTTCGCCGTTAGAATAGGGTTGCATATCCTGGTGGTTCGGCGTATCGTTAAGATAGTAGTTCATGGCGTTAGTGCAGTTTACACTTTCCCAACTTTCACGCTGTATGGCATAACCACGTAAGTTGTAGGTTCGGCCTGTAGACGGGATGAAAATAGTTGCAACGGTATTAAAATCGAGTGGGATGCTGAAGGCGCCTGAACTGTCTTTGGGTAACACAGTCATGGTATCCGGACCATAAACATTGGCACGTGAAGTATATATATTCACACGTTCAACCGGTAATAGGGTTGGTCCACCCTCTGATGTGTTATGCGATGTTATTATGATGGTATTCAGGTCACTGCTGTCAAAGTTCGTAAACTTCAGCACCGGGAAGGGATTCGTGTGGCAATAGTGTTTGCAACTGCCAAAAACAATAATTGCTACAAGGGATGATAGTAACAGGTATTTGCTCATAAAATAAAGTTTAACACACAAATGCAAATATTATGCCAAAATTTGCCTGCTCGAGCGTCTTTGGGGCCATAAAACCACCACATGCAATAATCCCCTTATCATTTCCTATTTTTGCGCCCACAAAACAGTAGTACGCTTTCATACTTTTATTTTTGTATTAATATGACTCTACCATACGTTCTCCGCCTTGCTGATGATGCTATTATTATAGGCCACCGCCTCAGCGAGTGGTGCGGCCATGGCCCGATACTGGAGCAGGATATTGCCCTCAGCAATGCAGCACTCGATCACCTGGGCAGGGCGCGTAGCCTTTACCAGTATGCCGCGGAACTGTTTAATAATATGCCGGAAGCAGAAAAGAAAGAAGTTTTCACATCAGTATCGCTGCAAAACCTGGTCAATGCCGGTAGCAGCCTTGATGAAGACAACCTTGCTTATCTGCGCGATGGATGGGACTTTAAGAACGTATTGCTTGTAGAGCAACCAAATATTGACTGGGCATATACTGTAGCCCGTGGCCTGTTTTTCGATGCGTTCAATTACTTCTACTTTTCAGCATTAACTAAGAGCACAGATACTACCCTTGCTGCAATAGCTGAAAAATCGCTGAAAGAAGTTACTTATCACCTGCGTTGGAGCAGCGAATGGGTAATAAGGCTTGGCGATGGCACTGACGAAAGCCATGCTAAAATGCAAAAGGCAATTGATGAAATGTGGATGTATACCGGCGAATTGTTTACACCGGTTGCTTACGAAACAGCTATGCAACAGCAAGGCCAGGCACCAGACCTTAAACTGATACAACAGCAATGGATGGAGCGCATAACCACGGTTTGCAATGAAGCTACCATAACATTACCGGCAGGCACCTGGATGCAACAAGGCGGTAAAGAAGGGCGCCATTCTGAACACCTGGGTTATATTTTAACCGAACTGCAATTCATGCAACGCGTCTATCCGGGAATGGCCTGGTAATAATCCGCGCTTTTTTTCGTTATCCATATTGAAGTCAAATTTTAACCCGCTAATGGTATTATCTCTTATTTTACCCTGTTATAATCCCCAACAGGGCTGGGAGCGCAATATTGTTAGTGCATATACCACATTTTGTAAGCAGGCAGGTACGCAAGCTGAATTAATTATTGTTTTTGACGGCATAAGCGCAGGTGTAACCAGTGAACAAACGGCATGGTTGCAACAACAGCTTCCACAACTGCAACAACTTTCTTATCCAGAAAACAAGGGCAAAGGCTATGCTATAAGGCAGGGGGTGGCCAAAGCATCGGGAGACATTATCATGTATACGGATATTGACTTCCCTTATACTACGGAAAGCATGCAGGCCATTTTTACGGCTCTGAATACTGGCAACTGTGATGTTGCCGTTGGCGTGAAGGATGACAACTATTACAGCCACCTGCCGGCAATAAGGCGCTTTATATCGCGCTGCCTGCAGTTTATGATACGCACTTTTCTTGCAATGCCCGTAACCGATACACAATGCGGGCTTAAGGGATTCCGAAGCCATGTAAAGCCGCTGTTCCTTGCCACTACCATCAACCGCTACCTGTTCGACCTCGAGTTTATCAGGAATTGCTTCGCAATAAAAAAGTATACAGTTCAACCTGTACCTGTTACTTTAAATGAGCAGGTTCATTTCCGCAAAATGAATTATAGTATTTTGTTTCCCGAAATGCTCAACTTTGTAAGGTTACTGTTTAAAAAGCCGCATGAATAAAATAAGCGAAAAAGGTTGGCTGTTGCTGGTTACGCTATTTGCACTGGCTTTAACTACGTTTACCCTTTCTTATATAGTTACTGCACCCTGGCACGAGATGCCGGAACTGGGCGCAGATGGCGGTAAAAACATCTACACCTATCTCTACCAGGTACTTTATGGCAAAGGGGTCTGGTTCGAGGGGATGAACTACCCGTATGGCGAGCACATTGTTTATACCGATGGCCAGCCTTTGTTATCCGTTCCGCTGAGCTATTTATCGCACCGCATTACTATGGGTACCGCACTAACCATTATATGGTGGATGGTGGCGCTGAGTTATGTGCTTTCTATTATATATTGCTTTAAGATACTCATACGGTTTAAAGTAGCGCCCCTGGCAGCCATGTGCTTTGCCGGACTGATAACCGTTTTAAGCCCGCAATTGTTTCGTATCTCCGGGCATTATGCACTTTCGGTTGCCTGTATATTGCCCATGCTGTTTTATTGGTCGTCGCGCTATTACCATGACGCCCGAATTAAATACGTGCTCTACATTTTTATACTCGGCACACTCGCTACATTTTTACACCCTTATTATGCGGCGGTTTCGCTGGTATGGGCCGGCTGCTATTCCTTTGGCTATTTTGTTACCCGCAAGGAAACTCTTGTTACAAAACTGAAGCATACCCTGCCCCTGCTGCTGAGTGTGGTAGCCGTATTTGCAGTGTTCGGCATTGTTATGAAACTTACCGACCATGCAACCGACAGACCAACAACACCCTACGGCATACTTGTAAATTGCACCACCAGCAAAGATATACTGGAGTCGGGCGCTTCGCCTGTGTGGGCATGGGTTGCAGCGCACTTTAAACAAACTGAAATAACAGAAGGCGGAGAAGGCCGGATATATTTAGGGCTTGCCATTATTATAGCAGTTTTTTGTTCGGTCGCAATAGGGTTGCGCAACAAGTATGTAAAGAAGGAAAAGAGCCTGCTGGTGAATGAACAGGGCTTCCAGCCAATATGGTTGGTTGTTGCGTTTACGGCTTTGCTGTTTGGCATGGGCGCTCCTTTCACCTGGCACATGGAGTGGCTGCTCGACTATGCATCTATGCTCAAACAGTTCCGCACACTGGGCCGTTTCAGCTGGATATTCTACTATGTTATTACCATTTACGGTTCTGTAGCTATTTATAACTGGCATACTACATTAATGGCTGCCAACAAAAAGATAGCCGCAAATGCGGTGCTCTTTGCAGCATTGGGTTTATGGAGTTTTGAGGCAAGCGGCTACATTAGCCGCACGCACAAAAGGCTGGAAATAGGCTATCATGCCTACGACACATTTGTTTCGACCGGGCAAATGAACTGGGAACAGTTCCTGAACGCGCATAACTATAAGAAAGAAGATTTCCAGTCTACGCTTGTGCTGCCATTTTTCGAAGTTGGCTCAGAAAAATTATGGGTGGGTAATGATGAAAACATTAGCGCATGGGGTATTGCCATGGGCATACAGGCAGGCATACAATTGCATCTGCCCATGATGGATGGCATGATGTCACGCACATCGTGGGATGTAGCGTTTAAGCAGGTGAAGATTGTTGGAGGGCCTTATGTGTTTAAACCTGCGCTGAAAGATATGGCTAACAGGAAGCCATTACTGTTAATTACATTAAACGTAGCCACTTTAAGTCCGGATGAAAACTCGTTGCTGGAAGCAGCCGACTACATTGGCGAGTACCAGAACTGCAAGGTATATGCTTGCTGGCCGGAACGGCTGCTGGCAAAAGAAAATATAGTTGCAGGATATTTTGATGCTCATGAGTCTGCACTAAAAGATAATGATACCTGCACGCGCAATAATGTTGGCAGTTGGTATGCCAACCACTTTAATAGCAAGACGCATAAAATTTCACTTGCAGGAGCAGGTAGCCTAAACTTCAATGAGGTAACAAACCCTATTATCGCCAATATGCCGGTATTGCCAGCCAGCGCAGGACAGCTATATGAATTCTCCTGCTGGTTTCTATGCTCTTCAACCGATTATAAAAGCCCGGTAATATTGATGGAAGCACTGGATAGTGCGGGGCATATATTGCTATCGAAAGAGGCATTTGCCAAAGAAAGCACCGACAACCAGGGGCTGTGGCTACGCACAAATGTGTACTTCAACATGCCGCAAAACACAAAGTTTTTAAAATGTACTGTTGAGAATCTGCAGGATCGTAATTTTGAAGCAATGGATGAATTAATGATCAAGCCTGCTGCTTCAATTATTATTTCCAGGTTCACTGATGGCAGCGTATTGCTCAATAATCACATAATGAACACAAAAATACCATGAGCACCCTAACTACAGAACAAGTATACAATTGGCTGGCCGACGTTAAAGACCCGGAAGTGCCGGTATTGTCCATACTCGACCTGGGTATTGTACGTGATGTTGCGGTTAGCGAAACTGACGGACAAACATCTGTTACTATAAAAATTACACCTACCTATAGCGGTTGCCCGGCAATGGATGTTATAGCTATCGGCATCCGTATGGCGATGGCTGGCCATGGCATACAACACCTTACCATAGCGCCGCAACTCAGCCCTGCCTGGACCACCGACTGGATGACAGAAGACGGAAAACGTAAACTAAAAGAATACGGCATAGCCCCACCCAACCGTAAAGCCTTTGCAGCATTAGGCTTGTTTGAGAGCGATGATGTGGAATGCCCGCGATGCAATTCGCACAACACCGCATTAGTAAGCCAGTACGGCCCAACATCCTGCAAAGCCCTCTACAAATGCGAAGACTGCAAAGAACCCTTCGAGCATTTTAAATGCCATTAGGGTAAATTAAAAATGAAAAGTAAAAAATGAAAAGGGTGTGGCGACCGCATTCGTTTAGGGTCATTAATCAAAACAAACTTCTTGCACTAAATGGTCTTTGCGATCCCGCCTTTTTGCGGGAGAAGCAACCTCAAAGCAACAGGGGTACTTCTTACACAATCTAGTACTCGTGAGATTGCTTCACTACGTTCGCAAAGACCAGTTTTCTACTTTCCCTTTGGAATCCCATAATTAAAGCAATGTCCCAACGATATTACCAGTTGAAACTAATTGCCACGGTCTTCAGACCGTGGATTAATGGGCTCTCTTCACGGCATTGGCCAAAATTTTACTCGCTGATATTTTGGCTAAAGCCGCATGGAACCAACTACTTCCACGGTCTGAAGACCGTGGCAATTCAAAAAAAACTTACTGATCACACTCCCCTGCTCTACCTCAAATCATACACAAACAAATTACCCCTGAACTTGCCGAGTAGCTTTGTAGTATAAGGCGCGTAAAGCGGTTTGTGTATGTAGGTACTATCATTAATAATGAGGTATTTTGCACCCGCAGTTTTAAAATACGTGATGTTGAAGTGATCGTCATTAAACGACTCCGTATAGCCCTGGGTACCGTATGCGGCAAGGGTAATATTTGGGCTGGGATCGGGCACCGAAACTATGGCATCATTAGGGCGGATTCCTAGTTTTCTAAGAAAAGGCTCGGCATCGTAAATGTCGGGATTGGCATACTGGAATTCCGGCTTGGTGTACCGTTCGCGTTGCATGTTTCGGTTATGGTGAACGCTTATCATCCCCAGACCCAATAGCACACAGGTAATACCTGATTGTGTGTATTTGTTAAGCCGGGGTAGTATGTTGTTGCTATACCATTCCAATACTGTTATCATCAGCAGCAGACACGGAATAACATTCACCATCTGGTAATAATCGTGGTCAGAAAATGCTTTATACCAGAGTATATCGTACCCGATAGTCCCTAAAAAACTTATGAAAGTGAGCAACCTGAGTGTCGGATTAAGCTTTGGCAACCGGACCAGGTATATCACCACAAATACAACCAAAAGGTACAACACCAGCCGCTGCTGGTAAGCTGTAGCCCAGAAGTCGAGTATCCTGTTTTGCCATACCCAGTCCACATCTTTCTTGCTCATATCCCATATAGGGTATATCGACTGCAGATTCTGGTGATTACCATTCCAGTTATTGTAGCCAACCCCAAACCGGTACCACCAGTAAATGCCTGCTATAACAATTGCCGCACAGGCCAGATTGCCCAAAAAAACCTTGAGGGAAATTTTGCGTTGCAGTACCTGGAAGAATGCAACACCCAGGTATGCGGCCCATAATATACCACCATCGGTCGGCTTTAGCGCTGTTGCCAGTAACAAGAACAAAGTAGCATAAATTAGCTCGGTATATTTTTGCGTTCTTGCATAGCTCAGTAAATAGTATACCCCGGCAAACGAAAAACTAAGAGCAGGTACATTAGGCAGGTAATTAAGCGCATAGTAATAATAAAACGGCGTACTGGCCAGTATCAGCACGGGATAAATTACCGCTAGCGAGGGCTGCATGAACAATTTAATGCTGCGGTACACATAATATAACCCCAATAAAAAGCACATAAACGTTAGCCCGCGCAGTATAAAATAGTGTACGCCAAAAAACTTAAACAGCTTGCCGGACAGGTAATAAATTATCGGAAACTCGCTCACCACTCTTCCATCGTTACCCGCAAGATTATAAGTGGAAGGCAAAAAAAAGCCGTCGCCTTTCTGGTAGTAATTTTTTGCGTAAGCCAAACAATCGCTCTGGCGCCATTGGTGGATAGACCTTGGTGGGTAGTCAATAATTTTTAACCCATTCGCATAAAAAAAGGAAATGGCAATAAGCAGTATAAGTATATAACCAGGGTTTTTATTTGCCCACTTCAGCATTGGTCAAAATTAGTATTTATTGCCGTTTGTAGAAATAGGTTACTTCAGGCAACCAACTACTACAATTATTATTTAACTTATACGTTAACGGTGGTAGTGCATTAGTATTGTGGAACTTACCTACTTTTATGGCAGAAATCCCGCTTTTTATGAAATATCTTATTTACGTAATGGTATCAGTTATTACTGGCCATGCGTTGGCGCAAAATGTAAAACAAATACCCGTAACGCCGCAGCAAAAAGCTGCAGCCCCGCATAAAAAAGCCAGAAAGTATAAAAAGTCAACTGCCAGCGTAGCCGAATTGGAGCGAAAGAGAATTGCGACAAAGCAAAAAAATCTGCAACGCACACTCAAAGAAAAGAACTTCCACATTCCCGATTCTGCTAAACACAAATAATCAACACACTCATCCAAACCCGAAAATCAGATATTTATGAAATTCTCTACCAGGCATTTTACATTGGCCGCTATGTCGGCACTGCTTTTTAGTGGCGCTGCTTCATTTGCACAAATGACAGACGCAAAACTGCAAACCAAAAGGGCTTTACTGCAACGGATAATGAAAGAAAAGTTTCACCCGGAACATGAAGAAGCAGAAGAGAGCAACGCAGCAGCGGCAAAAACAACAGGCTACGACCAGCGCGTGTCAGCGGCACCAAATACTACAGGCGAGGGCGAAGTTTCGATGGCCTATAACCCAAATGACAGCAGCGAATTGGTGCTCAGCTATATGCAGCAGTCGCCAAGTGGCGCACTAGCGTTTCCTATATACTATTCTGCTAACGGCGGTTCGTCATGGACACAAAGTAGCTTTAACAGCAATGCTATTTGTACCGCAGATTTCCCGGGCCAGCTAGCAGCTGGTGGAGGCGACCCTGCCTTTGCATGGGACAAGAACGGCCGGCTCTACTTTGCATGGATATATCTTACCGTTAATTCAAGTTTTGATACCGGCTTTTTTACGCTCAACTGGGCATATTCTGATGACAAGGGGCATACCTGGAGTGTAAAGCCTAAACACTTTGTAGGGCGCGGTGTTATTGACCTTGCGACAAATAATACGCTTGCCATGTACGACGGTATTACTGACAGGGAATGGCTTGCGGTTGACAATAGCGGTGGCGCACATCAGGGCAATGTGTATTGCAGCTTTGTGTGTTTCCCGCCTGCATCTATTCCGGCTTACGAAGGCATTAAAACCCTTGTACCGGGTATTGATACTTTTGGCAATGCAGTACCTGCTTATACCGGCAACACACAATTCGGCAACGTTGAGGTAGATAAAAATGGTACACTGCACATGAGCTTTGCTGATATTGATAACAGCCAGGTAAGGCACGTGGCCTCGACCGACGGTGGCGCTTCATTCGGAACCAGCGTAGTGGTTTCCGGCGCTTCGGTTATCTTTCCGGCCGGACCAAGCTATGTGTTCCATAATCGTGAAAACGCGGCCGTAAATATGGCTGTTGATGGCCGCACCGGCAGCGGGAATAATGTGCATATCGTATGGAGCGATTTCCCGGGCACAACTGCTATCTCTTACTATTCGCATTCAACCGACAGCGGCCATACCTGGAGTGTGCCCGACACCTTGAATAAGCGCTTTGGTAACAACATTACCTTAATGCCGACTGTTGCCGCTGAAGGCAATAATGTTACCGTATCGGTTACCGCAATTAATGGCGCTGATTCCAGCTGGTACTACCAGTTAAATTCTACTGACAACGGAGCAACTTTCGGCTCATTGTCCACCACTTCTGCTCTACCAACCCGATATGTTGGCCTGGTAGCGAATGTAGATAGCAGCCCACTCTTCTTTGGCGATTACAACCGCTCCGTGCGCGCTCAATGCCAGACCTACGCCACCTGGAGCGATGGCAGAAGCAGTTCCGCCAAAGTATATTTTGCGCGTAAAAATTTTTGCAGGCTGGGCGTACAGGAAGTGACTGCTGTAGCCAATGGAGTAAAGCTCACCTCAGTTTTCCCTAACCCGGCATCCGGACAGGTAAACATGAAGATAGAAGCGGACATTGCGCAACCTATTACCACGCAACTTTACGACATGGCCGGTAAAAAAGTAGCCGAGCAGCACTACGTACTTAAAGCTGGTCAACAACAAATTACCATGCCACTTCAGGGCATTGCAAAAGGCGTTTACGTTATTACATTACAAGGCAATAACGGCATGATAGCTACCCGTAATGTAGAAGTGAATTAGTATAAACAGAACTTTATTTGCATAGAGAGTTGGCGCACATGTGCCAGCTCTTTTTTGTTGCACCCAAGGGACAATTTGACTTATGTTTTTGGGTTTGTGCATTGCCCCGGCGGGGCATTGTTATCGACTTAAGCAACAGAAATGCTATAATGGTAATAAGTCGTTTTTTTTGCTTTGTCATCCTGAGATACGAAGGATCTTTATGTAAGTAATTGTGTCGTGCAAGAACGTTGTGTGTAAGTTCCTTAGCTTCGCTCAGGATGACGAGTCAGAGTGGGAGTTTCACTTTAAATCTTTCTTAAGTCAATGGCACTGCCCGGCGGGGCTGTCCTGTTTGCAGGAAATTGTGTAACCTAATTGACGATGCCCCCGAGGGGCTGTCCAATCTTTTGTGGGGATAGCCCATACAGGGCATTGTTTCTATGGGGGCTTTTTTACTACAAACAGGATAGCGCCTACGGCGCATCCCATATGGCGGCCACATCCCCCCCCAAAAAAACCTCTCTTTCAAAAAATCGTACCTTGCATACAAATCACCCATTATGCACGACCATGGCCATGACGATAACCATGCTGGTCACCACCACCATACAGTAAGCGCAGCAAATGCAACCAACAAAGCATTTATTGCAGGTATTATATTGAACGGTGCCTACGTTGCCGTGCAGGTAGTAATGGGCCTGTACACGCACTCTATGGCCTTGCTCAGCGATGCCGGACACAATCTGGGCGATGTGGCGAGCCTCGCTTTGTCCTTATTAGCATTCCGGCTGGCGAAGATCAAGGCAACGCAATCATTTACTTATGGGTATAAGAAAACTACTATAATTGCTGCTTTAATAAATGCGGTAATACTGCTTACTACGGTTATAGTACTGGGCTACGAATCTTTCCACCGCTTCTTCCATCCCCGGCCGATAGAGGGCGGCACTGTGGCCTGGGTTGCGGGCATAGGTATTGTAATTAATGCGGGATCCGCCTTTCTTTTCTTCCGCGATAAAGACCATGACCTGAACACCAAAAGTGCTTACCTGCACCTGCTCAGCGACGCGCTGGTTTCAGTGGGCGTTGTAGTGTCGGGTGTTATTATCAGTTATACGGGTTGGTACTGGCTCGATGGCGCTGTGAGTATTGTGGTGTTGCTCACCATTCTGCTCGGTACGTGGTCGCTACTTACGGGTAGCCTTAAGCTATCGTTAGATGCCGTTCCGCCCAATGTGCAGAAAGACGCTATTGAGGCAGGGATAATGAAAGTAAAGGGCGTAGAAAGCGTGCACCACATGCATATATGGGCAATGAGCACCACTGAAAACGCCCTTACCGCACACCTTGTACTGAATGAAGCCCTCCCTTTTGACGAGAAAATGAAAGTGGTGCACCATGTAAAACACGAATTGCAGCACCTGAATATCCATCATTCCACTATTGAACTGGAGTCAGCGGCGATGCCCTGCGACGATGAAGATTGCTAGTTGCTTTCTTTAAGAAATATTTATAGAAAACCACAATTGAAAAGGGACCGGATTTGATGTACCTTTGTCCCAGTACTTTGAAGGCAGTATACAAAGCAACAGCAGGCCACAATAATACGTGGACTGTCCCGAAGGCTTTCGGGACCAACTGTAAACTGCCAACTAAAAACCGGGGCCGACCGGTTTTGACAGCATAGAGCAGGGTATGTAAGCATGTAGTGCGTTGTGTAATTAGCACTTAAATCAGAATACTCAAACCATATAAGGCGAATATTCTTACGCCATGGCTGCCTAATCAGAGATTAGACATCCTTTATAGCCGCCGGGAGGGCTGCCAGTTGTCGTCCCCGCCGCCGAATCAAACAATAACAGGATAAGCTGTGTGTTGCCGCGCCGCACAGACGAAAACTAAAGTAGCTAGGGGTGGAGTAGGTTTGTCCTGGTCCGGCTACATCCCGAAAACCAATCCTGGAATACACATGTAGAAAGCTTATTGGGCATATGTTTGGACGCGGGTTCGACTCCCGCCGGCTCCAC